>JAYQBG010000001.1:0-129861 GCA_038137215.1 Alphaproteobacteria bacterium
CCGCTCCGCTGGCCCTGCAGCTGGGATGCGGCTTCGTGATGGCGCGGAAATCCGGGAAGCTTCCCGGTGAGACAATCTCCCACACCTACGATCTGGAATACGGCTCGGATACGGTCGAGCTGCAATCCGATGCCATCCAGGCCGGTCAGCGAGTGGTCATCCTCGACGATCTGCTCGCCACCGGTGGAACAGCCGGCGGTGCCTTGACCCTGCTCCGTCAGGTCGGCGCCGACGTCCGGGCGGCGGCTTTCATCATCGAGCTTGAAGGCCTGGGCGGACGCGAACATCTCGACATTCCGATCACCGCGCTGCTGGAAGTTGACGCCTGAACCCGAAAGCACCTGCTATCGCACGAAATTTCCGCCGAGCTCCTCCTCCACGAAGGTCTCGATAATCTCGGTCACCGATGCATCCGGCGTCATTCCGAGCTCGCGCGCACGCGCACCGTCGGCATACCACGGCCAGCTGTCCACGATCTGCTGAATGAGTTCGTCCGGCGCATGGGAGACCCTGTCCGCCACCGTATCACCGGCATAGGCACGCAAGGCGTCGAGCATCTCTCCGATCTTGGGTGAGATGCCGTTCATCATCACCGCACGGTTCATCCCCAGCTTCGCGCCCTCGACATTGTGCACATCGATGAACGCCTGCACCGCGCGCTTGGGCGACAGGATCAACATCCGGGTTCCGGGATCGACCAGATTATCGACCATATCCCCCTGAAGCGGTTCCCGCAGGATCGAACTGGCGAAACCGGATGCCGCTGCATTCGGTTTTCCCGGCCGGATCACGATGGTGGGCAGGCGCAGGGTCCGGCCATCGACGAATCCCTTGCGGGTATAGTCATTGACCAGCAACTCACCGATCGCCTTCTGAGCACCATAGGAGGTCTGCGGCGTCAGGGCGGTTGAATCGTCAATGGAGCGCTCACCACCATAGACGGCCAGTGAACTGGTAAAGATGATCTTGGGGCAACGTCCGGTGCGCCGTGCAGCTTCGAGCACATTGCGCCCGCCATCCAGATTGACCGCATAGCCGAGATCGAAATCCGCTTCCGCGCCGCCACTGACCACGGCGGCAAAATGAAACACCGCGTCGGTTTCACCATCGATCAGATCGTCCACCGTGTCCCGGTCGCCAATATCGCCGGTCACCAACTCCACACGCGGATCGTCCGGCGCAGGCTCGGCAGGTTCGAACGCATCGAACAGAACCACCTTGTCCACCGCGCGCGGTGCCCCATCGGGGCCGAGAAGCTCGGGTTTGGCCAGTATCCGCATGGCGAGCCTGCGGCCCAGCATGCCGGTTCCACCGGTGATCACGACTTTCATCGAAATTTCTCCCCCGTTCCGGATATCATGACAGCGCCGGTTCCAGCCGGTCGAGCGCCGTTGATAGGGTTTCTGCATCGGACGCGAAACACAACCGCAGCCAGCCTTCGCCGGATTCGCCGAAGGCACGGCCCGGGGCCATACCGACCCCCGTCTCGGCGATCAGCTGCTTGGCATAGGCCACGCTGTCGGTCATGCCATCGACCGCGAAAAAGGCATAAAACGCGCCTTCCGGGCGGGCGAGCCGCACGCGTGACATTCCAGCGAGGCGCTGAAACACAAGATCACGATTTCGCCGATAGCGTTCGACCATCTCCTGCACAAAGGGTTCACCATCGCGCATGGCCACGACCCCGGCATGCTGCACGAAGGTGGTGGGCGAAGCGACATTGAACTCGTTCAGCTTGGAAAAGATCGGGCCAAGATCGGGGGGATGGGTCAGCCAGCCGAGCCGCCAGCCGGTCATCGACCAGGACTTGGAGAAGCTGTTCACTACGATCACGCGATCATCACTCTCGGCAATATCGAGGAAGGACGGCGCACGGGCCCGGTCATAGATCAGCCGGACATAGACCTCGTCGGACACGACATAGACACCCCGTTCGCGCGCAAAGGACAGCAACTCACGCTGCTGCTCGGTTTCCATCACCCAGCCGGTGGGATTGCCCGGTGAATTGACATAGATCCCACGGGTACGGTCGTCGCAGGCCGCCACAATATCATTCATGTCGAGATGCCAGGCCCCGTGCTCGTCGGAGCGCAGCGGAACCATACGCGCCTCTCCGCCCATCACCTCGACCGTGCCGGCACAATTCGGCCAGAGCGGCCCGATAATCAGAACATTGTCGCCCGCATCCACCAGGGCCTGGGAGACCAGCATGATCGCCGCCATGCCCGAAGCGCTGACCGTAATGCGGTCGATCCCGATCTCGCGGCCGATAAGATCGGTCGAGTAGGTCGCGATAGTCTCGCGCAGCGGCGGAATCCCGCGGTTCTGTGCATAGAACACATGATCGTCGGAAAGCGCGTCTGCCGCAGCCTTCTTGATGTAGTCCGGGGTTGGCAGATCCGGTTCACCGAACCACAACGCGATCACATCCTCACGTCCGATATTGCTTTCGGCCACCTGCCGGATGCGCGAGCCTTCGAGCGCCTCGATGGCCGGACGCGCCCGCCGCAGTTCGGTGTTATGGGAATCGGACATTCATTCTCTTCCTGAGCCATTGGATCTCTCGGCCTGTCGTTTCAACACCAAGAGCGGGACAACGACAAGTCCCAAGACCGGGAAAACCAATCCGAAGGGTGCCCCCAGCGCTAGAAACGTCGCGCCATCCAAAAAGGTCCACAGCACCGGAACAACCGACAACCACAGGAGGCCCGGACCACAGGCCAGGAGCCAGAGCGCCAGTGTCAGCAAAACCGTGGCCGTCGGGTCTGCCCCGAAGACGAGGGCAGCGGGAAGTCCCGCACCCGCGCTGAAACCGACAAGCGGCCAGATCAGCAATGCCAGAACGGCCAGAAACAGCGCCACGGCACCGGGCAGGTTCGCGGCAAACCGGAACGACAGCGCATTGCGCACCACACACAGCCAGCCGATCAGAACGGCCTGCATCACAAACAATCCGGCATAGACGGGGGCCGCGAAGTTGATCTGCGAAAACTGGAACAGATGGAACCCGACACCCGCCCACAACCAGCCAACCAGCAAAATCATGCCGATCCATCGCGCGCGGGCCGCATGGGTCCGCCCGACCAGAACCAGTGCTGCCAATGCCAGCGCCATGCCCAGCAACGGCGCGGGCCAGATCGCCAGATTGTACTGCACGATGGTCGAGAAATAGGTTTCGATGGTGAACGGGAGCATTCGAAACTCACCCGGCAAGGCGTCGCGCCTAGAGCGACTCCACGTAGCTTACCATGCGTGTAAGCATCGCCGCGTCGGGCATGGGACCATGACCGACACCCATGTTTTCCACCATATGCGCCACTTGCGAGGTTGCCGGGATTGCGCAGGTCACCGCCGGATGGGACACCACGAATTTCAGCAAAAACTGCGGCCAGCTCGTACAGCCGATCTCCGGCGCCCAATCGGGCAGTGACTTGCCCGCAAACTGGTTGATGAGTGACTTGCGCCGGAACGGCCGATTGACGATCACCCCGATCCCGCGTTCAGCGGCCAGCGGCAGCAAGCGGTCTTCGGCCTCGCGGTCGAGAATATTGTAGGTAAACTGCACAAAATCGAGCGGCCGGCTTTCCATGATCTCCGCGAACTCGCGGTGTCGCCGACCGTGTGATGTCGTGATCCCCACATAGCGTAGCCGGCCGGCCTGCTTGTCCGCTGCCAGCGTCTCGAGATGTTCTTCCCAGTCCACCAAGTTGTGGACCTGCATCAGGTCGAAACGGTTCAGCCCCCACAGCGCCCGCGACTCCGCCATCTGGGCTTCGCCATCCTCGAAGACGGGTGTCCAGACCTTGGTCGCCGAGAACA
This sequence comes from Alphaproteobacteria bacterium, assembly GCA_038137215.1. Taxonomy (GTDB): domain Bacteria; phylum Pseudomonadota; class Alphaproteobacteria; order UBA6615; family UBA6615; genus JABJAG01. Next base: position 3,820 of record JAYQBG010000001.1, read on the forward strand.
GGCCATCGGTGTTTGCGCCGTTCGCCTTAAGATGCTTCAGGGACCAACCGATCACATCTTCGGCGGACCCGTACATGGGGGACGAGTCCACCATACCGCCGCCAAGATCGAAGAACGTCTTCAGCACCTCGGCCCGCGCAGCGCGCGTTCGGGCATCTTCGCCGACATTGAAAGTAACCCATGTCCCCATGCCGATCACCGGTATTTTCTCACCTGTCGATGGAATCTGTCGCAAATGCATCGGGCCGTTTGCCGAAAGCGGGCCGTTTGCCGAAAAGGCAATGCGCGGCTGTATCCCGACCCCAAGAGCCAGGGTCGTGGCGCCGGCTGTTCCGAGAAAACGCCGGCGGGTCAGTTTTTCGAATGAACTTCTCATACCGGTGAATCTGGAGCGAAGCCGGCCGCAATCAACCTATTTGGTCCAACATTCCCGTGAACCCCGGTGAACCAGCGCAATTTGCTCACGGGCACCAGATCGGGCATATCTGCGGCTTCCAAGACCACAAGACCTGAAAGCAATATGTCCGACTTCGAAGCACGTGACCTGACCGAAGGCCTGAATGGCGAACTGGGCTTTCGCCTGATCGACTGGCGCGACGGGTTCGCCCAAATCTCCGTCGATCTCGATGACCGCCACAAGAACCGGCAGGGCGGCCTGCATGGTGGCGTAACCGCGACGCTGATCGATGCCGCCACCGGATTCTGCGGTGTTTACGAACCCGATCCCGAGAAGCGCCGTGGCAATGTCACTGTTTCTCTGACAGTCAATTTCGTCGGTCGCGCCAAGACCGGCACGATTATCTGCACGGCGAAAGTCGTGCGGGCCGGCCGGCGCATCTATTTTGCCTCGGCCGAGGTGCACGACAGCGACGACAATCTGGTCGCCACGGCCGAGGCGGTTTACGCCTATGTGGACCGGGACGCGCAGCGAAAACCGACCGACCGCTAGATCACCCGCATGTCCCTCCCTGCTGCCAAATTCCACATCGGGCAACTGGTCCGCCACGCGCTGTTCGACTATCGCGGCGTGATTTTCGATGTGGACCCGGTCTATAGCGGCACCGACCAGTGGTACGAGCAGGTTGCGCGATCCCGACCGCCCAAGGATGCGCCCTGGTATCACGTGATGGTCCATGACGCCCTGCACACCACCTATGTGGCGGAACGGAACCTGCTGGAAGAACCCGACCCGTCCCAGATCGCACATCCCCTGCTGGGCGGACACTTCACGGCCTTCGATGGCACACGCTTTCTGAATATCGAGAAGACGAACTGAGCGCGCGCCTTGACTCTCTCCAGCAACCATCCCATCGTTCGGCTACCGTAATACTGGGGTGCCCTGAACCTTCCGGGCTGAGAACAGACCCATTCACCTGATCCGGATCATGCCGGCGGAGGGAGTTGTTGCGGTGGTCTTCCAAAGGCCCTCCACCGCCCCACAGACCCGGATCGATAGTCGGGAGTTTCCGATGTCGAGCCTGCTGCGCCGTTTCCCGGCGATACACGTCACCACCCTGTTTCTCATTCTGTCCGCAACATCGGCTCAGGCCGAGCCTTTGCGCATACCGATACTGGTGCCTATCACCGGGTTTCTGTCGCTCGAGGGAACAAGCCAGCAGAATGGCGCCGAACTGGCTCTGGCAGGTGCAGACGTCGCATTCAGTGTCACCGACACCGCCACGTCACCGGAAATCGCCATCAACGCGTTCGAGCGCGCCGTCGATGCCGCCGATGTGGTGAGCGTCATTGCACCCATGCTCGGCACGCAGATGCTGGCACTGATTCCGCTGGCGGATGAATTCGGAATTCCGCTGGTGACCGTCTCGGGGACAGCGAAGATCACAGAACTCGGCAGCCCCAACGTGTTCCGCTTTTTTCCGGGAGATGTGGTGGTGAAAGCCGCGCAGGCACGCTACGCCGTGGAGGAGCTGGGCGCGACACGCCCGGCAATCATCTCTCAGACCACGGCCTATGGTCAGAGCGGGCGCGCGGAACTGGACGCAAATCTGAAGCAGCTCGGCGCATCTCCGGTGTTTCAGGAAGCCCTTGATGTTTCGGTGAAGGACATGCTTCCCGTGCTGCTCAAGGTGCGTGAATCCGGCGCGGATACATTGCTGCTCCATCTGCATTCCGGCCCGACCGCGTTGGTCATCCGGTACGCCCGGGCGCTCGGGCTGGACATTCCCATCATTGCGGGCTCGGCGATGCATCAGCCCGAGACAGCGGCCCTGCTGGAGCCGGCCGAACTCAAAGGGGTCTGCGCAGAAACCGGGTCCTCGCCGGTGTCCGAAGCGCGCGAGGATGTGCGGACCTTCGTGGACGCCTATCGCCGTTCCTTCGATCGTGAACCGGACGCTTTTGCGCTCGGTCAGTATGACGGTGCGAAAATGGTTCTCTCCGCGATCGCGGCCGGTGCCCAGACAACAGATGAAGTCCGCACCCATCTGCAGACAGCCCACTACGAAGGCCTTGCCATGACCTACAAATCAGATGGCAAGGGCAACATGGCCCATTCTGCGGTGATCATCTGTTATGACGGGGCCGACAGGGTTCCCGATGTCGTCAAGCGCTACGAGAATCTGACCGGCGCGCTCTAGCCCGCTTGCCGAGAAAAGCAGCCGCTTCCCATGCTCATCGCCCAACTTGCGCTGAACGCGCTGGCGCTCGGATCGGCCTATGCGCTGGTCGCTATCGGCTTTGTTCTGGTGCTCAACGCAACAACCGCGGTCAATTTCGCCCATGGCGAGAGCGTCGTGGCCGGCGGTTTCGCGGCCGTGGCGCTGGCTATGTTTCTACCGCCGGATCTGGGTATCCCGGGCCTCATTCTGCTGCCCGGGGTGCTTGTCGTCACCGCGGTGCTGGGTCTGGCCATCTGCGCACTGGCCTATCTGCCGATCCGCAACCGTCCACCTGTATCGGTTTTTGTCACCACCATCGCGGTCGGCATTATCATCGCCAATAGCCTCAATGCCGGCTTCGGGGCGGCACCGCAGACCGCACCGGCGCTGATCGGTGTCGGCAGTTTCGAGTTTCTGGGCGCCCGCCTCAGCCGCCAGTCGCTGGCAATCATCGTCACAGCGATTGTACTGATCGGCGGACTGGCGTTTGTCCTGCAACGAACCCAGCTCGGACGTCAGTTCCGGGCCTGTTCGCAGGACCCGGAGATGGCCCGCGCCCTGGGAATACGCCTGACCCGCATCACCATGCTCGCCTTTGCGCTGGGGACCGCGTTGGCCGGCGCCGCCGGGCTGCTGCTCGCCCATCAGTTTTTCATCAGCCCGTCCGATGGCGGTAGCCTGATTCTGAAGGCCTATATCGCGGTCGTGATCGGCGGCTGGGGCAGCCTGCGGGGCGCCGCCGCCGGTGCGATGCTGATCGCGATTTTCGAGATCGGCGTTGCTGCGATCTCCTCCCAGCCGGTGGCTGAAGGCCTGCTCTATATCGTCGTTCTACTGGTCCTGTTTGTCCGGCCTCAGGGTCTGTTCGGCGAACCGCAACAGGTGCGGGCATGACGGGCCGGATCACCGGGCGCACCGGCTTCATGCTCATCGGCGGGGTCGCTCTGGCCGTCTATGCACTGTTTTTCGCATCCTCCTACGACCAGCGCATCCTGACCCTGTCCGGGGTCTATGTGATCCTCGTCCTCGGCTACCAGTTCATCTTCGGGCATGCCGGCGCGCTCAGCCTGGCCCAGGGAGCTTTTTTCGGCACCGGGGCCTATGTCACGGGCATTCTCGGCAGCCAGTTCGGCACCGGCTTTCTGCTCACCTTTCCGCTGTCGATTGCCGTCGCGACCATCATCGCCGCCATCGTCGCGGTTCCCGTTCTGCGCCTGCAGACACACTATTTTGCGCTGGCCACCCTTGCGCTCAGTCAGTTGCTGTTTCTGATCGGCGTGAACTGGGAATCGATCACTGGCGGCGCCAACGGGCTGTCCGGCGTTCCCGGGATTACCATCGGTGCGTGGAGCTTCACCCGCGGGCTCCCCCTGCTCGCCATTGTCTGGGCCATCGTCGGCCTGGCGATGGTCGTTGCATACAGACAGATGACACCACGCCGCGTGGCCGCCTTCACGGTCATGCGGGAAACACCCCTTGCCGCCCCGTCGTTCGGGATCGATGCCGGGATGCTGCGCCTGCGCGCCTTTCTTTTCAGTGCCGCCTTCGGCGGGGCAGCCGGCGCATTGTTCGTCCACACCAACCGGGTGGTTTCGCCGGACACACTCGGGTTCGGCGTCATGATCACCTGCCTGACCATGACAGTTGTCGGCGGTCGATTCGGGATCGCCGGCGCGGTGCTGGGGGCACTGCTGCTGACCCATCTGCCGGAATGGTTTCGATTCCTGGACGCATACTATCTGGTGGCTGTCGGTGTTTTGCTGCTGGCCAGCGTGGTTTTTGCTCCGAACGGCATCGTCTCTCTCCTCGCAGCAGATACGGAACGCAGAACTCCGGCCCGTCGACCGGCAGGTCCGGGACCCGTCCCGTTTCCGCCGGCCCGGCCCACACATCTCAGCGCTGAAAATCTTTCCAAGCGCTATGGCGGAGTGCAGGCGCTCGAAGCCGTCGCACTTCATCTCGAATCCGGGGACATCGCCGGGGTGATCGGGCCCAATGGCGCGGGCAAGACAACGCTCGCCAACGTCCTGACCGGCCAGGCGATCCCGGACACGGGCCGCATTCAGCTGGGTGATGACGACATCACGGCACAGGCAGCTCACGGAATCGCAGGTAAGGGGCTGGCGCGAACCTTTCAAACACCGCAACTGCCGGAAGGGCTCCGCGTGCGCGATGTCGTTGAAACGGCGCAGAGCTACACCCGAAACGGGACGGGTCTTTCAGTCGAGGCCGCGCTGGCCCCATTCGGCCTTCTGGAGCATGCTGAGACGCCGTGCGGTGCTCTTCCGCACGGTGTTCGCCGAAGGGTGGAGATCTGCCGGGCGGTTGCAACGGGACCACAGATACTCGTTCTCGACGAGCCGGCCGCCGGGCTGACACCGGACGAACAGGCGGAAATCAGCGACATCTGCACGCGCCTGGCCGGAGAAGGTCTCGCAATTCTCCTGATCGACCACAATGTGGAGTTCCTCCGCCCCCTCGCCACGCGCCTGATTTGCATGGAGGCCGGTCGGGTGATTGCCGATGCAACCCCGGCGGAAACTCTGGCCGATCCGCGGGTTCGGGATGCCTATTTCGGGATGAACGATCTATGACGTCGCCACGGCTCGAGATTCAAAACCTGAGCGTGACCCACAATGGGGTTACAGCCGTATCCGGTGCCAGCCTGTCTGCCAAAGCGGGTAACATCACCGTCCTGCTGGGTGCCAATGGTGCCGGAAAATCGAGCCTGTTACGCGCCGTGATCGGTCTCGCCGCATCGACCGGCGCCATTCATCTCGACGGACAGGACATTTCCGGTCAGTCCACCGAAGACCGCATCCGCAACGGCATCGCGTGGGTGCCGGAAGGTCGCCGGGTATTCCCGGGCATGACCGTCGCGGAGAACCTGCTGGTGGCCGGCCCGGAACGCCCCGCCCTGCGTGCCGCACGAATGGAAGAGGTCTTCGACCTGTTTCCGCAACTTGCGGCGCGACCCACGGATCGCGCATGGCAGCTGTCGGGTGGACAGCAGCAGATGCTCGCGATCGGGCGCGCCCTGATGGCCAAGCCGAAACTCTATCTGCTCGATGAGCCTTCGCTGGGTCTGGCGCCGCGCATCACCGGTGCCGTGGCGGACAGCCTGCGCGCGCTGGCTGCCGGTGACTCCGCCGTGCTGGTCGCCGAACAGAATGTCGGGTTTGTCGAGCCGCTTTCCGACCGGACCCTGTTGTTGCGCAACGGCGAGATCGTGTCAGCGGACCGGCGCGCCCCCTCCTCCTAAGGACAGGTCACCTGAACAATCCATCCGTTCTGCGGACCACTGGCCGGCCAGACCGTCGCCACAACGGCCCCGTCGAGGGACAACCGGTCGCGATAGACACAGGCCACTTCCCGGGCCACCCGGGCCGCGCCTTCACGCTCGAGGTCCCGGTTCAGGACCAGGGAAAGCCGATTGTCGGCCTCGACCGAGACCACCGAAAGGTCGCCGCGGGCGGAAGCCCATTCCAGGAACGCGTTCTCGATATCGCCGAAGGCGGGTGCCATGAAGGATTTCGGGAGCCGAATGAAGGATCGGCTGACCCAGCCGGTCTTGCCGCTGTCGTCAAATTCGCGGACATGAACCCAGTTGTCCCGTTCGTCGAAAGCAATCACCCGGTCCCCCCGTTTGAGGCGGGCAACAATGTCACGGGATTGTCCGGGACCCGCGCGCACATTCAGCGTGCGTGCCGAAATCGTTCCCTCCCAGGTCTTGGGAGGTTCCTGCGCCCAGGCAAGGCTGCTACCGACGAAGAGCAGCAGAACAGCGAAAGCGACAAATGTGCGTCTCATCATGCCCCGGCCCGGTCGCGTCGATTTGTCCAAAACCGCACCCGACCTCGACTTACACAAGCAGACTGGCGATTATGCCACGTCTCATGGCCTAGACATAATGAACGCACAGAAATTTCAGCTACGCTATTCTCAGGTCGAGGACCGCATCCTGATCATCGTCACCGATGAGAACAATCATGATGAGGTTTTCGGACTGACCCGTCGGCTCGTCAAACGGCTTGTGCCCGGGCTTGAAAAGGTGCTGCGCCAGGCGGGACACCTCGTCCAGGCGCAAACGCCGGATACACAGAGCCCGGCGCCCGCACCCACACCGGCCGAAACGGCAGCGTTCAGCGCCCAGCGTCGGGAACAGGCCGCCCGCGCCGCATCATCCGGCGAAGCGCCACCGCCAATCGAAGACCCCGGCCCTGCCCCTGTTGCGGTCCCCTCCCACCTGGTCACACGCCTGCGGGTCCAGGCTCAGGGCAAGGGACGCCATCTGCTGCATATCACCGATGGTGTGACATCCCTGAACATCCCGCTCACCGACGAGCAACTGGCACAGTTTTCCCATGGTATCGTAACCGTTCTGGACAATGCCGATTGGGACCTGCCCGCCATCGCCACGGGTGAGCCCGACGAGGAGTCCCCGGCCGTGTTCGGCGGCACCACGTTGGATATCACCGCGGACAGTCCTTCCAAATATCGCCACTGACCACCCGTATTCGCGACTCCGCTTCCGGGGCTAGGTTGCGATCACGCTCATTTCCGAACAGTCCGAGGCCCCGATGGCACGTCCCGAGAAAGCCGTTCACAAATCCGAGGAAGCCCGCGCGGCAGCCGCCGATACGGCGCGGCATCTGCTCGATATCGGCGCAGTCAATTTCAAGCCCGAAGACCCCTATACCTTCACCTCCGGCCGGGTCAGCCCGAGCTATATCGATTGCCGCCGGGTGATCGCCTTTCCGGAGGCGCGGGAAGCCATGACCGCCCATGCCGTCGACCTGATCGACCGCGATATCGGACGCGACAACATCGATGTGATCGCGGGGGGCGAAACCGCCGGCATCCCCTACGCGGCCTTTGTCGCGGTCGCGCTGGGCAAGCCGATGGTCTATGTCCGTAAGGAGCCCAAGGGGTTCGGCCGCATGGCCCAGATCGAGGGCGCGCTGGACGACGGGGCACGGGTACTCCTGGTGGAGGACCTGACCACCGATGGTGGCAGCAAGGTGCGCTTCGTGGATGCACTGCGTGAGGCGGGAGCCGTCGTCGAACACACTTACGTGGTCTTCCACTACGGCATTTTTGCCGAGGCCTGGGAAACCATGGAGAAACTCGGTGTGGGACTGCACGCGCTGGCCACCTGGTGGGATGTGCTGGACGCGGCGCGGGAAAACAGCGTTTTCAGCGCCGAACAGCTCGACAGCGTCGAGGAATACCTGAGCGCGCCCGACACCTGGACGCCGATGAACGGCTGAGGTCGCGTTCACGCGGATTCGTGACCGGAGAAGCCTCGACATTGCCATAGGCTCATGTCCTACAATCCTCTGCGAGGATGTAAGGGAGTGAGACTTTGACCATTCGCAAGATCATTGCTGCCGCCGCCCTAGCCACCGCGATGTCGGCAGGCGCGGCCCAGGCCGAAAAAGACGAACTGGTGATCGGGATCAGTCAGTTCCCGCAGGGTTTTCACCCCAATCTTGCCAGCCATGTGGCGCTTTCGCTGATCCACGGCATGTCGCGGCGGCCCTTCACGGTCTATGACGCGGAATGGCAGCTGATCTGCCAGCTCTGCACGACCCTGCCGTCCCGCGCTGCCGGCACGATCCGCGACTGGACCACGCCCGACGGCAAACCGGGCCTGGCGGTGGATTATGAGATCCGCGACGGAGCGACATGGGGCGACGGGACCCCCATCACAACCGAGGATGTGCAATTCACCTGGGAGATCGGACGTGACGAGACCGCTGGTGTGAACAACCAGGAACTCTATCGCCGGATGGAGATGATCGAGGCGCAGGACGACCGGAATTTCACGATCTTCTGGAACAAGCGGACCTGCGAAGCCGAAGCGATCAACGATTTCTCCATCGTGCCCGCCCATCTGGAACGCGCGGCCGCCGAAGACCCGGCGGCCTATCGCACCCGCAACGCCTATGACACGGACCCGACCCAGCCCGGTCTCTATTACGGGCCCTACAGGGTTACCCGCGTCGAACCCGGCGCAACCATCGTGCTGGAGCCCAATCCGACATGGTGGGGCGAACCGCCGTTTTTCAAAAAGATCACGGTCCGGACAATCGAAAACACCGCGGCGCTGGAAGCCAATCTGCTCTCGGGCGAGATCGACTACATCGCCGGTGAAGACGGGATATCCCTCGATCAGGCGCTCGCCTTCGAAAAGCGCCACGGTGACCGCTTCGACGTGGTCTTCAAGCCGGGCCTGTTCTACGAGCATATCGATCTGCGACTGGACAACCCGTTGCTGGAAGATGTGCGGGTCCGCCGGGCGCTGCTGCATGCCATTGACCGGGCTTCGATCAGCGCGCGCCTCTTTGAAGGCAAACAACCTGTTGCCGACACTTCGGTTCACCCGCTGGATTCGGTGTTTGTGGAGGACGTGCGGACCTATCCGTTCGACCCGGACGCCGCCGCGACCCTGCTCGACGATGCGGGCTGGACGGAGATGCGCGACGGCATTCGCCACAACGCCGATGGCGAGTCGCTACGCCTCGAAATCATGACCACCGCGGGCAACCGGGTGCGCGAACTGGTACAACAGGTCATTCAGTCGAACCTGCGCGATGTGGGCGTTGATTTGCGTATCCGCAATCAGCCCGCACGCGTGTTTTTCGGTCAGACGGTTCGCCAGCGCGAATTCCCGGCCATGGCGATGTTCGCCTGGTTCTCCAGCCCGCGGAACGTTCCACGCACGACCCTGCATTCGTCGATGATTCCCACACCGGGGAACGGCTGGTCCGGCCAGAACTACACCGGCTATCGCAGCGCGGTGATGGACGAGGCCATCGACAGGGTCGAGGTCGAGTGCAGCGATGACGCCCAGACCCGCCATTGGACCACCATCCAGCAGACCTATGCCGAAGACCTACCGGTGCTGCCGCTGTATTTTCGGGCCAACGCCTTCATCATGCCGAAATGGCTGAAGGGCGTGACCCCCACCGGCCATCAGTATCCCAGCACCCTGTGGGTCGAAAATTGGACGGCCGAATGAGGAACGCGTGCTCGCCTTCCTGACCCGGCGTCTGATCGGGATGGGCATCGTCCTGGTGGCGATGTCCTTCATCGTCTTCATGCTCATCGGCCTGATGCCCGGCGACCCGATCGACATCATGATCGCATCGAACCCGGACCTGACCCCGGCCGACGGGGAACGGCTGAAACGCCTGTACGGCCTCGACCTGCCGCTCTGGGAACGCTACGGCAACTGGCTGGGAGGTGTGCTCAGCGGCGATCTCGGATATTCGCGCACCTACAACCAGCCGGTGATGGACATCCTGCTGCACCGGCTCGGCAACACCGTGGTCCTGCTGGGCCTCAGTTCGCTGGTCGCCATTGCAATCGCAATTCCGCTGGGGGCCCTCGCCGCCACCCGCCCGCAGTCACCCGCAGACAGTGCGATCAATCTGTTCTGCTTTGCCGGTATTTCGGTTCCGCCCTTCTGGCTGGCGCTGGTCTTCATCCTGTTGTTTGCCGTCGGCCTCGGTTGGCTGCCGGCCGGCGGCATGGGGTCGCCCGAGGACGGCGTGCTGGGACGGCTGGAATTCCTGGTGCTGCCCGTCGCCACGCTGACCATTGCCAGCCTCGCCGGATACACTCGCTTTGCCCGGGCCGCCATGATCGAGGTGCTGCGCCAGGACTACATCCGCACGGCCCGCGCCAAGGGTCTCAGCCCCGGCCGCACCGTGTTCGGGCACGGGTTTCGCAACGCCATGCTGCCGCTGACGACGATCATCGCGCTGGACTTCGGGACATTGTTCTCGGGCGCGCTGATTACCGAGACCATGTTCGGCTATCTGGGCATGGGAAAGCTGATCTACGACTCCATCCTGGGCAATGATTTCAATCTGGCGCTAGTCGGCCTGCTGCTGGCCACGCTGGTTGTGCTGATCGGGAACTTTCTGGCTGACATCGCCTATGCCGTGCTCGACCCGCGCATTTCCTTTCGCGCGCTGGAGGCTGCATGAGCGCCGCCGAAACAGTCGTGGCAACCCGCGAGCCCAGCTTGTTCTGGCAGCGCCTGCGCCGCAACCGAGCGGCCATGGTGAGTGCGGTCATCTTGGCTCTCATAACCCTGCTGGCCCTGCTCGCTCCGGTCTTCGAGGCGATGCTGGGGGTGGATGCGACCCGGGTGGATCTGTTCAACCAGTATGCGCCGCCGGATGCCTCCCACTGGCTGGGCACCGATGAAGCAGGCCGGGACGTCTTCGTACGTTTGCTCTACGGGGGCCGGATTTCCCTGCTGGTGGGGCTGGTCGCGGCCATCGGTGCGGCGTTGATCGGCACCACCATCGGATTGCTGGCCGGCTACCACGGCGGCTGGCTCGATGCTCTGCTGATGCGCACGACAGACGGCGTCATCGCGCTACCCCTGTTGCCCCTGCTGATCATCCTGGCGGCGGTCGATCTCTCAAAAGTCGGTGTCCCCGCCGAAATCGCGAACTCCGAAGCTGCGAGCCTCTACCGCATCGTTTTCATCATCGCGATTGTGGGCTGGACAACGGTTGCCCGGCTGGTGCGGGCAGCCACGCTGTCGGTCCGCACCCGCGAGTTCGTCCGCGCGGCGGAAGCCATGGGCATGCGCCCCACAAAAATCATGCTGCGTCATATCCTGCCCAATATCGTCTCGCCGATCGTGGTGGCCACCACGCTTTCAATCGGCGCGGTGATCCTGCTGGAATCGGTGCTCAGCTTTCTGGGGCTGGGTATCCAGCCGCCGATCCCGAGCTGGGGCAACATGCTGACCAACGCCCAGGAACTCGCCACCCGCGCGCCCGCGCTTGCCGTCTGGCCCGGCGCGATTATTTTCATCACCGTGATGGCTTTCAATTTCCTCGGTGACGGTCTGCAGGACGCGCTCGATCCGCGGGCGACACAGCGCTAGCCCCGAACCACGCTCATGCACTGGATCATCCTGATTGCGCTCATCCTGGGCCTGGTGTTCGGCCCCGGCCTCTGGGCACGGTGGGTGCTGTCCCGCCATGCCGACGACCGGCCGGATTTTCCCGGCACCGGCGGCGAACTGGCGCGGCATCTTCTCGACGAGGCCGGGCTGGAGACGGTCCGCGTCGAACACACCGATCAGGGAGACCACTACGACCCGCAGGACCGCGCCGTCCGGCTGACCCCGGGGAATATGGACGGCCGTTCACTTACCGCCGTGACCGTTGCCGCGCACGAAGTCGGTCACGCGCTGCAGGACCGTGACAGCTACACCCCGCTGCAGACGCGCACCGCCATGGTCAAATGGGCCGCCGGCCTGCAAAAGGTCGGTTCGGCGATCATGTTCGGTTCATTCTTTCTGGGGGCCGCAACCCAGTCACCCGGGGTGACGCTACTGGTCGCCGGGGCCGGCGTGGCCACCATGGCCAGCGCGGTGTTGGTGCATCTTGTCACCCTGCCGGTCGAGTTCGACGCGTCCTTCAACCGCGCCCTTCCGGTTCTCGAACAGGGTGGCTACCTGCCCCGGGACGACATGCCGGCTGCCCGCAGCATCCTGAAGGCCTGCGCCCTGACCTATGTGGCGGGCTCGCTGATGAGCCTGCTCAACCTGTGGCGCTGGATCCGGTTTTTCCGCTAGCCGCCGCTGGGCCGCCGGACGCCACTGTTATTGTCGGGAAACGTCTTTCCGGGCGGCGTATAGTTTATCGGCAGCGCGATAAACGTCCCGTTGTTCTGGCGGGTGACCTCGCGCATCAGGGTCTCGAAGCGCCCGTTCGATGTGGGTGACAGGAACCCAATGGCATGGACCCGCGCGAGCGGTTCCCCGGTGATCCTGTTGGTGTTCGCCTGCTTGAGGGTGCGGATCACCGAATCGTAGGTCGAGCCCGTGTAGTCGTCGCCGAAGATATAGATCGAGACCTTCTGGTTCGGGTTCACATAGCGTTTGAGCGCCACCTCCAGCCCCTCGACTGGGCTGCTGTTGGACGCGCTCTTCCAATTGCGAAACAACCGGATCACGCTGTCACGCCGCGCCTTGGTATCGGGAATCCAGCGCCCGCTATAGCCGCTGATCAGGTGCGCGCCATTGTCATTCAGGATCTGGAACCCCTTGATTCGGGGGTGAATGCGGATGACGTTTTCAACCTCCCGCGTCACACGGCTCCAGATGGATTGCATGCTGCCCGAAGTGTCGATGATGAACACCACATAGTCACTGTCCACCGGAATCCCGCCCACTTCCTCGTCGCGCGTTTCCGCATCGCCTGTTGTGATACTCGCGCGCTGGGTTTCACGGAGCGAGCGCTCGACCAGTTCCAGACCCGCCAGGTTCTCACTCAGGCTCTCGGCCTGTGCGGTGGCGGCGCGCAATGAATTCAGCGCCTCTGCCGCCTTCGATTGTTCTTCGGTCAGTTGCTCCTCGAGTTGTTCCCGCGTCTGGATTTCCCGCTCCAGCGCGCTTTCGAGCGCGGTCACACGGGCCTCAGCGTCGAGCACCTCCTCAAGGGAGCGCTTGGTCTCGGCGGTGAAGCTCGGCAGGACGGATTCGGCAAAGGGCGAGATGAGAACCAGAAGCACCACCGCCCCGAACCCGCAGGAGATGATGTCGAGAAACGACAGGTTGAAGATTTCCAGATCGCGGGACTTGCGCCTCATGGCCAGGTCTCCGCGGGGCTGATCGTCAGGCCGTTAGTCAGAGCCGTCCAGCGCCAGTAATAGGCCGCCGCGTCCGGGTCGCCCTCCAGAGGAAGCAAAATCACATTCGTGCGGACCTTCTCCAGCCCCGCATTGTTGATGGTGTGGCGGAACAACCGCGCCCGGCATTCCCCTGAAATGGACGCAGACCCGCCCCAAAGCGCGCTACAATCCGAAAACGGGTTCAGGCTCTTGTAGCCCGAGTTTCCAGCGGTCGGCAGCCCGTCCGTGATGAGATAGATATCGGTGGGCTTGTGGGACGCGATCGCTTTCAGCCCCGCCGCCAGGTTCGTCGCACCGCCGGGTACCACCCGCCCGAGATCACCGGCAATCCGGCCCAGACCCGACGCATCACCGCCGGAGGTCCCGGCGGTCCCCAACACCTGAGCCGTTTCATTGAAAGAGACCACCTGCACGCTGGTGTCGCGTGGCAGACGCGCCAGCAGCCAGTTCACCACCCGGCGTGTGCGTTGCCATTTCGGCGCCTGCACCCGGTCCACGGCGCTCATATTCTTGCGCCGGATGATGTCGATCAACTTCTCGTCGGTCATCGAGGCCGAACTGTCCACAAGGATAGCGATACGCTTGCCCTCGACCCGCAATCCGATCAGGTAGTTTTCCTCCCCCGTCTGCCGGTCCTCGATTACATCGGTGTTGTCCTCGACCTCGATGGACTTGATCGTCTCTTCCAGGGTTTTCTCTTCGCTGCGCCGTTCGGTGATCTCGACCTGCTTCTGGTTGAGCTCCCGCTGGACCCGGGACACTTCGCTTTCCAGCGCCTCCAGGTCACCCGCTGTCGCCGCCTTGGCCCTGAGGACGTCCACGACCTGCGCGCTGAGCTCCTCTTCGGTTTTCTTCAGACGTTCGAGGTCGGCCGTCAGCCGTTCGCTTTCATCAGAAACATGCTCGACGTCATGCTTCACCAGCATGAGCACGAGAATGACCGCGCCCAGCCCGCAAGACATGACATCCAGAAAAGCGAGGTTGAAACCCTCGGTTTTGCGGCGCCGTCTCAGCTTCGACCTACGGTGCTGATACGGTTCAGCAGGAAGGACTCACAGTATTCCTGCGTGTCGGTGACCATGGAATCCTGCAACCGCTGAAGCTGGTGCAGCAGAAACATGAGGATGATGCTGATCAGCAGTGCCACGAAGGTGGAGTTGAAGGCCACGCCCAGACTCTCGGTCATGCCCCCGATATCGCCGGCAAGTGCCCGATCGGCCTGTGAGAGCGCCGTCCCGATCCCGCGCACGGTGCCGATAAAGCCGATCGCCGGGATCGCCCAGATCAGGTAGCGCACCATGGAATTCTCGGCCTCCTGCTTGACCGCCAAGGCCTCGACATTGGCGTCGATGGTTTCCGAGGTGTTCTGTACATCGCCGGTGATCAGAAACCGCCGCAGACTTGCCGCCAGGGTCCGCACCAGGGGTGTATTCCGGATACGGTCGGGCAATTCCTCAAGGGTGTTGAGCATGGTGGCGAGATCGTCGCGCCCCTCGTCATCCTTCGCCGCTGTCTCTTCCAGCAGATCGACATTGAAGAGATAGCGGTCCTTCATGATGGCGAAACACTTGTCGAGGATCAGAAAGGTCCCCCAGAGCATCATGATGAGGCATATCTCCTGCTCCCAGTCCTTCAGGATCACGGCGATATCGCGTGGCGCGCTCTGGCCGGCCGCGCGGGCCGCTTCGATCGCTTCAGCCGATGCCGGCCAGACATAGCCCACATAAAACAGGTGAACGACGATGATCGAGATAACCAGTGCAAGGGTGTTCTTGATGGCGTTTGTCATATCGGGTCACGCTTTCGTGGCGTTAGATATCCACCGGGAACGACACCGGTGAGTTGAGGCTGATGCCCGACTGGGCCGAGGCAAAGCCGATCAGTCCACCCCCGAGCAGCAGGGCCAGGACAATCGCGATGGTGCGACGTCGCCGCCGGCGTGGATACGACGATCTATTGCGCGCCATGCAGATACCTCCCGAGCCTGAAGCCGATATCGTCACCACCGCTGCTCGCACCTTCGCGATAGGAAGCACGCAGTTGCGTCCGGGTTCCCGACTTCCAGCTAGAGCCCTTGATCACATGAGAACTGCCACCGGGGTCGCCGAGCGGATCAACCAGAAGCTCACCGCGCGACGGCGGAATCAATGAGTATTGGTCGTGCACCCATTCGCTGACATTCCCGGTCATGTCGAACAGGCCCGAGGGTTCGGCCGGGAAGCTTCCCACCGGAGCGAGCTTGGGGAAACCGTCGCTGTATCGGGGTACATAGAACCGGACCAGCCCATTGGCCGATTCATCGGCGATGTTTCCGGCCTGCTTGGGAACCGTATCGGAGTTCCCCCAGGTGAACAGCACCTCGGAATCGCGTCCCGCCTTCCGGGCCAGCCATTCCCATTCGGCTTCGCTGAGCAGCCGGTAGCCATCGCTCACGCGGTTCCAGCCGGTCACGCGCCCACTGGAGAACCGATAGAAAGGCAGCAACTGTTCGCGTTCGCTCAGCCAGTTGGCAAATTCGGCAGCCTCCCGCCAGGAAACGCCGGTGACCGGCGCCTTGCGACTGCCGCTGCGATTGCCACTGAAGGTTGCGAACTGCTCGTTGGTGACTTCGTGCTGCGCGGCATAGAAGGGCTTGGTCAGACGCACACGTTTTTCGAACTCGTTGGCGCGCTGGCCTTTCTGGCTGCGCGGCGCGCCCATGGTGAAAACACCGGGTTCGAAGAGCTTCAAGGCCATTCCGACCGAGTTGGTATAGGTCCGCGGTGACTCGGCCAGCCGGGCCGCCGTCTCCCCCACCAACTCCTCCCGGATCACCAGACGGCGCGAGGAGGACGGCGTGATGGTCTTTCGAACGGTCCGATATCCGCGCTTTCGCAATTCGATGGTATGCGGCACGGCCTGGAGTTGCAGTTCCACATTGCCTTTGCCGACATTCTTGCCATCCACAAGAATATCGGCGCCCGGCGTCGTCCGGATATCCACAAACCCCAGATCCTCCTGCAAGCGCAGGGTCAGTTCGCGTGTTTCCTCGGCTGCCAGGCGCACGGTCTCGCTTCGGGCGCGATATCCGTCACGCACATAGGTGACGGTCACATCCTCGTTCGCCGGAACTTCGATCTCCCCGGAGGCCGGAACGCGGCGACCATCGACCAGAAGTTGCCCACCGCCGGGGACCGTACGGATTTTGAGCATCGCGGAGAGCGGTTTGAGGATATATCGCCGCACGAGTTCTGGTGCCGCATTGGTCAGGGAAACCGTTTCTTCGACCGGTGTCCGCTCCGGCGCCACAACTCGGAGATCGTACCGGCCGCCCGCCATGGGCATATCGATCGGCGTCATGCCGAGGTGCCGCCCGTTCAACAGCACCTCGGCACCGGAGGGTTCGGAGTCGATCTTCAGGCGCCCCGCGACAGGTTCAAGGGTGATCGACAACGTCTCGGTCTGCCCGCGTTGCAGCTCAACATCCCGCTCCACCAGGTTGAAATGAGGGTGGTCGACCACGAGCTTATAGGTCTCCGCGTCACGTTCCGTCTCGAAGCTCGCAGCGGTCGTTGCGGGCTCATCATTGATGGACCAGCGTGTGTCGGGCAGACCCTGATCGGTTGTCGCCAGAAGCCGGCCCGGCAGGGGTTCGAGTTCGACCTCAATGGTCCGACCCAGATCTCCGGGCTGGATGGCATGGATTTCTTCCCGAAATCCATCCGCGCGGACCGCGACCACGGGACCGTCAGACATGGTGTACACGGTGGTTCCGATGGCCAGACCCAACCCGTCCACCAGCTGCACCTCGCCATCCTGCGCGGCTGCCTCGGGCAGAATCTTTATCGCGGTCCCGTTGGTCGAAGCGAGCACGCCAACCACCACGACCCCGACAAGGACAAGCGCGATGTGACCCGCGATGTAGAACCTGATCTGGCGCCTGCGAGCCTGGCGCAAGCCTTCTTCAAATTGGCTCATCGGGATAAATCTCCAGCACCAGCCCATCGATCCCCGGGGGAATATCAACGCTCACAAGCTTTGAGCGAAACCCTGCGCGCGTCCCCTCAAATGTATAGCTTCCCGGCCGTAATTCTATGGTGCGGTCGGTCGTTACCCCGACCTGGCCGACACCCCGAACGGAAATTCGGGTGACACCATCCGACAGGATGCGGACCGTTACCTTGGTCGCATAGGCGTCGACAAGTTTCGCAACTTCGGATGTCTCGCGGGCGAGAGCCGGACTCAATTCCGCGATGTCGCGCGCGCGCGAAATCAGTTCCGAAGCGTTCTCGGCAACAGATTCCGATGCCAACCGCTCGGGCTGATCAAGCAGTCCGCCAAGCTGATCGCGCAACCGGTTGATGCTTCCCGCCAGCTCATAACCACCGTTCACCTGCGGATCATCGGGAACAATGGCGCCGGCCTGCGCATAGAGGTCTTCAGCAGCCACCCAGTCATCCGACCGTCGTGCCGCTGCAGCTTCAGCCATCAGGCGTTCGAATTTCAGCTGTTCGCCAAGCGCCTCCACTTTTGCCGCCAATACGCCGGTTTCGGAACGGCCGGGATAAATTTCGCGGGCCGCGCGCAAATCGGAACGCGCAGGCTCCAGGCGTTGCGCCAGAACATTCTGCAGACCCGATTCGATACGGGCCGAGAAGGCTCGTTCGGTCAGGGTCGTCCGAATTTCCGCGCGGCGTTCGGCCAGCTCCGACCGGGACGGATCGAGTTCCAGGGCGGTCGTCAGATGTTTCGCTTCCGCCTCCAGGTTGTTCTCGACACGGGAAACCGCCGCTTTGCCGATGGCCGAAAGCACCTCGGGCAGCTTGGCGACACGCGTGTTCAGGGTCTGCGCCGCGCCGGATTCCGGTTGCAGTTGCAGCGCGCGATCAATGGCGGACACAGCCGCTTCATGATCGTCAGCCTTGTAGGCGGTCTCGGCCCCATTCAGCGCGTCCGCAAAGGCCGCATCGCGCGCCTGCAGTTCGGCTTGCGCCTGTTGCGCGGCGGCCTCAAGACTGGCCAGGGCCTCCGGATATTTCCCCAGGGCAAATAACTCGAAGGCCTTGTCGCGCTGCGCCAGAATTTCCGACTGCGCGCGCGCATTCCAGACTGCGAAGGGAGGCGCGAGAATCTCCGGTTCCAGTTCGTTCTGAAACCGGGTGACAGCTGCCTTGAACGCCTCACGGGCCGCATCGGCATCCTCGGAAACGACAGCATCCACGTCCGGTGTGACACCGGCAGGATCAGCCAGGCTTTCCTCCGGCGGAGCCTCTTCACCTGCCGGACTGGGGCGACTGTCGTCAGGAGCTGCCGGAGTTTCAGCGCGCGCGACCGGCGTGTTGTCCGCTCGCAGCATTTCCGCATCGGGGCGGTCCCGTTCGGCGCGCGACCAGACCGCCATGACGGCCAGGAGAAAAAGACCCAGAACAAACCCACCGCCCAGGAAGATCCCTGCCAATTGCAGGCGGCGGCGGCGGGTTGCCCGGTTTTCCGCCTCGAGTTTGTCCAGCAGCATCGGAGGGAAACGCGACTAGAGCTGCACCTGGGGGGTTTTCTCCTGCTCGAAAATCTCCTGCAGGAAAGCACGCCACTGGGCAAACTGTTCCTTGGCCGTGCCCGTAAGCTCGACCGTTTCCTGTTCGAACGCGATGACCCGCGGGGCGAGGTCGATATCGATGGACTGGCCGAGTTCTTCAAGCGCCTCGCGGTGAACCTTTGCCTCTTCGCTGGTCTGGAAGCTGTCGGTGAGCAGTTTCGCACCCACAACGCCGCCCACGACCGCACCCGTTGCAGCCGCCGTGCTGCCCGCCGTCGAATTGGAGCGGGCGCCTGCCACAACGGCGAGGACACTCAGGCCGATGGCCAGAACGCCCAGCGCCGCCTGACCGGCCGCCTTCTCATTGGCCTCCCGACGGGCCTCCTGTTCCAGCAGGCTCTGTTCCTGCCAGATCAGGTAGCTGTCCTGCATATCGGCGCTGAAGGCGCGATAGTTGTCCTGCAGGCCATCCACAAACAACTGGTCGCGCACCCGGATCGCCCGCGTGCGTTCCAGCATCGGATCGAGTTCACTGGGAAAGCTGACCAGTTCGACGGTCCGGCCGTTGGTGTCGAGGTGTTCGGCAAAGGCCTCCTCGGTGAAGCTGGAACCGAACCGCAACTCGGTGACGCGCTGGAGATTGGTCAAATCTGCGACGTCATAATCTTCGAGTTCGAGCGCAATACGGTTGGCCGCCTCTTCGAAGACCGGATCATAGGGGTCCAGCCCCTCATTCCGGGGGTTCTTGTGAAACCCGGGATCCACCTCGTGATCGAAGGAACGGGTGAACCAGGTGTCACCGGTCACATCCAGAACACGAACCTGAATTTCGACATCCTCGCCATTGGATTCCAGAATTTTCCCGAGAACATAGAGATCGCCGGTTGCCGTTTGATCCGGGGTGACCCGGACCGCACCAAAGGCGCCGGTATCCTCCAACGCCTCTTTCAGTTTCAGCGCAAAACGATTCGCTTCCGCGCGGCGCAATTCCGGCCAGACGCCCTCTTCCTTGTATTCCTCTGCCGATTTCGAAAGCCCGGGATCAAAAACCGGAACGATCACATCGAGTTTCGGCTTGGCCGGATCGACAACGGCTTCACCGGTCTTGTCAAACAGCGATGAGAGCTGCGGGCCCACATTCGGTCCCGACGCCGTCCCAGTCCCCGTTCCCTGATTGGTCACGCAGCCGGTCAGGACGAAACAGAAGCAGACGGCATACACGCCGATTTTCTTCAACATCAAACTCATGAGTTTCTCCAATCGGCCTTCATTTCACCTGCGGTAGTCCCTTGTAGCGACGATACTCGTTCCAGAGCTTCTTCTTCAACTCCGGGTCGGTCTCGTTGATCGCCGCCTCGCGAATTTGTGCTTCAAGCACGCTGTCGTTGTCGGCCGGGGGAATATCCTCGGGCAACTTGCCGTTGGGCAGAGCCCTCGGGCCGGTTCCCGCCACACCGGTATTTTCCCGGCTGCCGGCGCTTCCGGCCTGCCGGCTTTCGTCTTCCACACCCGCCCCGGCGACGCCAACACGGCGCGGCGGCGCGACAGGTTCGGTGCCCGTCATATCGCCCGAGGCCGCGGAGGATGATCCCGCGGGCAGATTCTCCGATCCGGCCGCACCACCGATGCCGGCCTCCTGCGAGGTTCCGTTTTGCTGGCCGGATGCGCCACCGGCACCGCCCGCCCCCTGGGCACCGGTTTGCGCGGATGGCAGGCTCGGCACCACACCGGGAAGGGGCATGGCGCCGGATAGGTCAGGACCTGGTCCGGGATCGGTCCCGGACATGTCCCCGGCTGCCGCCGAAGCCGTACCGCCGGATTCGCCTTCGGATTGACCTTCCGCCTGCGTGCCCTCTGCCTGAGCGCCCTCTGCCTGAGTGCCCTCTGCTTGGGCCCCTTCGGCGGCTGCTTCGCCTTCGGCGCCTTCGCTCTCAGCACCTTCTCCTTCGGCCCCTTCACTGGGGTCAGCGCCTTCGGCCGCAGCGGATGCCGTGCCCCCGCCTTCGGTATTTTGCTGCGCCGGATCGGGGTCCTGCTGCGCGTTCTCACGGTCGGGCGCTTCGTCGTCCTGGCATTCGTCATACTGGTTGAGCGAACGCATCAGCGCCGCATCCATGCGCCGAATTCGTTCCTCGCGCGTCAAACCCGCTTCATCGACATAGTCGATCGAAGATGTACCGCAGCCCTCCGGGGCTGCATGTGCCGGTGCTGCCAGTGCGAGGAGCCCGACGGCCAACAGAGACTGGCTCAATCGAAACAGATATCGCATGTGATCGCTCCACCTCCCTCGGGTGAGCGGATGCTAGCGCACCCAAAGACAACACCCCAGCCCAACTGCAGGTATCGTCCCAATTAGGGGGCGAAATATGGTTTTTTTTTCGGCACCCCGGAGAAACCCGGTGAAGAGCTAAAGCGCAGGATCCCTTGGCAATAGGGCTACACAGGTGTATGAAAGCGCCTCCTCGCGAGGGGGCTGCCCGAAACCGGTGTGTTTTCCCGGTGTTCGGAGCAAATTTATGCGGAAGGGGGTGATTCCCATCGTCCAGGTTGTTGTACGCGACAACAATGTCGATCAGGCGTTGAAAGCGCTGAAGAAGAAGATGCAACGCGAAGGCGTGTTTCGTGAGATGAAACTGCGGCGTTCCTACGAGAAGCCGTCGGAGAAGCGTGCGCGCGAAAAGGCCGAGGCCGTTCGCCGTCAGCGCAAGCTTGCCCGCAAACGCAAAGAACGTGAGGGCTTCTAGCCACTCTCTTCCCGTCTGAAGAAAACACACCAATACAAAACGGCCCCGGATTTCTCCGGGGCCGTTTGCGTTTCTGTGTCCGTGTCCGGCCGGGCCTAGTGGCCGCCGCCCTTCAGCGCCTTGACGATGTTCTCGCACATCTTCTTGGCGTCATCGAACAGCATCATTGTGTTGTCCTTGTAGAACAGCGGATTGTCGATGCCGGCATAACCAGAGGCCAGCGAGCGCTTGATGAAGAGCACCGTACCGGATTCATCCAGATTGAAGACCGGCATCCCGTAGATCGGGCTCGACTTGTCGGTCTTGGCCGCCGGATTAGTGACGTCATTGGCGCCGATCACGAAGGTGACATCCGTCGAGGAGAAGTCCGAGTTGATCTCATCGAGCTCGAGCACATCGTCATAAGGCACATTGGCTTCCGCCAGCAGAACGTTCATGTGTCCCGGCATGCGGCCGGCCACCGGATGGATCGCGTAACGAACCTTGACGCCCTTTTCCTCGAGGACGCTGACCATTTCGGCCAGCGCGTGCTGGGCCTGCGCCACCGCCATGCCGTAACCCGGCACAATGATGACGGAGTTGGCCTGCTCCATGATGAAGGCCGCATCTTCGGCCGAGCCCTGACGGACCGTCCGGTCGCCGAGGTCTTCCATGCCCGGTGCTGCGGTCTCACCGCCGAAGCCACCGAGGATGACGCTGAAGAAGGACCGGTTCATGCCCTTGCACATGATGTAGCTGAGGATCGCGCCGGACGAGCCGACAAGTGCGCCGACGACGATCAGCGCCGGATTGGCCAGCGTGAAACCGATACCGGCTGCCGCCCAACCCGAATAGGAGTTGAGCATCGAGACCACAACGGGCATGTCCGCGCCGCCGATCGGCAGGATCAGAGTGACACCGATGATCAGAGACAGGATGATCACGATCCAGAACGCTGTGGGAGCTTCCGTGATCGACAGCCAGGCCACGACGAGTACCAGTGCGATACCAAGCCCGAGATTGACCATATGCTGGCCCTTGAAGACCAGCGGCTTGCCCGTCACCAAGCCCTGCAGCTTGCCGAAGGCGATGATCGAACCGGTAAAAGTAATCGCACCGATCGCCGTCCCGATCGACATCTCGATCAGGCTGGCGGTCTTGATATTCCCCACGGTCCCGATGCCATAGGCTTCCGGCGAGAAGAAAGCCGCGCCGGCCACGAGGACGGCTGCGAGGCCGACGAGAGAGTGAAACCCGGCCACGAGCTGCGGCAGCGCCGTCATGGCGATCTTCAGGGCAATCACCGCGCCGATGGCGCCGCCGATGGCAATCCCGATGACGATCGCACCGAACGACGTGACGCTCGGCAACATGACCGTTGTCAGGATGGCGATCACCATGCCGGTGATCCCGTAGATGTTGCCCATGCGGGCAGTTTTGGGCGAACTGAGTCCGCGCAACGCCATGATGAAACAGACGCTGGCGATCAGATACGCAAAAGCCGTCAAAGATGCTGGCATATCGAGCGCCCCGTTATTTCTTTGCGCGGTACATCGCGAGCATTCTCTGCGTCACGATGAACCCGCCAAAAATATTCACCGACGCCAGAATGACGGCGATAAATCCGAAAATTTTCGAGATGTTCCAGTCGCCCGGACCCGCGGCGATCAACGCGCCGACAATGATCACCGACGAAATCGCGTTGGTGACCGCCATCAGGGGCGAGTGCAGCGCCGGCGTGACGCTCCAGACCACGTAGTAGCCGATGAAGCAGGCAAGCACGAAAACCGTGAACAGGAAGACGAAGGGGTCACCCGCACCGGCGGTTTGCGTCAGTGCAACTTGAGTGGCGTCCTGCGCAAGACCGGCAGCCCGTTCGGCCAGGGCCGCAGCGTCGTTTGCCAGCTGCGCGGCATTGTCAGAGAGTTTCGAAGGATCCATGGATCAGTCTCCCTTCTCGGGTGAATCTGAATCGGATGCACCGTTTTCCGCGGCTGCATCTTCGCTCGTGGCCGGTTCGGCCGCCTTTTCGTCTTCGGGCAAGAGGGCGGGATGAACGACCTTGCCGTCTTTGGTCAGGCAGGTGCCGACGATGATCTCGTCTTCCCAGTCGATCTCGATCTTCTTGTCCTCGGCGTTGACCAGCAATTCGACGAAATTCATCAGGTTCCGCGAATAGAGTGCGGAGGAATCCGTCGCCAGTCGTGAAGGCAGATTGAACTCGGCAAGAATTTTGACACCATTTTCGGTGACATGAATTTCGCCGGGTTTGGTCTGGGTGACATTCCCGCCCTGCTCGGCCGCGATATCGACGATCACCGCACCGGGTTTCATCGACGCGATCATGTCGTCATTGACCAGGGTGGGCGCCGGGCGGCCCGGGATCAACGCCGTGGTAATGACGATATCCTGATCCTTGATATGGTCCGCGATCAGTTCCGCCTGGCGACGCTTGTAGTCCTCGGACATTTCTTTCGCATAGCCGCCCGCCGTCTGGCCGGTTTCCCCTTCATCGGTTTCGACCATGATGAACGAGGCGCCAAGGCTTTCGACCTCCTGCTTGGAAGCCGCGCGCACATCTGTTGCCGAGACAATCGCGCCCAGACGCCGTGCCGTGGCGATGGCCTGAAGCCCGGCCACACCTGCGCCCATGACGAAGACCTTGGCCGGGTTGATCCGGCCGGCGGCCGTCATCAGCATCGGCATGGCCTTACCGTAATTGGCGGCCCCGTCGATCACCGCCTTGTACCCGGTCAGGTTCGACTGGGAGCTCAGCACATCCATCGACTGGGCGCGGCTGATCCGCGGCAGCATCTCCATCGAGAAGGCGATGATATTGCTTTTTGCCAGATCATCGACACCCTCCCGGTCCCCATATGGGTTGAGAAGCGCAATCAGATAGGCGCCCTCAGGGATATCGGACAGGTCGTCCTCTCCCGCGCTCGCGGTCAGCGGACGCTGGACCTTGAGAACGATGTCGGCATTGGCAAACACTTCGGCGCGGGACCCGGAGACGCTTGCCCCGGCATCGCGATAGGCTTCGTCGGAAATCGAGGCAGCCTCGCCTGCCCCGGCTTCTACGGCCACATCAAAGCCCCATTGCAGGTACTTCTTGATCGTGTCCGGCGTCGCCGCCACGCGCCGTTCATGCGGGCGCCGCTCTTTGGCAATCGCTATCTTCATAACGTCAGAAACCTCGGTTCGGTCGAACTGATTGGGACCCGGCCTGTGCCCCCGAAAGTGGCCGGACAATACGCACAGGAAACTTTGCGCGCGGGAACGTATGGGCGCGAATATGCCGCGCATACCACAACGGAGCAACCCGAACCCGGTCCGGTCTGTTTTGTCGGAGTGGAACAAGAGACGGGCAATATGCTCTGATCCATTCCCGACTGACCACGTAAAGAGGGATAATCCCGAGGCTTATTCATGCGATCAACACCACTTGGTTTTCTGACAGCCGTCATTCTTGTCATCACGTTTGCGGGCGCCGCATCGGAATCCGCCTTCGGGCAGGATTACGAGCGTGGATTGTCGGCCTACAACCGCGCCGACTATGCCACCGCCCTCGCCGAGTGGGATGCGCTGGCACAATATGGCAGTCCCCGGGCGCAGTTCGGCCTCGGACTGATGCACACGTTCGGGCAAGGCGTTCCCGAAGATGACGTCCGGGCGATGGATTGGTATCGCCGGGCCGCGGAGCGCGGCCATCCCGGTGCCCAGCTGTTTCTGGGACACGGCCTGGAAAACGGCAACGGTGCCGAACGGAATCCCGAAGAAGCCTTCTTCTGGTACATGCGCGCCGCCGAACAGGGAGAAAACCGGGCGCAAAACAATCTTGGGCGCCTGTATGAACTGGGGCGTGGCGTGGAGCAGGATCTCGATATCGCGCTCTACTGGTATGAGGAAAGCGCACGCAACGGCAATTCCAACGCGCGCAAGAACCTGGCCCGCCTGCACGGCAATGCCCCGACCTTGGAATAGTCCGGGTTGGCCACAGAGCCTGGGGGCCGCGTTCATGGCGTGTTCTGTCGTTCTCTCCCCGATGCTCCTACCAGTTGCGGCAGCGGATACAAGCACAGGCAAAATCATGGAAAGCTATGTCCGGAACAAGCGGCCGATTCTGGTTATCGCACCCGACCCTGAAAGCCCGACCGTCCGGGCGCAACGCGCCGCACTTGCCGATGCAGTGACCGGATTTCGCGCCCGCGACATGGTGCTCATTGAAGTTCTGGACCAGGCGGTCTGGATTGACGGCGTGAAATCGGAGCGCGACGACGCCGCCGCGCTTCGCAAACGGTATGACGTCGCACAGGCCGAAACGGCCGTGCTCCTGGTCGGAAAGGATGGTGGCGTCAAGCAGCGCCGCAGCGGCGTGCTCGAACCACGTGATCTCTTCGGCCTGATCGACACCATGCCCATGCGCCAACGCGAAATGCGCACCGACAGCGCTTCGCAATAGTGCGAGAGTCTGGCCGGTCAGGACCGCAGACATGATAGACTGACGACATCACCAGCTTTCGTCGCGACCAACCGGACTTCCAGAATCCTGCGCAAACCACCCAGAATACCGTTGCTGACGGCCCTGATTTCCGGCAGCGCGATTGCCTACAACCTGTTCCTGCCTTCGATGCCGGATATCGGTTTGGCCTTTGGCGTCCCGATCTTCACGGTTCAGACCACGCTGATCGCCTTTCTGGTCGCCTATGCCGGTGCACAGTTCCTGTATGGCGGCGTGTCGGACCGGTTCGGACGACGGCCGACATTGCTCTGGGGCCTGGCCATCTATGTGATCGCCAGCCTCCTGTGCGCCCTCTCGACCACCATGACCATGCTGCTGCTTGCCCGCATCCTGCAGGGGATCGGGGCCGCCGGTTCGATCGTGATGGTGCGTTCGATTGTACGGGACCTTTATGACCGGAACGACTCTGCGCGTGCCCTGGCCGTCATTTCGACGGTGATGGTCTTTGCCCCCGCGACCGGACCGGCCATCGGTGGATTCCTTCACACCCGGTTCGGCTGGCAGGCCTCGTTTTTTGCGCTCGCGATCCTCGGGAGTGTCCTCTTTATCTATTGCGCCCTGCGCATGGCCGAAACCAACCGGCCCGAGCGGACGGATATGATCTCCAACATCCGGGCGATGATGCATGGCTACCGGGTCCTGGTCGGGGAACGGGCCTTCGTCGCCTACAATCTGAACATCGGATTCATCGGCGGCGCGATTTTCGCATGGTTCGCCGGTGTGCCCATCGTGCTGATCGACAGCTATGGTGTCGCCCCCGATACGTTCGGTTATCTGATGCTGACGGCAACTTCGGGCGCATTCTGCGGCTATGGCAGCGCGATCTGGCTGACCGGCAAACTCGGCGTCAATCGGATGATATTGCTGGGGACCAGCATCGGGATGGCCGGCGCTTGCCTTTATCTGGCGCTGCCGCTTTTCGGGGTTTTCACCCCGATCGCCGCGATATCCCCAATCTTCATTTTCAATGTCGGCCTCGCCATGACCTTCCCCAATGTCATGGCCGCAGCTGTCAGCGTACGTCCCGAATATGCCGGTACAGCAGCCGCCATAAACGGACTGATGCAATACGGCATGGCCGCGATCACGACCCTGATTGTCGGGACCTTGTCCCACACAACGCACCTGCCGCTTGCCTGGGTGATTTTTCTGTCCCAGGGCGCCGCTCTGATCGCCAGCCTTGTCGGTTGGCGCGCCCGGCCCCATGAAAACTGATCCACAACTCAAAGTTGTCATTTCGGAATGGAGCCACAATATTAGGTGGTGTAAGACAGAATCGTTGAAGCACCAACAATACCGTCGATAGTCACGATCCGGGACAGTCAGGATGCCGGTCGAACATCTGCTCGAGAATGATGCCCGGTTGCTGGCGTTTCGCTTTCACGGCTCGGTCCGCCAGGAAAAGGTCGAAGCAGCGATTTTGAGCCTTGCGCGAAGCACCGACCTGCACACCGAATATCGCAGTTTCCTGCTTTTCCACGGTTCCACCGACCTCTCGGAAATCGGCCCGGAAGAACTCAAGACCATCAAATCGCGCATGAACGCGGCCTATGACAAGGCATCCGTTCAGAGGACTCTGGGTGCCATCGTGGTCGATGGCTCACTCGACGCCAAGATAATCATGCCACTCTGGAAAGCCATGTGCGATGCAGACCAGGATACCGATATGCGCTATCGCTTTTTCATCGAAGTCGCACCGGCCCTCGCCTGGCTGGATATCGTCGAAACACCGTCTCTGAAGGAATTTCTTGCATCCGGCGAATAGCCTACGGACAGGCGCTGCTCAGCCGCCGTAGAAAACGCTTTCGCCAAGGTCACTCATATGGAGTCCCGCCTTGTCGGGGCGGCCGTCAATGGCGCTGTTGGCATGCACAGCGGTGACCTCGCCCACGACGATGTGATGATCGCCCCGCCTGACGATGTCCACCGTCCTGAACTCAGCGGCAGCCGGAGCCGACTCGAGGATCGGCGCACCATTGTCACCCTCTCGGAAAGCTTCGCCGCTGATCGTTCCGTCACCGACTTCGACCGGCTTGAAGAACGCAAAGGCGGCCCCCTGCTGATCCTTGCCGAGGAAATTGAGGGTAAACTGACCGCTTTCGGATAAGGCCTGATAAGCAGCGGAGTCCGCCTTTACGCCCAGCGCGACCAATGGCGGATCAAACGATGTCTGGGTCGCCCAGTTGACCGTCGCCGCTGCAATGTCGCCATTCGAAAACTTCGCGGTCAGCACATAGATTCCGTAGGGAATCATGCGCAACACCGTCTTCTTTACATCGGAATCCATAATTGCTGATCCTGACTGTCATCCAAGAAACAGTGCTTACGGTGATCGATTCACCCCCGCGCTGACGTGACCTAGATCAATTTTCAGGACCCCAAATTTATCTAGTCTTGCGGTCGCACAGCCAGACAGGAGACACCGCAATGTCACTCAGCACGCTTGACCACTGTTCCATCCGAACGACCAGGCTCGCCGAAACCCGGGATTTCTACGTCGATGTGCTGGGTATGGAGGACGGGGATCGCCCGGATTTCGATTTCCCGGGGAACTGGCTCTATGTCGGCGAAAAGCCGGTTGTACATTTGATCGGCATCGATCCCGATAAGCCGGAAGGGCTGGAAGAATATCTCGGCGGCAACGTTGATCCCCAGTCACACAACTCCGGGTCCAGCGCATTCGACCATGTGGCCTTCCGCGCCGAGGACCCTTCCATTCTGATCACGCGTCTGAATGATCAGGGCTACGACTACCGCGAACGCAAGGTGCCTGATCTGGACCTCTATCAGATCTTCGTGGAAGACCCCAACGGCATCACGGTCGAGTTGAACTACTTTGCCGACGCGCAGAAGGCCGCCTGATCAGCATCCCCCAATGCGAATCCCAAGTCCGCAAGGACAGTGCTGGAGATTGCTTGTATCGCATCCGAACTGAAGTCTCCCGCGGCACGCAGGAAGCCGGTGTATCGGCTGCCGAAGTCATGACCTCGTCGGAACAGATCGAGAAGCAGTCCGAAGACCTTCAGGCCGCGGTCGCCGAGTTCCTGCAACGCGTCAGGGCCGCCTGACGCGATACCGACCGTGAACGGATATTGATGAGAGCGAACCCGGGCCTGGCCCGGGTTTGTTTTTTTAAGCCTCCGCGACAGCTTCAGCCGCGCTCAGATCCGGCTTGACACCCGCAGCGTCCGCTTCGGCGGCGGCGAAATTCAGTTCGATCCGTATGCCATTCGGCGCGTCGATAAAAAGCTGAAAGAGATCGCCGTCATTGGCCTGACGCTTGAGATAATTTGCCCCTTCCGAATCCAGGCGCGAAATCATCTCGGGCAGCCCGGTACAATGAAAAGCCACATGGTCAATGACACCCGAACCGTAGGTTACATCCGTGCGCCGGCCACCAAGATACTTGTCCTGAAAGCGCTGGGTCTCACCTTCTTCGGGGAACGGTGCGATGTGAATGGCATGAACGTCCCCGACATAAAGCCACACCAGCGGCACCTTGAAGTCCGGGTTGCCGCCACGCCGCAGCCCGAGGCATTTCTCGAACCACTGGGCGGTCCCCTCGACATCGTCGGTGTGGATTAGAACGTGCTGTATATGATCGACGGGCATGGTGTCTCTCCTTTTCAGACAGGAGAAACACTAGCGATGAGCCGGACAACCCGAATTGATCCAACGCAACCCGCTTAAACTCAGACAGACGGCTCCAGGCCCTGTTCCATCAGGGCCGCTGACTGGCGCGCGGCCAGACCATCGGTATCGAACTCGTCGATCAGTTCGTGGAAAATCCGATGCCAGTTCAGCTCCGCACGCAAACGCAGAAACACCGACCCCAGACCGATCGCGGCCCGGTCCATCAGAACGAACTCCCGCGGCGGCGTCACGCCACCGATCTCGCGCAGCTGCGCGTGAACCTTGCTGGCGATGGTCGCCCCGTAGGTGCCGGATTCGGATACCTGGATGCGCTGCACCTTGTCTTCCATCAGCGGCTTGTACAAAAAACCTGCCCAGATATTCAGGGTTTCGAGCAACTCATTGGAGATATTCTCAAAGCCCCAGCACTCATAGGCATGGGCTGCCCGGTCCCGGTCTTCGGTGCGCAGCGCGTGATAGAGCTCGATCACGCCCTCAACGAAGCGTGGTGGAAACGCACGTATACATCCGAAATCATAGAGATTGATCGAGGCATCGGCGTTCACCGAATAGTTGCCCAGATGCGGATCGCCGTGGATCACGCCGTAGCCGTAGAAAGGGACATACCAGGCGCGGAACATATGAAACGCTGCCGCCTCGCGCGCTGCCATATTGGCTCCAGCGGCAAATTCCGCCATCGGCTGGCCATCGAGCCAGGTCGTTGTCAGCAATCGGGCCGATGACAGTTCATCGACCACCTCGGGCACATGCACGTTCGGTTCGTCGCGCAGCATGGCGCCGTAGAGCTTGGTGTTCCTGGCCTCACGCGCGTAGTCGAGCTCTTCGGTCAGACGTTCGGCCAGTTCGGCATGAATCTGGGTCGGGTCGATCCCGGAATCGTAGCGTCGGTAAACGGCGAAGGCGAGCTTGAGCTGGTTGAGGTCTGCCGAAACAACCGAGGCCATGTCCGGATACTGCAACTTGCTCGCCACCTTGCGTCCGGACAGATCCGTCGCCGCATGGACCTGCCCCAGCGATGCCGCCCGGGACGCTTCGCGCGGAAATTCCGCATAGCGCGATTGCCAGTCCGGACCCAGTTCGGCCGCCATCCGGCGGCGCACAAAGGCCCAGCCCATGGCGGGGGCGTTGGACTGGAGTTCGGCAAGTTCACGCGCATAATCCTCCGGCAAGGCATCGGGAATGGTTGCGAGAATCTGCGCGGCCTTCATCAACGGCCCCTTCAATCCGCCCAGAGCCGCCTTCAGGTCTGCGGCATTGCGTTCATGATCCGCCTCACGGCCCAGATAGCGGCTTCCCGCCATGCGCATGGCCGCACCGCCAACCGCCGCGCCGACCCGGCCATACCGGCCGACCCGCCCACGAACCGTGGAGCGGTTGTCATCGGCCATCTATGCCTCCAGCGCCTCGAGTTCGTCGATCAGTCCCGAAATCACACCCAGCCCTTTGTTCCAGAATTCCGGATCGGACGCATCCAGTCCAAACGGCGCCAGCAACTCCCTGTGGCGCAGGGTTCCACCCGCGCGCAGCATGTCCAGGTAACGCTCGGCAAAGCCGTCCGAAGCGTTCTCGTAAACGGCATAGAGCGAGTTCACCAAACAGTCGCCGAAGGCATAGGCATAGACGTAGAATGGCGAGTGAATGAAGTGGGGGATGTAGGTCCAGAAGTATTTGTACTCTTCCTCGAATCGAATGGCCGGTCCAAGACTTTCCTTTTGTACGTCCATCCAGATGTCGCAGATTTCATCGGCCAGCAATTCGCCCTCGCGCCGCTTTTCGTGAACCCGCCGTTCGAACTCAAAAAACGCGATCTGGCGCACAACCGTATTCAGCATGTCCTCGACTTTGCCGGCGAGCATGGTCTTGCGCAGCTTCGGGTCGTCGGCTTCGGCGAGCAGCTTCCGGAAGGTCAGCATCTCACCAAAGACAGAGGCTGTTTCGGCCAGTGTGAGTGGCGTATCGGACATCAGATGTCCCTGTTTGGCCGCCAGGACCTGATGTACGCCGTGGCCGAGCTCATGCGCCAGGGTCATCACGTCCCGGGTCTTGCCCTGATAGTTCAGGAGCAGATAGGGATGAGCGCTCGGCACCGTCGGATGGGCAAAGGCACCCGGCGACTTGCCCGGACGCACCGGCGTGTCGATCCAGTCGTTGTCAAAAAAGTCTTGCGCCACCGCCACCAGCTTCGGCGAAAACCGGCCATAAGCGTCGAGCACCTTGTCCACGGCATCGTCCCAGCGGATCACGCTGTTGTCCTCGTTGGGCAGCGGGGCGTTGCGGTCCCAGTAGTCGAGCTTGCGGACCCCGAACCACTTGGCCTTCAGCTTGTAGTAGCGGTGGGAGAGGTCCGGATAGGCCGCGCGCACGGATTGTGAGAGCGCATCCACGACTTCGTCTTCCACGTAGTTGGACAGGTTCCGCGCCGAGACCGGACGTTCAAATCCACGCCACTTGTCCTCGATCTCCTTGTCCTTGGCGAGCGTGTTGGTAATCAGGGAAAAGGTCCGGACATTTTCCCCCAGCACCTTGCCTAGGGACTTTGCCGCGGCCTTGCGAACGGCGCCGTCGCCATCGGAGAGCAGGTTGAGCGCTTCGGCGCTGCTCATGGTTTTCGTGCCCTTCGGCAACTCCACCTCGAAGGTCAGCTCGGCCATGGTCTCGTCGAACAACCGGTTCCAGGCGCCGCGGCCGGCGACGGCCTTTTCATGCAGCAGCTTCTCGATCTGATCGTCGAGCTGATGCGGCCGGTAGGCGCGGGAATCCCGCAGCCAGGGTTCGAAATGCTGCAACTTCGCCGAGGCCTTGAGTTTCTGCCTGAGCTTCCGATCCGGGATCCGGTTGATCTCCAGCGTGAAAAACAGGAGATACGAGGAAATACCGACAACCGTTTCCTGCATCGACTGATAGAAACGACCATTTTCCGGATCGCTCATATCGCCGGCATAACGGAGCGAGGCGTAGCTCATCACCCGGGAGAGCACCTCATCGATTTTTTCGTATTCGCGGATGGCCCTGGCAAAGGTATCGCCATCCAGATCGGTCAGCTTTCCCAGATACCGCTTGGCAAAACGCGCAGCGCTCTTGCGCGCCTTCTCTATATCACCGGTGATTTCCGGCCCGTCGGGAGACGGATAGAGGTCGGAAAGGTCCCATTCGGGCAAAGGCCCCAGCTTGTCACGGGCGGGGCTTCCCTTGGGTTTACGGGCGGTGGCAGTTTTCGGCATCAGAAGGGCTCCTTGAATCACGCCTTGAGATAAGGTCCATTGGACGGGACAACAAGCACCGCTGCGGGAAATCACGCCGAATCGCAACTCGGCGGCCCATGGCGGACAGTATCGGGACAGGACGCACACCCATGGATTACGCTGCGCGCTACGAAAACTGGCAAAACCTGCCGCAGATTTTCTTCGACAAGGCCACCGAGCGGGGCGATGCACCGCTATTCTGGGCCAAACGATACGATTCCTGGCAGTCCACAAGCTGGGCCGAGGCGCGCGACGAGGTCAGCGCCCTGGCGCGCGGACTGCGGGGTGCCGGGGTCGTTGCCGGGGATCGGGTGTTGCTCGTCTCGGAGAACCGGCCCGAATGGGGAATCGCGGATCTGGCAATCATGTCGGTCGGCGCGATCACCGTCCCGGCCTATACCACCAACACCGTTGATGACCACATCCATCTGATCACCGACTGCCAGCCGCGGGTGTCGATCGTTTCCTCCGCCCAGCTGGCCGAACGGCTTCTGCCTGCAATCCGCAACACCGGGACCGTGGATACTGTCGTCACCATGGAAGGTGTCGGCGGCCAGAGCGACAACGTCTCCATCGTCAACTGGCGCGACATGATTCGTCGTGGCGAGGCCCTGCCCGATGACATCGAGACCGGACTGGTAAGTATCGCCCGGACCGACACCAGTTGCCTGATCTACACCTCGGGCACCGGCGGCGCCCCCAAGGGTGTGATGCTCAGCCATGGTGCAATCATCTGCAACTGCATGGGCGCCTATCATCTCTTCGAGGATGCGGGGATGCTTGAGATCGATGGCGAAGCCTTCCTCTCCTTCCTGCCGCTCAGCCATTCCTACGAACACACCGCCGGTCTGCATTTTCCGCTGACCATCGGCGCAGAAATCTACTACGCGGAAGGCGTGGACAAGCTGGCCGCCAACATGGCCGAGATCCATCCCACCATCATGACGGCGGTGCCGCGGCTGTATGAGTCCATGCATCAGCGCATTGTGGCAGGTGTGGAACGCAAGGGCGGATTGTCCGAAAAGCTGTTCAAGAAGGCCGTCGAACTGGGAACCAAACGCTATGAGCAGGGCGCTGACGGCCTGTCCCTATGCGAGAAAATTCAGGACCGGGCGCTCGAGACACTGGTTCGCAAGAAGGTCGCGGGCCGCTTCGGCGGCAGGCTCAAGGCATTCGTCTCGGGCGGTGCCCCGCTGAATTACGATATCGGTGTCTTCTTTCTCTCCCTCGGGGTCCGGCTGCTCCAGGGCTATGGTCAGACGGAAACCGCCCCGGTGGTCAGCGCCAATCCGCCCCGCAAGATCAAGATCGACACGGTCGGCCCCGTCTTTCCCGGCGTGGAGTTGAAGATCGCCGAGGACGGCGAAATTCTGATCCGCGGCGAACTCACCATGGACGGCTACTGGAATGCGCCGGACCTGACCGCCGAAGCCCTGCGTGACGGCTGGGTCCACACCGGCGATATCGGCGAGCTGGACGAAGACGGCTACATCAAGATCACCGATCGCAAGAAGGACATCATCGTCAATTCGGGTGGCGACAATGTCTCGCCCCAACGCGTCGAGGGGGTGCTGGTCTTCGAACCGGAACTAAGCCAGGCCATGGTCTATGGCGACAAGCGCCCGCATCTGGTCGCCGTGCTGGTGCCCGACGACGCCTTCATCGCGCAATGGGCGCGCGAGAATGACCGCAAGCCCGATCTGGGCGAGTTGTCCGATTCCGAAAAATTCCACGAATGCCTGCGCGAAACCATGGAACGTGCCAATGCCAGGCTGTCGCCCATCGAACAGGTACGGCGATTCATTGTGGCGGAAGAGGCCTTCACCACGGAAAACGGGTTGATGACCCCGTCATTGAAGATTCGCCGTCACGAGATTCGCAGAATCTATGGTGAGCGCCTCGAAGCGCTTTATGGACGTAAGCGCAGCTAGCCCTCAGGCGTGGAACTCCCGGTACCACGCCACAAAACGCGGGATGCCTTCATCGATGGGCACGCGCGGCTCGAAGTCCAGATCGCGCTGGCTGGCTTCAATGTCGGCATAGGTCGCAGGCACATCACCCGGCTGCATGGGCTGGAAGTCGATCTCGGCCTTCTCGCCCAGGGCCTCTTCAATCAGGCCGATAAAGCGCATCAGCGGTTCGGACTTGTTGTTGCCGAGATTGTAAACCCGGTGGGGCACGCCATCGCCCTCGCGCGGCGGCGGATTGTCGAGCGCAGCCAACACGCCGGCAACGATATCATCGATATAGGTGAAGTCGCGCTGCATCTCGCCGTGGTTGAAGACCGGGATCGGATCCCCGGCGAGAATCTTGCGCGTGAAGATGTACAGCGACATGTCCGGACGCCCCCAGGGGCCATAGACCGTGAAGAAACGCAGACCGGTCTGTGGGATGCCGTAGGTTGAAGAGTAGGAATGGCTCATCAACTCGTCGGACTTTTTCGTCGCCGCATAGAGGGAAACCGGATTGTCGACCTGATCCTCGACCGAGAAGGGCAGTTTCGTGTTGCCGCCATAGACGGAAGATGAGCTGGCATAGACCAGATGCTTCAGGTCATCGCCCTTGGCGCGGGCCAGTTCGATGACATTCATATGCCCGACGATATTGGCCTGGATATACGCGCCCGGATTCTCGAGGCTGTAGCGCACCCCGGCCTGGGCCGCGAGATGCACGATCCGGTCCGCATCCTGCCCGGCTTCGGCGAGAGCCTGGGCATCGCAGATATCCGCGCGCACGAAGCTGAACTGATCGTTCGCTATCAAACGCGCAAGCCGGGCCTCCTTGAGGCTGACATCGTAGTAGTCGTTCACATTGTCGATCCCGACGACGGTTTCACCCCGTGCCATCAGGGCAAGGCTGACATTCATGCCGATGAAGCCTGCGGCTCCGGTCACCAGTACGGTCATGGTTTACGCTCATTATGCCTCGTTTGCGGGATCGTCTGATATAGGCGAGCCCGGTGTGAAATGCACGCGAACATACCACGGGTCAGAATCGCAAACCCTTTAAAGCACCTGAGAATAAATCTCAAAGGAAGCCGCGGTGCGACGGAATATTTGTTGCGTCAATGGGCTCATGTCGCGCGACCGATAGACAGTTCAGACAGCGCTGCCTACATTTCCTGTCTGGAACCGCGCAGAATGCGTTCCAACGGGAGAGAAAAACATGGCCCAGACAGCCGAAACGCGCACAACGGTCAGTCTTGAAGACAAATATGCCCTCGAATCCGGGCGAGTGTTTCTGAACGGCACCCAGGCCCTGGTTCGCCTGCCCATGATGCAGCGCCAGCGCGACGCGGCCGCCGGGCTGAACACGGCAGCCTATGTCACCGGCTATCGCGGCTCTCCCCTAGGGGCGCTCGACCAGCAGATGGAGCGGGCCAAACGATTTCTCGAGCGCAACAACATCGTCTTCCGGGCCGGTGTGAACGAAGATCTCGCCGCCACAGCAATCTGGGGGACCCAGCAGATCAACCTGTCGGAAGGTGCCAAACACGATGGCGTCTTTGGCATGTGGTACGCCAAGGGTCCGGGCGTCGATCGTTCGGGCGATGCGCTCAAGCACGGCAATCTGGCCGGCTCATCCCCCCATGGCGGCGTCCTGCTGCTGGCCGGGGACGACCACACCTGCAAATCCTCGACCACCGCCCACCAGTCGGAATACGCCTTCGTGGACGCCATGATCCCGGTTCTCAATCCGGCCGGCGTGCAGGAGTTTCTCGATCTGGGGCTCTTCGGTTGGGCCATGTCGCGCTACTCCGGTTGCTGGGTCGCCTTCAAGACCGTTGCGGAGACCGTGGACAGTTCGGCCTCGGTCCATGTGGATCCACACCGAATCGACATCGTGACACCGAACGATTTCGAGATGCCCATGGGCGGTCTCAACATCCGCTGGCCCGACGAATTCCTCGAGCAGGAAGAGCGCCTTCACAAATACAAGCTGCAAGCCGCACTGGCCTTTGCCCGCGCCAATCAGCTCGACAAGGTTGTGATCGACAGCCCGAAGCGCCGCCTCGGTATTGTCACCACCGGCAAGAGCTATCTCGATGTACGGCAGGCGCTCGACGATCTGGGCATTTCCGAAGAACAGGCCGCCGATATCGGGATCAGCCTCTACAAGGTCGCGATGGCCTGGCCGCTCGAACCCCAGGGCATGCGCGCCTTCGCCGAAGGTCACGACGAGATTCTTGTGATAGAGGAAAAACGCCCGCTGATCGAAGATCAACTCAAGGATCAGCTCTACAACCTGCCGGATTCCGCCCGGCCGAAGGTCACCGGAAAGTTCGATGAATCCGGAAACTGGCTCCTCCCCTCGTCGGGCGAACTGACCCCGGCCCAGATTGCCCGCGCCATCGCGGGTCGCCTGTCACGCTGGCATAAATCGGAATCGATCTCCGAACGGATGGACTATCTGGCGCGCAAGGAAGCCTCGCTGGCCCAGCAGCCCCCCTCGGTCAAACGCATCCCCTATTTCTGCTCCGGTTGTCCCCACAACACCTCCACCAAGGTGCCCGAGGGCAGCCGCGCGCTCGCCGGCATCGGCTGTCACTTCATGTCGATCTGGATGGACCGCAACACGGAGACCTTCACCCATATGGGCGGTGAAGGCGTGTCCTGGGTGGGACAGGCTCCGTTTGTCGAAGACGATCATGTCTTCGTCAATCTCGGCGACGGCACCTATTACCATTCCGGCTATATAGCCATTCGTCAGGCCGTCGCATCCGGCGAGAACATGACCTACAAGATCCTGTTCAACGACGCTGTGGCCATGACCGGCGGCCAGCATCATGACGGCCCGCTCACCGTGCCGGCCATCACCCGTCAGGTCGAGGCCGAGGGTGTCGCAAAAATCGTCGTCGTCACCGACGAGCCGGACAAATACCCGACCGGTGCACCCTTTGCCCATGGCGTCACGGTGCATCATCGCGACGAGCTCGACAGCGTTCAGAAAGACCTGCGCGACTATCCCGGCGTCTCGGTACTGGTCTATGACCAGACCTGCGCCGCCGAGAAACGCCGCCGTCGAAAGCGCGGCACCTTTCCCGATCCCGCCAAGTGGGTGATGATCAATGAACAGGTCTGCGAAGGCTGCGGCGATTGTTCGGTCAAGTCGAACTGTCTGTCGGTCGTTCCCGTCGAAACCGAATTCGGCCGGAAACGGTCCATCGACCAGTCGAGCTGCAACAAGGACTATTCCTGTGTGAACGGGTTCTGTCCAAGCTTCGTGACCATCGAAGGCGGCGGGTTGCGCAAACCCGACACAGAGACACCGGTGGGTGCCGACAGCGCCTTCGACGGGATCGCATTGCCCGAACCGAACCTGCCTGCGCTTGATGAGCCCTACGGCATCCTGGTGACAGGCGTTGGCGGCACGGGCGTTGTGACCATCGGCGCGCTGATTGGCATGGCCGCCCATATCGAGAACAAGGGCGTCTCAGTCCTCGACATGGCCGGTCTCGCCCAGAAGGGCGGAGCCGTCATCAGCCATATCCGGATCGGCACCACGCCCGAAGATCTGCATGCCGTACGCATCGCCGCGGGCAGCGCCAATCTGATTCTGGGATGCGATCTGGTGGTCGCGGCCGGAACCGATGCCGTCGCCAAGATGCAGACGGGTGTGAGCCGGGCGGTGATAAACAGCCATGAAACGATCACCGGGGATTTCACCCGCAATCCCGACTTTATGCTCAATGCCGGCGAACTCGCCCAGACAATTCGTGTCGCGGTGGGGGACAGTGCGGCAGATTTCGTCGAAGCCACCCGATACGCCACCGCCCTGATGGGTGATTCCATCGCCACCAACCTGTTCATGCTCGGGTATGCCTGGCAGAAGGGTCTGGTGCCGATTTCGCGCGACGCCCTGGAGCAGGCGATCGAACTCAACGCCGTCGCGGTCGATTTCAACAAGGATGCCTTCCTTTGGGGCCGCCGTGCGGCCGTTGACGAAACCCGTGTCGCGCGCGCTGCCGAACCGGTGACGCCGCTGCGTCTGAAACAGGCCGATATTGCAAGCAGCCTCGAGGAGATCGTCGAGCGGCGCATTCGCTTCCTGACCAGTTATCAGAACGCCGCCTATGCGCGCCGCTACAAGGATCTGGTGGTTCGGGTGCAGAAGGCCGAGGGCGACCGCACAAAGGGGCAGTCTGGGCTGGCTGAAGTTGTCGCGCGTTACTACTTCAAGCTGCTCGCCTACAAGGATGAGTACGAAGTCGCACGGCTCTATACCGATGGCGAGTTCCAGCGCCGCGTCCGTGACCAGTTCGAGGGGGACTACAAGCTGAAGTTCCACATGGCCCCGCCGCTCTTCGCCAAACGCGACCCCGAGACCGGGGAGCTCGCGAAACAGGAATTCGGCCCATGGATGTTGACGGCCTTCCGGGTCCTGGCCGGGCTGAAATTCCTGCGGGGCACCGCGCTGGACATCTTCGGCTATGCGGCCGAACGCAAGCAGGAGCGCCAGTTGATTGCCGACTACGAAAACACCATTGACGAACTGCTGTCCGGGCTGACCTCGCAGAACCACGAACTTGCCGTGGCGATCGCATCGATCCCCGAGCATATTCGCGGCTACGGCCATGTGAAGGTACAGCATTTCGAAAAGGCCAAGCAGGAAGAAGCTGCCCTGCTGCGCGCATACCGGGACCCGGACGGGGTCCAGGTGAAAGCGGCGGAATAGGCAAAACGAAAACCCGGTGTCACGGATTGCGCCGTTTCGTGCTACGCAGCTTGCATGAACACCGCACATATCCGATTTGGGTTTAAAATTTCGCTCGCCTGCGACGCGCAGGTCCCGATGCTGCTGGCATTGTCCCCGCACCCGATGTTTGCCGGAAGCATCATTGGTTCCGAAGAAATCCGGACGGAACCCGAAATTCCACAAGATACCTATCTCGATGCTTTCGGGAACCTCTTCACGCGGATCGTGGCACCGGAAGGCGGCCTGGTGCTCTGGTCGGACTGTGTTACCGAAATGGATGGCAGCCCGGACCCGGTCCTGCCGGACGCACCACTCGCTCCGGTCCCGGAATTGCCATCCGAAACCCTGATGTATCTGGCCCCCAGCCGTTACTGTGAATCAGACCGGCTGGGCGACTTTGCCTGGGACGCCTTCGGATTCTACACACCCGGCTGGCAGCAGGTGCAGGCGATCTGCGACTACGTCCACGAACAGACCACCTTCGACTACAAGTTCGGGCGCCAGACCAAAACGGCCTATGACGTCCATGTCGAGAAGAGCGGGGTTTGCCGGGACTACGCACATCTGGCCATAACGCTGTGCCGGGCCATGAATATTCCGGCCCGCTATGTCAGTGGCTACATTTCCGACATCGACGCGTCGGAGAGCGGTCCTACCGATTTCTGCGCATGGTTCGAGGTGTTCCTCGACGGTGCCTGGCACGCATTCGATGCGCGCCACAACACCCCGCGCATAGGCCGCATCGAGCTGGTGCGCGGCCGGGACGCGGCCGATGTCGCGATGATCACGTCTTTCGGAACTTACGCGCTCACGCATTTTCGGGTCTGGACCATCGGCCTTCCGGATGGACCGAGCGAGGCCGAGATGCTGGCTTCGCTGGAAATGCGCCCGGATACGCCGGCGTTGGTCTTCCCGACCTCTGCGCGGATCAACGACTAGGGATCTGCCGCCGCATCACACGCCAACCGCGTTGCGATAGACCTCAAGCAGGTGCTCCTGCTCCTGGCGCTCATTGGGCTCCAACTTTCGCAGACGAACGATCGCGCGCATGGTCTTGGCATCGAAACCGGCGGATTTTGCTTCGGAATAGACCTCACGGATATCCGCGTTCAGATTGGCGCGGTCTTCTTCCAGACGCTCGACCCGTTCGATGAAACTGCGCAGGCGTTCGGCTGCGATTCCGCCGGTGTCAGACATGAAACTCTCTCCGAAAAACGATGGTCTGCGCATGCATGCGCGATGGAGCAGCGTTTAACCCATACACCTGTGGAAAGGCAAAGCCGGCCTGGGGATAGCCTTCAGTCACCGAGGGTTTTCTCGAACCAGACCTGCGCATAGGGGTTGTCATTGTACCGCGCGATTTCGGCATATCCGGCCCTGCGATAGAGCTTCTGCGCTTCGACAAGGGTGTTGTTGGAATCCAGCCGAAGCCTGGTGAAACCGCCCTGAACCGCCGCCTCTTCCAGCGCCAGCAGCAGGCGATAGCCGAGACCCTGACCACGTGCGTCATCGCAGACCCACATGCGTTTGATCTCGGCATACCCTTCACGAAAGGCAACGCCGCCGCACCCAACCGGCAGGTCGCCGGCACGGGCGAGCAAAAACGCGCCTGTCGGCGGTGCATAGATGCTGTCATCGGGGGCGCCTCCGGCGTCCCGATCGAATCCGTCGGGGAACCGGCGATCGATTTCATTGAAATAGCGATCAAGACACCAGATGGAATCCGGATGCGAAAGCGCTTCGGGACCGATCAGGGTCTCCTCGGGAGATGCGGCCACCATACCCGCACGCCGTCCGGGGTCAGTGGCCCTGCTTCTCCTGCATCTTGGCAAGCTGCTCGGGTGTCGCTTCGGTCTGGTGCTTGGCCTTCCACTCACTGTAGGGCATGCCATAGACGATCTCGCGTGCCTCGTCATAGTCGAGGTCGAGGCCCTTTTCCTCTGCTGCGGCCCGGTACCATTTCGACAGGCAGTTCCGGCAAAAATCGGCGAGGTTCATCAGATCGATGTTCTGCACCTCCGGATGGTCCTGCAGATGCTTCACAAGGGTGCGGAAGGCTGCCGCTTCCAGTTCGGTCTGGGTCGCTTTGTCGAGTTCGGCCATGGCATCTCTCTCCTGGGATCGTTTGTTCGCCTCTGCAATATAGGCGCCGGAGGCGGCGGCGCAACGCATCGCGGCCAATTCCGCGCCACAGAGCTCGGTCAGGTCACCCCGACCATTGTCTCCTCGATCAGCCAGTCCACGACAGCCCGGCGCGCCTCGGGCTCATCGGCACCGCCCTGACGGGCTTTCTGGTGGATATCGAGCTGCTGCTGTCCACTGGTTCCGCGTTCGAGAATCTGACGCGCATGTTCGACATCCGTCACGCAGCCGAGCAAAATGGCGTCCGGGGATACCAATTCCAGTATTTCTTCGAGCAATTCGTCATAAGCCACGATCTGGCCCTTGCCGAAATCCACAAGCCCCTGGGTCAGACCATACCGTTGGGCATGCCAGCGATTTTCATTGATGAGAAGATTGGAATAGACCCGCCAGCACTGATTGTCGCGACGCAGGCGCATAATCATGGCAACGAAGCACACATAAAGCGCGGCGATCGTCAGAGTGTCGTCGAGGGTCGTACAGATATCGGTGATGCGCATCTCCACCGTCGGAAATCGGGCGCTGGGCCGGACATCCCACCAAATTTTCGACGCATCCTCGATCAGCCCGGCCTCGATCAGCATATCGATATGACGCTGGTACTCGCCCCAGCTGTCAAAGCGTTCGGGCAGACCGGTGCGCGGCAATTCGTCGAACACGCTGAGCCGGTAGCTCAGGAGCCCCGTGTCCTGTCCCTGCCAGAACGGCGAGGAGGTGGACAGAGCCAGCAGGTACGGCAGGAAATAGCTGACCTGATTCATCACATCGATGCGGTGTTCCTGATCCTCGACCCCCACATGCACATGCATGCCGCAGATCAGCAGGCGGCGGGCTACGGTCTGCAAGTCCGCCGCCAGCGTGTTGTAGCGCTCCTTGTCCACATGGACCTGATCGTGCCAGTCCGCGCTGGGATGGGTGGATGCCGCGATGATACGATAGCCATGCACCTCGGCCACCCCGCCCACAGTTCTTCGCAGCTCGATCAGACGCTGGCGCGCTTCGCTCATATTGGCGCAGACGCTGGTTCCCACCTCGATCTGGGACTTCAGAAACTCCGGTGAAACCGCCCCCTCCTCTTTCGGAACCGCAGCCTCACATTCCTGCAACAACGCAGCGGGCGGATCACCGGCAAGATCGCGGGTCTCGGGATCAACGAGAAGATATTCTTCCTCGATCCCGAGCGTGTATCCCTCCATCGTCTCAGCCGTCTTTGGGCGTCTCCGAATTTCGGATCCGGTACAGACTGTCGTCTTCCAGAATGGGCGCGAGCGCATCGAGCAGGCACTGCGTCCAGTCTTCCGCACCGTGATGGGTGTCGATCAGATCCTGCCGGATTTCGATCAACGCATTCGCAAAACCTGCGCCATCGCCATGCCGTTCGAGCGTGTAGCCGTATCCCAGACGCGCCGAATAGGGTTCGTTGTCCCCGATCGTCAAATCCGGGTTTTCGCGCAGCTTCCTGATCAACGCCTCGGGCAGGCGCGGGTCCCGGTTCCATAGAATGCCGAGCTCCCAGGGGCGTTCGACAGCATCCATGATCGGGGTGAAGCTGTGGATCGACAACAGCACCGGCGCCAGGCCCGGATCACCGGCGGCCTGGAGCCGGTCCAGCTGGCCCTCAATGGCGCGGTGATAGGGATCGAACAGGGACCCAATTCGCAGGGCACGCGCGGCCTCATCCAGACCGATATTCGCCGGCACGGGAGTCATATCGCTTTCACCGAGAATCAGGCCCCGGTGATCGAGCGCTCGGTTGCAGTCGATCACCAGCCGCGAGTAGTTGGTCATGACCGCCGGCGCGTTCAGGGCGTCGGCCATGCGCCGCGTGACATCCGCCGCACCGATGTCCCAGCCGATATGGCGGGCCAGTTCGATGTCGCTCAGTCCGAGGCCGTCGAGCGCGCGCGGAACGCGATTGCTGGCGTGATCACACAGCAAGAGGACACGCCCCGTGGCCTCCGGGTTCAGGATT
Organism: Alphaproteobacteria bacterium; assembly: GCA_038137215.1. GTDB lineage: Bacteria > Pseudomonadota > Alphaproteobacteria > UBA6615 > UBA6615 > JABJAG01. The sequence continues at coordinate 47,572 of JAYQBG010000001.1, forward strand.
TCGACAGGCGGCACTTCGTCTGCGGCCAGGAGGCCGGACGCCGGTGCAGGCGATGATTCGGACCGATTTTCCATCAGTTGATTATAGCCAAAAGGCACCGGCCGCACCCGAGCGGAGACAAAATTTTGGCCGGGCCGTGTGTGCGGCCCGGCCAGTGAAACCTATCGGGAAAATTATCCAATCATGCTGCGGAGCATCCAGGCATTCTTCTCGTGCAACTGCATACGCTGGGTCAGCAGATCTGCTGTCGCTTCGTCATTGCCGGCCTCGGCGGTCGGAAACACTTCACGAGCAGTGCGCACAACGGTTTCCTGCCCTTCGGCCAATTGCCGGATCATATCCTCGGCGATGGGCACATCATCGGCTTCGGGAATCGACGACAACTCCGCATAGGCGGCATAACTTCCGGGGGCGGCAAAGCCCAGGGCACGGATTCGTTCGGCAATTTCGTCCACGGCCAGAGCGAGTTCGTTGTACTGGGTCTCGAACATCAGATGCAGGGTGTTGAACATCGGCCCCGTCACGTTCCAGTGGAAGTTGTGGGTCTTCAGATACAGGGTGTAGGTGTCTGCCAGCAGCCGCGATAGCCCGTCTGCGATTTCTTGGCGTTGAGCTTCGGGAATGCCGATATTGACCGGCGCACCAATGGACGGGATGGGGGATGCCATGCTTCGAACTCTTATATTAGAACCATTCTAAATATGAGTTGACGCATGGCAGTTTCAAGGCCCCCGGCGCGAAAAGACAATCACCTCCGGGACGAAAACCTGATTGGTGGACGCGAATTCGGAACCAGGAAGGCCAAAGGCGCCGTGGCGCCACCGACGACGCGAGACGGCTAGCGGAGTTCTCCGGCTGCGCGCTGGATGCGGGTGCAGGCTTCTTCAAGAACTTCGGTCGCGGTGGCGTAGGACACCCGGAAATGGGGTGACAGGCCAAAGGCTTCGCCATGCACCACCGCCACGCCTTCCGCACCCAGCAGATAGCGCGCGACGTCTTCATCGGTCTTCAGGACATCGCCGTCCGGCGTTGTCTTGCCGATCATGCCCGCCACCGACGGATAGACGTAGAACGCGCCTTCCGGAGTCGCACAGGTAATCCCGTCGGCCTGGTTGAGCATGGAGACCACCAGATCGCGGCGCTCCTTGAAGACCTTGTTGTGTTCCGCAATGAAATCCTGCGAACCGCGCAGTGCTTCCAGGGCCGCCCACTGGGAAATCGTCGAGGTCGAGGTCGTGGACTGGGACGAGATCATGTTCATCGCCTTGATTAGCTCCGCCGGACCGGCCGCATAACCGACACGCCAGCCGGTCATGCAATAGGCCTTGGACATGCCGTTCAGGGTCAGGGTGCGGTCATAGAGCTCCGGTACAACCTGCGCGATCGTCGAGAACTGGAAATCGTCATAGACGATCTTCTCGTACATATCGTCGGGCATGATCCAGACATGGGGATGGCGCAGCAGCACCTCGCCCAGTGCCCGCAATTCATCAGCCGTATAGGCCGCACCCGAAGGGTTGCAGGGAGAGTTCAGCATCAGCCACTTGGTGCGTGGCGTGATCGCGGCTTCGAGCTGTTCCGGTGTCAGCTTGAAGCCGGATTCCTGTTTGGTCTCGACCACCACCGGCTTGCCGTCGCAGAGCAGGGTGATGTCGGTGTAAGACACCCAGTACGGTGCCGCGACGATGACCTCGTCGCCGGCATTGATGGTGGCAAACAGAGCATTGTAAATCGTCTGCTTACCGCCGCAGCCCACGTGGACCTGGGCCGGGGTGTACTCCAGTTCGTTGTCAGCTTTCAGCTTGTCGCAGATCGCCTCGCGCAGCTCCGGGATACCCGCAGGCGCGACATACTTGGTCTTGCCCTCGGCCATCGCACGCGCGGCCGCATCCTTGATATTCTGCGGCGTGTCAAAATCCGGTTCACCGGCGGCAAGCCCGATCACATCCCGTCCTTCGGCTTTCAGATCCTGGGAGAGAGTGTTGATCGCGATCGTCGGCGACGGCTTGATGCTGCTAAGACGTTCGGCAAGAAGAGCCATGGGACTGCACCCGCTGTAAGGTTATTCGGCGGGTGCGAACCTAGTCCCGGACCGTTTGGTACGCAATATCGAAGGGCCGTATCGGCCCACAATTGCTACTCGGCAGCAACGATATCGCGTTCCTGCTTGCGGCGCGCACCGCTTTCGGTGGTCAGCCAGAACGTCACGGCCGCAAAGGCAATCATTCCGGCACCGACAATTCCAAGGACAATCATGTTTTCGAGGGGCATAACAGGTCTCCGTGTAAATTCCCGGAAATCCTATTTTGGTGCCAGACCGTGGCATTGATTTAGGTCAAACATCGCGCCACAGCCGAGTGTTTTTCCGCACCCGCCTGACCTATATAAAGCCCCATGGCTGAACTCTCAGAAATTCAGGCGAAATACCTGCCGGTGGCGCAGGACCTGCCGAGCCCGGTGTTTACCGACGATCACCCGGCGGGCAACGCGCGCGCGAATTTCGAGCTGGTGTCGGACTACAAGCCCGCCGGCGACCAGCCCCGGGCGATCGAGGACCTGATCGCCGGCCTGGACGCCGATGAAAAGGATCAGGTGCTGCTGGGTGTGACCGGGTCGGGCAAGACCTTCACCATGGCCCATGTGATCGAGCGGACGGGCCGTCCGGCCCTACTCCTGGCCCCTAACAAGACACTGGCCGCCCAGCTGTTTGCGGAGATGAAGGGCTTCTTCCCGAACAACGCGGTCGAGTATTTCGTCTCCTATTACGACTATTACCAGCCCGAGGCCTATGTCCCACGCTCGGACACCTATATCGAGAAGGAATCCTCGATCAACGAGCAGATCGACCGGATGCGCCATTCCGCAACCCGTGTCCTGTTCGAACGGCGCGATGTGATCATCGTCGCCTCGGTGTCCTGTATCTACGGCATCGGGGATGCAGAATCCTATCTGAAGATGACCAAGAACTACGCCGTCGGCGACCGTGTGGACAGCACGCAAATTCTGCGCGATCTGACCGAACTGCAGTACCGGCGCAACGACTCCAACTTCTATCGCGGCATGCTCCGCGCGCGCGGTGACACCATCGAAATTTTCCCGGCCCATCTGGAAGACCGGGCCTGGCGGCTGTCCCTGTTTGGCGACGAGATCGAATCCATCAAGGAGTTCGATCCGCTGACCGGGGCGAGCATGGCCGATCTGGAGACCATCAAGGTTTTCGCCAATTCCCATCACATCACGCCCAAGCCGTCCCTGCAGCAGGCGATCAAGACGATCAAGGCCGAGCTCGACAGCCGGCTGACCCAGCTCAACGCCGAGGGGCGCCTGCTCGAGGCGCAACGGATCGAACAGCGCACCACCTTCGATCTGGAAATGATCGCGGCAACAGGCGTGTGTCCGGGTATCGAGAACTACTCGCGCCATCTCACCGGCCGCAGCCCGGGTGAGCCGCCGCCCACCCTGTTCGAGTATCTGCCGCAGGATGCACTTCTCTTTGTCGATGAATCTCACATCACCGTGCCCCAGGTGGGCGGCATGTTCCGGGGCGACCTGTCGCGCAAGGGCACGCTGGCCGAGTTCGGCTTCCGCCTGCCCTCCTGCGTAGACAACCGACCGCTCAAATTCGAGGAATGGTACGCCATGCGGCCCCAGACGATTTACGTCTCGGCGACCCCGGGCGACTGGGAGCTGGAGCAGACCGGCGGTGTCTTCGCCGAGCAAGTCGTGCGCCCGACGGGGCTGACGGACCCGGTCTGCATTGTCCGGCCGGTCGGGACCCAAGTCGATGACCTGATCGCGGAATGTCAGGAGGTCACGGCCAAGGGTGGCCGCGTTCTGGTCACGACGCTGACCAAACGCATGTCGGAGGATCTGACCGAATACATGCACGAGCAGGGCCTGAAAGTCCGCTACATGCATTCCGATATCGATACGCTCGAACGGATCGAGATTCTGCGCGATCTGCGCCTCGGCACCTTCGATATTCTTATCGGCATCAATCTGTTGCGCGAGGGCCTCGACATTCCCGAATGTGCGCTGGTGGCCATTCTGGATGCCGACAAGGAAGGCTATCTCCGCTCCAAGACCTCGCTGGTGCAGACCATCGGCCGCGCCGCGCGCAACGTGGACGGCCGGGTGATCCTCTATGCCGACACCATGACCGACAGTCTGACCGCGGCCCTGGATGAAACCGCACGGCGGCGCGAGAAGCAGCAGGCCTACAACGCCGCGAACGGCATCACTCCGGAATCGATCCGCTCGAATATCTCCGACATCCTGCAAAGCGTGTTCGAGCGCGACCGGGTCACCGTCGAGACCGAGGATGACGAAACCAGCCATCTCGTCGGCAAGGATCTGCAGACCTATATCGGCGAACTGGAACAGCGGATGCAGACGGCCGCTGCCGATCTGGAGTTCGAGGAAGCCGCCCGGCTGCGCGACGAGATCAAACGTCTGGAAGAGCAGGAACTGGCCTCCATGGGCGCCGACCTGGACGGCTCACCCTGGCGGGAGGGCAATGACGCCGAAGCCGGACTTCGGGCTCAGCGCGCCGCCCGCACCAAAGCGAATATGACCGCCAAACCGCAGCGCGGCTCCGGCAAGGACGGGCGAAAGCGCCGCAGCCGCCGCGGACCTTGAGTTAGATTTCCCCGATCTGCTCCATCAGCGCCAGCCGGTCGCCCAGCACCCAGACCTTGTTGATCTTCCCGCCGGCCATGGTGAACATCGCCACGCCAGCATATTCGATCCACCGGCCCGTGGGCGCATGATCGAACAGCCTGCCTTCATGGGTGCCGGTATAGGTCAGACGGGCCACCGCGCGGTCTTCGGTGACAATGGTTTCCTCGATCGCGTTGTGAAAGTCGGGGAAGGCATCCCGGATCGTCTGCATATATCCCGCGAAGGCTTCATGACCGGTCACATGCAGACCGATCGACCCGCGGAAATCGATCTTTGGGTCGAGAATTTCGCGCATCACCGCGTCGTCCCAGGTGTTCCACATGACATTGAAGAAGGTCTCGACGAGACGGTGATTGTCAGGGGCAGACATGGGCAGCGCCGCTACTTCTTCTTTTTGCGCTTCACGAACAGATCCGCCATCCAGCTCCGGATATCGAGCCGTTCCTTATACTTCTGATGGTAGTCCTCGGCCTCCCAGAAGGTCGGGGCCGGCTGGATGGTGGTCACGATCGGTTCCTCATACTTTCCCGATGCGTCCTTGGCAGCCTTCGATTCGCGTGCCACCCGTGCCTGATACTCATCATGGGTGAAAATCGCAGAGCGGTACTGGGTGCCGATGTCCTTGTCCTGGCGGTTCAGCTGGGTCGGGTCGTGAATCTCCCAGAAGATATCGAGCAGGGTTTCATAGGTGACGACCGTGGGATCAAACTCCAGATGCACAACCTCGGCATGACCCGTATCGCCTGTGCAGACATCTTCATAGGTCGGATTTTGCGTGTGGCCGCCGGTGTAGCCGGCCCAGGACTTGTTCACGCCCTCGACCTGATCGAAGATCTGTTGTGAGTACCAGAAGCGGCCGGTCCCGAATGTCGCAAGCGCCACGTATCTTCTGTTCATGTCGAAATTCCTTCTACCCGTGGGGTCAGCCGCGCCGCCACCTAGGCGGCGGGCGGTCCCGTCAGGACGGCGATCCGTCCGCCGCTCATCAACTCGACCCCTGCGCCCTTGAGGGCGGCATAGGCGGCCCGGTTCACCTCGAAACGGGTCCGGAAGTAGCGTGAGCTCGGCACTCAGTACCGCAGGCCAAGAATGATCGCACCATAGCCGAAATCATGAATTCCGACCTGGGGATCACCCCCTCAGCCAGGTTCGGAAAATCCTCGAGCGCCGCCGCGATAGCCGAAATAGCCACTTCCGGGTCGCTGGCGGCCGCGATAACGATCTGGGATTCGACGATCCGATGAGTGTCCGAGTTGACCAGAATCTCACCCACAACCTTCCGGTTGGGAATCGTGATGCGCTCCTGATCCTCGCCGATGAGAGTGGTTGCCGAAAGGTTGACTTCGTCAACGACACCACTGACATCCTGAACCAAAATGGTGTCCCCGACGGTGAAAGGGCGGGTGAGGATGATGACCAGCCCGGCGCCGTAGTTCGAGACCGGCCCCTGAATAGCGAAAGACAGGCCAAGGGCCGCCGCACCGCCCAGAGCGACCAGCGGAGCGATATCGATCCCGAAATTGCTGAGGGTAATGATGACGACGATCACCATCAGAACGATCTTCACCACAATCCCGGCAAACCGCGAGAGGGTGACATCGATCTTGCGCCGCTCGCACAGGACGACCACCCGGCGGCTGAGGAACCCGGCGACCTTCAGACCGATCAGCAGGATGACCAGCGCGCCAATCAGCTGCAAGCCATAGGCAATGGCGAATTCCGACGCGACGTCGATGATGTTGCTGATCATCTGAATTTGCGGTTCCATGCCAAATTTCCTTGCGAGGCCGCGATCCGGATCGGCAATTTATCGACATTCGGCCCATGCGGCCATGCCGTCCTTCATGATCCGCACCATGGGCGGCGGCAAAGCGCGGGCGCCGCGAACAGGAACCCCAGAATTCTCTTGAAAACACGCCGCGCCATCGCGATGTAGTTCGGGCATTGCGACCGTCCTGCCGGGCGGGCCCAACGGGACACAGATTCCGGGAGAGATAATATCAGCTATATGGGTTTCCTTCTGGCCGCCATCGGACTGGCGCTGCTTCTGTTTTCGGCAGACTACATGGTGCGCGGGGCGGTCGGCGTGGCCCGGCGAATTGGTTTGTCGCCGCTGATTATCGGTCTCAGCGTGGTCGCCACCGGCACCTCCGCGCCCGAACTGGTGACAACCCTGACCGCGACGCTCGAAGGCGCCCCTGACCTGGCGCTCGGCAATGTCATCGGCAGCAATCTGGCCAATATGCTCCTGATTCTTGGGGTTGCCGCCCTGTTGCAACCGGTCACCTGTGCGCCGCGGGTGATCGCGCGTGACGGCTCCATGGTGCTGGTCGCCACGGTTCTGTTTGTGGGTGTGGCCATGACCGGCGTGATCGTCTTCTGGCACGGCCTCGTGCTGCTTGGCGCGCTCTTCGCCTATCTAGCCTATACTTATCAGGCCGAACGCAAATCCGAGGCTGACAGCCTGCACGCCAAGGAGGTCGAGGAGGTTTCGGGTGTGCCCGAACGGGCCTGGGTCGCAACAGGGCTACTGATCGGTGGCCTGATCGGGACCATCGTCGGCGCGCAATTGCTGGTGACCGGCGGTGTCACCGTTGCCGAATCACTGGGCGTTTCCAAAACCGTCATCGGCCTTACACTCGTGGCCATCGGCACCAGTCTGCCCGAACTCGCGATCGTGGTCGTGGCCAGCATGCGCGGCCACACCGATGTCGCCCTGGGCAATGTTCTCGGCAGCAACATCTTCAACCTGCTCGGGATCACCGGCGTGGTCGCACTCGTCTCACCCCTCGAGGTGTCTGCGAGCCTGCTGCAGTTCGATATCTGGCTGTTGCTCGGCGTGACCGTGTTGCTGATTCCCCTGATGCTGACCGGCGGCCGCCTGTCCCGCCGCGAGGGTGCGCTTCTGCTTTTTCTCTACGTGGGCTTCCTGGCGTTTCAGTCCGAGAATGTGCGCGGCCTGATCCTCTAGGCGATTTGCGCACAACCAAATGCCAGACAAGTCACTGTTTTGAAACATTTTTTGAAAGCCCGGGCCATCGCACCCATGGCGTTTCAGAGCGATTTTATAAGTGGAAACAGCACGCTGTCTGGGCGCCCATTTTTTGGGCAACCCGGTAAACTCGCAATGATTTCCGGGGTAAGTGACAATCTGCGGCCCATCGCTACACAGACTTATCCACGTGAACGGGGGACAACACGTTTCGCCATTCACCGGTTGTGAAGGCCCCCTTGGCACGGGTATTTAGCTATCTGATGACTGATACCGCCGAGAACCAACCCACGACCGAAACGGACACGTCCGCGCCCGGGAACGGGCTGGACGTGATCCGCGCGCGGTTGCGGACCCTGCCCGAAGGACCCGGCGTCTATCGCATGCTGAATGGTGACGGAGACGCGCTGTACGTTGGCAAGGCGCGCAACCTGAAACGCCGGGTGACCAACTACACCCAGTTGACGCGCCTGCCCTATCGCCTGCAGCGCATGGTGGCCGAGACCGTCGAGCTGGAGATTGTCACCACCCACACCGAGGCTGAGGCGCTGCTCCTCGAATCCAACCTCATCAAGCGGCTGGCCCCGCGCTACAATGTGCTGCTGCGCGACGACAAGAGCTTTCCCTATATCCTGCTCACCGGCCACATGGACCGGCAGACCAGCAAGACCGGGGCCGACCCCAATGTACGCAAAGCCCGGAAAGATCTCAAATCCCGGCGTCAAAACCGGGCCGGGCCCGATCCGGCCGACTGGCCGGGCGTGGTCAAATACCGCGGCGCGCGCACATTGCCGGGTGAGTATTTCGGGCCCTTTGCATCGGCCGGTGCCGTCAATCGCACTCTCAATGCGCTCGAGCGCGCCTTCCTGCTGCGCAGTTGCTCCGACGCTGTCTTCTCGGGCCGCAGCCGCCCCTGCCTCAAATATCAGCTCAAGCGCTGTGTGGCACCCTGTGTCGGGCATGTCACGGAAGACGACTACAATCTCCTGATCGATCAGGCGCGCAGCTTTCTGACAGGCCGATCCCGCGAGATACAGGACGAGCTTGCCGCCGCCATGCAGGACGCTTCCGACCGCATGGAATTCGAGGCCGCCGCCCGCTACCGCGACCGCATCCGCGCCATGACGCAAATTCAGTCCCATCAGGACATCAACATTGAGAATCTGGACATCCGCGACGCCGATATCGTGGCCGCCGAAGAAAGCGGCGGGCGCATCTGTATTCAGGTCTTCTTCTTCCGGTCCGGCCGCAACTACGGCAACCGGGCCTATTTTCCGCGACACGACAAATCAGAGGATATCGAGGCCGTACTTACGGCGTTTCTCGGCCAGTTCTACGAGAACAAACCGGCGCCGCCGGATATTTTGCTGAGTCACAAGCTGCCCGAGATCGATCTGATTGCCGAAGCACTCAGCGTGCGGACCGAGCGTAAGGTCTCCGCTTCTGTCCCCCAACGCGGCGCCAAGCGGAAGCTTGTCGATCACACCCGCACCAATGCACGCGATGCCCTCGAACGCCGGCTGGCGGAAAGCGCGACCACCCGCGACCTGATGGCCCAGGTCGGCGAACTGTTCGGGCTCGATTCACCGCCCGAACGGATCGAAGTCTATGACAATTCCCACGTCCAGGGCTCTCATGCGACCGGGGCGATGATTGTGGCGGGACCGGACGGCTTCATCAAACCGGCCTATCGTCGGTTCAACATGCGCGGCGCGGCCACGAAGGATCGCGACGGATACAGCCCCGGCGATGATTTTGCGATGATGAACGAAGTCCTCACCCGGCGATTTTCCCGCGCCCTGAAAGAAGACCCGGACCGTACGAAAGGCCAGTGGCCGGACCTTATCCTGATCGATGGCGGCAAGGGTCAGCTCTCATCTGCGGCAAACGCACTCTCGGAGCTGGGAATCGATGATGTGCCCATCGTCGGGATTGCCAAGGGGCCCGACCGGGATGCAGGCCGTGAACATTTCTTCACCGTTGATGGCGATCCGGACGGGTTCCAGCTTCCGCCGCGCGACCCGGTTCTCTACTATCTGCAACGACTTCGGGATGAATCGCACAGGTTCGTGATCGGCGGACATCGACAGAAACGATCACGCGCGATCACGCATAACCCGCTCGACGAGATTCCCGGTATCGGCGCGCGGCGCAAGCGGGCCCTACTCAACCATTTCGGCTCAGCCCGCGCGGTGTCCGAAGCCGGGCTTCAGGATCTGGAAAAGGTGGACGGCATCAACAATACCGTGGCACGTCGTATATACGATTTCTTTCATACGGCCGCCTGACTCGACGGCAAAACGGATGCACCAGATGACCATCCCGAATCTGCTGACGTTTTCACGGGTCGCCCTGATCCCGTTGCTGATCCTTCTGCTGTTTCTTGAAGGTGTGCAATTCCGCTGGTGGGCCGTCGGACTCTTCGCATTTCTGGCGATCACCGACTATCTGGATGGGTATCTCGCCCGGAAACTGCATCAGCACAGCGAGCTGGGTGCGCTGATCGATCCCATTGCCGACAAGGTCCTGGTGGGGGCAATCGTCATCGCGCTGGTCGGCACCGGTGACATCGCACGCTGGGACATCGCCGGGGCAATTCTGATCCTGAGCCGCGAATTTCTGGTTTCGGGACTGCGTGAATTTCTGGCGCTGCGCAATCTGCCGCTGCCGGTCACCAGGCTCGCGAAATGGAAGACAACCGTGCAGCTCGTCGCGATCACACTCTACCTTCTGCCCCCGCTTGGCATCGCCGGGCAATCGGGGATCACATCGGCCGTGTGGTGGCTTGCCACGGTGCTGACGCTGGTCACCGGATACGACTACGTCACAACTGCCACCCGGCGGCTCTCAGATCGCAGTCCGGAGCGCTGACGTGAACGCCGAGACAAAGATTGCGGGCATCGTCGGCTGGCACAACAGCGGCAAGACCACCCTCCTGGTGGCCGTCGTTGAGGAGCTCGTGTCACGCGGCCATCGCGTCTCGACGGTCAAACACGCGCATCACGCCCTCGATGTGGACACGCCCGGCAAGGATTCCTGGCGGCATCGCAACGCCGGCGCGACGGAGGTCATGGTCGGATCCAAATCACGCTGGGCCCTGATGCACGAACTGCGCGGTGCAGCGGAACCGGATCTGGACACGCTGATCGCCCGAATGAGCCCTGTCGATCTCGTGCTGGTCGAGGGCTTCAAGACCGCGCAGCATGACAAGATCGAGGTGTATCGGGACGGAATTGAAGAACCACCCATCGCTTATACCGACAGCCGGGTGGTGGCTGTCGCGAGCGATGTCCGCCTCGAACGCCTTGGCAAGGGCGTGACCCGGCTCAATATCAACGAGCCTCGCGCGGTCGCCGATTTCATCGAACACCATTGGGCGTTGCAGCACCGCACCCCGGCGCAGTCCCCGCAGCGAAGCTGAGCCATGGCACAGCTTTCCGACGATTGTTTTGCCCCCGGTGAGGGACTGTTGCCCGCAGAGACGGCCCTTCAGACTCTGCAGGACCGGCTTGAGACCGTCGTGGAAACAGAAATCCTGTCGCTTCAGGATGCCGCCGGACGCATTCTCGCCCGGGACGTGATTTCCGAACGGGATGTCCCGCCCCACGACAATTCCGCCGTGGACGGATACGCGGTGTACTACAACGACCTGGCCGACAACGAGGATACCGAACTTCCGGTGATCGGCCGGGCAGCCGCCGGACAGCCCCTGGGCGGAGTCATGAACTCCGGGACGGCCCTGCGTATTTTCACCGGCGCCCCGATTCCGGGCGGCGCGGATGGCCCGGACACGATCTATATGCAGGAAGACAGCCGGACCCGCACCGAGGGGGACACGACCTTTGTGATCCTGCCACCGGGAATTTCCCGCGGCGCCAATCGCCGGTCACGCGGGGAGGATGTGCCGGCCGGGGAAACCGTGCTGCGCCGTGGCGACCGTCTGCGTCCGCAGGATATCGGACTTGCCGCCTCGCTCGGCCTCTGCGAACTCCATGTCTTCGCGCCCCTGACAGTCGGAGTCCTTTCCACGGGAGATGAGGTGTTTGAGCCGGGCGCCAGCATGCCGGAAGGCGGCATCTATGATGCGAACCGGCACGCCCTGATCGCGGTTCTCTCGGATATGGGATGTACCGTGAAGGATCTGGGAATCATCCCGGACCAGCCCGCAAAGATCGCCCGAGCCCTGAAATCCGCCGCCGACACCTGCGATGCCGTGATTTCAACCGCCGGCATGTCGGTCGGAGAAGAAGATCATCTGGCCGCCATGGTACGCGAGATGGGCTCGCTGTACTTCTGGAAGGTCGCCATCAAGCCCGGTCGACCGATCGCCTTCGGGCAGATTGGCCAAACGCCCTTTATCGGTCTGCCGGGCAACCCTGCCGCCATGATGGTCACGTTTCTGCGTATGGCACGCCCGGCATTGCTCCGGCTGGCCGGGCTCCGGGATGCCAGGCCCCGCCTCTATCCGGTCCGGGCCGGGTTTGCGCACCGCAAGAAAGAAAACCGCAGGGAATATGTCAGAGTGCATCTGGAAGACGGTGCCGATGGTATTCCGGTCGCCCGCAAACACCCGCGCAGCGGTGCCGGTATTCTCTCCTCGCTGGTGGGATCTGACGGTCTAGTTGAATTGCCCGAGGAGATGACCCAACTTTCGGAAGGAACAATGGTATCCTTTCTGCCCTTCACGGAAGTGGCCCGATGAAAATTCTGTATTTTGCCTGGATGCGTCAGCGAACCGGCCTCTCCCACGAAGAGATCGATCTGCCCGAAACCGTCGCCACGGTGGATACCCTCGTGGACTGGCTGGAAACGCGCGGCGATGGCTACCGCGACGCCTTTGCCAAGCGCGAGGTGATCCGGGCTGCGGTCAATCAGGAATACGTACAATTCGACCATCCCGTCGCAAACGAAGACGAGATTGCATTCTTTCCGCCCGTAACGGGCGGCTAGAGAGACCGTCCCGTGATCAAGGTCCAGGAAGAAGACTTCGATATCGGTGCTGAACTTGCCGCGCTGAGCGCCGGCGATACCTCCATCGGGGCGGTGGCGAGTTTCACCGGCCTGGTCCGGGACATGGCGCCGATCGAGGGTGAAACCCACAATATCCGCACCATGACCCTGGAGCATTATCCGGGAATGACCGAGAAGAAGCTCGCGGAGATTGAGGCCGAAGCCAACGAGCGCTGGCCGCTGGCCGCAAGCCTAATCATCCACCGGTACGGCACACTGGCCCCGGGCGACCGGATCGTGTTCGTGGCCTGCGCCTCGGCACACCGGCAGGCGGCCTTCGATGCCTGCCAGTTCCTGATCGACTGGCTGAAAACCGAAGCCCCGTTCTGGAAGCTCGAAGAAACCGATGGCGGCGGTGTCTGGGTCGATGCCCGTGAATCGGACGATCAGGCGGCCGCGCGCTGGAACAAGGCTAACGACACGTCCACCTGAGTCCTCTCCGCTTACTCGGCGGCAGCTGCCGCCGCGCGGCCGTTCACAAGGTCGTCGTAATCCTGCATCAGATTGCGCGTGATCTCACCCACCTCGAAGGTGTGATCCTCGGCAATCTGGGCAATCGGCGTGACTTCCGCCGCCGTCCCGGTCACGAACATCTCCGAGGCATTGTTGAGTTCCTCGGGCATGATCGGGCGCTCGATGACTTCATAGCCGCGCGCCTTTGCCAGATTGATTACCGTCTTGCGGGTGATCCCGTTGAGGAAACAATCGGGCGTCGGCGTGTGGATCTTGCCGTCGATCACCAGGAACATGTTCGCACCCGTGGTCTCCGCAAGCTGACCGCGCCAGTCGAGCATCAGAGCATCGGAAAAGCCCTTCGCTTCCGCCGCATGCTTGGACAAGGTGCAGATCATGTAGAGGCCGGCGGCCTTGGCATGCACCGGCTGGGTCTTCGGATCGGGCCGGTTGTAGATGGCCCAGTCAATCTTGATCCCCTTCATGCGAGCCTCGGGCGAGAAGTAGGACGGCCACTGCCAGACAGCGCTTCCGAGATGGATCCTGCAGTTCTGGGCCGAGACGCCCCTCTGCTCCGGCCCACGCCACGCGGCCGGGCGGATATAGGCGTCCTGATAGCCGGACTTCTCAAGCGCTTCCCGGCAGACGGCGTCCAGTTCGGCCACCGAATACGGCACTTCGAAGCCAAGCATTCCGGCCGAATCATGCAGCCGCTGATTGTGCGCCGCCAGTTCGAAAATCTCGCCGTTGTAAGCGCGCATTCCTTCAAAGACACAGGATGCGTAATGCAGGGCGTGGCTGAGGTAATGCACCTTGGCATCGCGCCAGGGAACAAACGCCCCATCCATCCAGATAACACCATCGCGGTCATCATATGGAACTTCTTGCATCGTCTGAGTCCTTGATACTTTTGAGTTCTTGATACTTTCGAACGTTTCAACCCTGCCAGGAGACAAATAATTCCGCAACACGGTTGCGTGGCGTAACATTGACCTGTAAATAAGTCAATATGGTTGACCTTAATTCGAGCCCGGCCCTGCACCCGCTTCGCGAGGAAGATCTGCGTCAGGGGATCGAATTGCTGATTTATGCCTACCGGGATTTCACCGGTGAGCCGGACGCCATGCTCGAAAAATACGGGCTCGGACGTGCGCATCATCGGGTGATCTACTTCGTGGGGCGAAACCCGGGAATCACCGTCACCGAACTTCTTGAAATTCTGCGGATCACCAAGCAAAGCCTCTCCCGGGTTCTGGGTCATCTTCTGGAGAACGACTTTATCCTGCAGCGCGCGGACCCGGCCGACCGCCGCCGCAAGCAGCTCACCCTTTCCGAAAAGGGCAAGAACCTGGAGCACAAACTCACCTCGACCCAAATGGAACGGTTTGCGAGAGCCTATCGCGACGCGGGACCCGAGGCGGTGGAAGGATTTCGGCGAGTGCTAATCGGAATCGTGGAACCGGAAGACCGCGCACAGGTCCGGCCTGCTGCCATTCGCCCGCAAAACCGCCGCTGACGGCGGCAGCACAACGGTCGCAGACGCGATATACTCGTCCGGGCTATGGAAGACACTCCCCATATTCTGGTCGTTGATGATGACCGCCGGCTTCGCGAACTTCTGAAGAAGTTCCTGACCGACAGTGGATTTCGCGTGACCACTGCGGAAAGCGCCGGGGAGGCCCGCGAGAAACTTGTCAGCATCCAGTTCGACCTGCTGGTCCTGGATCTGATGATGCCCGGCGAGAGCGGTTTGTCGCTGACCAGCGGGTTGCGGGAAACCAACATGGTCCCGATCCTGATGCTGACCGCGATGGCCGAGCCCGAGGACCGGATCGACGGACTGGAACGGGGCGCGGACGATTATCTGACCAAGCCCTTCGAACCCCGCGAACTCGTTGCACGCATCCGCTCAATCCTGCGGCGTGCGGGCAATCAGCAAAGTGACTCCGGCGAATTTCAGTTCGGCGAACATGTGTATGATTCCCAGCGTCAGATCCTGACAGGCCCGGACGGCACGGTCGCTCTGACAGGGGCGGAAGCACGCCTGCTTGACGTCCTGGCTGCCTCACCGGGGACTCCGGTGAGCCGGGAAGCCCTCCAGGAACAAAGCGGGATCGGCGGCAGTGCGCGTGCTGTCGATGTGCAGGTGACGCGGCTTCGGCGTAAGATCGAACCCAATCCCCGGACGCCACGCTATCTGCAGACCATCCGCGGACAGGGTTACGTTCTGTGGCCCGACTAAACCGATGACGCATGAGCGCCCATGTCCGCGATGAAAGACATCTTCCGCATGCCCCGGGACCTTCGGCTGTCGCTGAAGCGATTTCTGCCGCGCGGTCTGCTCGCGCGCTCCCTGCTGATTATCGTCGTGCCGCTGGTGCTGCTGCAGATCGTCAGCGGCATTATCTTTTACGACCGGCACTGGTCGAATGTGAGCCGCCATCGCGCCAATGCCCTGGCCGGTGATATCGCCCTGATCTTGGAGCTGATCAATCGGGACACGCTCAACAACAATCAGGCTGCGATCTTCAGTCTTGCCCGCAGCACCCTCGATTTGATCATCGAATACGAACCGGACGCCATTCTGCCCAACACCGAATTCAAACCTTCGGGCAATCTGGAAGTGACGCTGGCGCGCTCAATCAATGAAATCGTGCAACGTCCGGCCGTGATCGACACGACGAGCACCTACAACCGGGTGCTGATCGACCTGCAGTTGCCATCCGGCATCCTGCGCGTATCGGCCAACGAAGAACGGTTGATCAGCTCGACCACAAAGATCTTCATTCTGTGGATGACCGGGACCTCGCTGATTCTTTTCGCGGTCGCGACCTTGTTCATGCGCAATCAGGTCAGCCCGATCCGGCGTCTGGCGACCGCCGCAGAAAACTTCGGCAAGGGCCGCGACACCCCGAATTTTAAACCCTCGGGCGCAAGCGAGGTGCGCCAGGCAGCCACGGCCTTCATGGCCATGCGCAGCCGGCTCGAGCGCCAGATCCAGCAACGCACGGACATGCTGGCGGGGGTCAGCCATGATCTACGGACTCCGCTGACCCGGATGAAACTCCAGATCGCGATGCTCGATAAAAATGCCGAGATCGAAGAACTGAGCTCGGATGTCGCGGCGATGGAAAGCATGATCGAGGGCTATCTCAACTTCGCCCGCGGTGAAGGCACCGAGGAACGCCAAATCGTCAATGCGGTAGACCTGCTGGAGGAAGTCGCACGGGACGCCGGTCGGAATGGTCCCCCCGTCAAAGTCACCATCACGGACGAGGTCGAATTGCCGCTGGCGCGCAATGCCATGCGGCGTTGCCTGACAAACCTTGTCGAAAACGCCCGACGGCACGGCGATGTCACGGAACTCACGATCCAGCGAAACGGACGCGTCCTGGAAATCTATGTCGATGACAACGGCCCCGGAATCGCGCCAGAATTGCGCGAGGACGTGTTCCGCCCGTTCTTCCGGATCGATTCCTCCCGCAACACAGAGACCGGCGGGACCGGCCTGGGCCTGTCGATCGCGCAGGATGTCGTCAGCGGTCACGGCGGAGAGATCAGTCTGACCGACTCCCCCCTCGGCGGTCTGCGCGTCGCGCTTCGGATTCCGATCTAGAAGAGCTTGCCGCCGTTCGGTACCGGCTTGTCAATGGCCAGCAGGATGACCTCTCCCGCCGCATCGGGAAATCCGAGAACAAGAATTTCGGACATGAACTTGCCGATCTGCTTGGGCGGAAAGTTCACCACCGCAGCCACCTGACGGCCAACCAGAACGTCGGGCGTGTAGTGCACCGTCAACTGCGCCGAGGTCTTCTTAACGCCGATCGCCTCACCGAAATCGACCCAGAGCTTGGTGGCGGGGCGCCGCGCTTCGGGGAAGGGTTGCGCATCGACAACGGTCCCCACACGGATATCGACCCTGGCGAAATCCTCGAATGAAATCTCTATCGGATCAGGCGGCGTCCGTGGCCATCTGCGGGCCCAGAGGCCGACCGGGCAGGGATGCGAAGGTTTCAACGGCGCGGCGCAAATTTTTGTCCAGCGCGGCCATGGTCTCGGCAAGGCCGGCACTCTCGTCGCGCAGCCAGACCCGCTGGGTGACGAGCCAGACACCGGCGAGCGCCTTCGCGAACAGACAGCCACGCGCCCCCCGGTCGGGATATCCCGCCGCCCCGGCCAGGAATGCAAACGACCGTTGGCTCTGGGGCAGCAGATGCAGCACCGTCTCGGGTTCGCGTATCGCATCCTCGATGATCGACTTCACCGCCTGCCGGTCCGGCTCGAGGGCTTCAAAACGCTGCATCATGATATCGAGCAGCAGATCGTAGCGCGCCTCGGGGTCCTCCGGCGCGGGCCCCATATCCGCAACGGCGGCCAGATCCACACGGCGTACGTACATGTTGAGGAGTTCGGCCCGGACCGGGCAGACAGCGTAGGTTTGCGCGGCGGACAATTTGGCGCGCGCGGCAACGTCATCGAGCGACAGCCCACGCCATCCCTGCTCGCCAACGCATGCCAGCATCGCATCGATCAGCCGATCTGAAGGAGTCTTCGGTGTTTTTGCCATCACGGAATGGAATGTAGCGCAATCCGGGCGCGGGAAAAGGCCTATCCCGCCAGTTCGCGCGAGCGCTCGGTGGCGCGACCGATTGCGTCGGTCATCAGCCGGGTGAGCGCGTCATCCCTCATCAGGATGGCGAGGGCCGCCGCGGTGGTGCCGCCGGGGCTGGTCACGTTCTCACGCAGGGTCGCCGCGTCGTCCGGGCTTTGGGCCAGCAGCTCACCACTGCCCGCGACGGTCGCGCGCGCAAGTTGCATGGCGAGGACCGGTGACAATCCGGCGGCTTCACCGGCCGCCGCCATGGCCTCGACCAGATGGAACACATAGGCCGGACCGCTGCCCGACACACCCGTCACCGCATCCATCAGGGCCTCGTCCTCGATCCATGCCACCTGCCCCACCGCGGCGAGCAGGGATTCGCACATCTCGCGCTGGTGCGCCGCGACATGCGGGTTGGCAAACAGCACCGTGATGCCCCGTCCCACGGCGGCCGGGGTGTTGGGCATCGCCCGCACGATGGCCGCTTCCGATCCCAGCAGGTCTTCAAAGGAGGCCACGGTGCGGCCGGCCGCAATGGACAGGAAGACCGTCTCGGGGCCCACGAGTGCGCGATAGGGCGCTGCCACCGCATCCATGACCTGGGGCTTGACGGCCAGCACGGCAACGGCGGGTACAAATCCGTCCGGGAGATCCTCGATTGTCGCGCCGACAGAAACACCGGCGGGCACATCCAGGCCTGCCGGATCGACGACAAAAATGTCCTCCGGCGCGGTCCCGCGGGCAATCCAGCCCGTCATCAGGGCGCTGCCCATCTTGCCGCAGCCAACGAGGAGGATGGATCGGGAACGGCTCATCGAATGTCCGTCAGGCCCGTATCAGGCTTCGCCGACCGTTTCGAACACCACCGAACTCACAGCGGTCTGGGCGCTCTGATTGCCCCAGACAACGTACTGAAAGGCCGGATAGAACCGGTCGAGTTCGTGGAGTGCGATATCAATCATGTCTTCGACCTGTTCGGCGGACAGTGAGCCCCCGCGCAGCAACAGGGCGTGGCGATAGGCCGGCAATCCGTCTTCAGTGCCGACATCGAAATGCCCGATGCCCAGGCGTTCGTTCAGCACGGCCAGCAATTCATGAACCGAGGCGCGCCGGTCGGGAGGTGTGCGGACATCGAAGGCGCAGGTGATCTGCAGGGCTCCGATCTCGGCAATCCAGTTGAACATCGCGTGATAGTCGCACCACCGGCCCCCGGCTTCTGCCACCAGTTCGTCGCGCCCGATGCGTTCCAGGGACCAGTCGCGCAACGCGATGGTTTCCTCGACCAAATCGAGTGGATGCATGGTCTGATCGAAGATGGATTGGGACAAATTGCCCATCGGGCACCAGCCTCCTGCGTGTCGCCTATTTGCCACCCGAAAACCGACCAACACTCCGAAACAAATACGAAATATTGTGGGTAGGGCGGGCCATAACCACTATGGAAGGTAACCTGTCATGAAGGCGCGCTGCGTCG
This sequence comes from Alphaproteobacteria bacterium, assembly GCA_038137215.1. GTDB lineage: Bacteria > Pseudomonadota > Alphaproteobacteria > UBA6615 > UBA6615 > JABJAG01. Next base: position 66,781 of record JAYQBG010000001.1, read on the forward strand.
CAACCATCGCGTCTGTGGACAGTCACGATTTCCCAAGTCGCGCGGTGTCCCGCGTTCAGGCGTCAGGTTCGGACGGCTTTTTCCCGGTTTTTGCCTTGGTGCCGGTCTTTGTGCCCGCCTTGGCCGCCGGTTTCCGGCGCGGGGCGGAATCCAGTTTCTTCTCCAGCGCCGCAACGCGTTTTTCCAGGGCTTCCTGTTCTTCGCGCGCCCGGATCGCTACGGCTTCGATGGCTTCGAATTCCTCGCGACGCACCAGGTCCAGATTCTCCAGAACCCGTTCCAGGCGTTGCTGGACGAGGGTCTCGATTTCATCACGCATTCCGCTCGCCACACCGGCCGCACCATTTGTCAGGCGGGCGATATCGTCGAGTATCCGGCTTCGTGTCTGCATCTCGATCTCTCCTTGTCTGAAGTGAAGACTATGCCTGTCGGTATAACGCGGACAAGGCCGATACGTTGCGGCGCGCCGTCGCACACGCCTATAAATCCCGCCAGGAAGGGAGCGGCAGATGTATCTGGTAACCGGCGGCGCGGGCTTTATCGGCTCCAATCTCGTGGCGGAACTTACCCGGGCGGGGCATGAGGTTGCGGTCTGCGACTACGTCGATGAGTCCAACCGGGCTAATCTCGACAAGCGCGGGCCGCTGGAGATCATTCACCCGGATGACCTTCTGAACTGGCTAGACACCGGCAAGGCGGCCCCCCGGGCGATCTTTCACATGGGCGCAATATCTTCCACGGTGGAACGCGATGTCGACAAGATCATGCGCACCAACTACCTGCTGAGCCTGCGCCTGTGGGAATGGGCACGCAATGCACAGGTCCCGTTTATCTATGCCTCTTCGGCGGCGACCTATGGCGACGGCGAGGCCGGCTTCGACGACGACAATGACCCCGACGCCCTGCAGCGTCTGAAACCGCTCAATCCCTATGGCTGGTCGAAGCTTTTGTTCGACCGGGCCGCCGTACAGATGGCAGCCACGGGAGACGCGCCACCCCAATGGGCGGGCCTGCGCTTTTTCAACGTCTACGGACCGAACGAGTATCACAAGGGCGGCCAGCGCAGCGTGGTGCCCCAGTTCTGGCAGCAGATTCACGAAACCGGCAAGGCACGGCTGTTCCAGTCCCACGACCCGGACTATGACGATGGCGGACAACTCCGGGATTTCGTGCATGTCTCGGACACGGTCTCGGTGATGATGTGGCTGGCACAAACACCGGCGGTCAGCGGGATATTCAACCTCGGCACCGGTCAGGCACGCTCCTTCGACGATCTCGCCAGGGCCATCTTCGAAACCCTCGCCAGGCCCGCGGATATCGACTACATCGCGATGCCCGAGAGCGTCCGCAATCAGTACCAGTACTTCACGGAAGCGCGAATGGACCGGCTGCGCGGCGCTGGCTACGATAAGACGTTCATCTCGCTCGAAGACGGCGTGCGCTCTTATGTCGGCACCTATCTGGAAAGTAATGATCGTTACGTCTAACGCTGACCCCATGGACCGACCACGCCCATGAGCGGCCCCCTGCCCTTTCCCGACATCGAACCGGTTGCGATTGCCATCGGCCCCATCGCCATCCGCTGGTATGCGCTGGCCTTCATCGGCGGCCTGCTAGCGGGATGGGCCTATATGCGCTGGCTGCTGCGCCGGCCACCGGCGACGATGACGGCAGAACAGGTGGGTGACTTTTTCAGCTGGGCCATTGTCGGCGTGATCGTCGGCGGCCGCCTCGGCTTCGTGGGCTTCTATCAACCCGGCTTCTATCTGGAGAACCCGGTCCAGATTCTCATGGTCTGGAACGGCGGCATGTCCTTCCACGGCGGATTGCTCGGCGTCATCGCCGCCATCATTTTGTATGCCAGGCGGCACGACATCAATCCGCTCTCGCTGGGAGACCTTGTTGCCGCGGCGGCCCCCATCGGATTGTTGCTCGGACGCACAGCCAACTTTATCAATGGCGAACTCTACGGACGCGCCACCGACGTACCCTGGGCCTTTGTCTTCCCGAATGGCGGAGATGTCGCCCGCCACCCCAGCCAGCTCTACGAGGCCGGACTGGAAGGGCTGGTGTTGTTCGTAATTTTGTTCGTCATGGCACGGTTCTGTGGCGCGCGGTTTCGGCCGGGTCTGATCACCGGCGTATTCCTGATCGGTTACGGTGCCGCAAGGAGTTTTGTGGAGCTTTTCCGCCAGCCCGACCTCTATGTCGGCGATGCCGGTTTCCTCGCCGGAGGTGTGACGATGGGACAATTGCTGTCCGCTCCGATCGTGATTGCAGGTGTGGCGTTCATCGTCTATGCCGTTAGACATGAACGGATCACAGACAGACTACGTCGCGCGGCCTGACACATCCGACATGAACCCAGCCATGCCGGGTGAAAATCCGTTGATTGCGCGACTCAAAGACCGCATTTCGACCTACGGGCCGATCAGTGTGGCCGAGTTCATGCAAACCGCCCTCGGCGATCAGGACAGTGGCTACTACACGACACGCGATCCGTTCGGCGTGGCCGGGGATTTCACGACCTCGCCGGAAATTTCACAGGTTTTCGGCGAACTCATCGGCCTGTGGTGCGCCGACACCTGGTACGCAATGGGTTCGCCCAAGGCCTTTGCCCTGGTCGAGCTCGGACCCGGACGCGGCACCCTGATGTCCGATGCCCTGCGTGCCTTGCGCCACGTCCCGGCCTGGCGCGCGGCGGCCAGCCTGCACATGGTCGAGACCAGCCCGGTGCTGCGCGAAGTCCAACAGGAGACCCTGCGCGGCGAGAACATCAGCTGGCATCGCGAGATGCCCGATCTCGGCCGGACACCCGTCATCTTCCTGGCGAACGAGTTTCTCGACGCATTGCCCGTCGAGCAATATGTAAAACACAACGGCGCCTGGTCCGAACGCGTGGTGGCCTTTGATGCCGACCACGACCGGTTTTGCTTCGGCCTGGACCGGTCGAGGCGCTTGCCGCCCGGCCCCTTCACCCGGCACCTGGTTTCGGCCGAAGACGGATCGGTGTTCGAGTTCTCTCCCGAAGTCCGCAATGCCATTGCCGATATGGCCGGCCGGATTCTCGAACATGGCGGGGCGGGTCTGATCATCGACTATGGATATACCCGCCACGCGACGGGCCAGACCCTGCAGGCCGTGCGCAAGCACCGTCCGGTGGACCCTCTGGACACGCCCGGTGATTGCGACCTGACGGCACATGTGAACTTCCAGTTGGTGGCCGAAACCGCAGAAGCCGCCGGGACAAAAGCGTGGGGCCCTGTGGATCAGGGCGTTTTCCTGCAAAAAATCGGCATCATCGAACGCGCCAACACCCTCCTGAAGCGCGCCAATGTCGTGCAGGCCCACGATATCCGCACCGCTGTAAACCGCCTCATCGCACCCGCGGAAATGGGGGCGCTGTTCAAGGTCATGGCGCTGTCGGACCCCCAGATCACGCAGCTGGCCGGCTTCGAGGCAGACGACTGAACCTATGGATTCCGCTCACGTCATTGCCGCCCCCCTGGCAAGCCGCCCCGGCATCCGGCACGCCTTTCTGACGCGCCGCGGCGGCGTCAGCACCGGTATCTATGCCGGGCTGAACTGCGGCCTTGGCTCTTCCGACAATCCCGACCATGTCCGGGAAAACAGATCGCGGGCCGCGCGAATGATCGACGTGTCACCCGACCGGCTGCGAACCCTCTATCAGGTGCACTCCGCGCGGGTTGTCGATGCAGACGGCACCTGGCCCGAACAACCTGCCGAGGCAGATGCGCTGGTCTGCTCCACGCCGGACACTGCCATCGGAGTTCTGGCCGCCGATTGTGCGCCGGTTCTCTTCGCCGACCCCGACGCACGCGTCATCGGCGCCGCGCATGCCGGATGGCGCGGTGCTCTCGACGGGGTGGTGGGTGCCACCGTGGCCGCCATGGTGACCCGTGGTGCGCAGCGAGACCGGATAACAGCCGTTGTGGGACCGTGTATCGGCCCCGATTCCTATGAAGTGGGACCGGAGTTTCCGGCGCCCTTCCTAGAACAGAACGCTGCGAACCGGCGGTTTTTCGTCGAGAAACCCGGTTCGGACCGCCTGCTCTTTGATCTGCCCGGCTATGTCCGACACCGGCTGACGGAATCCGGCATCCGTGACGCGCATGTCACCGATCAGGATACTTATGGAGATGAAAACCTGTTCAGCTACCGGCGCAGTTGCCATCGCAGCGAACCCGATTACGGTCGCAATCTTTCGCTCATAGCCCTGACGGCCGACGACTAGCCAATGCCCTATCTTATCATGCTCCTTTTTATGGTGCTTGCCGCGACAATGGTCAGCTGTGTGCTCTAGGCTTCTTGTTCTCGCCATTCTGGTGCTGACGGCCTGTCAGCCGGTGCCCCGGCCGTTTGAAGCAGGGCGTGAAACCCCCAACGCGCTTTTGCAGCTCTCGGATACCAGCGGTGTCGCCGTCCTGCCGATCGCTGACGCGCCGCCCGCCACCGCCCGGAAACTCGCCGAAGAGATGGCGGCATCCCTGATTGCACGCAATGTGCCCGCCTTCGTCACAGGCGGGAACCGGTCAAGCCTGCTGTTGTCCGGTGAGGTCATCGACCCGGGACGGGACGCGAAGATCGTCTGGACATTGTACGATTCCACCCGAGAAGAACTCGCCCGCCACGACCAGATTATCGAGGGCACCCCGATCGACCGCTGGGCCGCCGCAGACCCCGAACTCATGGCTCAGCTAGCCGGCGAAGCGGCACCGGCGATCGCCGTGTTCATCCAGGGCGAAGCCGTTCCCGAGGTTCTCGTGCCGCCCATCTTCGTCGGGGCTGTCAGCGGCGGCAAGGACGTGGATACGATTCGCCTGGAAACCGCATTGCGACAGGCTTTGCGTCAACAGGGCGCGCGCCTGGCCTCACTCCCCTCGCCCGAAACTTTAGTGGCCAGCGCGACTGTGCAGATCACACCACTGTCCGACGCACGCAGCGAGGTCGCCATCACCTGGGCGATTCGTGACCCCTATGGCACCGAGATCGGGAAAATCGACCAGGCGAGCCCGTTCCCGCGCGAGGCGCTGGCCACCGAGTGGGGCAACATTTCCCGCCAGGCCGGGATCGCCGCGGCGGCAGGCATGGTCGAACTGGTCTCGCAGATTGACTGGAGTCAGGGTTTCATTCCGCCGGACCCGAAAACCCGTCCTGCGCGTCAATCGGATGCCCCCGGTCTTATCCCCAGAGGGTGATTGTTTACACGACCCTGACGGATTGATAATTTCCCGCGCAAGAAATGTCGGGGCTGTCGTGTTTCGGCAAATTCAACAGGTTTCCAGGAAACAACAATTCGCTGCGATGGCAGCGCGGGGGCAAGTACGATGAAGGTGCTGGCATGCAACAGCAATCGTCCGCTTGCCGAGGCGATTTCGGCATACCTCAATATTGAACTGACACGCGCCTCCATTCGGCGATTTTCCGATATGGAAGTGTTCGTGGAAATTCTCGAGAACGTGCGCGGCGAGGATGTCTTCGTTGTGCAGTCCACGTCCTATCCTGCCAACGACAATCTGATGGAACTGCTCGTGACGCTGGACGCCCTGCGACGCGGCTCGGCCCGGCGCATCACGGCGGTCATGCCCTACTTCGGATACGCCCGGCAGGACCGGAAAACCGGGCCCCGCACCCCCATTTCAGCCAAGCTGGTGGCCAATCTGATCACCCGTGCCGGCGCCGACCGCGTGCTGACACTGGACCTTCACGCCGGTCAGATTCAGGGGTTCTTCGACATTCCCGTGGACAACCTGTTCGCTGGCCCCCTGTTCTCCGAAGACATCGAAAGCAATGCCAAAAGCGGCGATCTGGTCGTGATTTCACCCGATGTCGGCGGTGTGGTGCGCGCACGCGGCCTCGCCAAACGGCTTGACGCCGATCTCGCGATCATTGATAAGCGCCGCGAACGGGCTGGCGTTTCCGAAGTGATGAACATTATCGGTGACGTCGCCGGGCGGCAATGCATTCTGATCGACGATATCTGTGATAGCGCCGGAACACTGTGCAACGCTGCCGCAGCGCTGAAGGAGCAAGGCGCCGAGTCGGTTTCCGCGTTTGTGACACATGGTGTCCTCTCGGGTGGAGCCGTCGGGCGCGTGGCCGCTTCGCCGCTGGAGACCCTGGTGATGACGGACTCGATACAGGCAACCGAAGCGGTGCGTGTGGCGAGCAATATCCGTCAGCTGACCGTCGCACCCCTGCTGGGCGAAGCGATTGACCGGATCAGCAAGGAAGCCTCGGTTTCAAGCCTGTTCAACTAGTCTGTCGACGCATCCCGCGTCGAATTGAACCGTTCCGGTGGTGGCACCCTTGGAGGCATCGCCGGGCTTGAGGAGTGAACAATGTCCGATACCGTGACTTTCAATGCGGAATCGCGCGCGCAGGTAGGCAAGGGGGCCGCCCGCGCAATTCGTAGAAACGGCCGTGTTCCGGCAGTTGTCTATGGCGCGAACAAAGACCCCGAAGCCATTTCGATCGATCCGGGCCAGTTGCGCGCTGCGCGAATGCAGCCCGGTTTTTTCGCCACGCTGTTTGATGTGGAGATCGATGGGAAGAGCCAACAGGTGCTGTGCCGCGACTTGCAACTGCATCCCGTCAATGACCGTCCCATGCATGCAGATTTTCTGCGGGTGACCGAATCGACCCGGATTAACGTCGAAATCCCTGTCACCTTCGAAAATGAAGAGGCTTCGCCTGGGCTGAAGGGTGGCGGCGTGCTCAACGTCGTGCGCCACGTGGTCGAGGTGATGTGCCGTGCCGGTGCGATCCCGAACGACATCGTCGTCGATTTGAGCGGTCTCGAAGTCGGAGACAGCGTGCACATCTCCGAAATCACACTGCCGGACGGCGTCAAACCCACGATCGATGACCGCGACTTTACGATCGCAACCATTGCCGCACCGACCGTGGCCGTGGTTGAGGATGACGTCGAAGACGAGGATGCCGAAGGCGAAGACGCCGAGGGCACCGAGGGTGACGACGGTGGTGACAACGAAGGCGGCGAGGACGACAGCTAAGCCTCCCGCAGGCGGACCAACGCAATGCGACTGGTTGTAGGTCTTGGAAATCCGGGACCGAAATACAGAAACAACCGACACAATATCGGCTTCATGGCGGCGGACGAAATCGTTCGCCGCCATGGGCTTTCTGCGCCCCGGTCCAAGTTCCAGGGTGAGGTCAGCGAAGGCGAGATCGGGGGTGACAAGGTCATGGTTCTCAAACCCGCCACCTTCATGAATGAATCCGGACGCTCCGTCGGCGAAGCGGTCCGTTTCTACAAACTGAATACCGAAGACGTCTTTGTAATCTATGACGAGATCGACCTGGCCGCCGCGAAAATTCGTGTCAAACAGGGCGGCGGTCATGCCGGCCATAACGGGCTGCGCAGCATTGACGCCCATCTCAGCGATAAGAACTACTGGCGGGTCCGGCTGGGGATCGGACATCCGGGCGAAAAATCCCAGGTGAGCAATCACGTCCTCGGAGACTTCTCGAAACAGGACCGGCTCTGGGTCGAACGGGAACTGGATGCACTGGCCGCCGAGCTGCCGTTGCTGCTCAGCGGTGAGACGAACGACTTAATGAGCCGTGTCGCGATGGCCGCGCAGGGCGGAAAAGCAAACAAACCGGCAGAGACGCCCGCCCCTCCGGCGGAAGCTCGGCACGAGCACGGCAATCCCGCCGTCAAGGCGGACGAAACCGTGCTCGGGCAGGCACTGTCTCGCGCCATGAACCGATTGCGGGGACGCGACTGATATGGGTTTCAACTGCGGCATCGTGGGCCTCCCGAATGTGGGAAAATCCACTCTTTTCAACGCTTTGACGGCAACCGCACAGGCCGAGGCAGCGAACTATCCGTTCTGCACCATTGAACCAAATGCCGGCCGGGTCGCGGTGCCCGACCCGCGTCTGAATGAACTCGCCACCCTGGCGAAATCCGCCAAGGTGGTGCCGACCTATCTGGAATTCGTGGACATCGCCGGACTGGTCCGCGGCGCGAGCAAGGGCGAAGGATTGGGTAACAAATTCCTGTCCCATATCCGGGAAGTCGATGCGGTCTGTCATGTGCTGCGTTGTTTCGATGGCGGCGAGGTCACCCATGTGGAGGGCAGTGTCGATCCCGTGCGCGATGCCGAGATCGTCGAAACCGAGTTGCTGCTCGCCGACCTGGAAGCCATGGAACGCCGCTTCGAGATGACCGAGAAGCGCGCCAAGGGCGGCGACAAGGAAGCCCGGGCCCAGATGGCGGTTCTCGAGCCGGTCATTGCCGTCCTGCGTGACGGAAAGCCCGCCCGGACGGCCGAAATCAACGAAGACCAGATACCCGCCTTCCGGCAGCTGCAACTGATCACCGCCAAACCCGTCCTCTATGTCTGCAATGTGGACGAGGAATCCACCGCCACCGGCAATGCCCATACGCAGGCGGTCAAGGCAATGGCGACCGAAATGGGTGCCAAGGCGGTTGTGGTTTCGGCCGAGATCGAGGCCGAGGTTGCGCAACTCGACAGCCCGGAAGAACGGCTGGAGTTTCTCGAGGGACTGGGCCTGAACGAAACCGGATTGTCCCGGGTCATTCGGGCTGGCTACGAACTTCTTGATCTGATTACGTTTTTCACGTCCGGCCCGAAGGAAACCCGTGCTTGGACCGTGGCCAAAGGCGCCACCGCGCCCGAAGCTGCCGGTCGGATTCATACCGATTTCCAGAAGGGCTTCATCCGGGCCGAGACCATCGCCTATGACGACTACATCCAGCATGGCGGCGAACAGGGCGCCAAGGATGCAGGCCGGATGCGCCAGGAAGGGCGTGACTATGTTGCCCGGGACGGGGACGTGATGCTGTTCCGCTTCAATGTCTGAGGCTAGGATGCCGACCGCAACAAAACATCATTTCACCGGGGAGAGTACACATGGGTAAGGACCTGAAACTGACCGCGAGCGACGGACACAGCTTTGACGCCTATCAGGCCGATCCGGACGGCGACGTCCGCGGCGGGGTTGTCATCATCCAGGAAATTTTCGGCGTTAACGACGACATCCGTGAAACCGTCGACAACTTCGCCAAAGAGGGCTATGTCGCCATCGCCCCGGCGCTGTTCGACCGGCACGAGCGGGATGCCGTGCTCGGCTTCGATGAAGACGGTATGGCAAAGGGCCGCGCGCTGAAGGGGGCACTCAACTGGGACGATGTCATCAAGGACGTGAATGCATCCGTTGCCGAGATCGAGGACGCCGGCAAAATCGGCATTGTCGGGTTCTGCATGGGGGGTTCCGTGGCATGGTTTGCCGCCGCGGGTTCACCGGTCGATGCAGCGGTCTGCTACTATGGCGGCGACATCCTGGCCCATGAGGACAAGTCACCCAATTGCCCGGTCATGTTCCATTGGGGTGCAGAGGATCATGGAATCCCACTGGACAGTGTGAAGAAGGTCGAGGCGGCCCATCCGGAGATTCCCAGCTTCATCTATGAAGGTGCTGGACACGGCTTCAGCTGCTCGCGACGCGGATCCTATCACAAGGAAGCTGCCCGCGTGGCAATGGGCCGGACGCTTGAATTCCTCTTGGAAAATATCGGCTGATCTTTGAACGCGCCCCGCTGCGATCAACGCGCAGCGGGGCGCCGTCCGATTATCCGCAGTCTCCGCTCAGCAGCAGGCGGCGCAGGTTCTTCGAGACTGCTTCTTCGCCAATCCAGAGCCGCAGGAGCGGGCGGAATACGTCATCGTCCGGCATTTCACGGCGGACCGCGCCATTCACGATAAGCCGGGCGCCCATTTCCGGTGCATAGACGATACGGACCTCATCACCCGACTCGAAATTCGCATAGATCTCGCGCACGGTCTGTTCCAGTTCCTCACGGACCATCCGGTCCAGCGGCTATGACCAGCTCTGCGGTATGTTGTCGGGAAGATCCCCGTAAAGAATTTTCAGCTGGACCGCCTTGGGCGTGCTGGCTGCCAGAATCTCATCCTGACCGAGCCCCGCCCGCGGCAGATAGAGCGCAGCCGCATAGAGGTCGAAAAACAGCGCCTCGCGGGCCCCGCACCCATGCAATTGCAGCGTCTGCGCCCCCGCCCGGATCTGTTCGGGAAAAGTGACACCCTCGATCTGTGCATAAGCGGCCGGCGTCATGAGGCTGGCAGCCCAGATAACCAGTCCGAAAATCATCGGCTTGCGCATTCTTCGATTTCCCTCGTTTCCAGGAAGCAGCCAGCAACAAGCAGCCGGCTCAAACCCGAAACGTCTGAAAACCGTGGCCGTTCCCCAACGATTTCGCGGCAGTCCCCGCTATCGCGAAGAAAATCCCATAGCGCTAATCGTCCATCGCCTCTGCGAACACGAGGAACGTGCCGCATGCCTCCTCAGAGGACACGATGACCGCATCCGTGCTGTCCCGCTCGAAGGCCACCTGCTGGCCACTGAGATACATGGCCGTGACCTGCGGGTCAGCCACCGAAAGTGTCAGTGCTGCCAGACGCGGCAATGCCAGGCCGGGATCAATGGACTTGTCGTAGTGCCGTTCCGGGAAGGTCCTGGGCGTCACGAAGCACAGAGCATTGCGGCCGGTCTCGACCGTGATGTGACCCCTGCGCTCATCACCCGTGACCGCATCCGCGCCAAACAGGCGGGCATAGGCTTCTGCCACACCCTCAAGGTCTTCCATGACGATCGTGACTTCGGCAATGCCGTTCGCGCCATTGGGGTGCGACAACCATCTCGGCCGGCGCACCTCATCCGGGGACAGATGTTCACACGCGAAGGTTTTCAGACCCGGGGTCAGGGACTCGGGCAGATAAACGTTGCGAAACTTCAGAATTTCATCGCCATCGCCGGTCTCCAGAAGCCGCTGAAGGCTCTCCGGCGGCGAGGCATCCACGCCCTGCCCCTGCAACCAGCGAAAGGAGGATTCAGCATCCTCGGTTGCCAGCGCGACATTGAGCAGGCCTTCGCCCGTTTCCAGAAACGTATCGAGACCGTGGATGTACTGATCGGCATCGATCACACCGAGAAGTTCGACATAGTCGCTCTCGAACATGATCGTGTAGTTGCCCGTCCCCCAACCGATATGGCGTCCACGCGGAGTCGTCGTGAACCCGAGCCGCTCGAAGCTCTCGCGCGCACGTTCCAGATCCGCCACACCGATCAGGGCATGGTCGATCCCGGTGATCGGACGATCCGTCACCATTCCGGTGCCATTGGCATCAGACATCTTTCAAACTCCCAACGCGTACGATCTGGCTCACAGACGCACCATGATCGCTCGACATCCATTGTATTACGTCAATGCCCCAACGGAAAAGGCGCACCAATCCGGAACGTGAGCCCCGATTCAGCCCAGGACCCGGCCGGCGACCACCTCCAGACGCTGCGCAATCCCCGGATCGCGCGCATCCGGTGCGGTGATCAACGCATTGTCGAGGCTCGTGTGGCAGCCCTGGCCACACACCGCATCACGCTCTGAGAGCCGCGGCACAAGGGCACGAATCAGCGCACGGCCCTTGTCGGCATTTTCAAACAGGATTTTGATCACCTGTTCAACGGTAACGTCGTCATGATCGTCGTGCCAGCAATCGTAATCGGTCACCATGGCCACTGTGGCGTAGCAGAGTTCCGCTTCGCGGGCGAGTTTGGCTTCCGGCATGTTGGTCATCCCGATCACCGAACAGACCCAGGACCGGTAGAGTTCCGATTCCGCGCGGCTCGAGAATTGCGGGCCTTCCATCACCAGATAGGTCCCGCCACGCACAGCGTCGATGCCGACCTCATCCGCCGCCGCGGCAAGGTGGTCACCCAGCCGGCTGCAGACCGGATCGGCCATCGAGACATGTGCAACCAGCCCGGTCTCGAAGAAGGATTTCACCCGCGCAAAGGTTCGGTCGATGAACTGGTCCACGATCACGAAGGTTCCCGGCGGTAGGTCTTCGCGTAACGATCCCACAGCCGACAGGGACACAATTTCCGTGACACCCACACGCTTGAGCGCCTCGATATTGGCCCGAAAGTTCAGCTCGGATGGCGGTACCCTGTGGCCGCGCCCGTGGCGAGGCAGAAACACCACCTGCTGTCCGTCCAGGGTGCCGAACATCAGTTCGTCGGACGGCGCTCCATAGGGCGTATTGACTCCTTCCCAGCGGACATCGCTGAGGCCCTCGATATCGTAGATACCGCTGCCCCCGATAATGCCCAGCACGGGCGGGACGGATGCGTGGTTCGCCGCCATCCTGCTCTCCTACTGGCTGCGCGGCAGCAATTCGAGCAGTTCGGCGGCCCGTTCCGGTTCGACCGGTTCTGCGTCGAGTTCACGCATGATTCGCACGGCCTTCTCCACGAGTTGCGCATTGCTGGCGAAGACGCCCTTCTCCAGATAGAGATTATCCTCGAGGCCAACACGCACATGCCCGCCATTGTTGACGGATTCCGCGACGATCTTGAATTCGGAGCGGCTGATCCCGAAGGCCGCCCAGTTGGCATTGCGCGGCAGCATGCTCTCCATCACCTGCAACATCTGCGGTGTCGCCGGTGATCCCCAGGGGATCCCAAGGCAAAGCTGGAACAACGCGGGGCTTTCGATTAGGCCCTTCTCGATCAGGTCAATCGCAAAGCGGATATGGCCCGGCTCGAAGACTTCGATCTCGGGCTTCACGCCGGCATCCTTGATCATTTCAGCCATCTTGCGCAGATGGGCCGGCGTGTTCATGAACACCGCCTCGCCGAAATTCATGGTGCCGCAGTCGAGCGTGCAGATGTCCGGACGCAGTTCCAGAACATGCCGCAGACGAATTTCCGGGGTGGTGAGCGTCGATTCCTCGTTGCCCATCATCGGGTTGTCGTCGCTGGGAATAAACCGCGCGCCTTCACCGGTGGTCAGGTTGATCAGGATGTCACAATCGGCGTCGCGAATCCGTTCCACCACCTCGCGGAAATAGGCCGGGTTCCCCGACCGCGAACCATCCGGCTCGCGCACATGAATATGCGCCACGGCTGCGCCGGCCTGGCGGGCCTCGATTGCCTCATTAGCAATCTGCTCCGGCGTGATCGGAAAGTTCGGATGATTGTGAAAATTCATATGCCCGCCGGTCAGCGCGGCAGTCACAATGGTTTCGTTGGCCATGTTTCCCCCTTTGCGGTGTTTGTTTTCGGATCGGACCGGTGCGTTAGTGTACCGGAAAGGTCCGTCCGGGCTTACGAAAAAGGCCGCTTGCAGTCCCGCAAGCGGCCTTTTTGCGCGATTCAGAATTCTCAGTGGTGAACGTCAGACCACATCTTGCGTTTGGCCGCGTACAGAACCGCGCTGAAGATGATCAGGAACAGGATCACCTTGTAGCCCATGGATTTACGCTCTTCCATCTCGGGTTCGGCCGCCCAGTGCAAGAAATTTGTTACGTCCCATGCCATTTGTTCGATCGTTGCGGGTGTACCGTCGGTGTATTCCACACCGTCTTCCCAGAGCGGCTGCGCCATCGCGATCAGGCTACCGCGGAAATACGGGTTGTAGTTGGCGCCCTCAGGCACTTCGACATCTGCAGGCGGTTCCTCGTAGCCAGTCAGAAGCGCATAGATGTAGTCCGCGCCGCCCAGATGCGCCTTAACCTGAAGCGAGAGATCAGGCGGTGCAGCACCATTGTTGGCCGCCGCCGCAGCCGCTGCATTCGGGAAGGGTGAATCAAACCGGTCTGATGGAATGGCCGGCCGCGTGAACATTTCACCTTCATCATTCGGCCCATCGGTGACATCGAAACCAGCCGCAATGACCTTGACCTCGTCCTCGGTAAATCCGAGCTCTTCGAGGTTGCGATAGGCGACCTGCTTCAAGCCATGGCAGCCCGAGCAGACTTCCAGATAGACCTGCAGGCCACGCTGGGCGGATGCGCGATCGAAGGTTCCGAAGACACCCTCGAACTGCCAGTCCTGATTGTCCGGTTCCTTGGCTTCCCCCGCCGCAAACGCTGCGGTGGACGCAAGGCTGGCAACGACGGTCAGACCCGTGGCTGCCGCTGCGCGGCGAAGATTGCAAAAGATACCCATTATGCCTTCTCCATCGGCTTGGCAGTTAAGGCCGCACCCGATGTGCCACCACCCAGAACAGCCTCGGAAATACTCTTCGGCACGGGCTTTGGACGCTCGAATATTCCCAACAACGGCATTAGCACCAGGAAGTGGAAGAAATACCAGAAGGTGGAGATGTACCCCAGATGGATGATGTGGAAACCTTCCACGCCCGAGAACACCGGTACATCCGTGGGCTTACCGCCGACATAGCCGAGAATGAAGCAGTCGATCACAAGGATCCAGAAGAACCACTTGTAGAGCGGCCGGAACTTCGCACTGCGCACCGGCGAACGATCAAGCCAGGGCAGCAGGAATAACACGAAGATCGCGCCGAACATGGCAATGACGCCGCCGAGCTTGGCTTCGATCAACGTCTGACCGAGTATCACGATGTCGAAATCGATCGAACGGAGAATCGCGAAGAACGGCAGGAAGTACCATTCGGGCACGATATGTGCGGGCGTGTTCAGCGGGGCCGCTTCCAGATAGTTCTCCGGCTCACCCAGATAGGACGGGGCGTAGAACACGAAGAACGCCATGATCGTGACGAAGACCGCCAGACCGACGCTGTCCTTGACCGTGTAGTAGGGATGGAACGGCACCGTATCCTGCGGTCCCTTGGGGTCCACACCAAGCGGGTTGTTGGAGCCCGTGACGTGGAGCGCAATCACATGCAGCACGACCACACCCAGGATCAGGAACGGGAAGAGATAGTGCAGCGCGAAGAAGCGGTTCAGTGTGGGGTTGTCAACCGAGAAGCCGCCCCAGAGCAACGTCACAATGCTGTCACCGACCAGCGGCACGGCAGAGAACAGGTTCGTGATAACCGTCGCGCCCCAGAAACTCATCTGACCCCAGGGCAGGACGTAGCCCATGAAGGCCGTGGCCATCAACAGTACAAGGATGACCACACCGAGCATCCAGAGCAGTTCGCGCGGCTGCTTGTAGGAGCCGTAATACATGCCGCGGAACATGTGGATATAAACGGCGATGAAGAAGAAACTTGCACCGTTCTGATGCAGATAGCGCAGCAGCCAGCCATAGTTCACGTCGCGCATGATGCGTTCGACGGAATCGAAGGCCAGCGCCGTGTTCGGCTGATACTGCATGGCCAGGAAAATCCCGGTCGCGATCATCATCACGAGCATGAAGGTCAGGATCGCCCCGAAGTTCCAGAACCAGTTGAAGTTCCTGGGTGCCTCGAACTCGGCGTATTCCTTCTGAAGATACGTAAAGACCGGCAGGCGACTGTCGATCCACTTGACGAGGCCGCTACCTGTGCCTCCGGTCTGATGTGTTCCGGCGCTCATATCTGCCTCAACCGATCTTGATGCTGGTGTCGTTCAGGAATTCATAGGGCGGAACCGGCAGATTCAAAGGCGCCGGCCCCTTCCGGATACGTCCGGAGGTATCATAGTGCGAAGCATGGCAGGGGCAGAACCAGCCGCCCCAGTCACCGCGCGGCTCGGAAGACTTCTGTCCCAGCGGCACACAACCCAGATGGGTGCATACGCCAACCACGACGAGCCATTCCGGCTGAACAACGCGCTCCTCATCGGTTTGCGGGTCGCGCAGATCCGCCAGCGGCGTGGCTTCAGCTTCCGCAATGGCCGCGGGTGTACGACGGTCGATGAAGACCGGCTTGCCCTGCCATTTGACCGTGATGCGCTGCCCGTCCTCCACCTGTGACAGGTCCACTTCGGTGGTCGCAAGGGCGAGCACGTCAGCAGACGGGTTCATCGAACTGATGAACGGCCACAGGGCCGCACCAAGTCCGACGGCACCAAAGGCACCGGCCGACAGATATAGGAAGTCGCGACGGTTTCCCGAATGTCCGTCGTTATCCTGTGTGTCATCGCTCATGAGCAATTGTCCTTACGTTCGGCGCGGACGCGCATCAGAGATACAAAACTTTTACGAGTGCTGAGGGGTATGGGAATTCGCGGTGACCGCCAATGTGACACCGTGCCGCAATCTACGGACCAGTGACAGATCAAGCCTGTTGCGGAATCCGTTGAATGCCCCCTCCGGCACCAATATGCATCCTTCAAACTTTGATCGGATATAATCGAAGTCCCATTAGTTTGCCAAGCCCGCTATGGCACCCAAGAGTGTTCCTCGAACTCCCATGACACCCTGCAGGATAGCCAATCCATGCGTATCGCGCTCTATCAACCCGATATTCCCCAGAATGCGGGGGCGACATTTCGACTGGCGGCCTGTCTCGGTCTGCCCGTCGATCTCATCGAACCGGCCGGATTCGTCATGAACGACTCCCAGCTCCGGCGTGCCGGCATGGACTATCTCAGCGAGGTGGAGATCGTTCGGCATATGTCCTGGGACCGCTACCTGTCGGAGGCGCCGCCCGCCCGGCTCGTCCTGCTCACAACCCGGGGGGAGCAGCGCCACATTGACTTCACGTTCAAAGCCGATGATACGCTGTTGGTCGGTCAGGAAAGCAGCGGTGCACCTGATGCGGTCCACAACCGTGCCGATGCCCGGCTTCGGGTGCCGATGCGGCCCGAAACCCGCTCACTCAACGTGGTGACGGCCCTGACGCTGGTTCTCGGAGAAGCACTCCGCCAGACAGACGGGTTTTCACCCAACTAGGAAAGAAGCGCTGAGATGTCAGACGAGTCCCGGAAACAGTCCGCGCGCGAATGGTTTGCCAGTCTGCGAGATCAGATCTGCGTTGCCTTCGAGTCGATCGAGGATGACCTCGACGGCGCCATGAAGGACCGCCAGCCCGGACGTTTCGAGCGGACCACGTGGGAACGGTCCGATGAAGGCGGCACCCCCGGGGGTGGGGGCGAAATGTCGATCATGCGTGGTCGGGTCTTTGAAAAGGTGGGCGTCAACATTTCCACCGTGGAGGGCACATTTTCGGAGGAATTCCGCACCCGTATTCCCGGCGCCGAAGAAGACGGCCGGTTCTGGGCGTCCGGCGTCTCGCTGGTCACCCATATGCAATCCCCCCTTGTCCCCGCGGTTCACATGAACACCCGGCATATCGTCACGACCAAGGGCTGGTTCGGCGGCGGGGCCGATCTGACACCGATGTACCCCGATGCCGACGACACCCGGGACTTTCACGCCGCCCTCAAGGCCGCGTGCGATACCCACGACCCGGACTACTACGGGAAGTTCAAGGCATGGTGTGACGAGTACTTTTTCCTGCCACACCGAAATGAACCCCGCGGCGTGGGCGGAATCTTCTATGACTACTTGGACACCGGTGACTGGGAGGCCGATTACGCCTTCACCCGCGATGTCGGTCTGGCCTTTCTGGACATCTATCCCAAGCTGGTCCGGCGCCACATGAACAAAGACTGGACCGACGAACAGCGCGCCCATCAGTTGCGCCGACGCGGACGCTATGTGGAGTTCAATTTGCTCTATGACCGCGGCACCCAATTCGGGCTCAAGACCGGCGGCAATGTAGAGGCGATCCTGATGTCCATGCCACCCGAGGTGACCTGGCCATAGGCCCGGCCGGGCAGCACGACAATCGTTCCGAATCTCGGAGTTTGTCCCGCGCGCGTCCTGTTATAAGTTGCCTTCTCAACGCTGGTTGTTTCGAGACCGGCGGACGTTCAGCATCGGTTCAGAAACGAATTGGACCAATCCATGACCTCCATCACCCGGTGACTGCTCGCGCCCCTTCTCACTCTTGCGGTCCTGTTTGGCACCAGCGTAGTCCAGGCTGACGACCTGCCGCTCCAGGCATTCTATGGCCACTATCAGGGCTCCGGTGTCGCAGAAAACTCAGATAGCCTGTACTTCGGTGTCACCGTCCGCGACCTCGATGTGCGCAGCCCCGACGGACTCGGCTGGGCGAGCATCAATGAGCCCACACTGACCGTTCACGTGCTGCGGATTACCGACACCGGCGGCTACGTGATTCAAACCTATGACCGGACGCTGGAAGGCACCGGCATGAAGCTCAAATTCGTGAATGTTGCCAATGGCGAGCCACAGCGTGAGGTCGAAGCCCGGCTCGTGAAAGTCGGCAACTAACCCGACTCATCTATGACAGGATTTTCCATGAACCCCGGTTCAAGCCTCCGCGCCGCGCTGGTCGCATCCGTTGTTGTTCTTTTCAGCGGCGTGAGCGCGCATGCCAGTGACGCGGTCGACAAGTTCTTTGGTTCCTATGTGGGGTCCGGAACCGCAGAGCGGGTTGACCGCAAGGAAAGCGAAATCCGCGACCTGGACGTGACGGTGGAGAGCTACAAGGATGACGGTTTCAAGCTGAAATGGATCACGGTCGTGCGTGGCGCCGATGGCGCACGCACCGGGGAAGACGTGAAACGGCGCGAGGTCGAGGAAAATTTCGTGCCCGTCGAGGACAAGGAAAACGTCTTTGTTTTATCCGCCGATGGCGTTCTGTTCCAGAAGTCCGAACTGCCGAACCCGTTGCTCGGACAAGCCATCAGCTGGGCCTCCATCGACGGCAACGTGATGAAGGTCTATTCGCTGGCAATCGGCGAGACCGGGACCTCCGAACTGCAGGTCTATCGGCGCACTTTGACAGAAAAGGGCATGGGCATCGTCTTCATCCGGCTTCAGGACGATGACGTGAAAGTCCGTATGCAGGGCACACTGGTCCGTACCCAGTAGCGCTATCCGGCCACACGGCGCGCCAATTCGGTCAGGCACGTGTCCCGATCCGCATCGAACCCGCCTGCGATCCACCAGGCTTCAAGGTCCTTCAGAATTCTGCTGATTTCCGGTCCCTGGGGAATTCCCAGCTCGAGGACATCCCTGCCCCGCAACGGGAACTCGGGCACCGCCCAGTGGTCAGGGAACGCCAGGAGGGCCAGCCATTGACTGTCCGCAACTGCCGGCAACCGGACACCGTCAATCGACGTCTCCATGACCGTATTCAGATGCAACGCCCAGTTGAGCACCACGGCATCTCTCCAGGCGTCCGGCCCCAGTTCATACAGTATGGCCTGCTTCGAGCGGCCACGGGTATGCCCGGGTGAAAGCGAAACACCATCCGGAGCG
This sequence comes from Alphaproteobacteria bacterium, assembly GCA_038137215.1. GTDB lineage: Bacteria > Pseudomonadota > Alphaproteobacteria > UBA6615 > UBA6615 > JABJAG01. Next base: position 85,858 of record JAYQBG010000001.1, read on the forward strand.
AGGTCGCGTGGCCGGGCAATCATCCGCTCCAGACGAACGCGCTGGTCGCCCGACAGGCGCAGGCGGGTGACCAGGCTTTCCGCAGCAGACCGGACATCGAAAGACGTCTGGAACATGATCTGATCAAAGTCGATCAACGCCACCAGACGCCGCAGCGGGTCTGCCTGACCGATTTTTTGTTCGACCTCGACGATGTAGGAAAAACCAAATGTGGCTTTGAGGTCCGGCAGTTCGGGCAGAACGCGCTCGACGAAATCCGCACATTCCGGATCACCGATCACACCAAGCGCGCCGGGCGCGACAAGCAATTTGAACAGCTCTTCGCGAATGCGTTCCCCCGACAGGGTCGCAAGCATATCGAATTGCATCCGGCACGCTGCAAGTCCCGCAGGATCGAAATCCTGCACCTCCAGTTGTGCGTGGAACCGGAAGAATCGCAGAATTCGCAGCGCGTCTTCCCGGATACGTTCATTTGGGTCACCGATGAACCGCACCCGTCTCGCTGTCAGATCGTCCATGCCCCCCAGCGGGTCGTATATGTTGCCGTTCTGATCGGCATAAAGCGCATTCATGGTGAAGTCGCGGCGCGCGGCATCGGCCGCCCAATCATCCGTATAGGCCACCCTTGCATGGCGCCCATCGGTCTCCACATCGACACGCAAGGTGGTGATCTCGAAGGTCCGGCCATCGGCATGGGCGCCGATTGTGCCGTGATCGGCGCCGATGGTGTGATAGCCGATTTCGGCGGCATCGAGACGACGCATGACCTCCCGGGGTGAAAGGCTGGTGGCGATATCGACATCCCCGACCTCACGCGCGAGGATCGCGTCACGCACGCACCCGCCGACAAACACCGCCACAGGCAACTCATCTTCGGGCACCGAAAAGGGGGCCATCACCGCACAGGTGGCCGGATCGGACATCCAGGGTTGAATGGAAATGGTGGTTGTCGGCGTCATTGCATGTCGCCCGCCTGTGCCAGCGTTAGCGCCAGCGAGCCTTGTCACCTGTAAGAACCTCATAGAGGTTGACCAGCATACCCGCGGTTGCCCCCCAGATGTAACGGTCCTCATAAGGCAGCACATAAAAGTAACGGCGCTTGCCGCGAATGATCCGGCTGTGCCGTTCATGATTGGCGGGGTCGAGGACGAAAGACAGCGGGACCTCGAACACATCGGCAACCTCGCCCGGTTCATAGACCATGTCGAATCCCGGTTCGATCAACCCCACCACCGGGGTTACGGCGAAACCCGTGCGGACCTCATAGGTATCCAGCCGCCCGATGATTTCGGCCGCGTGATGGGGCATGCCGATTTCTTCATTGGCTTCACGCAATGCGGCGTCTTCCGGGGACTTGTCTTCCGGATCGATCCGGCCGCCGGGAAAACTGATTTGTCCCGCATGGGCGCGCAGATCGGCCGCGCGCTGCGTAAGCAGAACCGTAAAACCGTCCTGATGCGAGACGAGTGGCACCAGCACCGCAGCAGGCACCAACGGCGGCTCGGGGCGCATCCCCGATTCGTTGAGGTCATGATCGCCACGGCGCATCTCCACGTCGGGACGATCCGGATCGGAATCGTCTTCCAGCATCTGGCTGATTGCTGCACCCGTTGCACGGCGGCGCTTGAGATGGCTCTGCGCCTCGCGGACCCGTCCGACAACCTGTTCGCGCTTCACAACCGCTCTCCGTCTTCCGGCGAAGGTGTCAGCGGAAAAAACACACCGGCACTCCACACACCCAAGCTTCCCGATACATCGTCCTCAACGACCCGTTCTGCAAGCGCGTAATACACCGGACGGGTCAGCAGGGCCTCCAGATTGTCGCGCACAAGAACATAAGGCGATGGCTCACCGGTTGCCGCATCGAAGGCAATACGAAGCGGATGGTCGGGCCCCGCTGTCACGGTTTCGTCAAGATTGGTCCGGAATATCAGGTTCTGATTCGGGCCGTTGCCCTCGATATCCATCTCGACCGCCGTGAACGGTGCGTCATCCACATCGATACGCCCGCGTTCGACCGGCGTTTCGAGCCAGAACTGGCCCTCGGCGTCGCGCTTGAGGACCGATGAAAACAGCGTGACCAGCGGTTTACGCTGGATAGGGGAGCCGCGATAATGCCACGATCCATCCCGCGCGATGCGCAGGTCGAAGTGGCCGCAATCAATCGGCGTTCGCGCGGCGGGCCCGGATTTCCCGGATTTTTCGATAAGCTCGAAAAGTCCCTGGGGGTCCGCCCCGGTCGAATTGCCGGGACCGGCGGGCTTGCTGGAATCGGAACACATGATGCGCACACAGTAGCATCGGCAGCATCGGCAGGAGCAATGTAATGCCTTCAGATGATCTTACCCGCACGGACCACGAAAACAGCGCCACGGAACGACTCTTCGAGGACATCGAACGGGTCAGCGAACAACTCGTAGCCGTCCGCAGCGGAATTTCGCGCGTCATCTTCGGTCAGGAAGATGTCATCGACCAGACATTGATTACGCTCCTCTCGGGCGGCCATCTCCTTCTGCTCGGTGTTCCGGGCCTTGCCAAGACACGCCTGGTTGAAACGCTGGGCACGGTTCTCGGGCTCGATAGCCGGCGCGTCCAGTGCACACCGGATCTGATGCCGGCCGATATCGTCGGCTCGGAAATTCTCGACGAAACTGACGAGGGCCGTGCCTTCCGCTTCATTCCCGGCCCGGTGTTCACGCAGGTCCTGATGGCGGACGAGATCAACCGGGCAAGCCCGCGCACCCAGTCGGCACTGCTGCAGGCGATGCAGGAACGCGAAGTCTCCGTGGCAGGCCAGACCCATACCCTGCCCCGGCCCTTCCATGTTCTGGCCACCCAGAACCCAATCGAACAGGAGGGCACCTACCCGCTGCCCGAAGCACAGCTCGACCGATTTCTGCTTCAGGTCAATGTGGACTATCCCGACCCCGAAGCCGAACGGCAGATGCTGCTGGTCACGACCGGGCTGGAAGACCCGCAAGCCAAGCAGGTGATGGATGCTGCGCAACTGATCCAGGCACAGCAACTCGTGCGGCGGCTCCCGGTCGGTGAAAGCGTTGTGGAGGCCATTCTTGCTCTGGTGCGGTCCGGCCGCCCCGGCGTCTCCGATCGCGAAGAGGTCAACAACTGGGTGGCCTGGGGTCCCGGTCCACGCGCCAGTCAGTCCCTGATGCTCGCCACACGCGCCCGCGCCCTGCTGCAGGGCCGCGTCTCGCCTTCGGTCGATGACGTGGTCGCGCTCGCGCCGGCCATCCTGCGCCACCGGATGGCCCTGAACTTTGCCGCCCGGGCCGAAGGCCGCACCCTCGAGCAGATGATCGATCACCTTTGCGATCCGTTCCGCTAGACCGCTCCCGGACGCACCGCCACCATGACCCTGCAGCCCGACACCGTCGCGGACAACGATCCGCAGACACGCCGGCGCAGTGAAGAACTCGCTGCGAGCTTCCCGCCCCTGCTGGTCGCCGCCGAGCGCGTGGCTTCAACGGTGGCCCAGGGCGTCCATGGGCGCCGCCGGGTCGGCCAGGGTGAAACCTTCTGGCAATACCGCCGGTTCGAGTTCGGCGACAGTCCGCAACAGATCGACTGGCGGCGCTCGGCCCGCTCCGACCGGCTCTATGTCCGTCAGACCGAATGGGAAGCGGCGCAGAGTATCTGGCTGTGGCCGGACCTCTCCGCCTCCATGCGCTACACTTCATCACGCTCATTGCCGGAAAAGCAGGAACGCGCGGCGGTCCTCGCACTTGCCCTGACATCGCTCCTGATCCGCGGCGGAGAACGCATTGCCCTGCTCGACAAGCCCGAGCCACCCGCCACCGGCCGCGCCGTGCTCGACCAGGTTGCCATGAGCGTGCTGCGGGACATGTCCCTCGATCCCGCAGAACAGGATCTGCCCGTCGTACCACCGCTTCCGCGCTACAGTACGGTTGTCCTGATCAGTGATTTTCTCGTGGATCCGGCCAACCTCATCCCGTTCCTGGAACAGATTGCCGCGCGCGGTGTGCGCGGGCATCTGGTGCAGGTGCTCGATCCGAGCGAGGTCGATTTGCCGTTTCGCGGGCGTACGCGGTTTCGCGGGCTGGAGTCCGAGGGAGAGTTGCTGGTCGGACGGGCCGAATCCCTGCGTGAAGCATATCAGAGCCGGCTGGCGGAACTGCAGTCGGGTTTGCGCACCTTTGCCCAGCGGGCCAGCTGGACCTACACGACCCACCTCACCGACGCACCACCTGAGCCGGCGATGCTCAGCCTCTTCACCAATATGACCGAGGCGCTCCATGCCCGGACGTGACCGCCCATGCTGACCTTCGGCGCCTTGTCCTTTGCCGTGCCCTGGCTGCTGGCCGCACTGGTCATATTGCCGGTGTTGTGGTGGCTGCTGCGGGCCGTCCCGCCCGCGCCGTCGCGTGTCGCATTTCCGGCCATCCGTCTTTTGTTCGGACTGCCACAGCATGAGGAAACCCCGCATCGGACGCCGTGGTGGCTGCTGGCGCTTCGATTGATTCTGGCAGCTCTGGTGATCCTAGCGCTCGCACACCCGGTGCTCGACCCCGGGCGGGTGTTGCGCGGCAGCGGGCCGCTGATTCTGGTCATAGACAATGACTGGAGTGCGGGCGCGGACTGGGATTTGCGGCGCGAGACCGCTCTGGGTCTCATTGACGAGGCAGATCGGGAAAACCGGACGGTCTATATTGCGACCTCCGCGCGCTCGGAACTGGCCAGACGTCCGGCACTCCAGCCGCTGGCCGCAGCCGCGGCACGCGACCGCATCCGAAACCTGGCCCCGGCGCCCTGGGAAAGCGACCACGACGCGGTACTGAGCCAGATCGAATCGCTCGACCTGGAGGGCTCTGCCAACGCTGTCTGGTTGTCCAGCGGCCTGGCGGAACGTGCCGGGGACCCGGACACCGGAAGCTCGGGAAGAAGTCCCTCGAATCTTCTGGAATCCGCACTGCAAAGGCTCGGCTCTCTGCGGATCATTCAACCCGCGCCGGTCGATATGCCATTCGTGCTTGCGGGAAGCGAGAACGCAACCGACGGCCTGCGCATTCAGGTCAGCCGCTCACATGGCGAGGCCCCGCGCGAGCTGGCGTTGATCGCGAGCGACGAGGCCGGTCGCCTTCTGGCCCGCGAGACCGCCCGTTTTGCCGCCGATGCGGAGTCCATCGAGGTCACCATTCCGCTGCCCAGTGAGTTGCGCAACCGGATCACATGGGTTTCGGTCGAAGGACTTGGCACGGCCGGCAGCACCTTGCTGTTCGATGAGTCCTCTCGCCGCCGGCCGGTCGGTCTGGTGTCGGGCGACATCGCACAAGTCGACCAGCCCCTGCTCGGCAACGCCTTCTATCTAAGCCGGGCTCTCGAGCCCTTCGCCGAATTGCGCACGGGCACCATCACCGAGTTGCTCGAACGCCGGCTGGCCGTGCTCATGCTTTCGGATATCGGCAATCTGACGGGAACCGAGATCGAAGCCCTTGATGACTGGATCGGCAGAGGTGGCGTGCTCGTCCGCTTTGCCGGCCCGAACCTTGCCGAAGGCAGCGATGCTCTGCTGCCGGTGGGCCTGCGCCGCGGCGGACGCGTTTTCGGCGGGGTGATGAGTTGGGAACAGCCGGCCACGCTGAACCCGTTCGAAGAATCATCACCCTTCGCCGGCCTGACCACATCGGACGAGATCGTTGTTTTCCGACAGGTGCTCGCCCAGCCATCCCCGGAACTGGCCAGCAAGACATGGGCACGCCTGAATGACGGGACACCGCTTGTCACCGGAGAGAAGCTCGGCGATGGCTGGCTCGTTCTGTTTCACACCACCGCGAACGCAGAATGGTCATCGCTGGCGCTATCGGGCACCTATGTCGAAATGCTCCGCCGCCTGATCGCGCTCAGCCAGGGCGTGGGAACGGATACGACCGCCCGGCCCCTGCCGCCCCTGGCCAGCCTCGATGGATTTGGTCGCCTGACCGACCCCTCGGCGCAGGCCCGCCCACTGCCCGCCGGGGATATCTCCGAGGTTCAACCCGGCCCCGGCGCGCCGCCGGGTTTTTACGGGAACCGGCAAATACGCCAAGCCTTCAATCTGGGGCCAACTCTCGACCCGGTCGCGTTTGAAAGCCGTGCAAATGGCGTTGAAACCCGAACCTATGGTCCCACGCAGCAGACCGATCTGCGAGTCTGGTTGCTGGTATCGGCCTTCGTGCTTCTACTGCTTGACCTGCTGATTTCACTGGGCCTGCGCGGCCATTTGCCCGGCCGCCGCGCCGCCCCTGCGGCAACCGCCCTGGCGTTTCTGATTGCGATCGGCGCCACCCTGTCCCCCTCACCGGGACAAGCGCAATCCAGTGATGTCTTCGCCCTGCAATCAACGGAGAAAACCCATCTCGCCTATGTCCTGACCGGCGACACGCGGATCGATGAGACCAGCCGCGCCGGGCTGTTCGGGCTCGGACAAAGTCTCTCGCGCCGGACTTCGGTTGAACCCGGTGCGCCGGTCGGACTGGACATTGAGCGCGACGAGCTCGCCTTCTTTCCGCTGATCTACTGGCCGATGACGGACAACCAGTCGCCACTCTCGGATGATGCCAAAGCCCGGATCAACCTCTTCCTGCGCAACGGCGGCACCATTGTCTTCGATACCCGCGACCAGAGCCTGTCGGGGGTCGGTGGTGTGGGACCCGGCACCCGGACCCTGCGCGGCCTGGTGGAGGGCCTGGATATGCCGGCGCTGATCGAGGTGCCCGGGGATCATGTTCTCACCAAGGCTTTCTACCTGATGCGGGATTTTCCGGGCCGCTGGCAGGGCGGACGGGTCTGGGTGCAGCAGCCCGACAAGCGGGTCAATGATGGGGTTTCGTCCGTGATCATCGGGTCGAACGACTATGCCGCCGCCTGGGCCATAGACGTCAATGGCCGACCGATGTTTCCGATGGCCACCGGCAGTGCACGGCAGCGCGAACTGGCCTTCCGTTTCGGGGTCAATCTGGTGATGTACGCCCTGACCGGCAACTACAAGGCCGATCAGGTTCATCTCGATGAAATCCTCGAACGGCTCGGGCAATAGGACAGGCGATGGGCAATTTTCTTATCGTCTGGGACCCGCTCCTCCCCTTCCTCGCGCTGGCCGGAATGGCTGCGACCGGCGTGCTGGTTCTGGCCGTCGGGATGCTGGCACCGCGTCCGGGCCGTCCGGCCCCGGGCCTGGCCTGGCGCGGACTAACCATCGCGGCAATTCTGACCGCGCTGGCCAATCCGTCCCTGATCCTCGAGGACCGCGAAGCACTGACCGATATCGGCGTGGTCGTGGTCGATCGCTCGCCGAGTCAGTCGATCCGGGATCGCACCGCCCAGACCGACAGCGCCCTTGCCGAGATCCGCGCCTGGGCTGCCGGTCAGGACAACCTGGAACTGCGTTTCGTCGAGTCGCCATCCGCCGGCACGGATCCTGACGCACGTTCGACAAGTTTTCGCGACGGCACACATCTCTTTACCGCACTCGAACGGGAACTGACGGACATCCCACGCGACCGGTTCGCGGGCGCGCTCCTGATTACCGACGGACGCATCCACGATGTTCCTGACGACATCGCAAGTCTCGAGCTGACGGCCCCCATTCACACGCTGATGACCGGCGCGCGCGAGGAGGGCGACCGGCGCCTGACCATTGTGCAAAGTCCGGGATTCGGGATCGTGGGCGACAAAGTCCGCCTGACCCTGCGCATCGACGAACCCCGCGCCACCCAGGCGCGCCAGGCTCAGGTCACCATACGGCGCGACGGCGAAGTTCGTGGCCGGACCGTTCTTGTTCCGGTGGGCGTTGACCACAGCATCGATATCGTCGTCGACCGTGGCGGGCCGAGCGTCTTCGAACTGGCGGTCAATGAAGGGGCACAGGAACTCACCCTGACCAACAATCGGGCCGTGGTCACCATCAACGGGATCCGTGACCGGCTGAGTGTTCTGCTGGTGTCCGGAGCACCCCATCCCGGCGAACGCACTTGGCGGAACCTTCTGAAGGCGGACCCGTCGGTCGACCTCGTGCACTTCACCATCCTTCGCCCCCCGGATAAGCAGGACGGCACACCGGTACGTGAACTCAGCCTGATTGCGTTCCCCTACCGCGAATTGTTCGAGGTCAAGCTGAACGACTTCGACCTGATCATATTCGACCGTTATCAGCGGATGGGTATCCTGCCCTCGGTGTATCTGCGGAATATTGCGAATTACGTTGAATCCGGCGGCGCGTTGCTGGAGGCGGCCGGACCCGAAGTCACCCCGATCACCAGCCTCTACCGCACAGCGCTCGCAGCCGTTTTGCCGGGCGAACCGACCGGTGAAGTCATTCTGGAACCCTTCACCGCCGAGGTGAACGAGACCGGGCGCCGTCACCCCGTTACGGCACACCTGACCGGCCTGCCTGACGACGTCGATGCGGCACCCGAATGGGGCCGCTGGTTCCGGCAGATCGAGGCACGCTCCAAATCCGGTACGGTTGTCATGAACGGGCCGAACGAGCAGCCGCTCCTGATACTCGACCGGGTCGGCGAAGGCCGGGTTGGCCAGTTTCTGAGCGATCATATCTGGCTCTGGGCACGCGGCTTTGAAGGGGGTGGACCGCATAACGAGCTGCTGCGGCGCCTTTCACATTGGCTGATGAAGGAACCCGAGCTCGAGGAAGATCGTCTGACGGCCTTCGTGCGCGGCGACACAATCGACATCACCCGACGCAGCCTTTCGCCCGACCTGGCGCCGGTCTTCGTAACCGGCCCCACGGGAGAAGAGACCCAGCTTGTGCTGGACGAACAGGGCGACGGACGGGCCACGGGGCAAATCGCGATCACCGAACCCGGTATTTACCGGTTCGATGACGGTACGCGCACGACCGTGGCCGGAGTCGGCACGATCAACCCGATCGAGTTTTCCGATGTCACGGCGAGCGACCGCCTCTTGCGGCCTGTCTCGGCCGCGACCGGCGGCGGGGTGAGCTGGTTGTCCGAAACCGGCACGCCGGATTTGCGCATCAACCGGCCCGGGCGCGCCCTGACCGACACAGCGAGCGATGGCAGTTCTGCACGCTGGGTGGCGTTTCAACGCAACGATGCTTCCGCCATTCGCGGTTTGCGCGAAGTCCCCGTTCTTCCGGCTCTTCTTCTGCTTATGGTCATTGGTGCATTCCTGGTCGGGGCCTGGCGCCGGGAAAGCCGCTAGCCGGGATTGTTCGATCACCGAACACCCGGCCGGTTCCGCATCTCGACAATCCGCGCGTAGGTACCAAGTTAGCCGGACGAGCAGCAGGGGCTGCGGAAAGCAGGAGACATATCGATGGGCGTGATGATTGACGGCGTTTGGCATGCCGTGGAACCGAAATCCGGCGGCAAGGACGGGGCATTCAAGCGCCCCGAGACGTCATTCCGAAACTGGATTACAGCGGATGGCAGCCCTGGCCCCACCGGAGACGGCGGCTTTGCAGCCGAACCGGGCCGCTACCACCTCTATATCTGTCACGCCTGCCCGTGGGCCCACCGGACGATGATTTTCCGCGCGCTCAAGGGGCTCGAAGATGTGATCTCGGTCTCGGTCGTGCACTGGATCATGGCCGAGAACGGCTGGAACTTCGCCGACGGTGACGGCGTCGTCCCCGACCCGGTGATCGGCGCGGATTATCTCTATCAAGTCTACCAGCACGCCGACCCCAAGTTCAGCGGCCGCGTGACGGTACCGGTCTTGTGGGACCTGCAACGCAACACCATCGTCAGCAACGAGTCGTCCGAAATCATCCGGATGTTCAACACGGCATTCAATGATTTCGCCAAGCGTCCGGAACTGGACTTCTATCCCGAAGCGCTGCGCACCGAAATCGACGAGGTCAACGAACGCGTCTATCACACGCTGAACAACGGCGTGTACCGGTCGGGCTTTGCCACATCACAGGAGGCCTACAACGCCGCCGTGCGTGAACTCTTCGATACGATGGACTGGCTTGAAGAGCGCCTGGCCAAACAGCGCTATCTGGTCGGCGATCAGCAGACCGAAGCGGACTGGCGGCTGTTCACCACGTTGTTGCGCTTCGATCCGGTCTATTTCGGACACTTCAAGTGCAATCTCCGCCGCCTGATCGACTATTCCAACCTTTGGAACTACACCCGAGACCTCTACCAGACACCCGGCGTCGTTTCGACAATCGATCACGGTCACATCCAGCGTCACTACTATGCGAGTCATGAGAGCATCAATCCGACCCGGATCGTGCCGCTGGGGCCGGAGATTGACTATGACGCCCCGCACGACCGGGCCAACATGGAGCAAGCCGCATGATTGAAATTCGCGCCTTTGACGGCCTCGGCCACGCCGATCACGGCTGGCTGAACGCCCGACACCACTTCAGCTTCGCCGAATATATGGACCCCGACCGGATGGGCGTCGGCCCTCTGCGAGTCTGGAACGACGACACCATTGCACCCGGAACAGGTTTCCCGCCCCACGGCCATCGCGACATGGAGATCATCACCTATGTCCGCCACGGCGCGATCACCCACGAAGACAATCTGGGGAACAAGGGCCGCACCGAAGCGGGCGATGTTCAGATCATGAGTGCCGGCACAGGGATCATGCACTCTGAATACAACCGGGAAGACGAGACGACCCAGATATTCCAGATCTGGATTATCCCGAACCGCGACGGGCACGCGCCGCGCTGGGAAACCAAGGAATTCCCCAAGGGCGAGAATTCGGGCCAACTGGTCATGCTGGCCTCCGGGCGCCCCGGCGATGCCGGCGCCGATGTGCCGGTCATTCATCAGGATGCCACCCTGTTCGGAGCGAGTCTGAGCGCCGGACAGGAGGTCGCCCACAATCTGGCCGGTGGTCGCAAGGCCTATCTTGTCCCCTCTCAGGGCACGCTTGTGGTCAACGGCACGAATGTGGGCGAGCGGGACGGCGTTGTGATTGCCGAGGAGCCGGAAATCCGCATCTCGGCAACGGGTGATGCCGAGTTCGTATTGGCGGACCTGCCCTAGCCGGGCAGAACCGCGTTAAAACGAAGAGTTTGGTTCCTCCAGAAACGCGCGCTCCTCTTCGCTGCTCTCGCGCCCCAGAATTTCGTTGCGATGGGGGAAACGCCCGAACCGGGCAATGATGTCGCGGTGTCGCACGGCGTAGTCTAGATTTGTCTCGTCTCCCTCGGCACCGGCCTCGACCAGCTTCCCGAACACCTCCACACACAGCTCCTGATCTTTCAGATCCTCGCTGTGCATGAGCGGCATATAGAGGAATTTGCGCGCGTTCAGTTCGAGCTGTTCGTCAAATTGTTTGTCGAGAGCCAGCCGTGTCAGCGCCAGCGCATGGGCATCTGCCGACCATGCCAGGGGCGAATCCCGATGAATGTTGCGCGAGAACTGATCGATCAGGATGATCAGCGCAAGACACCCGCGCGGCGTTTCCAACCAGGTCACCAGCTTCCCGTCCCGCGCGGCATGGGTCAGCGCACCGAACCGGTCCGCAATATCCGCATCAAAATCGTCGCTCTTTTCAAACCATTTGTCAGGACCGGCTTCCTCGAACCAGAACGTCAGCACATCATCCGGTGTCATCGTCATCGTGGTTCTCTCCGCTGGACTGTTCTGTTCCCGAGCCCCAATTGATATACACGCTGTTCCATTTCGCCACCTGAATTCGCATGACCAACAAACTCAGCCGGGATTCCATTCGCGACGGCAATGTCTATCGTATGCTCAAGGAACAGGAGCATCTGACCAATATTCGCCCGCTGACCGATGCGGAACGCGAATCGACGCTCGACGCATTTCTCGAAACGGTCCCCAAAGGTCCGCTCTGGGTTTTCGGCTATGGATCGCTGATCTGGAATCCGGCCTTTCACCACACCGGACGGCGTAACGCGCGGGTGTTCGGTTTCCATCGCTACTTTTGCATCAAGACACCTCTGGGCCGGGGCAGTCCGGACTACCCAGGCCTTATACTCGCCCTGGATGTGGGCGGCTCGTGCCATGGTGTCGCTTTCCGCCTGCCCGCCAGGTCGATGCGTGAGGAACTGTCCGTGGTCTGGGCACGTGAAATGGCGATCGAAGGAACCTATCGGCCTGTCTGTGTCCGCGCGCGAACATCCAGGGGCCCCATTCACGCCGTCACCTTTGCCATCAATCATGCCAGCGAACGCTATGTCGGCCGCCTCCCCGAAGACGAACTCGTCGAACGACTGGCAAGGGCGTCGGGGTATCTGGGAAGCTGCGCGGAATATCTGCACAACACGGTAACTCATATGCGCGAGAGCGGCATTCGAGACGCGCACATGTTTCGCCTGCACCGCCTCGTCGAAGAGGCGACATCGCAGAAATAGACCTCGTCGGAAGAACGCTGGCTGGGGCGGCAGGGATCGAACCTGCGATCACGGGATCAAAACCCGATGCCTTACCGCTTGGCTACGCCCCAATCGCTCAGCGTGGACACTATATCGCGCGTGTGTTCACGCATCGCAAGCCGTCTCGAGCACGAAATACCTAGTCGAAGCTCTGATGAATGTCGCCATCCTTGCGCAGCAACTCAAGATCGGCTTGCACCATCTCCTTGACGAGTTGTGCGAAGGGGGTGCTGTGCTCCCAGCCGAGGACGCGCTTTGCCTTGGACGGATCACCGAGTAGCAGGTCGACTTCGGTCGGCCGGAAGTAACGCGGATCGATGGCAACAAGCTCCACACCCGTGGCCTTGTCGATTCCAACCTCGTCCACACCCTCACCGTGCCATTCGATTTCGCGTCCGATCTCGGAGAAGGCAAGCTCGACAAATTCCCGCACGGCGTGGGTTCCGCCCGTGGCCAGAACATAGTCGTCGGGGTCGTCCTGCTGCACGATGCGCCACATGCCCTCGACATAATCGCGGGCATGTCCCCAGTCACGTTTCGCATCGATATTTCCGAGAAACAGTTTCGACTGCAGACCGAGTTCGATGGCTGCCACGGCACGTGTGATCTTTCGGGTCACGAACGTCTCACCACGAACCGGACTCTCATGGTTGAACAGAATGCCGTTCGAGGCATGCATGCCATAGGCTTCACGATAGTTCACGGTGATCCAGTAGGCGTAAATCTTCGCTGCCGCATAGGGACTGCGGGGGTAAAACGGCGTGGTCTCGCTCTGGGGTGTTTCCTGCACCTTGCCGTAAAGTTCCGAGGTCGATGCCTGGTAGAACCGTGCGCTGTCTTCCATCTTCAGAATGCGCATGGCCTCGAGCACACGCAGGGTTCCCAGCGCATCGGAATTGGCCGTGTATTCAGGTGTCTCGAAGCTGACCTGGACATGACTTTGTGCCGCCAGATTGTAGATTTCTGAGGGTTGAACTTCCTGGATGAGGCGGATCAGATTCGTCGCATCCGTCATGTCGCCGAAATGCAGATGAAACTGGACACCGCTTTCGTGGGGATCGAGATAAAGATGATCCACACGCCCGGTATTGAAAGACGATGAGCGGCGTTTCACACCGTGAACTTCGTAACCCTTCGCGAGCAAAAGTTCGGCGAGATAGGCCCCGTCCTGACCGGTGACACCTGTGATGAGGGCGACATCCTTCGCCATGGCTCAACTCCGAGAATAGTGCCTGGTTCACCCCGCTGGCGGAACGATGCTGCCGGACGGAGTGTGTGTATGATTCGCGCGACTATACTTGTCGAGTCAAACCGCACACAAGGACGCCATACCCATGGACAATCCGAGTATGCCCTGGAGCCTGATCGGGGTCAGCGATGAAGCGCGAAAGATCATCCGCGTTGCGGCTGCGGAGAACAACCAGACGATCGGTCAGCGAAATTCAGACATTGCTGACGCGGCTGGGCTTCGATCCGGGCATTGCCGACGGGCGTGCCGGCAACAAACGACGGAAGCCATTCGCAACTATCAGCGTGAACTGGGTCTGCCGGTCAATAGACAGCCCAGCGAAGACCTGCTCAGGCATCTGCGCCAAATTGCGGGAGTCCGCTAGCCCTTCGACAATGCCGCATCGGACGAACGCGTGGTCGTCGAACAAACCCACCAGTTCGGCTGGCGTTGGCCGAGCGCACGCGCGGCCTGATTGCAGGCCACCGCGGTTTCAAAAACGGCAAAACAGGTCGGCCCGCTGCCGCTCATCCGGGCCAGACGACAGTCCGGCAGCCCGGCAAGGTCCGACAGCACCTCGCCGATGACCGGGCACAGGCCGACCGCCGGTGCGGTGAGGTCGTTACGGGCCTGCGTCAGCCCCTCCGGGTAACCGGGCCAGGCGGGCGCGGCTGCGGTCTGATCATGCAAAGACACCGTTCCGGATTCCTGTGCCCAGGCACGGAACACCGATGCGGTCGACAACGGCTGGTTCGGATTGACCAGAAGCAGGTTCAGTTGTGCCACGTCGGAAACGGGTTCAACCACATCGCCGATCCCACGTATCACGGCTGCTTTCGCCGCAAGACAAACCAGCACATCCGCCCCCAGGCCTGCCGCGATATCGATGACCTCGGGATTGTTGACATCGATGGACCAGAGACGTGCCAAAGCCCGCAGAACGGCAGCGGCATCGGCCGAGCCACCCCCCACGCCGGCCGCGACGGGAATACTTTTCTCGAGCGAAACACGAAACGATGTGTCACGCCCAAATCGTTCGGCCATCTGCCTTGCAGCGTGCATGCAGAGATCGTCTTCGGGATTTTCGGGCAGCAGGGTCGCGAACGGCCCCGTCCGCAACACGTTCAACGCCGGCGCGGGGGACAGACGAACCCAGTCCCCGAATTCCGTGAACACCACCAGGCTTTCGAGATCGTGATAGCCGTCGTCGCGCCGGTGGTTCACATGCAGGTACAGATTAATTTTTGCCGGTGCCTGCTCGACTATTTCAGGGCGATCATCCGCATCCATCATACCGGGCCCGGGAATCAGATATCGCGGTTTTTGCCGGGGGGAAGTGGTTCGGGCACCTTCTGACCATCGAGTTTGAGACGGATATCGGCCTCAACCTCTGCGTCCGGTTCCAGGGACAGCGCACGCAGCCACTGATAGCGCGCCTCAAGCTTGCGGCCGACCAGCCAGTACGCATCTCCGAGGTGATCGTTGATCACCGGGTCGCCGGGTTCAAGGGTCACCGCCCGTTCGAGATGCACAACCGCACCTTCATAGTCCCCCAATCGAAACAGGACCCAGCCGAGCGAGTCCGTGATGAAGCCATCCTGCGGGCGCTTGGAGACAGCGGTCTCGATCATGGCTTTTGCACGTTCGAGTTCCACTCCCTGCTCCACCCAGCTATACCCGAGATAGTTCAGCACAAGCGGCTGATCGGGTTCGAGTGCAAGGGCAGCCAGAAAATCCGCCTCGGCCCGCTCCCATTGTTCAGCGCGCTCCAGCGCGATACCACGTGTGTAGTGAAGCCGCCAATCAGCCTCACCGTCCTCCCGTGCAAACGCTTCGCCATAGGCTTCGATGGCCTCCTCGAACTGCTTCTCGATACGAAACAGATCCGCAAGGGTTCGCATCACATCCGACCGCTCCTGCCGCTCATCGGCCATGGCCTGGAGAATCCCGACAGCCTCGTCGATCTTCTCCTGACCGTGCAGCGCATCGGCGATGCTCAGACGCGCGTACCAGCTATAGGGCGTATCGGACCCGATCTGCCGATAGACATTGATGGCCAGATCCTCGCGCGCGCGTTCCGACAACAACTGCCCGAGAGAGAACAGCGCGGTCGGATTGTCGGACTCGAGCCCCAGAGCGAGCCGGACAAACATCAGTGCTTCGGTGCGCAACCGCTCACGGTTCAACAATCCCGAGATATTGCGAAAGACCTCGGCTGCCCCTTGCAGGGCATTTGCGATGACCCGGTCAGGGTCAAGGTCACCGGCGACTACCTGTTGGGTCGGCTCGATCAGGAGCGTTTCGGGATTCTGATCGACAAACTGCTGGACCAGAAGCCGGGCTTCATCGGTCTCTCCCTTGCGGATCAGAAACCGGGTGAAGGATTCGACAAGCTGGAGAGAGGGCCGCGCACCGGAACTCTCAAGGGCAGATCGAAAGGCCACTTCTGCACGTCCGATATCACCGCCAATATCTGCAATCAGTGCCTGATGCAGCTTCGCAATGGGCGCCAATCCGGGCTGCCCCGCAAGGTCCTCCAGCCCGAGGATCGCCTCGTCGGTCCTGTCCTGTCCGGCCAGTGCCCATGACTTAAGCAACGGAACCAGAATGCCGTTCACGCCACCGGAGGTAATTTTATCGGTCAGTTCCGCAGCTTCGCCGAACCGGCCGTCCCGCATTCCATCGACGTAGAGCGTATAAATCGCAAGCGGGTCGCCGGGATTGCTTTCAACCACTCCGCTGGCGAGTTTCGTTGCTTTCTCCAGACGCCCGGCGCTGACCATCAACAAATGCGCGCGCCGACGGACATTCACGGAATCCGGAACATCGCTGATAATCTGCGCCGTCAGATCGGCTGCCGAAACAAGGTCCCCGGCAATCTCGGCATGACGTGCGGCCAGAAACACCCCTGCGGTTGTTGAACCGAGTTCCAGTGGCGCGCCCATGATATCGATCTGCAAGCCAGGTGCGCCTTCCTCGGCGGTCGCCGCAGCCAGCACCGACGATCCCGCCGTCACAGCGACGGCCGTGCCGAGAATCAGGGCACGTCCGAGTTGGTAAACACTATCCATAGGTCTGACTCATCCACGTCCGGTTCAATGCGACCAATCTAGCGGGCCGACACCGGCACCGCTATCACACGTTGTTGTGACGCATCATCGCGCGCGCCGTCGCATTTACATATTGGGATAGTTCGGTCCGCCGCCACCTTCCGGAGCCACCCAGACGATATTTTGGGTCGGGTCCTTGATGTCGCAGGTCTTGCAGTGCACGCAATTCTGCGCGTTGATCTGAAGCCGGGGATTCGAGCCGTCATCGTCGCGCACGATTTCATACACCTGTGCCGGACAATAACGCTGCTCGGGCGCATCGTAGAGTTCGAGATTGACCGCGATCGGAACAGTCGGGTCCTTGAGGGTGAGATGCGGCGGCTGGTTCTCTTCGTGATAGGTGTTGGAGATATAAACAGATGAGAGCCTGTCGAAGGTGATCTCACCATCCGGCTTCGGGTAGTCGATCGGTTTTTGCTGTTCTTTCGACTCCAGCACTTCGTGATCCGCATGGCCATGCCGGAGCGTCCAGGGTGCCCGGCCGCGCAGCAGGACCTGATCGATCCCGGACAGCAGCGTGCCCAGCTTCAGACCGAACTTGAAGGACGGACGGAAGTTCCGTGCCGACCAGAGTTCGCGGTAAGCCCATGAGTCGCGGAACGCTGAGACAAAGCCGTCAAGAAGCGCTGTCGGCGGTTCATCGTCAGCCTGTGCGATCGCCGCAGCGGCCGCTTCGGCAGCCAGCATGCCGGACTTCATCGCCATATGGGTGCCCTTGATCTTCGGGACATTCAGGGTTCCGGCCTCACACCCGATCAGCACACCGCCGGGAAACACCAATCGGGGAAGCGATTGCACGCCGCCCTCGTTCAGGGCCCGGGCGCCGTAGGAAATGCGCTTGCCGCCCTCGAAGGTCGGGCGAATTTCCGGATGGGTCTTGAAGCGTTGAAACTCATCGAAGGGCGAAAGATACGGGTTCTTGTAGTCGAGGCCGACCACGTAACCCACCGCCACCTGATTGTCCTCGAGGTGATAGAGGAACGATCCGCCATACGTACCGGAATCCAGCGGCCAGCCTGCCGTGTGGACGACAAGACCCAGTTTGTGCTGTTCCGGCGCAACCTGCCAGAGTTCCTTGATGCCGATACCGTAGGTCTGATCCTCGCAGTCGTTGCGCAGATCGAACCGGTCCATCAGCTGACGCCCAAGTTGCCCGCGGCAGCCTTCCGCAAAGAAGGTATAGGCCGCGTGCAATTCGATCCCCGGCGTGTGATTTGCTGTCGGCGTGCCATCGGCGCCGATTCCCATATCGCCCGTGGCCACCCCCCTCACGCGGCCTGCATCGTCGAACAACACCTCGGCTGCAGCAAACCCGGGATAGATTTCAACGCCCAGCGCCTCTGCCTGCTCGCCAAGCCAACGGCAGAGATTGCCGAGCGAAATAATGTAGTTGCCGTGGTTCTTGAGTGTCGGCGGCAGGATGCACGTGGGCACCGAAGTTGCGCCATTTTCTTTCAGAAACAGAAATTTCTCATCACTGACCGCGGTCGTCACCGGCGCGCCCATCTCGCGCCAGTCGGCGAGCAATTCATCAAGGGCGCGGGTCTCGAGAACGGCGCCGGAGAGAATGTGAGCCCCGACTTCCGAGCCCTTCTCGAGAACGCAAACACCGATTTCGCGATCCTGTTCCGCCGCGATCTGCTTCAGGCGAATCGCGGCAGCCAGTCCTGCCGGTCCGGCGCCGACGATCACAACGTCGTACGACATTGACTCGCGTTCGATTGCGTCTTCGCTCATGCTAGAAAACTCCGTGAGACGGGATCATTCCGCCAAAGGAACCATGACACACGCCGAAGCACAACCAGCCGCCGACCCGCTTTTTCAGCATATGGGACGCCGATGAACCCGGAGATGGATCGCGCCGGGCTGGTGGCCGCACTGCGCTGGCAGATTGAAGCCGGGGCAGACGAGTCCATTCTCGATCTGGCGGTTGACCGCTTTGCCGAGGCCGAAAAAGCCAGAGCGGCACACGCGGACAAGCGCCCAGTCGACTCTGCGGCCGCTGCCACGGCATCCGCGCGCGCCGTTGCGCCCGAACCGGACGCAGCCCGATCCGACACGCAACCGTCACCACAAACCCGTCCGGTTCCGCCGCTGGCCGCCGCCGACAGTGTCAACGAGGACGCCCGCAGCCGCGCCAATGCCAGCGAAGACCTGCCGGCCCTGCGAGAGGCGCTGGCTGGCTTCGACGGCTGCGCCCTCAAGACCACGGCCACGAATCTGGTTTTTGGCACCGGCGCCAGCCCGGCCGATGTCATGCTGATCGGGGAAGCACCGGGCCGTGACGAAGACCGTCAGGGAGAGCCCTTCGTCGGCGCCAGCGGCCAGCTGCTCGAAGCCATGCTCAGGTTCGTCAATCTCGACCGGACGACAAACGTTTACATCACCAATATCCTGCCCTGGCGACCGCCCGGGAACCGTCAGCCGACAGCCGCGGAGACGGCGGCCTGCCTGCCTTTTCTGGAGCGGCATATCGCGCTCGTGGCGCCCCGCGTGCTCGTCTTTCTCGGCGGCACCGCCGCCAAGACACTGCTGAACCGCAACGAGGGAATTACCCGCCTGCGGGGCAAATGGTACGAATACACCTCACCCGCTCTGGAGGCTGCCAGGGTGGCTCCCGTCCCGGCCATGGCCACGCTGCATCCGGCTTATCTGCTGCGTCAGCCCGCGCAAAAACGCGCCGCCTGGCTCGATCTGCTGGCCGTGCGCGAAAAACTGGATCTTCTGAAATCGGGCGGCGATCATTAACGAATTGTGAAACACCGGCGCGCCAACTTGCCCGACCAGCCGGGTGGGATGTATGAATACCCGGCTTTCTGGACAGACAAATGAACACAGCCATTTTCCGGACCGTCGTATCGCTGGCCTTGCTGGCGAGCGTCATGGGGTCCACATCAGCCGGGGCACAGCAGCCCAAACCACGTCCGCTGGAAACCGCGCTGGTCGGCCCGGCCATATTTCTTGTTCCCGGGATCGGCACGGTTGACGGCGTCCTGTCCGCCGCCGATGCAGGCCGGTATCAACGCATTTTCGAGCTTCATGAAGCCGGCGAATGGAATACCGCGCGCCCGATCATTGCGCGCCTGGACGATCGGCGTCTGATGGGCCATGTGCTGGCGCTGAAATATCTGCACCCTACAAAATATCGGTCCCGGTTCAGCGAGCTTCGCGACTGGCTCCGCGACTATGCAGACCATCCCCAGGCACGTCGAATTCATCGTCTGGCCGTCCTGCGCCAACCCAAGGGCGCCCAATCACCAGCCGCCCCGATCATTCACCGGGCGCCGGCTGTCGGCCAATCCGTGCGCAAATCGTCCGAAGGACGCCCCCTCTATGACCGAGCGGCCACCCGGGACGGACGCCGGGTCCACAGCGAGATTTTGCGCCGCGTTTCGCGGGGCTGGCCGACAGGCGCGCGCGAAAT
Source organism: Alphaproteobacteria bacterium (assembly GCA_038137215.1). Classification (GTDB taxonomy): domain Bacteria; phylum Pseudomonadota; class Alphaproteobacteria; order UBA6615; family UBA6615; genus JABJAG01. Next base: position 105,984 of record JAYQBG010000001.1, read on the forward strand.
CATCAGGTCTCCGCGCGCGCAGCGTCACATGGGTTCGGTTCAGCTGGCCCAGGGATGGCGGGCGATTACGCAGGGCTATTTCCGGGCCGGGAAAGACGAGGATGCACTCGAAGCCGCCACACGCTCCCACGCCGCCTCTCCCGGCGATGCGCCCCTGGCCTACTGGTGGGGCGGGCTGGCGGCCTGGCGTCTGGGCAAACTCGACGAAGCCGAGACGATGTTCAGTGAACTCGCACGGGCCGGGCGCGCGTCTAACTCCCTTCTCGCAGCCGGTGCCTTCTGGGCGGCGCGGGCGGCGCTCGCCAACGGGCAACCGCAGGACGTCACCTCCTATCTGGAAATCGGTGCCGTGCATCCCCGCACCTTTTATGGTCAGTTGTCCCGACGCGCGATCGGCAACAACCAGACATTCGGCTGGCGCAAGCCGGATCTTAGCACGGCCGCCTACCACAACATTGCGGCCAGCAAGATCGGCGGGCGTGCGATTGCCCTGCTTCAAATCGGCGAAGATCACGAAGCCGAGCGGGAACTTCTCAGCCTGTCGTCGGCTCGTCCGGGATTGCGCTCCGATGTCCTGGCTCTGGCCAGCCATGCTGGACTGCCCGCCGTGGCCTACCGGCTTTCGGGATTTGCCGAACCCCAGGCCCGGCTCGCCGCGGCCTATCCCGTGCCATCCTGGGAACCGGAAAGCGGATACGCAGTCGATCAGGCGCTGGTGCTTGCCTTCGTCCGGCAGGAATCCGCGTTCAATCGCCGCGCCGAAAGCCGCGCAGGCGCACGCGGGCTGATGCAACTGATGCCGCGCACCGCCAGCTATGTTGCAGGCGAACGCTACCTGCACGGACGCGGCAAATACCGGCTCTACGAACCCGACCTGAACCTGGAGCTCGGTCAGCGCTACATGCAGAAGCTGCTGTCCCACAAGAACATCTCCGGTGACCTGTTCCGGCTGGCCGCCGCCTACAATGCGGGGCCGGGAAATCTGCGCAGTTGGGAACGCGCAGTCGAACACGGGGACGACCCGCTGCTCTTCATCGAGAGCCTGCCATCGCGCGAAACCCGGAACTTCGTCGAGCACATTCTGACCAATCTCTGGATTTATCGTAGCCATCTCGGGCAGGACGCGCCATCTCTGGACGACATTGTCGCCGGGCGCTGGCCCCAGTATCGCCATCAGGATCCGGGTGTGGGTCGCTGATGGGGGGCGCCGGCAAAAATGACGCATTTCGTCCGGTCCGGATCGCCGTGCTCACGGTGTCGGATTCACGAACCCGCGAAAACGACAAGTCCGGCGACACCCTTGTCGAACGGCTGACCGAAGCAGGCCACGAACTTGCCGATCGTGACATTGTGCGCGACGACCGTGCGGAAATCGCCGAAAAGTTCCGGAACTGGGCCGCACGGGACGAGATCGAAGTGATCATTTCCACCGGCGGCACAGGCGTCACCGGCCGCGATGTGACGCCGGAAGCGCTGTCCGATGTTGCGGAAAAGCGTGTCGATGGTTTTGGCGAAATCTTCCGCTGGATCAGCTTTCAGAAGATCGGAACCTCGACGGTCCAGTCGCGCGCCGATGCGGGGGTGGTGCATGGCACCTATATCTTCATTCTGCCGGGATCACCGGGCGCATGCCGGGACGGCTGGGACGAAATCCTCAAAGACCAGCTCGACATCCGGCACAAACCCTGCAACTTCGCCGAATTGCTGCCGCGGCTGCGCGAACACGAAGCCGACGCCTGACGCGGCACCCGTGACCGACACCCCAGATCGCGAACAGATTGCCGGGCTACTCCACAGCTCCGGGATCGCGCCCGATATCACAGCCGACGACCTTTCGGTGCTGTCCACCAAGGGAATTTCCCACGACCACTGGCGGATCGGCGGGAGCGGCCTCGTGCTGCGCCTGCCCCGGATGAACCAATGGGGCCTGGATGCGCGCGAAGCCCTCACCTATCAACAGACGGCGTTTCAAAGCGCCACCAGAAGCGGTCACACGCCCGATTGCCACGCAATCCTGCCGCCATCGCTTGCGCTTCCGCGCGGCGCTCTTGTCGTGGATGAAATCATCGGACGCGCACCGGAACTCCCTGTCGATCTGGCCGCCATCGCCGATGCGCTGGCCGCTCTGCACCTGATGCCCAACCCGGAACCGAATGCATTCGCACCCTTGCAGGTTCATCGAAATCCGGTGTCCTCCACCCTGCAGGTGATCGAGGAGCAGGCCGTTTTTCTGAGCCGGGCCGATATCGACCCCGACAGCGAAGCCGCCATCCGCGAAGACCTCGAATGGGCACGGACATTCGCCAGCCGTGGAGAGCCGGATTTCAGCCTCTGCTTTGTCGGCACAGACACCCATCCGGGCAATTTTCTGATCGACGAGCAGGGCAAGGCCTGGTTCGTCGATCTTGAAAAATCGCTCTACGGCGCGGCCCCGATTGATCTGGCGCACGCCACGCTGGCAACCTCGACCGGCTGGGATCCCGATTGTACCGGCATGCCCGAAAGCCTCGACGTCCAGCAATTCTACCAGCGCTATCTCGAAGCTGTCGGCCGGGACCGCGCAGCCACGCTTGGCCCTTGGCTGTTACCGCTTCGTCGCCTGACCTGGCTGCGCACCATCACCTGGTTCGCGCGTTGGCGTGCGCAATGGTCCGATTCGGACCATGCCGCCATGCGAGACGACCGGATGGGCAAGCATGTACGCGGACATATCGAGCGATCGTTCGCGCCCGAGACGGTGGCGACCTGCCGGGAAGACTGGCTGGCGCCAAAAGCCCTGACCATCTGAGCGTAAAACGTCAAAAGTTCTTGTTTTGTTCTCACTTGTGGAACATACTTTCCACATGTTGAAGAACACGCAAAATCCTGCGGGACAGGCACTGCCCGACCAGCCGCGCATTGGACGCGGCGCCATCTCGAATCGCGCCGGGCGGTTTGAGCGGCTGCATGGCACCGCCATCGATGACGGTTGGCGCACCGGACAGGAAGACGATCCGCAACCCCGCCTCGATACGACGGTCACCTTCGACCAGAGCAAATCGATCATCGCCCGCAACGATTCGCCCGATATCGGGTTCGACCGTTCGATCAATCCGTATCGCGGATGCGAACATGGCTGCGTCTATTGCTTCGCGCGTCCGACCCATGCCTGGCTCGGACTCTCGCCGGGGCTGGACTTCGAGACACGGCTGTTCGCCAAGCCCGACGCCGCCGGATTGCTGGAACGCGAACTGGCCAGGCCGGGATACCAGCCGCGTCCGATTGCCATGGGCACCAACACCGACCCCTATCAGCCTGTTGAGAGGCGCCTGAAGGTCACGCGCTCCATCCTGGAAGTGCTGGCCGCACACGAACATCCGGTTTCCATCACGACCAAGAGCGCCCTGGTCGCGCGGGACATCGATCTCCTGGCACCGATGGCTGAAAAGGGCCTGGCCAGCGTCGCCGTGTCGGTCACCACGCTCGATGCCGACCTGGCCATGAAGATGGAGCCCCGGGCCGCCCGACCGGAACGGCGGCTGGAGACCATTCGCATGCTGGCCGCAGCCGGACTTCCGGTGACCGTCATGGCCGCACCGATGATCCCGGCGCTCAACGATCATGAACTGGAAGCGATTTTGATCCGGGCCCGCCAGGCCGGCGCCGTCCATGCGGGCTACATCCTGCTCCGCCTGCCGCTGGAGCTGAAGGACCTTTTCGGCGAATGGCTCTCGACCCATTACCCTGATCGCAAACAACGCATACTCAGCCGACTGCGACAGATGCGGGGCGGCGAACTCTATGAGAGTCGTTTCGGATCGCGCATGCGCGGGCGCGGGCACGATGCGAAGCTGCTCGAAGAGCGGTTCCGCATCACCTTTCGTCAACAGGGATATGTCGAAGACCGTACCTTGCTGGACAGCACACGCTTCCGGAAACCAAACCTGCAGGAAGTTCGCGACGGCCAGCTCAATTTATTCGCCGATCAAGGAAGCTGAGCCTCGAAGGCGGCAAACTTTGTGATAGCGTGCCAGGGCAATGCTTTCGAATCACGAACTCCTGCCCCTGGCCATCGTTGTGCTGGTCGCCCTGTGCTGCGGCATCCTCCTGACGCGCCTGAAACAACCGGCCGTCGTTGGCTACATCTTTGCCGGTTTCGTTCTGGGACCTTCGGGATTCGAACTCGTCGAAAATGAAGCCAGCATCGGGCTCCTCGCAGAGCTCGGCATGCTGCTGCTGCTCTATGTCATCGGCATGGAGCTGAGCCTGCGCGCTTTCCGGCGCATCTGGAAGATCGCCGTGGGGACGGTGGTTCTGCAGACCCTCGGCGCATTGTTCATGGTCTGGCTGATCGGCGTTCAGCTCAATTGGCCGGTCACCGCCGTCATGCTGCTGGCCTTTGTGCTGGCGCTTTCCAGCACCGCGGTTGCCGTCAAGATGCTCGAGGATATCGGCGAGTTGCGGACACGCACCGGCCGGATCACGGTGGGCATTCTGATCGCCCAGGATCTTGCGGTGGTGCCGATGATCCTGCTGGTGGATCTGGCCGCGCTCGGCGAATTCAGCGTGCTGTCGGTCGGGCGCATCGTCCTGTCTGTCGGCCTGTTGCTGGCACTGATCCTGTTTCTCAGCCGCCGCCAGCGCCTCAACATTCCGATCCTCAGCGCCACCGAAGGGCACGCCGACCTGACGCCCCTGCTCGGACTTGTGTGCTGCTTCGGTGCCGCGACGATTTCGGCGCTGCTCGGCCTGTCACCGGCATATGGTGCATTTCTGGCCGGACTGACCATCGGCAACAGCAATCTGCGGGTCGGCATGCTCGACATGGTGATGCCCATTCAGAGCGTCCTGATGATGGTGTTCTTCCTGTCCATCGGTCTGCTCATCGATCTCTCCCTGATCTGGGACAATATCGGCATCATTCTTCTGATGCTGCTGATCGTTACCGTGGGCAAGACCGCCATCAATCTGGCAATCTTTGCGGCCCTCCGCATTCCCTGGGCGCAGGCGCTCCTGACGGCACTGATTCTTGCCCAGGTCGGCGAATTCTCGTTCCTCCTCGGCAATGTCGGCCTTCAGCGCGGGATCATCTCCTCCGAGGAGTTCCGGATCATCCTGTCCGTCACCGCGCTGTCGCTGGTAATTTCACCGCTCTACATGAATGCGATCCGGCGGCTGCACCGTGCGGCATCCTTTCAGCGGGCTTCGATCCGGTATGTTCTACGTCTCGCCTTCGGGCGCGAGGCCGCCGGCATCCAGCGCACCTTCCGCAAGGCAGTGGATATGAAACCGGGCATCCCGTCCAGATTGCGCCGCACCAAGCCTGCCCCGACCAGAGAACCTGCCGAAAACGAGTCCGGCAGCGACCCCGGCTGATGCCCAACCCGATCGGCGATCCGGCAGATCAGCGCATCGAAGGCATTGCCGGCGTGGACGAAGCCGGACGCGGTCCCTGGGCCGGGCCGGTGACCGTCGCCGCCGCGATGCTCACGGAAGCCTCCGCCGCGCGCCTGCATGCCGCCGGGGTCAATGATTCCAAGACCCTGACACGCAAGGCGCGTGAGCGCTGTTTCGACCTGATCTGCGAAGAACAGGTCGAGGGCCGCCTCTGGCTGGCCGTCGAAACGGCCGAGGTGCCCGAGATCGATCAGTACAACATCTTGCATGCGACCATGCGGGCGATGCGCCGCGCAGTCGCAGCCCTGCCCGTCCCGCCGGACCATGTGCTGATCGACGGAAACCGGACACCCGACCTGGACTGCAGTTGCGAGGCCGTGATCGGTGGTGATGGCAAAATTCTCTCGATCGCGGCCGCCTCGATTGCTGCAAAGGTCACCCGCGACAGGCTGATGGCAAATCTCGCCATCGCGCATCCCGGCTATGGATGGGAACGGAACGCGGGCTACGGCACCGCCGAACACAGGCAGGGACTGGAAACCCTCGGTGTGACCGAACATCACCGGCGCAGCTTCGCGCCCATACGCAAACTGCTCGAAGCACATACAACATCTCGTTAAGAGACTGACTCCAAACACAAAATCAGCCGACGGTGCATTTTCCGATTGACCGGGACTCGCCGATTCTTCATCGTCCGCGGCCATGCGAACCCCTGGCCGAGTTCGCGAGGCCGCTAACGCGACCGAGCGAAATGTAATTCTGAACGGTGACTGCATTGAGCAGCTTGCCACGCTGCCCGACGGTTGCGTGGACGTTGTCTTTGCCGACCCGCCCTATAACCTGCAGCTTGCCGGCGAACTGACCCGTCCGAACAATTCGCGCGTCGATGGCGTGGATGACGACTGGGACAAGTTCGACGACTTGCGCTCCTATGACGAGTTCACCCGTGCCTGGCTCACCGAGGCCCATCGGGCCCTGTCGGACAATGGCACAATCTGGGTCATCGGCAGCTACCACAACATCTTCCGGGTCGGTACGATCCTGCAGGATCTCGGATTCTGGATTCTCAACGATGTTGTGTGGCGCAAGTCCAACCCGATGCCGAACTTCCGGGGCCGCCGCTTCACCAATGCCCACGAGACGATGATCTGGGCCTCAAAGAGCCAGTCCTCGAAATACACCTTCAACTACGAAGCCATGAAGGCGCTGAACGACGACCTCCAGATGCGCAGCGACTGGTTGCTGCCGATCTGCAACGGCGGCGAGCGTCTGAAGAACGAGGACGGCAAAAAGGCGCACCCGACCCAGAAGCCCGAAGCGCTGCTGCACCGTGTGGTGCTCGCCTCGACAAAGGTCGGGGACCTGATCCTCGATCCGTTTTTCGGCAGCGGGACCACAGGCGCCGTGGCCAAACAGCTCGGCCGTGATTTTATCGGGATCGAACGCGACCCGGACTACATCGAGCTGGCGACCCGGCGCATCGCTGACACGCGCCGCATTTCCGAAACGGATTTGCTCGAAACACCGTCGAAACGCGAACAGCCGCGCATTCCATTCGGCTGGCTGGTCGAACGAGGCCTGCTGCGCCCGGGCGAGAAGCTCTACGGCCCCAAACGGCGCCATGCCGCAAAGGTCCGTGCAGACGGCACCATCGTGACCTCGGACAATCGCGGGTCCATCCACAAGATGGGCGCCGAGGTACAGGGTGCACCGGCCTGCAACGGCTGGACCTTCTGGCACGTGGATATCGAGGGCAAGCTCGTCCCCATCGACGTGCTGCGTCAGAAACTGCGCGCCGAACTCAACTAGCCCGACCGCATTGCCCATTCTCGGTTCACCCTCACCCTGATCTTGTCGAAGGGCGAGGGTGCAACCTCATACTTCGGCAAGTTCAGCATGAGGTTTTCACAGTCATTTCCGGCTAGAAATCGCTTGTGCCTTTCCCGATATGCGCCAACGCGTGGCGCACCACCTTGCGGGTGAGTGTGGGCAAGGCGTGATCGCCGAACTGCTCCACCGGAATCCAGATGCCGCCGGCCCTGATACGCCCGTCCACCCGGGCAGCCATCACCTTCAGTTCCAGGCGCAAATGGGTGAACCCGTGTTCGACAACGCCCGGCAATTCGACCCAGTCGGCTTCGACCGGCGCAGCCGCGCGAAACTCCTCGGCTTCTTCCCATGGTCCTGACGGCACTTCCATCATGCCGCCGAGCAGGCCGGTTTCCGGGCGGCGGCGCAACAAAACCGCGCCGTCGCGCCGGGTCATCCAGTAAGCCACTGCACGCCGCACGGGACGCTCGGGTTTGGGGGCACGGCGCGGCAGGTTTTCAGCGACCCCCATGGCGAATGCCATGCAGTTCTCACGCCAGGGACAAATCCCGCAGGCCGGAGATCGCGGTGTACAGACCGTTGCGCCCAGATCCATGACAGCCTGAACGTAGTCCCCGGGACGTTCGGACGGGGTGAGTTGCGCGGCCAGTTCCCGAAGCACCGGTTTGGCCTCCGGCATCGGGGTTTCAATCGTGAACAACCGCGCCATCACCCGCTCAATATTGCCATCCACTGGTGTGGCATGACGATCAAAGGCAATCGCGGCAATGGCCGCCGAGGTGTAGGGACCAATCCCCGGCAGTTCGCGCAGTTCCTCTTCGGTATCGGGGAAAACGCCGTTGTGTTCGGCCACGACAACCCGCGCACATTTGTGAAGGTTGCGGGCCCGGGCGTAGTAGCCGAGCCCGGCCCAGGCCGTCAGCACATCGTCGAGTTCACTTGCGGCCAGGTCCCGGACGGTCGGCCAGCGTTCGAGGAACTTCCGAAAATAGGGCCCGACTGCTGCCACCGTCGTCTGCTGCAGCATCACCTCGCTCAGCCAGACATGATACGGGTCTGCCCGCTCGCCCTTTTTGGACTGCGCCGGCGGCACCCGCCACGGTAGACGCCGGGCGCGGCGGTCATACCATTCCAGGATCGATGCGGGATCGGGCGGGTTCATGGCTGTGTGCAACCGGATGGGCTTCGTCGTTGTCGAGAACGGAAGGGCCTTCTAACATGGCGGCGGGCCTGCGACAGCCGCAAGCCGACAGGGATACACCAGTTGCATGTCGAAAAAGCGAGCCAGCGGACTGCGCGCCATCGGGGCGGAAAGCAGCAAGGCCACCAGCCCGATCCGCCGCAAGCGCGGATTCTTCGAAGCCAGTGTGTTTTCGGATTGGACAGCCATCGTCGGACCCGAACTGGGCGGGCAGTGCGTTCCCCTGCGTCTCGTGCGCGGACCGGAAGGCGAAGGCGGCACCCTGCATGTGCGAGTGACCGGGCCTCTGGCGCTTGAGCTTCAGCATCTCGAACCGCAGGTTATCGAACGGATCAACGGGTTCTATGGATTTCGGGCCATCGCGCGCCTTCGGATGCATCAGGGCCCGATTGCCACCCCGGCCAGGAAAGCCCCCCTCTCCCCTCCCAAGGCCGCACCCCAGGACCTTGCCGACCTGGAGGCACAGCTGGATTCGGTCACCGACCCGGATCTGCGGCGGGCCCTGCGGGACCTGGGGGAGTCCGTGATTGCCCGGAAATCGCGGCAGGGTTCAGACCGCTGATCTTCGGCCCATTGGTCTCCATTCCGTCACAATCGTCTGCCACCTTGTGTGTGACTTCCATCAAGGGTTTGGTATCAAAGCGTTTTTCCTCGCTTGTGCCACCCGATTGGAGGTTTCATAATTGGCCACATATTGTGTTTGGAGAACGTTGTGCACCTATATAGACGACTCGGAGCCGCTCTGGTCGGCCTGTTGGCCTTTGGGATGATCGCAAGCGCAGCGTCAGCACAGGAACCGGCTGATGTGAGTGCGATGCTGAGTGAACGGTCCGTGGGCAGTGCCGATGCGCCGGTGACGATCGTCGAGTATTTCTCTCTGACCTGCCCGCATTGTGCGATGTTCCACAACGATACCTATGCCGATCTCAAGGAAAAATACGTCGATACCGGCAAGGTCCGCTTTGTTTACAGCGATTTCCCGCTCGACGGCGTTGCGCTGCGCGCATCGATGATGGCGCGTTGTGTGGATGAAAGCCGGTATGCGGGCGTCATTCAGGTGTTGTTCAAGACGCAGGACAACTGGGCACGCGCGGCGGACCCGGTTGCCGCACTGAAAAAGATCGGACAGCTTGCGGGACTCGGAGACGAAGCGTTTCAGTCCTGCCTGCAATCCGAAGCGCTGGCAAACGGCATTCTGGCCCATCGTCAGGCCGGCAGCGCGGCAGGCGTTCAAAGCACACCGTCCTTTCAGATCGAAGGGCGGATTTATCCCGGGTCTCGCTCGCTCGAGGAATTCTCTGAAATCCTCGATCCGCTTCTGGCGTCCAACTGATCCGGCTTTTTTGGGGGTTACGTACCGGTGGAGTTCAACAAACTAAGACTGACGGGCTTCAAGTCCTTCGTGGATGGGACCGATCTGGAAATCGCCCCGGGCCTGACCGGAATCGTCGGCCCGAATGGTTGCGGCAAGTCCAACCTTGTCGAGGCCCTGCGCTGGGTGATGGGCGAGACCTCGGCCAAGCAGATGCGCGGCGGCGGCATGGACGATGTCATTTTCGGAGGCACCTCGGACCGGCCTGCACGCAATACCGCCGAGGTCGTGCTCAGCCTCGACAACTCCTCACGCACCGCACCGAGCCAGTTCAATGATTCCGACGATCTGGAGGTTTCCCGGCGGATCGAGCGCGAGAAAGGCTCCACCTATCGCGTCAATGGCAGCGATGTCCGTGCACGCGACGTCCAGATTCTGTTCGCCGATCAGGCCACCGGCCCGCGTTCCACCGCACTGGTCAGCCAGGGCCGGGTCGGCGCACTGATTGCGGCCAAGCCGGGTGACCGCCGTTTGCTACTCGAAGAGGCGGCCGGAATCACCGGACTGCATTCGCGCCGGCATGAAGCCGAACTGCGGCTGCGGGCAGCCGAAGGCAACCTCGAGCGTCTGGAAGACGTGCTGGTCACCCTCGACGCCCAGCTCCAGGGCCTGAAGAAGCAGGTCCGCCAGGCACGCCGCTACAAGAACATCTCGCACGATATCCGCCGCACCGAAGCCGCCGTGTTGCACCACCGCTGGGTTCAGGCACAAGAAGCTGTCGCGGAGTGCGAAGAACAGCTTCGTGCGGCCGAGAATGTCGTCGCCGAACAATCCCGTCTGGTCTCCCAGACCACACGTACGCGCGAGGAAGCCGCCGCAGCACTGGTGCCTCTGCGCGAAGCTGAAGCGACCGCCGCCGCCGAACTGCAGCGCCTCAATATCGCGCGCGAAGAACTCGACGCCGAGGAGCGCCGCGCCCAGGCCGCCACCGAGCAATGGCAGACCCGGCTGACCCAGATCGAGGCCGATCTGGACCGCGAGCGCGGACTGGCGGGCGAAGCAAAGGCTGCCCTCGAACGGCTCGGCACCGAAAAGGCCGAGATTGAACGCGCCTGCGCGGGCGAAGACGAACTGATTACCGAAACCAACGCCGCCCGCGAAGCACGTGGTGCCCGCGTGCAGGCACTGGAAAACGAACTCACCGCGCTGACCGAACGGCTGGCCAATGGGGAAGCGCAGATTGCAGCGCTCGAGCGGGAACTGGGCGAACTCGATGCGCGCCGCCGCCGTCTCGACAGCCAGGTCAGCGAAGCCCGGGCAGAACGCGAAGCCATCGAAGCCCAGGGACTAATCTCCGAAGAGCTGGTCACTGCCGAAGCGGAAATGAACGCTGCCGAGGAAGCCCTGAAAGCCTCCCGCGCGGCTCTCGAAGAAGCAGATACAGCCCGCGAAACCGCCGAGACCCAACGCGACAAGGTCCGCGACGTGCGCTCTCAATCAGCCGAGGCGCTGTCACGCCTGCGCGCCGAAGCCGGCGCGCTGGAAGATGTGCTCGCGAATGATGCCGAGACCGAATCCGCAGACTGGACACCCATGATCGACGAGATCGAGGTGGCCACCGGTTATGAAGCCGCGCTCGGCGCCGCTCTGGGGGAAGACCTCGAAGCGCCGATGGACAATCGTGCGCCGCGACACTGGAAACACTCGACCGCCCGCGATACGGATCCTTCCCTGCCCGCCGGCGTCCGCCCGCTGAGCGAATTCGTCAACAAGTCCGGCGCCCTGGCGCGTCGCCTGGCACAAATCGGTGTCGTCACCGATGCCGCGACCGGCGAACGCCTGGTGGGTGAATTGATGCCCGGCCAGCGCCTGGTGGACCGGGAAGGCCGGTTGTGGCGCTGGGATGGCTATGTGGCCAGCGGCGATGCCCGTTCCTCGGCCTCCACACGGCTGCGGCAACGCAACCGGCTGGCCGAACTCGGTGACCGGATTGCGGCAGCAGAAACCGCCTTCGAACGGATCGAGGCGGACTTTGTTTCGGCCCGCGAACGCGCCGAGACCGCGATTGAAGCCGCCCGCGAGGCGCGAAGCCGTCTTGATACCGCCGATGACACGGCCTCTCAGGCCCGGCGCGCCCATGCCAAATTGTCGAGCGAATTCACCGCCCGGGTCGCACGACATGAAAGCCTGACCGAAACGCTGACCCGTCTGGAAGGCGAAATCTCGGAAGTTGAAACCCAGCTGACCGATGCACGCAACCGCCGCACGGCGATTGGTGATCTCGATGAGATCCGCTCGGGCACCGAAGCGATGCGCAGACAGCTCGGCGAGGCCCGCAACGCGCTGGCCTCGGCGCAAAGCGAACACGACCGCATGGTCCGTGAAGCCGAGGAACGGCATCGCCGGATCGCGGCGCTGGCGGCCGAAGAAACCTCCTGGCAGGCACGCCACAATGGTGCGGGTGAGCGAATCGGTGAACTCGAAAACCGCGAGGGACAGGCACGCGGCGAACTCCAGACCCTGTCGGCCAAGCCGGCCGAGATCGAAGCCCAGCGTTCCGGGCTGATGGATCAGCTTAATGCCGCCGAAGCCAAGCGCAACACGGCGGCCGATGCGGTCGCGCGGGCCGATGAAAGCCTGTCTCAGGCCGAGCGGGCCATGCGCGACGCGGAAGCCAAGCTCGCGGAATTGCGCGAGGGCAAGGTCCGCACCGAATCGGCTGTAACCCAGTCCGCACAAATCCTGCAGACCGTCGTCGAACGGATTGCCGAGCGCCTGGAGTGCAAGCCCGAAGCTGTCCTCCCTCTCGCCGAGGTCCCCGAGGGCAAGGAATTGCCGGACCTGCAAGCCTCCGACAAGCGTCTCGAGCGCCTGCTGCGCGAACGCGACAATATGGGCCCGGTCAATCTGCGCGCCGAACAGGAATCCGAAGAACTCGAAGAAAAGATCGAGACCATCGTGACCGAGCGCGAAGACCTGGTGGCCGCGATCGACCGGCTACGGCGTGGCATTGCCAGCCTGAACCGCGAAGCGCGCCAACGCCTGCTGACATCCTTCAAGGAAGTCGATCAGCACTTCCAGGATCTGTTTATCCGCCTGTTCGGGGGTGGCCGGGCACATCTGGAACTGACCGATGCCGAAGACCCGCTGGAAGCCGGTATCGAGATCTATGCCAGCCCGCCAGGCAAGAAGTTGCAGATTCTCTCGCTGCTCTCGGGCGGCGAACAGGCCCTGACGGCCACGGCCCTGCTCTTTGCCGTATTCCTGACCAACCCGGCTCCCATCTGTGTGCTTGACGAGGTCGATGCCCCGCTCGATGACGCCAATGTGGACCGGTTCTGCAATCTGCTCGACCATATTTCCCAGATCGGATCGACCCGTTTCCTGATCGTCACCCATCACCGCATGACCATGGCCCGAATGGATCGATTGTACGGTGTGACGATGCCCGAACGCGGGGTCAGCCAACTCGTCTCGGTTGACCTGCGCGGCGCTGAGGAAATTCGCGCAATCGCATAGAATTTGCGCCGGTTTTCCGCGACTTTTTGTCCATCTCGCAAGTGCGGAAAGTCGCCTTGACTTGCCATGGGGCGCTGAGTACCTTGCGCCCGCCTTCACACGCGGGGCAGGCATCATTTTGTGTTACCGCATCGCCCAGAACGGGATCGGCTCATGAGTGAACCGGAGCGGCCATCTTCACTGGATGACCTGAACCAACGTTTGAAGGACGCGCGCGGCAAGTTCGCGCCGGATGCAGCACCTGAGGATGAGGGTGCTTCATCAGGGGGATTGGGTCTGGGGTTTCGCGTAGCCATCGACCTGGTCGCCGGAGTGGCCGTGGGTGTTTTTGTCGGGTGGCTTCTGGACCGCTGGTTGGGAACGACACCCTGGTTGATGGTTTTGTTCTTCTTTTTGGGGGCTGGCGCGGGCTTCTCGAATGTCTTACGCGCCGAGCGCGAGAGCCGAAAAAAAGCCTGACTGAGTAAGAGGTAGTCTGACGTGGCCAGCCCGCTAGAACAGTTCGAAATTTCGCCCATCGTCCCGATTCAACTCGGCAGCGTCGATGTTTCGTTCACCAACTCCTCCCTCTGGATGGTGATCACCGTGATCGTCGCCGGCGGCACGCTGGCCATCGCGGCCGGTCGCGGCGCAATGGTTCCCGGTCGACTGCAGTCCATCGGCGAATTGCTCTACGAATTCATAGCCGGATTGATCAAGGAAACGATCGGCGCCGAAGGCCGCAAGTATTTCCCGATCATCTTCACTATCTTCGTGTTTGTGCTGACCGGAAACCTGCTGGGCATGGTGCCCTACAGCTTTACCTTCACCAGCCACATCATCGTCACCTTTGCGATGGCGATCGTGATCTTCATTGCCGTTACGATTCTGGGCTTCGCGCGCCACGGAACGCATTTCTTCGCGTTCTTTGTGCCCCCCGGAACGCCGCTGATCATGTACCCGCTGATGATCCCGATTGAGATTCTCTCCTATCTCTCGCGCCCCATCAGCCTTGCCGTTCGTCTTTTCGCGAACATGATGGCGGGACATATCCTGCTCAAGGTTATCGCCGGTTTTGTGGCAGCCATGGGCGTTTTCGGCATTCTGCCGCTGGCACTCGTGGTCGCGCTGACCGGCCTCGAGATCATCATCGCGTTCCTTCAGGCCTATGTCTTCACAATCCTGACATGCCTGTACATCAACGACTCGATCAAACTGCATTGAGCCCTCTCGGCCCAACGAAACAATCAAACACTTCTCTATCGGAGGCACACAAAAATGGATTTTGACTCAGCAAAGCTGATCGCGGCCGGCCTGGCGGTCATCGGCGTTATCGGTTCGGGAATCGGCATCGGCATGATCTTCTCGTCCTTCATCTCGGCTGTTGGCCGCAACCCGGCTGCTGCGGACGACGTTCGCGCCATGACCTTCATTGGCTTCGCCCTGGTTGAAGCCCTCGCGCTCTTCGCGCTGGTTATCGCGTTCCTGATCCTCTTCGGCATCCAGCCGGGCGCCTAGGACCCCGCTATGCCCCAGTTGGAGCAAGTCTCGACCTTCCCTTCGCAGGTCATCTGGCTGCTGATCACATTCGCTGTGCTCTACTTCCTGCTGTGGCGGGTGGTGTTGCCGAAGATTTCGGCAACGCTCGAGAATCGTGGTCAGCGCATTGCCAATGACTTCGCACGTGCGGAGGAACTGGCAGCCGAGGCAGAAGGCGTTCTCGCGGCCTATGAAGAAGAACTCGCCAAGGCGCGCTCCAGCGCCCAGGAAGAGCTTCACAAGGCCGCAGAGACAGCCAATGCCGAGGCAGAGGCCCGGAATGCCGCCCTGACCGAGAAACTCTCGGCCAATGCGGATGCGGCCAATGCGCGGATCGACGACGCCAGAAAGGCAGCCATCGGAAATATTTCCGATGTCGCCGAAGATCTGGCGCGTACGGCGGTCGAGCGGCTGGTGGATACGACACCGGATCCGTCAACCGTGAACGCGGCCGTCGCGTCTGCACTCGGGGAGCGGCAGTAATGTTGGTTAAACTTGCAAGCGCCGCCGGCGTCTTTCTGCTGAGCAGCACCTACGCTGTTGCAGAGTCACTTCTCGACAAGGCCGAGGCGGCGGAAGGCTACAGTGAGCCCTTCTTCCAGCAAGCTGAAACCTATGTGTTGTTCGGCTTCCTGATCTTTGTCCTTGCGCTGGCACGTCCGGTGGGGCGCGCCATGACGTCTTCGCTCGACAAGCGAGCGGACGTCATCAAGGCCGAACTCGACGAAGCCCAGCGCCTGCGCGAAGAAGCTCAGCACACGCTTGCCGAATATCAGCGTAAGCAGCGTGATGCGCTGGCGGAAGCCGAGGGCATCATTGCCGAGGCACGCGAAGAGGCCAAGCGCATGCAGAAAGCCTCGCAGGAACGGACCGAGCAGTCGCTCGAACGCCGTGAGCAGCAGGCCCTCGACATGATCGCAGCCGCCGAAGCGCGCGCTGTGGCCGATGTGCGGGCTCTGACCGCCGACATCGCGATCGACGCCACGCGCCGCATTCTTTCCGATGTGGTGGAAGGCCAGAAGGGCGATGAACTTGTGGATGCCGCCATTCGCGATGTCCCGTCAAAGCTCAACTGACCTTTAAGGTACACAGACAATAAAAAAAGGCCCCGGTTTCCGGGGCCTTTTTCTTTGGTACGTTTCTTGGCACCTGTGCCTTGCCGGAAGGCCTATTCCGCGGCCTCGGCTGTCGGCATCTCCGGCGTCCAGCGCAAAACCGGCTGACGTGCTGCCGCCGTCTCGTCCAGACGGCGGCGCGGCGTCATGGTGGGAGCTGCGGCAAAACTCTCGCCCTCCCCCTGTTTTGCCCGGTCCACCAGCGCACGCATCACGGCGATGAAGTCGTCCAGGCTGCGTTTGGATTCGGTCTCGGTCGGCTCGATCAGCATGGCGCCATGGACGACCAGCGGGAAATACATGGTCATCGGGTGATAACCCTCATCAAGCATCGCCTTGGCGAAATCGAGCGTGCTGACACCGGTGTCCTTGAGGAAGCGGTCATCGAACAGGCATTCATGCATGCACGGCCCGTCGAAAGACGGCGTCATGACATCGGACAGGCTGCTCATCACATAGTTGGCATTGAGCACGGCATCGCTGGCAACCTGGCGCAGCCCGTCACGCCCGTGGCTGAGCATGTAGGCATAGGCCCGGATGAACATGCCCATCTGACCGTGGAAGCCCTTCAGGCGCCCGAAGGGCTTGGCTGCACCGGCATCCGCCTCATGCTCGACCAAAGAGAAACCTTCTTCGCCATGAACCACCCAGGGCACCGGCGCAAAAGACGCCAGGGCCTCTGAGAGTACGACAGGACCCGCACCCGGCCCACCGCCGCCATGGGGCGTCGAGAAGGTCTTGTGCAGGTTGATGTGCATGCAGTCGATGCCCAGATCGCCCGGGCGCACCCGGCCGACAATGGCGTTGAAATTCGCACCGTCGCAGTAGAAGTAACCGCCCGCCTCGTGGATTAGTTCCGCGATCTCGATCATGTCCGGCTCGAACAGCCCGCAAGTGTTCGGGTTGGTGATCATGATTCCCGCGACATCGTCATCGAGCTTCTCGGCAAAGGCCTTCACATCCACACGGCCCCGGCTGTCGGAGGGAATGGCATCGACGCTGAACCCGCACACCGCAGCCGTCGCCGGGTTGGTTCCGTGGGCGGAATCCGGCACCAGAATGCGCCGGCGGGTCGTGGGGCCGCCTTCCCGGTCATCCAGCGCAGCACGAATGGCCATGACCCCGCACAGCTCCCCATGGGCACCGGCGGCCGGCGACATGGCAATCGCGGGCATGCCCGTCAGTTCCTTGAGCCAGCCGGCCACACCGTCGATCAGCTCGAAGGCGCCCTGCACGGTGGCATCCGGCTGCAACGGATGGGCATTCGCAAAGCCCGGCAGACGCGCCATCTTCTCGTTGAGGCGTGGATTGTGCTTCATGGTGCACGACCCCAGGGGATAGGTGCCCATGTCGATCGCATAATTTTTCTGGGAGAGGCGTGTGAAGTGGCGCACCACTTCCGGTTCGCTCACGCTCGGCAGGCCGATCTCGCCCTGTCGCTCCAACCCGCCCAGCCGCGCGGTAAACGTGCCCGGCTCCGGCAGATCGACACCGGTTGCGCCCGGATTGTCGATCTCGAACAGCAGCAGCTCTTCCAGCTGCAGGCCCTCATGGCCATGCACTGTTTCACGCGTGCCGGACCCGGCAGCGGCGGGGCTGCGGCTCAGATCTCGTGAATGGCTCATGCGAGCACCTCCGTCAGGCGCGCCACAAGCGCCTCCATATCGTCCTGTGTGGTCAACTCGCTGGCCGCGATGAGCAGGATATCGTCCAGGCCCTGCCCCTTGCCGAACAGGCGCGACGCGGGGACACCGCCCAGCACATTCTGCGCAGCTAGTTCGTCCACCAGCTCGCCCGCGGGGCGGGACAGACGCACCGCAAATTCATTGAAGAAAGCTTCGGGCAATAGCTCGACCCCGGGAACCTCCGACAGCTTGTCGGCAAGCTGTGAGGCCCGCGCGTGGTTGAGGGTTGCAAGATCGCGAAACCCGTCCTCTCCCAGCAGGGAGAGGTGGATGGTAAAGGCCAGCGCGCAGAGGCCGGCATTGGTGCAGATATTGCTCGTCGCTTTCTCGCGGCGGATATGCTGCTCGCGGGTCGACAGAGTCAGCACCCAGCCACGCTTGCCGTCCGCATCGACGGTTTCACCGCACAGCCGCCCCGGCATCTGGCGCACATATTTCTCGCGCGCGGCGAACAGCCCCACATAGGGCCCGCCGAACCCCTGGGGATTGCCGATGCTTTGGCCTTCGGCTACGACCACATCGGCCCCCATCTCGCCCGGGGAGCGCAGCGCGCCCAGAGACACCGCTTCCGTCACCACCACGATCAGCAGCGCGCCCTTCTCCTGACATTCCGCGGCCAGCGGGCTGAGGTCGCGTACATGGCCGAAAACTCCGGGGTTCTGCACAACGACGCAGGCGGTCTCGTCATCGATCTTGCCGGAAAGATCCTCCGACCCGTCCAGATCCGGCGGCAGAATGTCGATATCGATATCGACATACTTCGCCTGGGTCTCGGTGACCGTGCTGTAATGGGGATGCACGCTGCCGGACACCACGGCGCGGTTGCGGCGGGTGACGCGGCGGGCCATCAGGACAGCTTCGGCGCAGGAGGTCGCGCCGTCATACATGGAGGCATTCGCCACATCCATACCCGTGATCAGGGCCACCATGCTCTGGAACTCGAACAGCGCCTGCAGGGTGCCCTGGGAAATCTCGGGCTGATAAGGCGTGTAGGATGTCAGGAACTCGCCGCGTTGGATCAGATGGTCCACCGAAGCGGGGATATGGTGACGATAGGCCCCGGCCCCCAGAAAGCTCGGAACATCACCGGTCGTGATGTTACGCGCGGCCATGGCGGACATGCGCTGCTCGACCTCGAACTCCGCCATATGATCAGGCAGATCGAACTGACCATCGAAGCGGGCGGAATCCGGTACATCCACGAACAGATCATCAACGGACGCCACGCCGATCCGTGCCAGCATCGCGGACCGGTCGGTCTCGGTCAGGGGGAGGTAACGCATATCAGCTCAGGCCTTTGACAAAGGTCGTGTAGGTCTCTTCATCCATCAGGTCGTCCAGTTCCGTCGGATCGGTCAGCTTCAGCTTGACGAACCACCCTTCCCCGAAGGCATCGGTGTTCACCAGCGAGGGATCGTTGTTGAGTTCCTCATTGACCTCGATCACCTCACCGCTCACCGGCGTATAGACCTCGGCGGCGGCCTTCACCGATTCGACCACGGCGGCCTCGTCACGCTGGTCGAAGACTTTTCCGATTTCCGGCAATTCCACGAACACGACATCGCCCAGCTGCTCCTGGGCATAGTCCGAAATACCGATCACGCCGGATTCCCCGTCGACTTCGACCCACTCATGGTCCTCGCTGTATTTCCGTTCGGCCATAACAAACTCTCCTTCTTGATGGGTGCGTCCTAGGACCGCTTGTAGTTGGGTTCGACTAAGGGCATGGCGGCCACTTCTGCCGCCACCGACCGTCCGCGCAATTCGATATCGAGGGCCTGACCCGGCGCCGCGTGACCGCTCGCCACATAGCCCATGGCAATCGGTCGCTCGAGCGTCGGGGCAAACCCGCCGCTGGTCACCTGCCCGATGGCCTCCCCGTTCGTATCCCGGATGGGGGCGCCCTCGCGCACGGGGGCTCGACCCTGCGGGGTCAGTCCCACCCGTTTGCGCGCGGTCCCTTTGGCGATCTGATCGAGGATTGTCGCCGCCCCGGGGAAATCGGCGCTTTCCCGCCGCCGTTTTCCGACGGTCCAGGTCAAGCCGGCCTCCACGGGCGTTGTGGTTTCATCAATGTCGTGGCCATAGAGGCAAAGCCCGGCTTCCAGCCGCAGCGAATCCCGCGCCCCGAGGCCAATCGGTTCGACGGATTCAAGGGCGAGCAGCTTCTCGGCAATCTCCGCGGCCCTGTCGGCGGGAAGTGAAATTTCGAACCCGTCTTCCCCGGTGTAGCCG
Source organism: Alphaproteobacteria bacterium (assembly GCA_038137215.1). Taxonomy (GTDB): domain Bacteria; phylum Pseudomonadota; class Alphaproteobacteria; order UBA6615; family UBA6615; genus JABJAG01. Next base: position 125,775 of record JAYQBG010000001.1, read on the forward strand.
GACCGGGTGACGAACGCGGACACACCATCGACATTCAGTTCGCCGCCTTCCAGGAACACAATATCACGGCACGCCGGCGCAAATCCGGCCAGGGCTTCCTCGGCCCGGGGCCCCTGCAATGCCAGCAGGGCCCGGTCGCCGAGCCGCTCCAGTTCCGCTTCACCGGCAAGCGCGTCGGCAATATGGGCGAAATCCGCATCCTTGCAGGCCGCATTGACCACCAGAAACAGCGCAAACACCCCGTTTTCCTCGATCCGGGTCGCCATCAGGTCGTCCCGGATACCGCCGTTGTCATTGAGCAGCAGTGTGTAGCGCATCCGCCCCACCTCGAGACCGGCGATATCGCCCGGCACGAGTTTTTCGAAGCTGGCCGCCACATCGTCCCCGCGCAGGATTGCCTGGCCCATATGGGAGACATCGAAGAGGCCAGCCGCAGCGCGCGTGTGCTTGTGTTCGGTGATGATCCCGGCGGGGTATTGCACCGGCATGTCATAGCCCGCGAACGGCACCATACGTGCGCCATTGGCGACATGAAGGTCGTACAGCGGTGTCTTGAGATGTTCGTTTTCCGGGCTGGCGTTCGCCATTCCACACTCCAGGTCCGACCTCAGGCCGTGACGCACGGGCTGTGCGTCACCTGCCCCACTCTGTCGTCAGACCTGAGAGATTCACCAGACAATGCGTCCGGCTTTCGCCTTCGGTGAGGTGCGGCACAGAAATCGGCCGAACCTGCTTTCCAGAGTGTCATCCCCCTTGCGGTCCTGGGTGCCTGAGAGTTTCCGGGGCGGTTGCTCCTTCGGCGTTGTCCGTCACGATGCGGACAATCTCTCCCGCTGGGGTCTTATGACATGTACTTCCTATACCACTCACAGCGCGACTCGGATCACGTTGCGAGTCCGACACTAGGGGAGCGGCACGGGGAGTCAACCACGGGAATTGTGGATTAACGCCCCAGCTTGTTGCGGTTGTATTCGAGCTGTTCTTCGGTCAGCTGAAAGCCGATGAAGACCTTGAAGTCTTCCCCGAACTCTCCCGCGCGCAGCGGAATTGTTTGGGACAGTTCCTCGACAAAGCCGATGCGGTTGCGGTTGCCCTCGAACTCCAGATCCGTATCGAAGGTCTCGCGCGCGAGGATGTTTTCATTGCTGTCGGTAATCGCAATGAAATAACTGATCGTCGCTTCAAGGCTGGTGCTGGCAGGGCCACGGGTGGCCTCAAACAGGACCTCGAGGTCGATCTCGACCTCACCCGCCCGCGTGTCATCATCGATATCGGTGTTGCAGAACCCGCCGAACTCGCTCACCCGCGCTTCCAGGGTGACGTCGATCAGATCTCGCCCCGGACCGGGCACAAACAGGGTCAGTTCGGAGGCATCCTGAACGATTGCGATGGCCGGACATTCCGGCGGGGGGGCTTCCGGGCCCTGCTGGCACGCAGCAAGACCGAGCAATGCTGCCAGCGCGAGCCCGGCGCCTGCCGTTCGAGAAAAACGGACATTCATTATGCGGAGTCAGTCCTTGAGGGTGTTGTGGGTGCCATCGCAGAGCGGCGCATCGCCAGTCTGCTTGCAGCAGCAGAAATAGATCGTCTGGGCGGTGTCGGATTCGAACATGACCGGCTGAAAGTCGGTCCCTTTGTGGGCGCTGTCGCAGAAGGGCTGCTTCTTGCTCTTGCCGCACACACACCACCAGTATTTGCGTCCGGGGATCACGTCCACGGCAATCGGTTCTTTCTGGGCGACCACCGGGTCGGACATGCCTTCTCTCCATCACTGTATGGCGCCATCGGCCCGGCTTTCCTTGCGCCGGGCCACAACGCTACGATATTACGTTCCTACGGTGCCAAATGCCGGAAAACATTACGAGAGCAGCAGGCCGAGAACAAGGCCGACGGCTTTCATCGATCCGTTCACGGAGCTGCCCCGAGATGGCCAAGCCTGCACTCACGATTTTGCTTCCCGAGCCGCGCGGCTTTTGTGCCGGGGTCGATCGTGCCATCCAGATCGTCGAACTGGCCCTCGAACGCTATGGCAAACCCATCTATGTGCGCCACGAAATCGTGCACAACCGTTATGTCGTGGAAAGCCTGGAACGCAAGGGCGCGGTCTTCGTGGAGGAGCTCGAAGAAGTGCCCGAGGGTGCCCGGGTGATCTTTTCGGCCCATGGCGTTCCGAAATCCGTTCCGGCGGAGGCCGAACGTCGGGAGTTGTTCTACCTGGATGCCACCTGCCCGCTTGTCAGCAAGGTCCACAACCAGGCCCAGCACCAGCAGCGCAACGGCCGTCATATCCTGCTGATCGGCCATGCGGGCCATCCGGAGGTCATCGGCACCATGGGTCAGTTGCCGGAGGGCACCATGACCCTGATCGAGACTGAGGAAGATGTGGCTGCGCTCGACATCGCACCCGATACGCCGCTCTCCTATGTGACACAGACCACGCTTTCGATGGATGACACGGCCGCCATCATTGCTGCCCTGCGCGCGCGATTCCCCGATATTTCGGAACCGGGTTCGGAAGATATCTGCTACGCGACCACGAACCGTCAGGAAGCGGTCAAGATGATCGCGCCGCGTTGCGATGCGGTGATCGTGATTGGCGCCCCCAATTCTTCAAACTCGAACCGCCTGGTGGAGGTTGCGCTGCGCGCCGGTTGCGCCGATGCGGCTCTGGTCGAGCGCGCCGGGACCATGGACTGGGACCGGTTTGCCAACTGCAGGACCCTCGGCCTGACCGCAGGCGCCTCGGCACCCGAGGAACTGGTCGAGGAATTCATCGCGGCCTGCGGAGAGCGTTTCGATGTCACCATCGAGCCCGTCACGCTGCGCGAGGAGAACATCCAGTTCAACCTGCCCCGCGCCCTCACGGCCTGACCCGGCATGGCGGTTTACACTGAAGTTTCCGACGACGCGCTGCACGATTTTCTGCGCGAGTACGATATTGGCGAGGTCGTCTCCTTCAAGGGCATTGCCGAGGGTGTCGAGAATTCGAACTACCTGCTGCAGACCATGTCCGTGCCCGACGACGCGCCCGAAAACTATATTCTGACCCTCTATGAAAAGCGGGTGCACCCGGAAGACCTGCCATATTTTCTCGGACTGATGGACCATCTGGCGGGCGCCGGCTTTTCCTGCCCCACACCGGTCCACGGCAAAGACGGCGCCGCCCTGCGTGAGCTGGCGGGGCGGCCTGCCGCCATCGTTTCCTTCCTCTCGGGCATGTGGCCGCGCAAGATCACGCCCGGACATTGTGCCGAGCTAGGCGCGGCCATGGCACGCCTGCACCTCGCCGGGCGCGATTTCGATGGTTACCGCGCCAACAACATGTCTGTCGCGGGCTGGGAAAAACTGGTGGCAGCCACAAGAGACCACGCCGATGATGTGGTCCCGGGCCTGTCCGCGACGATCGTCAGCGAGCTTGACCAACTCGGCCGGAATTGGTCGAAGGACCTGCCGGATGGCGTGATTCATGCCGACCTCTTCCCGGACAACGTCTTTTTTCTCGGCGACCGGCTTTCCGGTCTGATCGATTTCTATTTCGCCTGCAATGATGCGCTTGCCTATGACATCGCCATCTGCATCAATGCCTGGTGCTTTGAAGCCCATGCCAGCCTGAACATCACGAAGGCGCGCGCGCTTTTACGGGGATATGCTTCCGTACGCCAGCTGTCACAGGCGGAATATGACGCCCTGCCCCAGCTGTGCCGGGGTGCAGCCCTGCGGTTTCTGCTGACGCGCTTGTATGATTGGCTGAACCATGACGAGGCCGCCTTTGTGCGCCCAAAAGACCCGCGCCAGTTCCTCGACCGGCTTCGCTTCCACCAGCAGGTGGACGGCCCGGGTGCTTACGGAATCACCTTTGAAGACCTGAACGGATAACCGCATGCCCCAAGTTGAAATTTTTACCGATGGTGCCTGCTCAGGAAATCCTGGCCCCGGCGGCTGGGGCGCCCTGCTGCGGTCCGGGGATCATGAGAAAGAACTCTGTGGCGGTGAGTTCGAGACCACGAACAACCGCATGGAGCTGATGGCGGCAATTTCCGCGCTCGAGGAGCTCAAATCACCATCCCGGGTCGATCTGCACACCGAC
>JAYQBG010000001.1:129871-189632 GCA_038137215.1 Alphaproteobacteria bacterium
GACTCGACCTATGTGCGCGACGGCATCACCAAGTGGATTCACAACTGGGTGCGCAACGGCTGGAAGACGGCGGCCAAGAAGCCGGTCAAGAACGTGGACCTGTGGCAACGCCTGCAGTCCGCGATGGCGCCGCACGAGATCGACTGGCACTGGGTCAAGGGCCATGCCGGTCACCCGGAAAACGAACGGGCCGACGAGCTTGCCCGCGTGGGTATCCTGAAGGCCGAGTAACGAGTCTTACGACACAAGCCTTTTCCACGTCATTGCGTGTAGCGAAGCGACGCGGCAATCCAGTTCTATCGATATGACCGGCTTTGCAACTGGATTGCTTCGTTGGCTTGTCGGCCGCCTCGCAATGACGACCTGGGTACTGCTCATAGAAAACGGGGGCCCACAGCCCCCGTCTCCACTTCAAATTTTGGAACCTACTAGAGGTTCGCAAGCACGCTTTCGACGGAGCTCTGTTCGAACGCACCGGCCTCGTCGAGCAGGACTTTCTTGACCGTGCCGTCTTCCACGATCATCGCGAAACGCTGGCTGCGCACGCCCAGACCACGATCCACCAGGTCGAGCTCCATACCCAGCTGCTTGGTGAAAGCCGCCGATCCGTCGGCGAGCATCAGCACATCGTCACCGACATTCTGATCCTTGCCCCAGGCTTCCATCACGAAGGGATCGTTGACGGCCATGCAGGCGATGGTGTCCACGCCCTTGGCTTTCAACTCACCGGCCTTCTGCACGAAGCCCGGCAGATGCTGGGCCGAGCAGGTCGGCGTAAAGGCACCCGGCACGGAAAAGAGAACAACGGTCTTGCCGCCGAACAGATCGTCGGTCGAAACCTGATCGATGCCATCTGCCGTTTTGTGCGCCAGTGCGCCCGACGGAATCTTGTCACCTGAATTGATAGCCATGCTGCCCTCCTCGAACGGGTGTGTGATGTTTGATTTCAAAAGGCAACATAGTCGGAATCGAAAAAGATTCCAGTGGCCGAACGCACAAACCTGCTACAGCGGCGCCGGCCTATCGGGCTGCGAGCGTGCTGGTAACCCCGGCCTGTGCAAGGCCGGTATAGACGTCGTCGTCCGAAAGCAGTTCCGGCAACACCACACCTTGCGGCGCATCGGGCCCGTAAACCACATTGAACGGGATGCCGAACCGACCGAAGGAGGCCAGATATCTGGCGATCTCATCGCTCGGTTTTGTCCAGTCGGCGCGCATCCGGACCACCTCGCCCTGCTCGAAGGCTGCGCTGATATCAGCTGTATCGAGGACACGCTTCTTGTTGACCTGACAGGTGATGCACCAGTCTGCGGTCACATCCACGAACACGACCTTGCCGTCGGCCACCAGATCGGGAATGGCTGCCCGATCGAACGGAAACCAGGCCTCATCCCGGGCGGCAATCCGAGAAGATTCCCCGACACCAATACCGAGCGCTGGCAAAACACTGGGGACAGCGAACGCGACGATCGCTGCCATGGCCACGGCGACGATCACACCGGGGCTGGCGTCATTCGCCGGCTTGCGGGCGCGCAGGGCTAGGACCGCAAAGATCGTCGCCATCAACAGCCCGACAACCATGGCGGCCTCCAGCGAAACCTGGACTGCCACCACCGACAAGAGCCAGACAGCGGTCGCCACGAGCGCCAGAGCCAGAACCTTCTTCAGCACGTTCATCCACGGACCGGGCCTGGGAAGCCGGGTCGCAAGACGCGGGAACACCGCGACCAGAATGAACGGCAGCGCCATGCCCACGCCCAGAGCGGCAAAGATCGCATAAATCTCGAGCGGGCCGCGGCTCAGGGCAAATCCGATCGATGTCCCGAGAAACGGCGCGGTACAGGGTGTGGCCAAGATGGTCGCAAAAGCACCCTGGAAAAACTGGCCGCCCAGTGAGTGACTGTTGCCCGCCGAAACGGCGGCGTCCGACACCCGCCCGGGCAGGCGCACTTCGAACAGGCCCCACATATTTGCGGCAAACAGGGTCAGGATCACAACAAGCGCAATCACGAACAACGGCTGCTGAAACTGGATTCCCCAGCCGACGGCCAGGCCTGCGGATTTGACACCCACGGCGAGGCTAGCCAGCGCGAGGAACGACACCACAATCCCGGCTGTCGTGGCCAGAAAGCCGAGTCGGACGGATTTCGCGTCACCCCCGCCATGGCTGACCACCGAAAGCAGTTTAATGTAGATCACCGGCAGCACGCAGGGCATCAGGTTCAGGATCAGGCCACCGATCAGCGCCAGACCCATAATGGAAAGCAGGGTTGCGACATTCAGCCCGCCCAGATCGACGCCCGACAACCCATCGGGTGCCGGGGTCGCAACCGTTTCCATACTGCGCGCGCCGTCGATCAGCGTGAATACGAGCGGCTCGCTCTCGAGATCCACCGCCGCGCCCTCACCGAAAATGTCTTCCGCACCCACCGAGGCCAGTACGAGCCGTCCTCCGTCGTGAAACTCAAAACTCGGATTGGAGAACACCGCGTCTTCGTGACCTTCGATCAGCAGATCGGGGTTTTGGAACGGGGTGTCTGCCCGGAAAGCAGCGCGGATCAGCGGCCTGGAGGGCGGACCCGAGACCTCGGCACCGGTGAAGGACAAACCCGCACGGCGACCATCGCCGGGAACCTGATTCTGATACCGGTCGATGAGATTGGCATGATCGCTGGGCATCGCGGGGCCCGCCGGCAGATCGAGTGCGGCCTCGAAACTGTGGGGAATACAGACATCGTCGCAAACCAGGAGATCGACCCGGGCGCGCAGGCTGACGGCCTCGCCGGCCCGGGCTACCTGGGCCTGAATGGGAAAGACAACGCGCTTCTCGTAACCGAAGGTCTCAAGATCGTAGAAATTGAACCGGATCGGCACCGGCCACCGGAATTCCGTCTCTGCCAAATTCCGGCTGCCATCCCACTCCACAAAGGGCGGAATTCCCGCGTCCCCCGGGGAGCGCCAGTAGGTTTTCCAGCCTTCGTCGAGGCGCACTTCCACACCGAGTGGGATGGTATCGAGATCACCGACGGCCGAGGTCGCGGAAATCAGGCGCACATCGGCCCTGGGACCGTCAATCCAGTCCGTGGCCGCATCGCCCGCGGCAAACCCCGGCCACAAAATCGCCTGAAAGGCCACGACAATCGCAGCGATGCGCCTGAATCCCTGAATTTGCGCTATCATTGTGGTTCAACCCCGACCCGGCATGTTTTGGTCCAATCGATACGAGTACACGCTTGATATATAGGAAAAACCCGCCCCGAATATACCGGTCGCGCGCTCAAGCGGGCTCACAATCGCGTGTCGTAATTTTATTACCAACCCAACTGCCGAATGTTGGGCAATCGAACGCCCAGGTACCAAGCAACACATGCCGGAGAAAACCATGAGCGAACAGAAGACGACTGATGATTTTGTCGGTCAGGTTCTGCTGGCGATGCCGGCCATGAGCGACCCCCGCTTCGAACGCTCCGTCATCTATGTCTGCGCCCACAACGAAGACGGCGCGATGGGTATCGTCATCAACAAAACCCTCGATTCGATCGATTTCCGCGAACTGCTCTCCCATCTGGACATTCCCACCGGAGAGAACGCGGACGATGTTGCTGTGCATTTTGGCGGTCCGGTCGAAAACCAGCGTGGCTTTGTCGTCCATTCGGAAGACTACCGGCATGCCGAAACCCTAGTCGTGGACAAGGGGATCGGCCTGACGGCCACCGTCGATATTCTACGCGATCTGGCGAGCGGGACAGGCCCGCAGGACGCGATACTGGCACTGGGCTATGCCGGCTGGGGGCCGGGTCAGCTCGAATCGGAGTTTCAGGAAAACGCCTGGCTGCTGGTTCCGGCCAGCCGCGAGTTGTTGTTCGACATCGCGAATGATGACAAATGGGAACACGCCTTCAACAGCATCGGCGTCGATCTCTCCGTCCTGTCAGGAACCGCTGGGCGCGCCTGAGGACTCTTCGCGCTCTTTCCGCGACCGCAAGACCAGAGCGTAGATCGCAAAACCGGCCGAGAGCGCAAACAGAAGATACCCCGTCACCTCAAACGCCGTGCCCACACTGGTCCGCGTGGCAATCGGCACGCTATAGAACGGGGAAGCAAACTGCCCGAGGAAGAACAGCGTGGTCAGTGCCCCCACCGCGCGCCCCCGGACGCTCATCGAAGCGCGGGAGATAATCGCCATATTGGCATTGGGAATGAAGGCGCCGACCGAAAACCCGCCCACAGCCATGGCGATCATGGTCTCGGTGAAGTTCGTGGCTTGAGAGGTCATCACGAAACCAACAGCCCCAAACCCGAAGATCAGCGAAAAAATGGCTTCCGGACTGAGGCGTGAGCGAATCCGGCGATAGGCCAGTGAGGCAAATCCCGCCGTCAGATTGAACATCCCGATCGCCAGCCCCGCGCGGGTCGGGTCGGTGACGCCGATTTCGACGAGAAAAAACTGGGTCTGGGACGGGATCATGAACATCGCCACCATGGTCACGAAGGTCACCGCACAGATAAATCCGATTGCGCCCCACTGCCGCAGGGTCGGCGGCGGCTCCTTGTCGCGTCCTCCGGGACCCTCGGAAACAGGCTCATAAAGGCTCAGCAACATCAGGGGAATCAGCAGGATGGCGACCGCGAACAGGGTGAACCCGACGCGCCAGTGAATCTCCGCCAGCAGGCCCGCGATCACCACGAAGATCAGTGTACCGAAGGACATGAACGCCCCTTGTAGGCCGGCGACCCTGTTGCGTTCTTCGCCCACGTAATAATCGCCGATCAGCGCCGTCACGCTGGTCAGAATACCGGCAAGAAACACACCGAGCAGCGCGCGGCTGACCAGAATCGCCAGCAGGGAATCCAGCACCAGTACCGACACGCCGGAAAGCCCGTAGAGCAGTGCGCACAGAATCAGCACATTGCGCCGCCCGAACCGATCGACCGTATATCCGATAACCGGGCCCGACAATGCGATGAACAGCATCGGCATGGTCAAGACCAGGCGGGACAGCAATTCCGCATTGTCCAGATGTGCAAAATCAGCCTGCAGGGCCGGCAGTCCGGGGGCCACAGCAGACGGTGCCAGAAAGGCCAGCCCGCTGGTCAGCAGGATGGTCCACAGACGCAGCCGTTTGCGGGCCGCAACTTTGTCGACAGGATTTAACCCAGACATGATTTCACACCGAATGTGACGGTTCAGATCTATGTCTCGTCACGGTTCGAAACGTGATCTTCGGACAACAGAGAGAACAGCAGATGATCCTGCCAGACTCCGCGAATTCTCAGGTATTTGCACGCATATCCGTCTTCCGAGAAACCGCTGCCCAGAAGCAGGCGTCGGCTCGGCTCATTGTGCGGCAGACAAGCGGCTTCAACCCGGTGGAGGGACAGCTCTTCAAAGCTGAAATCCAGCAGAAGCCCCAACCCCTCGCTCATATAGCCCTTACCGGCATAGGCCTCTCCCATCCAGTAACCGAGCGTTCCGCACTGGGCGACGCCGCGGCGCACATTGGAGAGACTGATCCCCCCGACAAGGGCAGAACTTTCGCGATCGAACAGAAACATGCTGTAGCCGGTGTCATTGCGCCAGTCGCTCGCGTAACGGTTCAGGCGCCGGTAAAAGGCATCGCGGCTGAGCGCATCATTCGGCCAGGTCGGCTCCCAGGGTTCGAGAAACTTGCGGCTCGCAGCACGAATTTCAGCATAGGCACGCCAGTCCCGTTCGACCGGGGAGCGCAGCAGCGTCTTTCCGGACTCCAGCCGCACACTGGACGCGCTCGGCGAAAGGGAACGAAACAACCTCATGGTCCCGGCGCCTCCGACTAGGCCGCCACACGGGTTCGAATGGCATCGAACGTCGCGATGTCGGAGGACGGGCCGACCGTGGCCAGGCTGGGTTTGGTGGCGAAGGTCCGTCTTGCGATCTGCGAAAGCATCTCCGGCGTCACACGGTCGATCTTCTCAACGAGTTCCGGCACAGAGACGATGCGATCGTAGATCAGCATCTGCTGGCCGGCGCGCTCACTGCGTGCGCCGGTGGATTCCATACCCATCAGCAGGTTCGATTTCAGCTGGGTCCGCGCCCGCGCGATCTCCTCCTCGCTCAGGCTGTCCGCCAGCCGCGTGATCTCGCCGCACAGGGCGGGAACGAATTCGTCGATCAGGTCCGGGCCCGTCCCGGCATAGATGCCGAAGACGCCACCGTCGGAAAACGCCGACAGGAAGGTATCGATCGAATAGACCAGGCCGCGCCGTTCGCGAATTTCCTGGAACAGCCGCGATGACATTCCGCCGCCTAGAAGGTTCGAGAGAACCGAAAGAGCGTAGTAGTCGTCCGTGCCCACCGGTACTCCCTGGAACCCCATCACGAAGTGAATTTGTTCGAGATCACGGGGCTCGCAGTGTTCTCCGCCACCATAGGTCGAAGCCACGAAGGGCTCCGAGGCTCCTGCCGGGATATCCGAGAGGTGTTGCTCAGCCAGGGCAAGCAACTCGGCATGGGTGATGTTTCCCGCCGCCGCCAACACGACGGCGCCGCCGCGATAGTGCTTGCCATGGAATCCGGTCACCGCATCGCGCGGCATCGCGCCCACCACATCGGCCAGCCCGAGAACCGGCCGGCCCAGCGGCTGATCTGGAAAGGCAACCGCCTGAAAGTTGTCAAAGACAACGTCATCGGGGGTGTCATGCGCCTGACCGATTTCCTGCAGGACAACCGAGCGTTCGCGCACCAGTTCGTCCTCATCGAAAAGGGAGTGCTGAACGATATCGGCAATCACATCCACGGCAAGCGGCGCATCGTTCTTCAGCACCTTGGCGTAATACGCAGTGACCTCGCGCGCGGTATACGCATTGATATGCCCGCCAACATTCTCGATGGTTTCCGCGATTTCCGATGACGACCGCCGCGCCGTGCCTTTGAACATCATGTGTTCGAGCAGATGCGCGACCCCGTTGGTCTCCAAAGGTTCGAAACGCGCACCGGCGCGCACCCAGACACCGACCGAAACCGATTCGACCGTCGGCATGGGGTCCGTTACGACGCGCACACCATTGGGCAGTGTTGTGATCTCGACGCTATCCATCGGAGTTTCAGGACACCTTTTGCTGTGTGGCGTGTTTGCGAACATAGTCACGCACAACGTCCAGGTCATTGTCGAGGGTCTGCGCGTGTTCGGGCCGCTCGAGCAAATCCGAGAGGTGATCCGGCAAGGGTGGCCGCAGTCCGCTTGCCTTCTCGACAGCATCGGGAAACTTCGCCGGATGCGCGGTGGCAAGCACAATCCGTTTCGTGCCGTCGCGCGGGGTCTTGCGGGCCGCGCCGACCGCCACAGCCGTGTGCGGATCGATGAGCATGCCGGTCTCCTGATGCACCGACCTGATGACATCGATGGTTTCCTGATCGTCAAGTCGATGGGCTGCGAACAGCCCGCGCGCATCGGCTGCAAGCCGGGCCGAATCCGGCAGCCTGCCATCCGACCGGAAGGCCTGCATAGCCTCTGCAACAGCCGGGCCGTCGCGGCCGAGGAGGTCGAAGAGAAGACGTTCGAAGTTGCTCGACACCTGAATATCCATACTCGGCGAGAGCGAAGGTTCTACATCGGTGATCGACATATCGCCCTGATCAAAGAAGCGATAAAGAATGTCGTTGCGGTTCGAGGCGACAATCAGCTTTTCGATGGGCAGCCCCATTTTCAAAGCGACATAACCCGCATAGACATTGCCGAAATTCCCGGTCGGAACCACGAAGGACAAGGGCTGCCCGAGTGTTTCGGTCCGCGTGGCTGCGGAAAAGTAGTATGCGGTCTGGCCCATAACGCGGGCCCAGTTGATGGAATTGACGGCCGAAAGCCCCAGATCGTCCCGTAAGCCCTGGTCGGCGAACATCGCCTTCACCAGATCCTGGCAATCATCGAAGGTGCCGCGCAGGGAAATATTGAAAACATTCTCGGACTCTACCGTCGTCATCTGGCGGCGCTGAACCTCCGAAACCCGACCCTCGGGGAACAACATGAAGATATCGAGATTTTCCCGGTCACGGCACGCCTCGATCGCCGCAGAGCCGGTATCGCCCGAGGTGGCGCCGACAATCGTCAGCCGTTCGCCCCGCAGGCCCAGCACATGATCGAACAATCCACCCAGTAACTGCAGTGCAAAGTCCTTGAAGGCCAGTGTCGGACCATGGAACAGCTCGAGCAGGTAGGTATCCTCGTCGAGCGCGACCAGGGGCGCGATCGCGGGGTCGCGAAAGCCCGAATAGGCCGTCGCCACGATGCGGGAAAGATCGTCGTCACTGACCAGCGACGGTTCGATAAACGGACGCACAATCCGGACCACCGTGTCCGTATAGGAGAGGCCGTGAAGCGCTGCGATATGGGAGGGTTCAAACTGCGGCCATTCAGCCGGCACAAACAACCCGCCATCACGCGCCAGGCCGCTCAAAAGCACGCCTTCAAACGTCTGTTGGGGTGATGAACCTCTGGTACTTACAAACTCCACGAAACCGTCCTTCCCGGAAAAGCGGGCTAACCTATCCAAGCCGCCTGAACGACACAAGACGAGGTGCTCAACCCCGGTCGAGATACCTTGTCTGCAGGTGATCGAGAAATATCCGGAAGTCGAGGGGCTGCCCGGTGACCTCGATCAATAAGTCTTCCGCCGGTCGATAGGCCCCGCGCTGGTGCACCTTTTCCCGCAACCACGAGACCAACCCGGACAGACGGCCGGCTGCTATATCCTCTTTCATGCCAGGCATCGCCGCACGCGCGGCGGCGTAAAGCTGCGCAGCAGCCATGGCGCCCAGCGTGTATGTCGGGAAATAGCCGAACGCACCGGACGGCCAGTGGACATCCTGCAGACAGCCCGAGGCGTCGTCGGGCGGCACAACGCCCAGCAGATCGCGCATCCCGTCATTCCAGGCCCCCGGAAGGTCGCCCAGCGGCAGATCGCCCGACAGAAGCGCGCGCTCCAGCCGGTAGCGCAGCACCACATGGAGCGGATAGGTCACCTCATCCGCATCGACGCGGATCAAACCACGTTCAACACGCGTGTAGAGGCGATAGAAATTTTCCACATTCCAGGCAGGTCCTTCGCCGCCAAACGCGGCCTGCATACGCGGCAAGGCAAATTGCAGGAAGGGGCGCGACCGGCTGACCTGCATCTCGACCAACAGCGACTGGCTTTCATGAATCGCCATCCCTAGCGCCTTGCCCACAGGCTGATAGCGCCAGGCCTCCGGCAGGCCCGCCTCATAGAGTGCATGACCCGTTTCGTGGAGCACGCCCATCAGCGATTCAGTGAAATTTTCCTCGCTGAAGCGCGTGGTGATCCGTACATCCCCTGCCGCGCCACCACAGAACGGGTGATGGCTGATATCCAGTCGGCCGGAATCGAATGAGAACCCGAGGATCTGCATCAGTTCGGCGGCCAGTTCACGCTGTCTGGCGATGGGGAACGGGCCCGGCGGTAGGGCCGGTTCCGGGCGTGTGGCCTGGTGTTCGATAACCTCGTTCACCAGGTTGGGCAGATCCGTGGCCAGTTGGCCGAACAATGGATCGAGCTTTGCAACGGTCGTACCCGCTTCGTACTCATCGAGCAGCGCATCGTAGAGCGACAGTGAAAGCGCTTCGGACCGCGCGAGGCCGATCTGTTTTACAAGCCCGATCACCTCTTCAAGCGCCGGTACGAGACTGGCAAAATCATTATCGGCCCGGGCCTGACGCCATTGCACCTCACAGACCGCACTCGCACGTGCAGCGGACTCGACAAGGTCGCCCGGAACCGCCGCAGCGTTGAGATAGGCACGCGACATTTCGCGCAGATTGGCCGCCTCCCAGCTTTCTTCGCCGGCTTCGTCCAGTATTTCACCGGCGGCATCGAGATTGTCGCGGACGTCACCGGCAACCAGCAGCTCGTGGCGCAATACGCTCAAAGCCGCAATCTGTTCAGCACGACCACCGGCACTACCCTCGGGCATCAGAGTCGCCTGATCCCAACCGAGAATACCCAGCGCATCGCCGACCAGTGCAATCCGGCGGAAGCGGTCGGTCAGCTTGGCATAGGCCGGACTTTCCGCAAGGGTTCCCACGTTGCTCATGACCGTTCCCGGCGCCAGTGAAAGACAATGAAGATGACCAGCAGAACGCCCGCAACCCCGTACCAGGTGCCGGCATATTGCAGGTGATTGTTGGGCAGATTGACATCGGGAACCGCACCCACCGGGAAGGTCCCGGGCGAATTGCTGTCCGGACCCGCCTCCACATAAAAGCCGAGGCCGCCGGACAAGCCTGCGGCGGCAAGCATTTCAGCTTCGTCCATGTAAAACCAGTTATTCGCAGCGGGCTCGTTTTCCGGCAAAAATGCACCCGGTTCGCGATAGGCCCGTACAAACCCATTCAACACGACGCGTTGCGCCGGTTCGTCAGGCAGGTCCGCGACACTCCCGCGGGGAATCCAGCCGCGGTCGATCATGATGGTGCCCTGCCCGTCATCGAGTTCCATGGGCACGACCAGATGCGCGCCCTGGGTGCCGTCATAAATGCGGTTCAAAAGCCGGAACTGTCTGTCGTTCCGCAGAAGACCGGACAGGGTGATGGGCCGGTACTCAATGGCGTCAGGGCTTGGGGCATTTCGTGCGGCTACGAGATTCAGCGCCGGTGCCGCGATCCGCTCCATGCGGGTATCGATCAGATTGTTCTTCCATTCCAGCCGCTGGACCTGCCACGTGCCCAACCCGATCAGAAGCAGGAAGATGGGGACAAACACCACGGTGGCCCAGAATGTCGGTCGAAATCCCATATCGGTCCGTCACTCACAGCTATCGAGTGTGATCTGAATCATCCACGTTGTGCTTGTACTGCTGTGCGATCAGCCACGCCTTGAGCGGGCGCATCAGCGCAATCGCGCCGCTCACGATGATCGGCAACCAGATCACCAGATGAACCCAGATCGGCAGATCGAAGGAGAACTGGAACCATGCGGCCAGCGGCAAAATCAGTGCGCTGTAGAGCACGATGATGAAGAAGGCCGGACCATCATCGGCATTGAGCCGACCATAGTCGAACCCGCAGAGCGAACAATTCTCACGAAGCTTCAGCAGACCCTGAAAGAGCTTGTCCTGCCCACATCGTGGGCAAGCACAACGCAAGCCTGTCCGGATACTCGACTGACGCGGGTAATAGTCGCTCAGGCGAAGGTACCCCAGACATAAACGAAGCAGAACAGGAACAGCCAGACGACATCGACGAAATGCCAGTACCAGGCCGCCGCCTCGAAGCCGAAATGGCTGTCCTTCGTGAAGTGCCCCTTGGCCGTCCGCCACCAGCACACGGCCAGGAAGACCGTTCCGATGATCACATGGGCCCCGTGGAAGCCGGTCGCCATGTAGAAGGTCGAGGAGTAGATCCCGTCACTGAAGCCGAAGGGCGCATGGCTGTATTCGTAGGCCTGTAGAAGGCTAAAAATCACGCCCAGAAGAACGGTCCAGCCGATCATCTTGGCGGCATGGTCCATCTTGCCTTCGAGAATGTCGTGATGCGCCCAGGTCACCGTGAAGCCGGAAGACAGCAGGATCAGCGTATTCAGCAGGGGCAGGCTGAACGGGTTGAAGACATCAACACCTTCAGGGGGCCAGACACCGCCCACGGCTTCCTTGGGAAACAGGCTCGCATCGAAGAACGCCCAGAACCATGCCGAAAAAAACATCACCTCGGAGATGATGAACAGCATCATGCCGTAACGCAGACTGATCTGAACCACGCCCGTATGCATCTTCTGGAAGGTCGCCTCGTCGATGACGTCCTGCCACCAGCCGATCATAGTCATCATGGCGATGATCAGACCCGGCGCGATTGTCCACAATCCGATGGTTTCGAAGAACGACTGCGGACCAGTTCCGAACATCGAAGGATGCAGGTAGATGACCAATCCCATGGCCAAAAGGAAACCGCCGATGGACCCCACGATGGGCCACGGGCTCGGTTCCACCATATGGTAGGGATGGTTGCCTTTTCCGTGATCGTCTGCGTGATCGGTCATGCTCGTTCTCTTTCAGCAGTGTCTTGTTAGTTCACTTGGATTTTCTTGGCTTCTTCCACGTCGCCTGCCGCGGCCGCTTGTTCGGTCATGGCATCCATATCGCGGAAGAAGGCGTAACTCAGGGTAATTGTTGTGACGTCGTCGAGGTTCTGATCTTCGGAAATCGCCGGATCGACATAGAAAGTCACCGGCATCTGCGCGACCTGCCCCGGTGAGAGGGTCTGTTCGGTGAAGCAGAAGCACTCAATCTTGACGAAATACGGCGCGGCCTTCAGCGGCGTCACATTGAACGTGGCCGTGCCGCTGGCATCACGCTCGGCGTTGTTCACCGCTTCGTAGAATGCCAGTCCGGTTTCACCCGGGTTCAGATCGATGCTGCGCTGGACCGGTTTGAAATGCCAATCCAGGTCCGGCGCGATATCGCTGTTAAAGCGAACCGTAATGGTCCGGTCCCTCAAAACCACGTCGCTTTCCGGCCCGTTGGCCTCGACGACCGGCGTTCCCGCAAAACCGAATTGCTGACAGAACGCCCGATAGGCCGGCACCATGGCATAGGCGAACCCGTTCATCGCAATGACCAGCGCAAACAGGCCGCCGAACACATAAGCGTTCCGCCGCCGGCGCTGGGAGCGTGTCAGTGCCATACTCATCCGAGAAGCCCCGCTCGCGCGATGAAAACCAGATAGAAAATGGCGATCAGCCCGACAATCACGGCGGCCATCGCGTAGTTCTTTCCGCGCTGTTCGCGGTGACGTTCACTGAATTCCCGTTTCGCCATCATTTCCTCACACCGCCCACTGGACGAGCAGATCGATCGGAAGCAGGCCGAACACCAGAAACAGGTAGAAGATCGAGTAGCGGAAGAGTGCGCGGGCGCAGGCGTCATCGCCGCCTTCCGGTTCGCACAATGTCTGCCAGGCGCGGAGCACGAAAACCGCGCCGAGAATGGTCGCGCCGATCGCATAGGTCAGCCCCGCCGCCCCCAGCAATGTGGGCGTGATGCTGACCGGGATCATGAACAGCGTGTAGATGAAAATCTGGCGCTTGGTCGCAGTATGCCCGGCCACCACCGGCAACATCGGCACGCCGGCGCGCTCATAGTCGCCACTGCGATAGAGTGCCAGCGCCCAGAAATGCGGCGGCGTCCAAAGGAAAATGATCGCAAACAGGCTGAGCGAGACCAGGCTCACATCGCCAGTCACAGCCGCCCAACCAATCATTGGTGGGAAGGCGCCTGCCGCGCCGCCGATCACGATATTCTGGGGTGTGCGGCGTTTCAGCCAGATGGTGTACACGAACACATAGAAGAGGATCGCCAGCGCCAGCAAACCCCCCGCAACCCAGTTGGTCGCCAGGCCCATCAAGGCCACCGACACCAATGACAACACGGTCGCAAAGGCCAGCGCATCGCTTGGCGCCATGCAGCCTGCAGGAAGCGGCCGGTTCGATGTGCGCGTCATGACCGCATCGATATCGCGCTCGTACCACATATTAATGGCACCCGCCGCGCCCGATCCCACGGCAATACACAGGATCGCCACCAGCGCGATCAGCGGATGAATCTGGCCCGGCGCAATCAGCAGCGCGGTCGCACCCGAGAACACCACGAGCGTCATCACGCGCGGCTTCAGCAGGCGAATGTAATCCTTCACCTGAGAAGACGGCGCTCGCGGGAGCGTCAGCTCCCCGTCGCTGTTCAGGATGACTGTATCAGCCAAAATCCTAACTCCGCTGTCCCGGCCCGGGGCCTAGTGACCCGCCGGGGCCGGCTTGATTTCCGGCAGTTCCTCATGGGTGTGATGCGGCGCCGGAGACGGAACCGTCCACTCGAGCGTGGTTGCACCCTCACCCCAGTAGTTACCCTCGACGCGACGACCCGCGGTCAGTGCGTGGAACACCGTGACGAGGAAGATCACCAGACCCAGTGCCGAGATATACGAACCGTAGGACGAAATCTCGTTCCAGCCCGCATAGGCATCCGGATAGTCCGGATAGCGGCGCGGCATGCCGGCCAGCCCCAGGAAGTGCTGCGGGAAGAAGGTCAGGTTCACACCGATGAACGTCACCCAGAAATGCAGCTTGCCGAGGGTTTCGTTGTACTGGCGTCCGAACATCTTGGCGAACCAGTAGTAGAAGCCGGCAAAGATCGAGAACACGGCACCCAGACTGAGCACGTAGTGGAAATGAGCCACCACGTAGTAGGTGTCATGCAGGGCGATATCCAGACCCGCATTTGCGAGCACCACGCCCGTTACACCGCCGACAGTGAACAGGAAAATGAAGCCCACGGCCCAGAGCATCGGCGTGTCCATACGAACCGAACCGCCCCACATGGTCGCGATCCAGGAGAAGATCTTGATGCCCGTGGGCACCGCGATCACCATCGTCGCCACCGTGAAGTAAACACGGGTATCGACATCGAGGCCGACCGTGAACATGTGATGGGCCCAGACGATGAAGCCGACAAAGCCGATCCCAACCATGGCGTAGGCCATGCCGAGATAGCCGAAGACCGGCTTGCGCGAGAAGGTCGAGACGATATGGCTGATGATGCCGAAGCCCGGCAGGATCATGATGTAGACTTCGGGATGCCCGAAGAACCAGAACAGATGCTGGAACAGGATCGGGTCACCGCCGCCCGCGGCATCGAAGAAGGTCGTGCCGAAGTTACGGTCGGTCAGCAGCATGGTGATCGCACCCGCGAGCACCGGCACCGCGAGGACCAGCAGAAAGGCCGTGACCAGTTCGGACCAGATGAACAACGGCATGCGATGCAGGGTCATCCCCGGCGCACGCATGTTGAAAATCGTGGTGATGAAGTTGATCGACCCCAGAATGGAGGAGGCACCAGCGATGTGCAGGGCGAAGATCGCCATATCCACAGAAGCCCCGGGATGTCCGAGGACAGATGACAGCGGCGGATAGATGGTCCAGCCGGTTCCCGCGCCACCATCGACAAAGGCGCTGCCGATGAGCAGCAGGAACGCCGGCGGCAGCAGCCAGAACGAAATGTTGTT
This sequence comes from Alphaproteobacteria bacterium, assembly GCA_038137215.1. GTDB lineage: Bacteria > Pseudomonadota > Alphaproteobacteria > UBA6615 > UBA6615 > JABJAG01. The sequence continues at coordinate 144,916 of JAYQBG010000001.1, forward strand.
CATCCGCGGGAACGCCATGTCCGGCGCACCGACCATCAACGGGATAAACCAGTTGCCGAAGCCACCAATCATGGCGGGCATGACCACGAAGAACACCATGATCAGGCCATGGGCGGTGATCACCACGTTCCAGAAGTGACCGTCGGCAGCGCCGTCGGCGTTCAGGAAGTACTGCATGCCCGGATCCTGCAGCTCCAGCCGCATCAGGATCGAGAAGGCACCGCCGATAATCCCCGCGATGATCGCGAACACCAGGTACATCGTGCCGATGTCCTTGTGGTTCGTCGAAAACACCCAGCGTTTCCAGCCCGAGGGGGCGTGGTGGTGATCGTCGTGTGCGTGGTCGTCGGTATGCGCGTGTGCGTCAGCCATCGTAAATTCTCCTCGCCGCGCTACTGTGCGACTGCGGGTGCATCACCCGCTTCGTTTCTAACAACCTGAATCGGACGGGGCGCGATCTGTTCCTCACTCGGATTGAACCGCGCCTGCGCCTTGGTCACCCAGGCGTTGAATTCGACTTCGGACACAGCCCGGATCGCCAGCGGCATGAAGGCATGGCCCGTTCCGCAAAGCTCGGAGCACTGTCCGTAGTACATCCCCGGCTCACTGATCTCGAACCAGGTCTCGTTGGTCCGCCCCGGCACCGCATCGACCTTGGAGCCAAGCGAAGGCATGGCAAAGGCATGCAGCACGTCCGAAGACGTCACCAGAACACGAATCTTCTTGCCGACCGGCAGCACCAGGTCTTCGTCGGTCGCCAGCAAACGCGGCTGACCCGGCTTCAGATCGGCCTCGTCCACCATGAAGGCGTCAAAGGTGAAATCACCATGATCGGGATATTCATAACTCCAGTACCACTGACGTCCGATGACCTTGACGGTGACATCGGCATCCGCCGTGTCGTCCGTGGCATAGAGCAGCGGCAGAGAGTAGAACCCGATCACAAACAGGATCACGACCGGGACGACCGTCCAGAGCACCTCAATCATGGTGTTGTGGGTGACTTTCGACGGATTGGGGTTCTTCGACTCCCGGAACCGCACGATCACGTAAAGCAAAAGCGCCAGAACGAAAATCGAGATCGCGAAGATGATCCAGAGCAGCAGATCATGAAACGCAGTCATCTGCTCCATTATCGGTGAATGCGCTTCCTGAAAACCAAGCTGCCAAGGTTCCGGCTGCTTTGCAAATGCCGGCGCAGAAAACAGTCCCATCAGCGCAGACAGGCCGATAAGCTCTGTTCCACGCATGAGGTGAAGTCGGAGTTTCATCATTTCCATGCTTCCATTTGGCGGTGTTGCACCGGACCCTGCCTGCACAACGGATCGCCCCCAAACCTTTGATACAGCCGGAAAATAGCCCAGCGCATGGACCCCAACAAGTCATACCCCACGCCTTCGGGCATTTGGGACACCATGTCGCAGCGATGCCAAACATGCCCAAAAACCCCAGAATTCTGTACCTAACCTGCTGACAATTGCCCTCGATCCACCCATATTGTGTGACAACGGGCGGCACTCAGATCGACTGTATGAACAATTGGCGTGATTCGATGACCGATATGACCAGCACCGACGACCTGTTTTTCAGCCGCACCGGAATAGATCCGGAGCGGGTCACCCGGCAGGTTGGAGATGCGCTGGACGGTACGGATGACGGCGAGTTGTTCCTCGAATACAGCCAGAATGAAAATATCACGTTTGACGATGGCCGGGTGCGCAATGCGAGTTTCGACACGACACAGGGTTTCGGCCTGCGTGCGGTGTCCGGCGAAGCCACGGGATATGCCCATTCCACCGAACTGAGCGAAGCGGCGATCAAACGCGCCAGCGAAACGGTCCGGGCGGTGCGCACCGGTCGGGGCGGTACCCTGGGCGAGCCGCCTGCCAACATCAACCGCGACCTTTACACAGACACCAATCCGCTTGGCGAGATGGCCTTTGAAGACAAGGTCAAACTGCTGGCCGAAATCGACGCCTATGCGCGGGATTCCGATTCCCGGGTCCGTCAGGTGACCGCCTCACTTGGCGGGACCTGGCAGGCGGTACAGATCGTGCGCGGAGACGGGGAACGCCGCGCCGACATCCGGCCGCTGGTCCGGCTGAATGTGTCGGTGATGGTCGGCGCGGGTGACCGTCAGGAAACCGGTTCTCAGGGCGTGGGCGGCCGCGCTGTTTACGATCAGTGGATATCGCCGGAGAACTGGCAGACCCAGGTCGATGAGGCCCTGCGACAAGCACTCGTCAATCTCGAATCCGTCCCGGCCCCGGCCGGCGAAATGCCGGTGGTGCTGGGACCGGGATGGCCGGGCGTTCTGCTGCACGAAGCCATCGGTCATGGCCTCGAAGGTGATTTCAACCGCAAGAAAACCTCGGCCTTTGCAAACCTGATGGGTGAACGGGTCGCCGCCCCGGGCGTGACGGTGGTCGATGACGGCACCCTGCCCGACCGGCGCGGGTCCATCACCATCGATGACGAAGGCACACCCAGCGGGTCGAATGTGCTGATCGAGGACGGCATTCTGAAAGGTTATATGCAGGATCGCCTCAATGCCCGCCTGATGGGTGTGCCCCCCACGGGAAACGGGCGACGCCAGTCCTTTGCGCACCACCCCATGCCGCGCATGACAAACACTTATATGCTGAGCGGCGAGGCCGACCCCGAAGAATGCGTCAAGGCGGCCAGGACCGGCATCTATGCCGTGAATTTCGGTGGCGGACAGGTGGATATCACCAACGGCAAGTTCGTGTTCAGCTGCACCGAGGCCTATCTGATCGAAGACGGCAAGCTGGGTGCGCCGGTCAAGGGCGCCACGCTGATCGGCAACGGGCCCGACGCGTTGACCCGCGTCAAACTGATCGGCAACGATTCGAAACTCGATGACGGGATCGGCAACTGCGGTAAGGACGGCCAGTCGGTGCCCGTCGGTGTCGGCCAGCCGACGATGATGCTGGAATCGCTGACCGTCGGCGGTACGGCCGTCTGAGGCACCCCTCCGCAAGCCGCACGCCAGCCATGCAAGCGCGGCATGGTGGAATTGCCACCCACCCCAGACCCATACAAGATGGCAGGAACCGACACATCTCGTGGCCGTTTTGCATAATTCGGAATGTGCAATGCCTGACGAAGGACATCCAAAGCCAGACTCTGCGTCATCAGCAAAGACTGACACGCCGCGCCACAGCCGGCGTACGGGTCATCTGGTCCGGAACGCGGTCATTCTTCTGGTCGTGGTGGCTGTTGTCGTCGGTACCGCACGCTGGGCCCATTGGCAGTGGAGCCATGTCAGTGAAACCGATGCACGTATCGCGACCGACACCGTCGCGATTTCAAGTCGGGTTTCGGGCTGGGTGGTGGATTTGCCCGTCAGCGACGGTGAGCGAATATCTCGCAACACCCTTCTCATCGCGATTGACCCGCGCGAATCAGAACTCAGGTTGACCGAATACGGTGCGCGGATCGGCGCCCTGACCGCAGCGAGATCACAGATCGCCGCCGAAATCGAACTGATCGACCAGACCACGGCGCGCCGGGTGGAGGCCGCCCGGTCCCATGCCGATGCCGTAAATGTGGCTGTGCGCGCCAGCCTCGAACAATTCGAACTCGCCCGCGCCGATTTCGAGCGCACGCGTTCACTGCTCAAGGACCAGATCGTATCCCGGCAACGGCTCGATCAGGTTCAGACCGAGCTCAGCCGGGCCCAGGAGCGGCACCAGAAGGCGCAGGCCGATCTGGCCGCCGCGCTCGCCGATGTGGGGGAAGCCGAAGCTGCACGCGGCCAGATGACAGTGCTCGCGAAACGGATCGATGCGCTGCGGCACGAAGAGGCCGAAATTGCGGCGCAGCGTGACCGGCAGGTCCTCGACGTGGCCGACCGGACGATCAAGAGCCCGATTGACGGGGTCGTGTCGGAGACCTTTGTCGATGTCGGCGAGTTCGTCAGCCCCGGCCAGCGCCTCATGCTGATTCACGACCCGGCGGCGATATGGGTGGAGGCCAATATCAAGGAAACCGACATCCGGCATCTTGCTCCAGGCATGCCGGTGGAAGTGCTGATCGATGCCTTTCCGGACCAGACCTTCTCGGGAACGGTGTCGCGGATCGGCCAGGCGACGACCAGCGAGTTCGCATTGCTGCCCAATCCGAACCCGAGCGGCAATTTCACAAAAGTCACCCAACGCCTGCCTGTCCGCATCGCACTCGATCCCGGCGATGCCGCCCTTCGCCCCGGGATGATGGCCGTGATCAATATCGCAATCCCCGGCCGCTAGCCGGTCTGTCGCGTGACTACGACGACCCTGCCCGACGCTTCTCCACCAGCCACTCCGGCAGCACCGGGGGTATGGCATCGCTGGCTGGTCGTGACCGCGGCGCTCTCGTCTTCGCTCGCCCTCGCCCTTTCGGCCACAATCACCAATGTGGCAGTCCCCGACATCATGGGCGCCTTCGGCGTCGGTCAGGATCAGGCCCAGTGGATGGCCACAGCCTTCTTTGCGGCGATGACGGCCGGGATGCTGCTCAGCGACTGGCTGACCCGCCGATTCGGGGCACGACAGGTGTTCATCGGCACCATGATGTTCTTCTTCTTGGGTTCGATTGCCGGTGGCACGGCCCAGACCTACGATATGGTGGTTCTGGGACGAACCATTCAGGGCCTGACGGCGGGGATTCTGCTGCCGCTGGCCATGATGGTGATGTTCGCCGTGTTCCCGCCCCACCAGCGCGCCATGGTCGCGGGGCTGTTCGGCGTGAGTTTCATCCTGGGCCCCGGACTGGGCCCCTGGTTCGGCGGCATCGCCATCGACCATTTCGACTGGCGCTTCACCTTCTACGTCGCATTGCCCGTTTCATTCTGCGCGATGATGCTGGCCGGTGTGGTCCTGCCCGGGCGTGACCACTCCCTCGCAAGAACACGCCTCGACTGGCTCGGCTTTGTCCTGGTTGCGACGTTTCTGGCGGCCACCCTGACAGGTTTGTCCAATGGTCAGCTCAAGGGCTGGAACGCCAACCTCGTCATCGCCCTGCTCATTCTGGGGATCGGATCGGGCGTCGCCTTCGTGTTCTGGGAACTGGTCGTACCTGACCCGCTGTTCGATGTGCGCCTGCTGCGCAATCCGAAGTTCGCCATATCCTGCGTGGTGTCGTTTCTTATCGGGGCCTGCCTGTTCGGATCGTTCTATCTGCAACCCGTCTTTGTGCAGATTGTCGGCAGTTACACCCCCCTGCAAGCCGGCCTTGTGCTTGTGCCCGGCGGGCTTGCCATGGGACTGGCATTGCCGCTCTCGGGGCGGCTGGCGGATCGCTACCCGCCCTACCTCCTGCTCGTGACCGGGTTTCTTCTGTTTTCCATCACCACCTGGTGGATGGGCTTCGCCGATGCCAATACAGCCTTCTGGACCTTCGCGCTGCTTGTTCTGGTCGGGCGGATCGGACAGGGCATGCTGTTTCCCCCGATCACTGCTGCCGGTCTGGCGGCGGCACCTCCGGAGAAAATGGGTACCGCCAACGGCATGCTGAACTTCACGCGCCAGATGGGCGGGGCGTTCGGAATCAACCTGCTCGCGATCAACATCGAACGGCACACCGCACGTCATGCCGAGATGCTGGCCACGTCACAGACGGAGTCCAACTCGACCACGACCGGTTTGCTCGAGACGGTCCGCGACATGCTGACGGCGGCAGGATTGCCCGATCCGGTCGAAGCCGCGCTGGCGAGTTTTTATCTGGGACGCATTGTGGCCGCCCAGGCCACCGCACTAGCATTTCAGGACACCTTCATCGCCTTCGCCGTGATGAACTTCATCGCGGCCATGTTGTCACTGGCCCTTTGGACACCGTTGCGCCGGCCGCGCGGCTAAGCCTCCGGGATCAGCATCGGGAACTCCTGGCGCGCGACGCGGCGAATCACATCGGCAATATCCCCATAAGCCGGGGCGCGTCCGGCTCCCTTGCGCCAGACCAGGCCGATCGAGCGCGACATGGCGCGCCCGCGAATGGCCCTGACCGCCACATCACTGTCGCTTCGAATTTCCGAATTGGCATAGAGCGCGGGCAGGAACGTGGCCCCTGTGTTCATTGCCACCATCTGGCGCAGCGCATCCAGGCTGGTGCCCTCATAGTCGCGAACAAGGTTGGCCCCCAGTTCTTCACACAGCGCATGCACCTGATCATGCAGGTGAAAATCCGGCGTCAGGGTCAGGATCGGCAATCCCTGCATATCCTCGGGGCCCACAGTCTCATGTTGCGCGATCGGGTGTTCAGTGGACACCGCCAGATAGACCGGCTCGCGGAACAATCGTTCCACTTCAAGGTTCGATGACCTGACCGGTAACTGGGCTAGAATCAGGTCGTGGGTACCATGCGCCAGCTCGGTTTCGAGATCGTGCGGCGCACCCTCGCGGATATAGAGCTTGAGGTCGGGATTGTCGCGGTGAAGCGCAGCCACCACACGGGGCAGCAGATAGGGTCCGAGTGTGGGCTTCACGCCGAGACGGATCGTTCCCACCAGATCCCGGTGCGAGGATGACGCGACATCGACAATTTCCTGAACGTCCAGCAAAACCCGGCGAGCGCGCGAGACAACTTCGCGTCCAATCGGTGTCAGAACGACCCCGGTCCGCCGGCGCTCGATCAGTTTTGTACCCAGGCTCGCTTCCAGGTTCTGAATCTGCACGCTGAGCGAAGGTTGCGCGATCCCGCACCGCTCCGCGGCATCGCGGAAATGTCCGGTATCCACAAGCGCGAGCAGATAACGCATTTGTTTGAGCGTAAGCGCGGGTTCAGGCACTGCTATCTCCCAATCGGAAGCGATAGGAATATATAGCTTTTTTCTATACTTTTTTCTACTTAAATTATCTTTTCATTTCTCTGCGGGCGCCCCATCTCTCATGCATCGATGAACTGGTCCGCCCCAGGCCCGACATGGCGCATTTGCAGAAGCTCAAACGCATGCGGCTACGCGTGAAAGACCGAATTTCCGTTGTCGAATCCAGTTATCCGCCGTCCCGCGAGTCCCGTTTCCGGAACGCGGCCTGACACCACCCCCAACCCGCGGTCCCAGCATGACCGCCTGATTTGGAGTTTTCGAGATGTTCGGTCTCTCTGGTTTGTTCGAGAAAGCGTCGGGTTTGCTTGGCGATGCCAACGCTGCGGCGTTCCTTGAAGACGCCGACCCGGCCATCATTATCGATCAGATCGGCGTTGACCCCGCCATGCTCGACATGGTCGGGCTCGCCCCGGCCCTGCTCGAACAGGCCGGCGTCGATCCGGGCGCCCTGAACAAGATTTCCGATCTCGATCTGGCAGCAGTGAAGGATCTCATCGGACAGTCCCGTCCCTAACCGGCCGGACTTACGTAGCCGGTTCCTCCCTGAACAACGGCTGCGGCACGGCTTTGAAGACAAGCAGGCCCCCCAACACCTGCTTTTCTCGGCACCCGGTTTCCCAATTGCCCCGGGAAACCAACCTTCTAAGCGGGTCTCCCGCGCACGAAGGCCGGTGCCAGTCAAAGTCGCTTTGATATGGCCCTCCCCCTCCACGGGGAAGGCCTTTTTCTTTACCAGGCGTATTCCTCGAAGGCGCGCTCGACATCGCCGTCCCAGCGTCCTTCGAAAGCCGCGAGCTTGTTTTCGGCTGGCGTCAGGCCGCTATCGGCGATCTGCTCGAGCGTGGACAGGAAGTGGCTTTCGTCCTGCCCCCAGAAATCCGTCAGCGCCCGGCTCTTCAGGCCGGCACGCGATATCTCCAGCGCTTCGCGGGCCAGCTCGAGCAGTGTCCGGTTGCGAAACGGCGTGGCCAGGCCCTGTGCGGGAACGGCATTCCGCAAATCGATCACCTCCTGCGCGCTCCAGTCTGCAATCATCTCGCTTGCGGCATCGAGTGCTCCGGAATCGTAAAGCAGGCCAACCCAGAAGGCGGGAAGTGCGCAGACCCGCCGCCACGGGCCTCCATCCGCACCACGCATTTCGAGAAACTTCTTGAGTCGCACTTCGGGAAACAGCGTCGTGGTGTGATCCGACCAGTCGCCCATGGTTGCAAACTCACCCGGGCGCGCGGGCAATTTCCCGGCCATGAAGTCCCGGAAGGACTGACCAGATGCATCGATATAACCCCCATCACGATAGACGAAATACATGGGCGTATCGAGCACGTAATCCACATAGCGTTCGTAGCCGAAATCGTCATCGAAGACGAAGGGCAGGATACCCGAACGGTCATTGTCGACATCGGTCCAGACATGACTGCGCAGGCTCAGATAGTCGGTGGGCTGACCCTCGCGGAAGGGCGAATTCGCAAACAGGGCCGTGGCGACCGGCTGCAGAGCCATCGCGACACGCATTTTGCGCACCATGTCGGCCTCGTCAGAGAAGTCGAGATTGACCTGCACGGTACAGGTCCGCAGCATCATGTCATGGCCCATGGTGCCGACCTCGCTCATGTATTCGCGCATGATCTTGTAGCGTCCCTTGGGCATCCAGGGCGCGTCTTCCCGGGTCAGCGTGGGGTGAAAACCCATGCCCATCATCGCCACACCCAACTCGCCATTGACCTCGCGAAGCTGACGCAGATGTTCGTGCACTTCTTCGCAGGTCTGGTGCAGGGTCTCGAGGGGGGCACCGGAGAGCTCGAACTGCCCGCCCGGTTCGAGCGAAATATTGGCACCGCTTTCACCGGTCAGCGCGATGACATTGTCACCCTCATAGACCGGCTGCCAGCCGAACCGCTGGAGACCCACCAGCAGATCACGGATGCCGGGGGTGCCATCATAAGACAGGGTTTTATGATCGAACTGCCGGAACGCGAATTTCTCGTGTTCGGTGCCGATCCGCCATTCCTCTCTCGGCTTCTCGCCCTCGGCGATCCAGTCGATGAGTTGCTGTTTGGACTCGATAACCGGGCCGCCACCCGAAGACGGAGCTGCCATGTTTCACATTCCCCGATAAGAGCGAAACTCAAGACCGCGCGGAGTCCCAATCTCCGGCGATCGCCTGAACGACGGACAGTGCAGCCAAGGCGGCCGTATCGGCCCGCAACACGCGCGGACCAAGCCCGATAGACCTAACAAAGGGCAGTTCACCGAGTTGGTCAAGCTCATCGGGGGCAAAGCCGCCCTCCGGTCCCGTCATGATGGCACAGGGGACCGGGCTGTCACGCAATTCCAAAGCGGCTTCGGCAACCGGACGTCCGGCACCCGTTTCATCGCCCACAAGCAGAATGCGATCCCGGGGCCAGTCCTCCAGAACATCGCGGAACTTTGCGGGTTCGCAGATATCCGGCACGCTCAGCCGCTCGGATTGCTCGGCCGCCTCAATGGCATTGGCGCGCAGCCGTGCTGTCTTGACCCGTTCGGTATTGGTACGCGCTGTCAGCACAGGAACCAACCGGGAAACGCCGAGCTCCGTCGCCTTGGCTGTCAGGAAACCCAGCGCGGCCCGCTTGATCGGTGCAAATGCCAACCACAGATCGGGCTCCGGCTTCTGGGCCTGCAGCAGCTCCGCGGGCTGCACAATCACGGCGCCGCGCCTGGCCGCCACGATATCGGCCCAGAACTCGCCCTCGCGACCGTTGAAGATGGCGATCCGGTCTCCCTCACCCCGGCGCATGACATTCTGCAGATAGTGGCTCTGGTCATGACTCAACGGAACCGGCGCGCCCACCGACAGGTCAGCTTCGACAAACAGCCGCAACCGGGTAAAACTCGCCTTCGTGTCTGACATTCCGTGAATCCGGGATTGGGGGCCGCGGCCCGCTGGGTTATCACTAGCGCTATGAGTGGCGCACCCCATCATAGCGCGAGCGATATCCCGCGCGGCAACTGGCTTGACCGGTTCGTTCCGGCTCCGGCCCGGCCCTATGCCCGGCTGATGCGGCTGGACCGACCGATCGGCACCTGGCTGTTGCTGCTACCCGGTTGGTGGGCGCTCGCCTTGGCAGAAGCGCCGGGCAACTGGCCGAACCCGCTCTGGGTCGCCCTGTTCGGGATCGGCGCCATCCTGATGCGCGGCGCGGGCTGCGTGATCAACGACATGTTCGACCGCGATTTCGATGCCCGGGTTGCCCGCACCGCCGACCGGCCTCTGGCCTCGGGCGCGATCCGCATGCGCGCGGCCCTCACCTTCCTGGCGATTCTGTTGCTGATCAGTTTCGCCATTCTTCTCCAGTTCAATCTATTCGCTATGGCGGTCGGCGCCCTGAGCCTCCTGCTGGTCGTGCCCTATCCGTTGATGAAGCGCATCACCTGGTGGCCGCAGGCCTGGCTCGGCCTGACCTTCAACTGGGGCGCCTTGCTCGGCTGGGCCGTGGTCCAGGGTGAGATCGGGCTGGCAACGCTGGTGCTCTATGCCGCCGGGTTCTTCTGGACGCTCGGCTACGACACGATCTACGCCCATCAGGACAAGGAAGACGACGCGCTGGTCGGCATCAAATCCACCGCGCGCCTGCTGGGTGAAAACTCACGTCCCTGGATCGCGGCCTTCTACATCGTCTGCATGGCGCTGCTGGCGCTCGCGGGATGGCTTGCCGGTGTCGCCTGGCTGTATTGGATCGGGCTTGCGATCGGTGCTGCGCATCTCGTCTGGCAGACCGCGACCATCGACTTCAACGATCCGAAAGACTGCCTGAAAAAATTCCGCGCCAACCGTGACTTCGGCCTGATTGTCTTTGCCGCCGCGATTGCCGCCCGCATGGTTGCCTAAGGCTGGCCTCGACACCCGGAGCACCGTGACCAAACGTGGCTGCTTCAGACATCCACAATCTTGTGATCGGCATGGACCACGGGCACGGCTAACTTTTCCAAATGGGTGATTCGCTCGGTTCGCAAATTGGCATCGTTGATATGGGCGCGCACAAAATCTGCAAGATCGTCATCCGGCGACAGCCGGTCGCGCATCAGTGAGAGCGCATCGAGCTGACCCAGAGCCGGTAACTTGCGGTCCTGCGCCGTGATCTCCTTCAGGGCATAGGGTTGTTCCCCCTCACCCACATGGCCACGAAAACTCAGATAGGCGAAAGCGTGTTCCAGACGCGTGCCGTCGTCCAGCAAGAGATCCAGCCCGATCAGTTCGGCGAAATGATAGTTGTCGATCTCGGTCGGATGCATCACGACAAGTTCGATGTCGCTCAGCCAGTTGACGGCCACCGCAACCCGCGTGCCGGGAACATGGCGCAGGGCGGCGGGCAGCGAGCCATAGTTCGAGAAGTGGGCGGAAAAAACCACATCATGATCGGCCAGCCAGCCGCGCTGGACGGGAATGGGGGCATGATCGGTGCCGTATTTCTGGCGCAGGCGCAGCGGTGACTGATTGGAGCCGTAACCGATCACCGGTTTGCGGCCTTCGGTCAGGCGTGGATCAAACGGCGCCTCGGCCCCCGCCACAAAGGTGAAGGAATGCGCCGTAATGTCGTAGGGATATCCTGCGGCACGCACCAGCGCGGGGTCGGTCTGGAACGGATCGGTTGGCATCCCGACATCTTCGTGCGAATGCCAACATGCCGCAAGCCGCCGTTCTTGACGCGAACAGGCTTGGGCGCTCTAAGTCTGGGCATGCCTTACGCCAGCCTCCGCGAATTTATCGCCAGACTCGAAGATAACGGGCGTCTCGTCCGGGTGTTCCATCCGGTTTCGACCAATCTGGAGATGACCGAAATACAAACCCGGCTGCTTGCCGAGGGCGGACCCGCCGTTCTGTTCGAGAACGTCGTCAACGAGAACGGGGCGCCCAGTCCGACGCCGGTTCTGGTCAATCTTTTCGGAACCGTCGAGCGCGTGGCCTGGGGCATGGACCGCGAACCGGATCAGCTGCGCGAGGTCGGTGAAACGCTCGCCTTCCTGCGGCAGCCTGAACCGCCGGGCGGTTTGCGGGATGCCTGGGAGAAGCTGCCGCTGCTGCGCACCGTCATGTCCATGCGTCCCAAAAAGGTTTCCTCCGGGCCCGTCCACGACATCGTTCTCACCGGTGACGATATCGATCTGTCGAAACTGCCCATCCAGACCTGCTGGCCCGGCGAGCCGGCCCCGCTGATCACCTGGCCGCTGGTTGTCACCCAGGGTCCGAACCCCGACGGCAAGAAGGAAGACGCGTTCAATCTCGGCATCTACCGCATGCAGGTGACGGGCAAGAACACCACCTATATGCGCTGGCTCAAGCATCGCGGCGGCGCCCAGCACCATGCGCGCTGGAAGAACGAACGGCCCGACCCGCTGCCCGCCGCCGTTGTCATCGGCGCAGATCCGGGCACGATCATCGCCGCGGTCACGCCGGTACCCGATACCTTATCGGAGTATCAGTTCGCAGGACTGTTACGCGGCAAGCGGCTGGAACTGGTCGATTGCAAGACAGTGCCACTAAAGGTGCCGGCCTCCGCGGAAATCGTGATTGAGGGCCATGTCTCGCTCGACGAGTATGGCGATGAAGGTCCCTATGGCGATCACACCGGCTATTACAACTCGGTCGAGCAATTCCCGGTCTTTCATGTCAGCGCAATCACCATGCGCCGCAAACCGATCTACCTCTCGACCTTCACCGGACGGCCGCCCGATGAACCCTCGGTGCTCGGCGAGGCCCTGAACGAGGTTTTCGTCCCCCTGCTGCAGCAGGCCTTTCCGGAAATTGTCGATTTCTGGCTGCCGCCCGAGGGCTGTTCCTACCGGATCGCCGTTGTGTCCATGAAGAAAGCCTATCCGGGCCATGCCAAACGGGTGATGATGGGCGTGTGGTCCTATCTGCGCCAGTTCATGTACACCAAGTGGGTCATTGTTGTGGATGACGACATCGACGTCCGCGACTGGAAAGATGTCATGTGGGCGATCTCGACCCGCATGGATCCGGCCCGGGACATCACGATGATCGAGGACACGCCGATCGATTATCTGGATTTTGCCTCTCCGGTATCCAGCCTGGGCAGCAAAGCCGGGCTGGATGCCACCAACAAGATCGAGCCGGAAACCACGCGCGAGTGGGGGCGGCAAATAGACATGGATCAAGAGGTGATCGATAAAGTTTCGGCAATGTGGGACGATCTGGGCCTGCCGGGTTCCGGCAAGCCCATATGGAAATAGTAGAACAATCATGGACGCCATTGTCGCTGTTGCACCGATAAACACTCTTTTCATCTCGGCATTGCTGGTGCTGATGAAACTCTTTCTGGGCCTGCGGGTATCGACCTACCGCGCGAAGCACAACATTCTGTGGGGAGACAATGGCGATGACGGCATGGCCCGTCGCATTCGCGCCCATGCCAACCATTCGGAATGGGTTCCCGCCACCATCATCATTCTCGGACTGATCGAAATGGTCGGTGTTTCGCCGATTATCGTCGGCGTGCTCGGTGCGATCGTGGTGATCGGACGCAGCCTGCATGCCATCGGCCTGCTCGGAAATGCCGAAGCCTTCAACCGGGCCACGGGTATCGCGATGAACTGGATCGTGCTTCTGTTGTGTGCCGTGATCGGGATCGTGGAATTCTTCGCACCCGGAACTCTCTAACCCCCAGCACGAGGCGCGCGGCGGCGCGACCATTTCATGTCCGATTCGAATACCGTGGATGACCGCGACCGCCTTGCCGCGCTTGTTGCCGATGCCACCAAAGGTGGCGCCGACGCCGCCGATGCCGTTCTAATCCGCTCGACCTCCCTGTCCCACGCGCAGCGACTGGGCCAGATCGAGAAGCTTGAGCGTCAGGAAAGCTTCGATCTGGGCCTGCGGGTGTTCCGCGGACGCAAGCAGGCGATCGTGTCCTCGACCGATTTTTCCGGGGCCGCGCTGTCGGAACTGGTGGACCGGGCGCTCGATATGGCCAGAACCGTGCCCGACGACCCGTGGGGCGGACTGGCAGACCCCGACCAGCTTGCCACCGAAATCCCCGAACTCGACATGGTGGATGCCGAGGAACCCGCGAGCGGGGTCCTCATTGACATGGCGCGGCGCTGCGAAGATGCGGCACGCGCGGTTCCCGGCATCACCAATTCGGACGGCGCCGAAGCGAGCTGGAGCCACAGCTACATCACCCTGGCCGCCACCAACGGATTTGCGGGCAGTTATGCCCGGACCGATTGCGGCGTCGGCGTCTCGGTGATCGCGGGCGAGGGCACCGATATGGAAGCCGAGTACGACTTCGCCCATGCGGTCTATCGCAGCGATCTCGAAGATGCTGCGACCGTGGGCACCCGCGCGGGCGAACGTACCGTGGCGCGCCTCGGGGCGCGGCGCATGCCCACAGCGCAGGTGCCGGTCGTCTTCGACCCCCGGGTCGCGGGCGGGCTGCTGGGGCATCTCTCAGGGGCCATCAACGGAACATCCATCGCGCGGGGGTCCAGCTTTCTCAAGGACAGCCTCAATCAGCAGATCTTCGCCGACGGCATATCCGTGATCGATGACCCGCATCGCCCCCGTGGCATGCGCTCCAAACCCTTCGACGCCGAGGGCGTAGCCAATCGAAAGCGCGCCATCATCGATGACGGGGTCCTGACCACCTGGCTGCTGGACCTGTCATCCGCGCGCCAGCTCGACCTGGAGACCACCGGACATGCCGGGCGCGGCACCTCCGGTCCGCCCTCGCCCGGTCCGACCAATCTCTATCTCGAGCCGGGGAACCGCTCACGCGACGATCTGCTGGGTGAAACCGGCACCGGGTTCTACGTCACCTCCCTGATGGGAATGGGGGTGAACGGGGTGACCGGCGACTACAGCCGCGGCGCATCGGGTTTCTGGATCGAGAACGGTGAGATTGCCTTCCCCGTCACAGAAATGACCATCGCGGGCAATCTGAAGGATATGTATCGCTCGCTGACCCCGGCCGACGATCTGGAATTCCGCTACGGCACCAACAGCCCGACCGTCCGGATCGAAGGCATGACGGTTGCCGGCGGCGGCTGATTCGGCTCAGGACGGCTGCACCACCGGCAATCCCGACGGGCTGACCATCATCTGCACCGGCAGTTGTGCCATGACATCGCCGTCACCCTGGACGGGCTCCATCTCCGAACACGATGCACCGGCGGTGATTTTCAAATGCGCTGCCGGGATCACATCGAAATCCGGAAAGCGGGACAGGCGCCCACTGATCATGCCCCAGAGGTAACGCATCGCGTTCCAGCGGCCGGTGCGCCGGAACAGGCAGACATGCAATTGGTGATCGGCGAGCGAGGCTTCTGAGGCCAGCACATAGGGACCGCCGTAATAATGCCCGTTGGCCACCACCACGGATGAGGCAGTTTCGATGCGGCCGGCGATTTCCACGTCATAGGTCCGGGCACGATACATGGCCAGTTCCCGCAGGGAGGCGACCACATAGGCAAACTTTCCGGTCAGGCGCTTGATGCGGCTGTCCACATTGGCCACCACATGGGCATCGAAGCCGACCCCCGCCATCATCACAAAGCCCCGGCCATTGGCCTGACCCAGCGATATGGCGCGGGGCGGTCCGTGGGCGATGGTCGACACGATCTGCTCGACCGATTTGGGATTGATGGCCAGTTCGCGCGCCAGAACATTGGCCGTTCCCAGCGGCAGAATTGCCAGGGCGCAATCGTCCCCGCGCGCGTGAATACCGTTCAGCACCTCGTTGATGGTGCCGTCACCTCCCGCCGCCACGATGGTCTGATAGCCGCGCGCACTTCGCGCGATCGTTTCGGCATCACGCGGGGCAAATGTCTCACAAACCGTCACCTGAACCTCGCACGCACGCAGCCCCTCGAGGACGGCGCGCAAGCGACGGCGGTGGCGAGGGCCCGCGGTTGGATTGAAGATCACCAGGCATTTTTTCATGACACCCCCCAATCCGCCCACAGACACGAGATTTGATACATTCGCGTGTCATTTATGTAGCTGGATTATTACTTAAGTTATCGTTTTTATTTTATTATTTAGTTCCAAATCACCCGGCCGGTCGTATATGTAGGGGCCAGTGTCATCAGCTGGCAGACCCTCATGAGCGGCGAAACCCGGGCCCATCACTATCGCACCATCTAGATAGCCGATGTCCATCTGGGCACGCGCGGCTGCAAAGCCGAAAATCTTCTCGATTTCCTGGGTCACACCGAATCCGACACGCTCTATCTGGTCGGCGATATCGTCGATGGCTGGCGGCTGAAGAAATCCTGGTACTGCCCCCAGGCCCATAACGATGTGGTGCAGAAGCTGCTGCGCAAGGCGCGCAAGGGCACCAAGGTCGTCTATGTGCCGGGCAATCACGACGAAATGCTGCACGACTACACCGACATGGTATTCGGCGGGGTGACCCTCAAGGCCGAGGCCTATCACATCACCGCCGATGGCCGCCGCCTCTGGATCACCCATGGCGATCAGTTCGATGCGGTCGTGCGCTATGCCCGCTGGCTCGCCCTGCTGGGGGACTGGGCCTACAACACGGTCCAGTCGATCAACTACTGGTTCAACAAGGTCCGTCACCTGATGGGCTTCCGCTACTGGTCGCTCCCGGCCTTTCTCAAGCACCGCGTCAAGAACGCCGTGCACTATGTGAGAAAATAGGAAGAGAGGGTCGCCGACGAAGCCCGCCGGCGCGGGGTCGACGGGGTGGTCTGCGGACATATTCATCATGCCGAGATACGCGATTTCGATGGCGTGCTCTACTACAATTTTCGATGGCGTGCTCTACTACAATGACGGCGACTGGGTCGAAAGCTGCACTGCCCTGGTCGAGTACCGGAACGGCGCGCTCGAGATCCTGGACTGGGCGGATGTGCGCCAGTTGTCGCTGGCGCTGCGCTGAGCCGATGCGGGTCGTCCTTGTCACCGATGCGTGGTTCCCCCAGGTCAACGGCGTGGAGCGCACCCTCAACACCGTCGTCGAACACATGCGCCCTCAGGACCTCGAGGTTCTGACCATCACGCCGGACCTGTTCAGGACCATCCCCTACCCCACCTATCCCAAAATCCGGCTCGCCCTACGTCCGCGCCCGAAGATGCGAAAGCTGATGACGGATTTCGCACCAAAGGCCATCCACATCGCCACCGAAGGCCCGCTGGGTCTGACCGCGCAGCGCATCTGCCGCCCGGAGAACTGGCCCCTGACCACGTCTTTCTACACCAAGTTCCCCGAATATATTCACGCCCGTGCCCGGGTGCCGGTGTCCTGGACTTATGCCTGGATGCGCCGGTTTCACGGGCGCGCCGAACGGGTGA
Organism: Alphaproteobacteria bacterium; assembly: GCA_038137215.1. GTDB lineage: Bacteria > Pseudomonadota > Alphaproteobacteria > UBA6615 > UBA6615 > JABJAG01. The sequence goes on from JAYQBG010000001.1 coordinate 162,057, forward strand.
TGGTCGCCACCCCGACCATCGACCGCGAATTGCGCGCGCGCGGCTTCGACAACACGGTGCAGTGGACGCGCGGCGTGAACACCGAGCTGTTCTGCCCCCGCCCCATGACGAATGGCCGGACTCACTGCGCGACCTCCCGCGACCGATCCAGCTCTATACCGGGTGGGTCGCCGTGGAAAAGAACATCGCCGCGTTTCTCGAACTCGACACAGCTGGCACGAAACTCGTGGTCGGTGACGGGCCGCAACGGCGCGAGCTGGAATCCAGATATCCCGATGTCGTGTTCGCCGGCGAGCAGCATGGCGAAAGCCTGGCCCAGCATTTCGCCGCCGCCGATGTGTTCGTGTTCCCCAGCCGGACCGATACCTTCGGGCTGGTTCTGCTTGAAGCCCTGGCAAGCGGTATTCCGGTGGCGGCCTATCCGGTACCCGGCCCCCTCGACGTGGTCGGCCGTGACGGTCCGGGCTGGCTGAGCGACGATCTCGAATATGCGGTGAAGATGGCGCTCGAAAGTGCCGACCCCCGGCATTGCCGCGAACACGCGCTCGGCTTTTCCTGGGAGCGCTGCGTCGAGATGTTCGTGTCCTATCTCGCGCCGATCAAACGCAACCGCATGGGCCAGGCCGCCTAGAGCTGCAGCGGCACTGCCTCGTCAGCCGGCGGGTCCACCTCGAAGGCATTCGCCGTACAACACGTCATCATGAACTGTCCCGTGGCCGAGACCAGTCCGATCAGATCGGTCTCGCCCATCACCGACAGAGCCGCATCGTAGGAGCCTTCGCTGAGCTTGCGGGTTTCGAGCATCTCGCTGGCCACAGCAAAACAGGTGTGTTCGCGCTCGCTGGGGAAATCGGGCTGCTGGCGCGCGTTGATGGCGTCGATGATCTCCCGCTCGATCCCGATCTCCAGCGCGTTGCGGGATTGTGCAAACCATGGATAGCGCGCATCCCAGTGGCGGGCGACGGCCATGAATACGATCAGCCGCTCGCGCTTACTCAGAGGCCCGGCACCCAGACAATCACGCATATCCTGAGCCTTCTGGAACAGGTCCGGAATGCGGATATACGCACAAAACGGCCCACCCACAGGCCCGCCGGAGGCTTTCGCAGCGTCGTGGACTGCGGCCTGCTCGGCGTTCATATCCTCACGCGCGACGATATCAATGCGTGTCATGGTCGTTCTCCCCTTCGGTCGGATCTCGGGTCTGGCAGCAGCAACCCGCAGTCGGTTTATCCGTCCTTGCGGGCCACCATCCACATATTGTCACTCAGAAAGAATCGGTCGAGGGCGTTGAAACTCACCACCGTGAACCCGGCCGCCTCCACCATGTTTCGCAGGCTGTCCGGCGTAAAATGGTTCACGTGACCGGGGAAGCGGAAGCCGCACCAGCGTTTGCCCATCACCTTCCGGTTGATGCTAGCAAAATTCGGCACCTTGATGATTGTCACCCCACCCGGCTCAAGAACACGCGCAGCCTGTTCGAGCAGCGCGACGGGCTGATGTTCGTGCTCCAGAAACGAACGCATCAGAACGCCGGAGGCGCCGCCGGTCGGAAAGCTTTCAAGCCCTTCCAGCGCCGGGGCCTGAATAATCCGCCCGTTCCGCTCGGCAAGGCGCTCTTCCCCCTCGCGGGCCAGAGCCTCGGAAATCTCGATTCCACAGGTATCGTAGTGGTCCGGCAACACCAGCAGGCGGTCTGCATTGCCACATCCCACATCGATCACCACACCGGGCGCAATCCACTTGTTGATCCGGTTGGCCAGTTTGTCGGGCTTTTTCACCACGGCGCGGTAGAATTTCCGCCAGCCTTTCGAGATCGCGTGAGAGACCGGATACTCCTCCTTCATGCGTTTCTTGCGGTCGCCGTGATTGCGCTCCCAGGCAAAGGCCACCACCAGGTCGGCATAATCGGGTGGGTTTTCCAGATAAACGAAATCGCAGTTCGCACAGCTCCGCAGAACCCAGTGCTGCCAGGAATACGCGAGCACGGGCGCATCCGAATTGTCCGTGCCGCAGTTGGGACAACTCCGGTGCAGCAGGGACCCGGAGGGCTGGGCGTCCGAGGTATCTTTTGGCGTGGTTTCTGCAATAGCCATGAAAAAGCTGTATCACCCTTGGCGCGCGTTGAACAACTGCCGTGACGGCGCGTGACAGCGTAATTCATTCACGCATGTTAAACTTGCATTGGCGTCGGGCCCTGTGGCTCCATCGCGCCGCAACTCAAGGAGGCAACCGGTCCGCATGACGCAGGATTCGGGAAAGGAAACCACCGGCTATCTGTTACGCCGGCTCTGGCGTGACTGGATGCGCCAGCATCTCGCCCGCATTGTCGCGGCGGTGTCGCTGATGCTTGTGGTCGCGGCCTCGTCAGCGGCCTATCCGAAGCTGATCGAGACCTCGATCAATATGCTCGAAGAAAAGAACCGGAATGTCCTCTGGATCATGCCGGTGACCATCCTCCTGGTGACCTTCATCAAGGGCATGGCCTCCTATGGTCAGAGCGTGCTCAGCCAGTCGGTGGCCCTGAAGGTCATCAACGCGATCCAGAAGGAGATGTTCGCCCATCTGATGCGCTCGGACCTCAAGGCCCATCACCTGACCAGCACGGGAAAGCTGATTTCCCGCTTCACCAACGACGTCAATCTGATGCGGGACGCCCTGTCGCGCACCCTGACGGCCATGGCGCGCGATTTTGTGACCGCGGCCGCACTGATCGGCATGATGTTCTACCTGGACTGGGTACTCGCCATCATCGTGATCGTGACCTTCCCGGTGGCCGGTGTGCCGATCATCCGAATCGGCCGGCGTCTGCGCCGCGCCTCGACCAACGCCCAAAGCGGCATGGGCGATCTGACGTCCAATCTCGAACAGTCCTTTTCCGGGATCCGGCTGATCAAATCCTACCGGATGGAAACCTACGAACGTGACCGGGCCAACGACCTCTTCGACCAGATCTATTATCTGGTGATGAAGACCGTCAAAGGGCGGGCCCGGACCTACCCGATCCTTGAAACGCTCGGCGGGGTCTCGGTGGCTGCGGTTCTGTCCTATGGCGGCTGGCGCATTCTTTCGGGAACGGGAACCCTGGGTGAGTTTGTCGGGTTTCTGTCAGCTGTCATTCTAGCCTATCAGCCGATCCGCAGCCTCGGCAATCTGAACGCCGCACTGCAGGAAGGACTGGCAGCGGTCAAACGGAGCTTCGATCTGCTCGATGAAGAGGCAGAGATTTTCGATGTCCCCGACGCCAGGCCGCTCGAGTTGTCCGGCGGGGCCGTCTCTTTCGATCAGGTGTCGTTTTCCTACGAGCCCGGAAAACCGGCGCTCGCGCATGTCAGCTTCGATGTGACAGCCGGCAAGACAATTGCCTTGGTCGGGCCGAGCGGTGCCGGCAAATCGACGGTCATGAACATGCTGATGCGGTTCTACGATACCGAGACCGGGTCGGTTGCGATCGATGGACAGGATGTGCGGGCTGTCACCCTGGCCAGTCTTCGCGACAATATCGCGCTGGTCAGCCAGGACGTGACCCTGTTCGACGACACGGTCTCGGCCAATATTCGGTTCGGCCGCCCCGATGCAAGCGATGAAGAGGTTGTGGCCGCCGCAACGGCTGCCGCGGCCCATGACTTCGTCTCCGCTCTCCCCGAAGGCTACGAGACCCTGGTCGGTGGTCGCGGCATCAAATTGTCGGGTGGCGAACGTCAGCGGATTGCAATTTCCCGGGCGATGCTCAAGGACGCGCCGATCCTGCTGCTCGACGAGGCGACCAGCGCGCTCGATGCAGAATCCGAACAACAGGTCCAGGCTGCTCTGGACCGTTTGACCGAAGGGCGCACCACACTCGTCATTGCCCACCGGCTCGCAACAGTCCTGAATGCCGACCGCATCCTGGTCATGGATGACGGACGCATCGTGGAAACAGGAACCCATGCAGAGCTTCAGGCACTCGACGGGTTGTACGCACGTCTGAGCCGGCTGCAGTTCCGCAGCAACAGCAATGAACTCGACGACACGGACGCCGTCCGCGACGCCGACCCAGAGACGAATACCGGGACCCCGGCCGCCGAACGCGCGCAGGCCTGATCAACGCCTGCGAAAAGATGTTCTCGGAAAACCTCTATCGATCCATCACCACCACGGGACTGCCGCTGGTAGAACTGCTGCTTCACCAGCGCATCCTGCGGGGCAAGGAAGAACCGAACCGGGTTGACGAGCGCCGGGGGTTGCCGTCCATCGAACGACCGAAAGGGCCGCTCGTCTGGATTCACGCTGCCAGTATCGGTGAAGCCCAATCCGTGCTGGTTCTGATTGACCGTATTCTGCGCACCTCTCCCGATCTGAACGTTCTGATGACCACCGGTACAGTCACCTCGGCCAGGATGATGGCCGACCGTCTGCCGCGGCGCGCCATTCACCAATACGTCCCCGTGGACCGGATCGGCTGGGTGCGGCGATTCCTGGACTACTGGAAACCCGGCGCCGGTCTCTGGGTGGAGTCCGAACTCTGGCCGAACCTGCTGCTGGAATCGCGACGCCGGCAGATACCGCTGGCACTCGTCAATGCACGCATGTCGGCTCGTTCCCACAGAAGCTGGGGGCGCGCACCGAAACTCGCCGCACGCATGCTATCTGCCTTCGACACCATCCTGGCCCAGGACGAAGACATCGCGACCCGACTGCGCGATCTGGGTGCACCTCATGTTTCGGTGACTGGCAATCTCAAGCTTGCTGCCGCACCCCTGCCCGCAACAGCGGGCGAACTTCTGAGCCTCCAGGACGCCATCGGTGACCGCCCGGTCTGGCTGGCGGCGAGCACGCACCGCACTGAGGAAGATGCCGTGGGAGAAGTGCATCTGGCCCTGCGCGATCAGCTGCCCGGCCTGCTGACGCTGCTTGCCCCACGTCATCCGCAGCGCGGTGATGACATCGAGCAGGATCTCGAACGGATGGGCCTTGCGGTTGCGCGCTGGAGCCTTGAGGAGGCCATCACGCCGGAGACCGATATCTATCTCGTCGATGCCACCGGACATCTCGGACCTCTCTACCGGGTCAGCCCTCTGGCCTTTGTCGGGGGTTCACTGATCCCCCATGGTGGGCAGAACATGCTGGAAGCCGCACAACTCGGATGCGCAGTTCTACACGGCCCCCATGTCGACAACTTCCGATCGATTACCGCCGACCTCGCCGCCGCCGGCGCCGGCCGTGAGGTCAGCGACCGGGAGGATCTGACCCGCGCGGTGTCCGAATTGCTGGGCAACGCCACAACACTCGATGCGATGACGGCGGCCGCCGAATCCGCTGCCTCGCGCAATCAGGCCGTACTGGACATCACATTGCAGCGCCTGCAACCGCTGATCGCGAAAGCCGTGGCAGGCACGCCATGAAGGCTCCGACATTCTGGTATCAACCGGATTCCACGGCCGCTTGTCTGCTGACTCCGTTGGGGGTGATTTATGATTACGTCAGCCGCCTGAAACGGAGCAGCGGAAAAACCGAAACGGCGTCAGCCCCGGTGATCTGCGTCGGCAATCTGGTCGCGGGCGGTGCCGGAAAAACGCCTGTTGCGCTCGCGCTTGCTGCCATGTTCGCGGATCGCAACCTTGCCTTTCTCACCCGCGGCTATGGCGGTCGCGAGTCCGGCCCGGTGCAGGTCGATCCGAGCGCCCACACTGCGCGTGACGTGGGGGATGAAGCCTTGCTGCTCGCCCGCGCAGCCCCGACATGGGTCGCCCGCAACCGCCCGCGCGGCGCGCAGGCCGCCACACGCGCTGGTGCCGATCTGATCATCATGGATGACGGGTTCCAGAACCCGTCCCTGGCCAAGGATGTCTCCCTGATCGTGGTGGACGGTGCCACAGGCTTTGGCAACGTACGCGTGATGCCCGCCGGGCCATTGCGCGAAACGGTCGCCAAGGGCCTATCCCGTGCCGATGCGGTCATCCTTATGGGGGACGACCAGGCCCATGCGACCGCCGCCATCGGGCAGCAGGTCCCCATCTTCAAAGCACAGATCCGGCCCGTCTCGGACCACCTGACCGGACGCCGGGTGCTCGCCTTTGCCGGAATCGGCCGGCCACAGAAGTTTTTCGACACCCTGCTGGAGATGGGCTGCAAGATCGTGGCCCGGCACGAATTTGCCGATCACCAGACCTACAAGCCCGAGCAGATCATGCGCCTGTGCGAAGAGGCAGCAGCACTCGACGCCACCCCGGTCACCACAGAAAAGGACCTGGTGCGCCTGCCCGCGGAAGCACGTCTGATGGTCGAGGCCCTGCCCGTCGCGCTGGCCTGGGACGATCCGGATGCGATAACGGACTTTCTGAAAGACCGTCTGGTCTGATCAACCGCCCGGCATGGGTCCGGCGATCAGTTCCGGGTCCAGCCGCAAGTCGAACCAGTTGATCCGCCAGTCGAGGTGCGGACCGGTCGAACGACCTGTCGAGCCAACCGTTCCGATGGCTTCCCCCGGAGCAACCACCTGTCCGACCGCCACGTCGATCCGGGCCAGATGTGAGTAGATCGACGTCACACCATGACCGTGGTCGATCGCGACAGTGCCGCCGGTAAAGAACAGATCATCCTCAGCCAGCGACACCACACCGGCACCGGATGCAGCGACAGTCGTCCCCTGCGGCGCAGCGATATCAACCCCCAGATGAGGACGACGCGGTTCGCCATTGAGGATACGCTGATTACCATAGCGCCCGCTGATCCGGCCCGTCACCGGCCAGACAAAATCCGCCAGCGCGTGGGGAAAGTCTGAATCGCGGGCCCGGGCCGCGGAAATCAGGCGGCCTTCCCGGCGGATGCGCTCCAGGTCGGCGGCGTTCGGTGAAACCTTGCGGCGTGGCAGGCCGTCGATCCGTTCGATGTCGTACTCTCGCGTGACAACCGCAAAGCGCCGTGTTTCGGCCAAACCGCCGGGCTTCGTGACGACAATGGCAACGGGCTGTGTACGGTCGCGACCGATCCCGAAGACGAAACGCCCGGTCTCTCCGTTCACGCGCACCGGCTTGCTATCCACGGAAACCGAGGCGCCCGGCTCCACCGTCCCCACCCGCAGGGCACTCTGCATCACCGGACCGTCGAGGACCAGCGCCTGGGCGCTGCTGGTCCAGACCAGAATGACAAGGCACGCCAGAATGCTCCGCATCAAAGCAGCGAGCCCTGTGGATCGTCCACCGGCGTCGTTTTGGGTTTTGGCTTCTTCCGCGTCGCCTTCACGGGTGCCGGTTTGGACGGACGACCTTCGGAGCCGACGGAATCCACGGTCGCGTCAACCATGCCCTCATTCTGGAAGGTCAGCGCGATCCGTTCGCCAGGCGAGAGACTGTCAGCCGACAGCACCGGCGCCCCCGATCCGTCCCGCACCAGGACAAAGCCCCGTTCGAGAACGCCCTTGTAGGAGTAGCTTTCCGCCAGGTCCCAAAGCGACTTCAGTTGTTTCTCCAGACCGAGGGCAAGGCGATCCTGCGCTTGTTTCAGGCGAACACCCATCGAGTCCACGTCACGCAGATCCCGCTGGATACGCGACTCGCTGCCCGCCTTCGCCGCGGCGAGTTGGGCCATCAGCGAGTCCAGTTGCCGTTGCCTGGCATCCACATACTGATCCGGCTTCACGAGCTGGCGGCCCTGATTGACCACGGCATCGTATTTCGTGCGCATCATGCGCGAGACTGCAGGCCGCAGGCGTTCGGCCCAGTCATCGACGCGCTGCATCGCTGTTTCAAGAATCCGGTGGGGTGTCGGCAGGCCCCGGCCCAGCGCTGTCACATCCTGTGCTCGCCCGCGCAGCAGCCGCGTCATGCCACCGGTCAGGCGGGCCTCGTCCTCTGCCACCTGGGCGATCAGATCGGCCCGGACCGGCACGGCCATTTCGGCAGCCGCCGTGGGAGTCGGCGCCCGCCGGTCGGATGCGAAGTCGATCAGCGTGGTATCGGTTTCGTGTCCCACGGCAGAGATCAGCGGAATCTCGCTCGCGGCGGCCGCGCGCACCACGTTTTCCTCGTTGAAGGCCATCAGGTCTTCCAAAGATCCGCCACCCCGCGCAACGATCAGCAGATCGGGGCGCAGCACCGGCCCGCCCGGGGCAATCCGGTTGAAACCCTCGATGGCGGCGGTCACCTCGGCAGCCGCCGAACTGCCCTGGACCACCACGGGCCAGAGCAGAACATGACGGGGAAAGCGGTCTTCCAGCCGGTGCAGAATATCCCGGATCACCGCCCCGGTGGGCGAGGTCACAACCCCGATCACCTCGGGCAGGAAGGGGAGCGCGGCCTTGCGGTCGGCATCGAACAGGCCTTCGGCGGAGAGCCGCTTGCGGCGCTCCTCGATCATCTTCAGAAGCGCGCCTTCGCCGGCAACCTCCACCCGGTCGATCACAAGCTGATACTTGGATCGTGCGGAATAGGTCGTGACCCGGCCTGTCGCAATGATTTCCAGGCCGTCCTCGGGCTGGACCTCCAGCCGTTCGGCGACGCCTTTCCAGCACACCGCGTCGATCACGGCATCGGCGTCTTTCAGGGCCATGTAGAGATGCCCGGAGGCCGCGCGCTTGAATCCGGAGACTTCGCCTCGGACGCGCACATAGGCGAACTTGTCCTCAACCGTGCGTTTGACGTCACTGCTCAGTTCCGCGACAGACACCACCGGCGGCTGGTTATCGCCGACGGGATCGCTCAACAGGTCGTCATGGAGGTTGTCGCTCATGGGGGGATGCTACCGCAGGCCATCTGGTTCATCGAATCGCACCCATGATACAAACTGCCGCTCCGGAAACGAAGGACCCAGCGAAGGACATTCCATCATGCGTATTCTGGTCGTCGGCGGCGGGGGCCGCGAACATGCTTTGTGCTGGGCCATCGCCGCATCCCCTCTCTGTGACAAACTCTATTGTGCCCCTGGTAATGCCGGGATTGCGCAGGACGCCGAATGCGTGTCGATCGGGGCGGAAGACGTGGACGGACTGGTCGCCTTTGCCCGGGACAACGAGATCGATCTGGTTGTGGTCGGCCCGGAAGGCCCGTTGGTTCTGGGCCTGGTCGACAAGCTCGACGCGCTGGGCATCCGCGCCTTCGGGCCGCGCGCCAACGCCGCCATGCTCGAAGGCTCCAAGGGCTTCATGAAGGACCTCTGCGCCCGCCACGGGATCGCGACCGCCGCCTATGGCCGCTTCACCGATGCCGAGGACGCCAAGGCCTATATCCGCGAACAGGGCGCTCCCATCGTGGTGAAGGCCGACGGACTTGCCGCCGGCAAGGGTGTGACCGTGGCCCAGACCGTCGAAGAAGCGCTTGCTGCCGTCGATGATGCAATGACCGGGAACGCCTTCGGCGCGGCCGGGGCCGAGCTCGTGGTGGAAGAGTTCCTCGAAGGCGAGGAGCTTTCCTTCTTCGTACTGGCCGACGGCACCAACGCCCTGCCGCTGGCCGGGGCCCAGGATCATAAGGCCGTGGGCGAAGGCGATACCGGGCCCAACACCGGCGGGATGGGGGCTTATTCACCGGCTCCGTCCCTGACGGAGGAACTCGAAGCCGAGGTGATGGAGAACATCATCATGCCGACCGTGCGCGGCATGGCCGCCGATGGCTGCCCCTATACCGGTGTCCTCTACGCCGGCCTGATGCTGACCGCCGATGGCCCGAAGCTGCTGGAATACAACGTCCGGTTCGGCGACCCGGAATGTCAGGTCCTGATGATGCGTCTGCGCTCGGACATCATTCCCGCACTCGTCGCTGCCTGCGACGGCGTGCTGGAGAGCTTCGATCTGCGCTGGTCGGACGAGGCCGCCATGACCGTGGTCCTCGCCGCCAGGGGCTATCCGGGCAACTACGACAAGGGCAGCGAGATCCGAGGACTGGAGGCTGCGGCCGAGACCGGCGCGATAGTCTTCCATGCCGGTACCAGGGCCGAGGGGGAGAAAGTTCTCGCCAGCGGCGGACGTGTGCTGAACGTGACGGCCTATGGCGCAACGATTGCCGAAGCCCAGCAATGCGCCTACACCGCTGTGGATGCCATCGACTGGCCGGAGGGGTTCTGCCGCCGCGATATCGGCTGGCGGGCGATCAATTAGAGCACGTCAGCGCAAACCCGCAAAAAACTCCTTGAGAAGCAGGGAAGAAGCGCCTTCTTCCAGGCCACCGATGATTTCCGGCGCATGATGACAGGTTGGCTGGCTGAAGATGCGCGCGCCGTGTTCCACCCCGCCGCCCTTGGGGTCATAGGCGCCAAAAATCAGCCGGCGAATGCGGGCGAAGGCAATCGCCTGGGCACACATGGCGCAGGGCTCCAGGGTCACATAGAGATCGCAGCCCGTCAGGCGCGGCGTCTTCAGTTCGCGTGCCGCCGCCCGAAGAGCCAGAATCTCGGCATGACCGGTCGGGTCGCGGTCCTGCTCCACCCGATTGGCGGTGCTTGCGAGCACGCGCCCAGAGGCCGCCTCGACCACGACAGCGCCGACCGGCACCTCGCCATAAGTGCTGGCAGCGCGCGCATTCTCCAGCGCCTTGGCCATATAGGATGCTTCAACCATCGCCGCGACGGTGCCCGCGCCTCGCCAAAATTGCAACGGCGCAGCGGTGCAGCGTAGATTGCGCCCATGACCCGACCCGTTATTGGCATCACCCTCGATTCCGAAGAGCCCGGCGGCTATTCGAATCTCCCCTGGTACGCGCTGCGTGAGAACTACGCCGACGCGGTGACAGCGGCAGGCGGGCTTCCTTTGCCGCTGCCCCATGAGCCCGACCGCGCCGAAGACTATCTGAACCTGATCGACGGCCTGGTAATCACCGGCGGGGCCTTCGATGTGGACCCGAGCCTCTTTGGGGCCGGTGATCGGCATCCGACTGTCATCACCAAAGACCGCCGCACCGCCTTTGAACTGGCGGTGACCCGCGGCGCGCTTGAACGCGACATGCCGGTGCTGGGCATTTGCGGCGGCCAGCAATTGCTACACGTGGTTCTGGGGGGTCAGTTGATCCAGCACATCCCCGACGAGGTGCCCGAGGCGCTGGCCCATGAACAGCCCAATCCGCGCGATGAACCCGGCCATGGGGTGGCCGTGAAGCCGGATACCCTACTGCACCGGATTGTCGGGAGGGATTCGCTGGAGGTGAACAGCGCCCATCATCAGGCCGCCAAGGGCGAGCCGGATGGAGTGGTGATCAATGCGGTCGCCCCGGACGGGGTGATCGAGGGCATTGAAGCGAGCGGAAAGTCGTTCTGTCTGGGCGTACAGTGGCATCCGGAATACGGCGTCTCCGCCGGGGATTCCGCGATTTTCGACGCCTTCATCAAAGCCGCCGGATAGCCCGATATGACCGAGGAGTCTCCCAGGGGCGAACGGATCGCAAAGGTGATCGCGCGTGCCGGTGTCGCCTCCCGGCGCGAAGCCGAGCGCTGGATCGAGGCCGGTCGGGTCACACTGGATGGGGCGCGGGTTGAATCGCCGGCCCTGAACGTGGACCCCGATGCGGATATCCGGATCGACGGCAATTCCCTTCCGGCCCGCGAACCGGTCCGCCTCTGGCGCTATCACAAGCCGCGCGGCCGCCTGACGACCCACAGCGATCCGGAGGGCCGCCCGACCGTTTTCGCCGATCTGCCGCCAGAACTGCGCAACGCCAAGCCGGTCGGACGGCTGGATATGAACTCCGAGGGCCTGCTGCTGCTGACCAATGACGGTGAGCTTGCCCGGCGCCTCGAGCTGCCCTCGACCGGCTGGGTCCGCCAGTACCGGGTGCGGGTTCATGGCCGCATCGACAATGACGGCCTGAAGAAACTCGCCGAGGGTGTCAGCATCGACGGCACACGCTTCCGTCCGGCCAATGCCGAGCTCGAACGTCAGGTCGGGGCAAATGCCTGGGTGACGATCACCCTGCGCGAAGGCAAAAACCGGGAAGTACGCCGCCTGATGGAGCATCTGGGGTACACGGTGACCCGGCTGATCCGCACATCCTACGGGCCGTTTCAGTTGGGCAAACTGGGCAGGAGCGAGGTCCGCGAGGTCCCGGGGCGCGTGATCCGCGATCAGGTGCCGCGCTCGTGAGACCACCGGCCGGACGTATCCGGATCAACGCGGGAACCCATCGCGGACGCATGATCGAGGTCCCTCCTGGCGACGCCGCGCGTCCGACCGGGGCGCGGGTCCGCGAAGCCCTGTTCAACATACTGACCCATCTCGAACCAGGTATCGCCGACAGCTCCGTTCTCGATGCCTGCGCCGGGTCCGGTGCGCTGGGCTTCGAGGCCCTTTCGCGGGGCGCGGCCCATGCGACCTTCTTCGACACGGACCGTGCCGTGCTGCGCACCATCGAAGAGACGGCCGCCGCGCTGGATTTCTGCAACCGGACAACGGTGCAGCGTGCAGACGCCACGCGCCCGCCGGTCAACCGGGCCGAACCCTGCGGCCTCGTGTTTCTCGATCCGCCCTATGCCAGCGAGATTGCCGCGACCGCACCACCCGCGCTCGCAGACAGCGGCTGGATCGGTCCACGGACGCTGCTTGTCGTCGAAACAAGCCGGACAAACCCGGTCCTGCCCGGGGCGGAATTCACAGAGACCGACGCCCGCATCTACGGCGATACCACCTTGTATTTCATGAGATATTCCGGCTAACGGCGGCCGAACAGTCTTTCAATATCGGCCGTCTTCAGCTCCACATAGGTCGGACGGCCATGGTTACACTGTCCGGCATGGGGTGTGACTTCCATCTCACGCAGCAGGGCGTTCATCTCGTCCCGGTTGAGCCGCCGTCCAGCCCGTACGCTGCCGTGGCAAGCCATGGTACTGCACACATCGTCAAGCTTTTCCTTCAACGTATGGGCGCCGCCCAGCTCGGCCAAATCATCGGCCAGATCGCGCACCAGCCCGACAATGTCCGATTGGCCGAGCAAGGCCGGCACTTCGCGCACCACCACAGCGCCGGTGCCGAATTTTTCCAGCACCAGTCCCAGCTCGGCGAGTTCGTTTGCACGGGAGGCCAGCGCGTCGGCGGCGGCGGCTTCCAGCTCCACCACCTCGGGCAGCAACAGACCCTGGCGCTTGACGCCACCTTCCGCGAGCGCGGCCTTCATCCGCTCATAGACCAGGCGCTCATGCGCTGCGTGCTGATCGACAATCACCAGTCCGTCGCCGGTCTGGGCCACGATATAGGTCTCGTGCAGCTGGGCCTGGGCCGCCCCAAGGGGATAGTTCAGCGCGGCCGGATCGACCGCCGGCGCGCCCGGATTCGGGGCCGCCGGGCCGGCACCCAGCCCGGGCAGGCCTGCATCACCCCCATCATGGGGCGCGTAGTACTGCGCAGCGGCCTCGGCCAGTTCCCGCGGCACCGGGCCACTGCCATAGCCGGAGCCCGGGCGCGGTGGCAGTTGATGTCCCATACCGGGCCGAAAAGCCCCCAGAGCCGAATCGGCAACGCTGGTGGACGCACGATGACCCGCTTCGGCCAACGCATGCCGCAAGCCGCCCACGATCAGGCCGCGCACAACGCCGGGATCGCGGAACCGCACTTCGGCCTTGGCCGGATGGACATTCACATCGACCAGCTGCGGGTCGATTTCCACGAACAGCGCCACCAGCGGATGCCGGCCGCGCGCCAGAAAATCCTGATAGGCACCACGCACCCCCCCGGTCAGCAGGCGGTCGGTCACCGGACGTCCGTTGACGAAGAGATACTGATGCTTGGTCGTGTTGCGGTTCAGCGTCGGCAGGCCAGCATGCCCGGTCAGGCGCACGCCCTCCCGCTCGGCATTGATTGCCAGCGCGTTGTCGGCAAACTCGCGGCCCATCACGGCGGCCAGGCGCCGCAACCGGGCCTCTTCCGGTCCTGCAAGTTCTCCTTCGACACGACATTCAAAGCGCGTACGTTCGCCATCGCCGATGGAAAAGGCAACCTCGGGATGGGCCATCGCGAGCCGCTGCACGGCATTCACCGCATGGTCCAGCTCCGTCCGCTCTGCCTTGAGAAATTTCAGCCGTGCGGGCGTGGCAAAAAACAGATCGCGCACCTCGACCCGGGTACCGCGCGTCAGGGCCGCAGGCTGCGGCGGAGTCACCGTCCCGCCCTCGATCCTGATTTCCCAGCCTTCCTCACCTTCGGGCCGGGAGACAATGGATAAGCGGCTGACCGAGCCGATCGAGGGTAGCGCCTCACCGCGAAACCCGAGGGTCGCAATATGGGTCAGATCGTCATCGGGGAGCTTGGATGTGGCGTGCCGCTGCACAGCAAGCGACAATTCCTCGGGCGACATCCCACAACCGTCATCGGTGACAGCAATCAGCGTGCGCCCGCCCTCGCGCAGGACCACATCAATCTGGCGCGCGCCTGCATCCACCGCGTTCTCCACCAGTTCCTTGACGGCGGAGGCCGGGCGTTCGATCACCTCACCGGCGGCGATCCGGTTGACGATGGTCTCTGGCAGGCGCCGGATGGTCATGAGGTTTGTCCGCTGCTACCCGTGAGCAGTCGCTGGCGCGCGTTTTCCTTGCCGTCTTCCACAGCGGGCTGGTCGAAGGCATCCACGCCCAGCATGAAGGCTGCCATCACGGTTTCGAGCATGAAATGGGCCATCAGTGCGCCCAGCGCCGCCTCATCGATCCGCGACACACCGATCCGGCGCACCGGCCGCTTGTGCGCGAGGAGGCTGTCGATGGTCGCTTCCTGCGCGGCCCCGAGCAAATCCCCGGTGGTCTGTCCGGCCAGATAATCGACGCCGGCGATCCCGGCAAGATCCGGCGCAACCCGTGCACCCCGCCCGGCAAGATCCTGGGTGATCACGGTGAACATCTTGTCGTCCGGCCCGTCCAGATAGAGCTGAAGCTGACTGTGCTGATCGACCGCACCCAACGCATCGATCGGCGTGGTGCCGCGCCCGTTCTTACCCAGGCTTTCGGCCCAGAGCTGACGATACCAGCGCGAAAACGGCGCCAGGGCATCGGCATAGGGCATGAGAACGGTCGTCCGTGCCCCGCGCAGTCGCAACAACTCCATCGACACAGCCGCGCCCAGCACGGCCGGGGCTTCCCGGCCGTCTTCCGAGCGCGTGTTGATTTCTAGCGCTTCCGCCGCGCCGGCGCGGACCGCCTCGATATCGAGTCCCACAAGGGCAGCCGGCAGAAGTCCCACGGCGCTGAACACCGAATAGCGACCGCCGATTTCCGGATCATGATCAAGCACCGGCACATCCCAGTGCGCGGCGAGGCGGCGCAACGGATTGTCCCCGGGTTCGGCAATGGCCACCACAAAGTCCGCCATGGCGTCCCCCGGTCTCGCCCGGGCGATGGCGGGAACGACGGTCATGGCCATGATCAGGGTTTCAGCCGTTCCGCCCGATTTCGAAACGATCACGACACCGGTGCGCGACATATCCACCTCGGCTGTAAACCGCGCCAGGGATTCCGGATCCGGATTGTCGAGGATACGCAGATCGAGAGACGGGCGGGCGGCAAGCGCCACCAGAGTTTCCGCCCCCAGGCTCGACCCGCCCACACCGATCACGGCCACCACATCACAATGGTCGCGCAGTTGCGCGGCAGCCGCCGATATGCCGGCCAGGTGATCGGATTGCTGCACAATCGTCAGTGGCGGGAAATCATCTTCCGCCAGCGCGCCGCGCATCAGCTCCCAGGGGCCCGAGACCGCATCGAACACCATCTCCAGGGAGTCTTGGGACGCGCCGCCTTCGCCTATGGCGTCAGCAAAACAGCCGCTGATATCGTGGGTGTAGATGTCAGGCATGGTCGGGACATGTCCAATGAACGAAGCGGCAGTGTGCTTTGCCGCACACAGGCTCGGCAACGCCCGATATTGTGGACAAACCGCACGATTCGCGAAAATCGGCCCCGGCCGGAAACGCCCTAGCCGTCCTCGCGAATGGTGTGGGTGGCATTCACGTTGTCGGGATTTCCGACAATTACCACGGTCAGGGCATCAGGATCGAGGACGCGCTTGGCCACGCGATTGACGTCTTCAAGCGTGACGCGCTCGATCAGGCTGTTGCGTTCATTGAGATACTCAATACCCAGATCGCGCCGCTGAACACCCACCAGCATCCCGGCGATGGCAGAACTGTTGTCAAACCGCAGACCGAAGGAACCGATCAGATTAGATTTCGCCTTTTCCAGTTCCTCCTGGGAAACGCCGAAGGCACGCGCATTGGCCCACTGGTTCCGCACCAGTTCAACCGAGACCGAAACCGTGGCGTTTTCCGTGCCGGCACCGCCCATCCACAGGGCCGCGTTGTCCATCGGCAGCAGATAGCTATAGACCGAGTAGGCGAGCCCTCGCTTCTCGCGGACCTCTTCATAGAGCCGGGAGGTGAAACTGCCGCCGCCGAGAATGTGGTTGAGGACCAGCGCGGCGTAGTAATCCGGGTCGTCGCGATACAGGCCATTCTGACCGAACACGACCCGGCTCTGCGGATTTTCCTTCTCGACAACAATCACCTCCCCCGCCGCAGCCGGCTCGGCGCGGGGGATGGTAAAGGCCTCGGCGCGCTCCGGCAGATCACCGAAGGTGCTGTCGAGCAACCGTTTCAGTTCATCTGTGGTGATGTCGCCCATCACACCCACGATCAGTTCGCTACGCGCCAGGCGGCGGCTGACGAAGGTGCGCATATCATCCTCTGTTATCGTCTCGACACTCTCGGCAGTGCCCTCGACACGACGGGCGTACGGATGGTTCGGGAAGGTCGCTTCCCAGAAAGTCTGTTGTGCAATCCGGCCCGGATTGTTGGCGCCTGCCGCAATCCCGGCCAGAATCTGGGCGCGAATACGAGCCACGGCGTCCGCATCGAAACGCGGTTCGGTCAACGCCAGGTGCAACAACTCGAAGGCCTCGTCGCGGTTGCGCGTGAGGGTCTTCAACGCACCACCGAACGTATCGCGGGACGCGCTAAAGGACAGCGAGATCGATTCATCAGACAAGCGGCGCTGAAACGTCTGGGAATCCAGTTCCCCGGCGCCTTCATCCAGCAAACCGGAGACCATATTGGCGAGGCCTTCACGACCTTCCGGATCGGTCGCAGCCCCGCCGGGAAAGAGAAAGCGGACGGACACAATCGGAAGCGAGTGATCTTCCACCAGCCAGGCCTCGACACCCCCGTCACTGATGACGCGCTGGATTTCGATGGCCTTTGCCGGAACCGGGATGAAGGCGAGAATGAAAACGAAAATCGGGGCCGCCAGGAAACGCATCACGGAACCACTCATGACCGGTCGCCTTTCGGGGCTGTCAGAAGAATGCCCGTGGTTGCGCGCGCCGGATCGAACACAGCGCGCGCCGCTTCATTGATGTCCTCGACGGTGACACCACGAATGCGGTCGGGCCAGTCTTCCACATCGGCTGCCGTCTGGCCGCTCGCGAGCGCCGCTCCGAACACGCGGGCCGGACCGGACACGCTGTCGCGGGCGAAGATCGCACCGTCAATCAGGCGACGCTGGGCGCGCGCCAGTTCGTCTTCCGTGACACCGTTTTCCAGAAGCGCGGCGATCTGCGCGTCGATCGCGGCCTCCACATCTTCGATGGCGACTCCGGGGCGCGGAGAGAACCAGAAGCCGAAGGTGGTCAGGTCCAGCGCGTCGGGCGCATACCAGGCGCCCGCAGATGCCGCCAGTTCGGCTTCCACCACAACAGACCGGTAGATACGTGCGGTGGTGCCGCCACCGATGATTTCGGACAAGACCTCCAGCGCATAGGCGTGTTCGGTCTCACCGGAGGTGTAGCTCGGCACGAGATAGCGGCGCGACCAGGAGGGCTGCTCGACCCGGGGATCCTCCAGAATCACTTCGCGTGAAGCGGGTTGCGGTGGTTCGCTGGGCCGGATTCGCGGCGGCAGGTCGCGCCGCGGGATGGGTCCGTAATAGGTGCGCGCAAGACGAATGACATCCTGGGCATCAACATCGCCCGAAACGACCAGGATGGCGTTGTTCGGCGCGTACCAGGTCTTATAGAACACCTCGAGATCTTCCCTGGTGAGAGTCTCGATCTCATGGGCCCAGCCGATGATGGGCAGACGGTAGGGATGATTGAGATAGGTTGCGGCCCTGACCTGTTCGGAGAGTAATGCTCGCGGGTTGTTTTCGGTCCGCGACAGGCGCTCTTCCAGGATCACCCGCCGCTCCGGTTCGATGATCTCGTCCGACAGCACAAGACCGGTCATCCGGTCTGCTTCCAGTTCCATCATGGCCTCAAGATGCTGCGGCGCAATGGTCTGAAAATAGCCCGTATAGTCCTGGGAGGTGAAAGCATTCTCGCGGCCACCCAGGCTGGCAACAATCTCGGAAAACTCTCCCGGCGCGCGGTTTTCCGTCCCCTTGAACATCAGGTGTTCAAGATAGTGCGCAATCCCGGATTTGCCGGCCGGTTCATCGGCAGCCCCCACGCGATACCAGACCATGTGCGTGACAACAGGCGCACGGTCATTTTCGATGACCACGACCTGCATCCCGTTATCGAGTTCCGCGGTCACGGGGTTGAAAACCTGCGCTGCGGCAGGCACCGCCAGAAGGGGACCCATTGCCAGAGCCAATGCCCAGCACCGCACGGAACGCTTCACTGAATTGCCGGTTTGCATCGCCTACGCCTTGTCGAAATTTCTGCCTTCGCCAACAGATATGGCGTGCAAACCCATGCACGCAATGGCGAAAGGCGAACCCAATGTCACTTTCGCGCGACTTTGCGGAGAAATTACGGCGACGGCCGGGATCAGAAGATCTTCAACAGGCTGTTGTTGGTACGCTCAATCGTCGGCGTTTGCCCGCCCTCGGATGGCGGCACACCCAGCGCCTGGGCCTCGCGCAACCGGCGTGCCTCCGCCGGTGCATCGACAACCGCAGCAGGCGAATCCTGCTTGAGGCCGAGCAGGCTACGCACAAAATTCTCGTTCTCTTCCACGAGAACGGAGCTCTCACGGTCAACCTGGGCACGGATCAGGGGATCGGTCTCGGTCGCACCGGCCCGGGACAGCAACGCCGATTCACCCGCCGTATTGCTGGTCACGGCACCCCGCGGAGCCGCCTGAATGGTGGGTCCCGCATTGCCGGACGTCCCGGCGCGGTTGCGCGTATCGTCATCGCCGCGGAACACGGCCTGACGGGCCTGCTCACGCGTGGAAAGCGTGGTCAGATCTTCGGCGCCCGGACGCGGCGGGCGCAGCTTGAAGTCTGGCGGTTGCGAAAGCGGCGCACGCGGCACAATCGCGAACTCATCGGGCGCAGTACGTTCCAGCCCCAGCGCACGCTTGGTCGAATCCCCGCACGCGGCAAGCGAAAGAGCGGAAACCGACAACAGGACGAGCATCGCCCGAGAAGGGCGGACGCGGGATCGGGAACCAGGTGATGAAGTCTGCTTCAGCATGGTGACCACTATATAGCGATTTCGCGCCTGGATTCGAGTAGGCGAAACAATTTAACGCGCGCGTGGAGAACCGAACAAGCCGTCATGGAGCAGCAAAGCTATCCCGATAACGATCGTGGCGTCGGCAATGTTGAAGGCAGGCCAGTGGAACCCGAAGGCGTGGATGTCGAAGAAGTCGATCACAGCCCCGTAGAAAACGCGATCGAGCACATTGCCAAGCGCCCCACCGATCACCAGGACCAGCGCAATCGACACCATTCCGCTTTCCGCCCGGGCCAGCCAGACCAACAGAATGACCACGATCACCAGCGCCACGGCCACAAGAATCCAGCGCGACGTCCCGGTATCCCCGAACAGACCGAAGCTCACTCCGGTGTTCCAGACCGGCCTCAGATTGAAAAAGCCCGTGACTTCCAGGATTCGAGGCGGATTGAAGACCAGCGTGAGCATGACCAGTTTGACCGCCTGATCGATGACGATCAAAACCCCGATAGCCAGAAGCGCCCAGCGTGGCATTGGCTCTCTACCGCACTACGCGGCAGCCTCCTTCTGGTGTTCCACCGCATCCGCACAGCGTTCGCAGACATCCGGATGGGCGTGGGCTCCCACATCGGGCAGGACCTGCCAGCAGCGTGCACATTTCTCGCCCTCGGCCAGCTGCGGGACCACACCAATTCCGTCGATCTCCGGCACCGTGAATGCGCCGTCGGGAACCGGTCCTTCCACGAGCTCGGCCCCCGAGGTAATCGAAATCTCTGCCAGGTCGAGGCCTTCCATGGCTGCCACGCTGTCGGCATCTGCATAAACCATCGGTGCAGCCTGCAGACTGGAGCCGATCCGTTTCTCGGCGCGTTCGATTTCCAGCGCACCGGTCACGACGCGGCGCAGGCGCCGTATCTTCTCCCATTTTTCGGCCAGCGCATCGTCTCGCCAGGCCTCATCGACCTCCGGATAGGTGCGCAGGTGGACGCTCTCGGCATCCCCTTCACCGGCCCGGGCGAGCCAGGCTTCCTCCGCCGTGAAACAAAGCATCGGTGCCAGCCACGCGGTCAGATGTGAGAACAGGATTTCCAGCACGGTGCGCGCGGCACGGCGGCGCAGGCTGTCCGGTGCATCGCAGTACAGCGCGTCCTTGCGGATGTCGAAAAAGAAGGCCGACAGCTCGACAGCACAGAAATTGTGCAGCGCCGTCCACTGGTCATGGAAGTCGAAATCATCCGTGGTTTTGCGGACGAGCTGATCCATTTCCCAGATGCGATGCAGGACCCAGCGTTCAAGCTCCGGCATATCACCCGGCGCCAAACGTTCGGCGGCCTCGAACCCATCCAGATTGCCGAGAAGATAGCGCAGCGTATTGCGGATACGCCGATACAGATCGGCCTGGTGCTTCAGAATCTCCGGGCCCAGCCGCAGGTCTTCGGAGTAGTCCGAACCGACGACCCAGATACGCAGGATATCCGCCCCCAGCTGCTCGACCGTATCCTGCGGCGATACATCCGTACCCCGGGATTTCGACATCTTCCGGCCATCCTCGGCCATCACGAAACCATGGGTCAGCACCGCGTCATAGGGTGCCCGGCCACGTGTGCCACAGGATTCCAGCAGCGAGGAATGGAACCAGCCGCGATGCTGGTCCGATCCTTCGAGATAGAGCGATGCCGGCCATTGCAGATCGTCACGCTCTTCCAGAACGAAGGCATGGGTCGATCCGGAATCGAACCACACATCGACGATATCGCGGACCTGCTCATAGTCATCCGCATCGTACTCATTGCCCAGAAAACGCGACGGCGGACTGGCGAACCAGGCATCTCCGCCCTCTTCTTCGAAAGCTTCGGCAATACGGTCGAAGACCGCCTGGTCCCGCAAGACCTCGCCGGTTTTCTTGTGCACGAAGACCGGGATCGGCACACCCCAGGCCCGCTGACGCGAAATGCACCAGTCGGGTCGGCTTTCGATCATCGATCGCAGCCGGGTCTGTCCCTGGGTGGGCACAAACCGTGTCTCTTCAATGGCCTTGAGCGCCTTTTCCCGCAATTCGTTGGTCTCCATGGATATGAACCATTGCGACGTGTTGCGGAAAATCAGCGGCGCCTTGGATCGCCAGGAATGGGGATAGGAATGTACCAGCTTGCGCCGGCCAAGAAGGCTGTTCTCTCCCTCCAGCGCGCTCATCACCGCCCCGTTGGCTTCGCCTTCTTCGCCATCGGGGGTGAGGACAGCCATGCCGGCAAACAGCGGCACATGCTCGAAATAGCAGCCGCTCTCATCCACCATATCGGGCACCGGAAGACCGTGCGCACGGCCAAGATGGAAGTCGTCCTCACCATGGCTTGGCGCGATATGGACAAATCCCGTGCCCTGTTCGGTGGTGACGAAATCCGCTTCGTAAACGGGCACCTCATGCTCGAAACCTTTTTCGTGCAAAGGATGCGCGCAGACCGACCCCTTGATGGCCTCACCCTTGAGGCGTCCCACCTCCCGGTGATCAGCCACACCCATATCCTTGCAGGCAGCTTCCAGCAATTCGGCGGCAAGAATGATCTCGTCGCCGATCACGGCGCGGCTGTGCTCGGTCACTTCGGTAACGGCAATGCGGACATACTCCAGATCCGCCCCGACAGCGATGGCGCGGTTCCCGGGAATGGTCCATGGCGTCGTGGTCCAGATGACGATGGCGGCATCGGCCACCGCCGGATCGGAGGCTTCGCGCACGGGGAAGCGCACATAGATGGACGGCGAGGTATGATCTTCGTATTCCACTTCCGCGTCGGCGAGGGCGGTCTTTTCGACCACCGACCACAGCACCGGGCGCGCGCCGCGATACAGCCCGCCATTCATCGCGAACTTCGCGATCTCCCGTGCGATCTGGGCCTCGGCCGGATAGGCCATGGTCGTGTAGGGCTCATCCCAGTTTCCCAGAACGCCGAGACGCTGGAATTCCTCGGACTGCACATCGATCCAGTGTCGGGCAAATTCGCGACATTCGTTGCGGAACTCCAGGATCGGAACATCGTCCTTGTTCTGTCCCTCGGCGCGATACTTTTCCTCGATCTTCCATTCGATCGGCAGGCCATGGCAGTCCCATCCGGGGACGTAGTTGGAATCCCGACCCATCATCTGCTGGGACCGGTTGATCACATCCTTCAGGATCTTGTTCAGAGCATGGCCGATATGCAGGTGGCCATTCGCATAGGGCGGACCGTCATGCAGGATGAACGGTTCTCGGCCCGCGGATTCCTTGCGTTGGCGTGCAAACAAATCCTGCTCGGCCCATCGCGCAAGAAGCTCCGGCTCCTTCTTCGGCAAGCCGGCGCGCATTGGAAAATCTGTCTTCGGAAGGAAGACCGTGTCCTTGTAATCGATGGCCATGTTTTGTTCCCGGGTAACCGGGGCGGCTTATAGAGCGAGGCGAACCACTCGGCAACCGCCGGTTTCCAAACCTTTTACATATCCTCGCCGATAAAATCGCCCGCGCCGAGCGAACGGGCAAGATGCAACTCGCGCGCCTGTCGGGAATCCTCGGCGATCTGCGCCTTGAGTTCGTCAATTCCGTTGAACTTCTTCTCCGCGCGCAGATAGTCAACAAAGGCAACACGCAGATAGGTGCCGTAGAGATCACCTTCGAAATCGAACAGGTGAACCTCCAGCACCAGATTGTCACCATCGACCGTGGGCCGAACCCCCAGATTGGCAACACCGTCATACCACCGGATGCGCCCTTCGGCCCGCACACCGGCCCGAATCGAATACACCCCGCGCGCCGGTCGGATCGATTCCCCAAGGTCCACATTCGCGGTCGGAAACCCGATGGTACGCCCCAACTGGCGGCCCTCGCGGACGCGTCCCTCGACCTCCCACAAATGCCCGAGCAGCGCCGCCGCGCGCTGGGGCTGACCATTGGTAAGATATTTCCGGATCAGGGTGGAGGAATAGATCTCCTGCACTTCGTCACGGGCCGGCTGAACGGCACTGGCCTCGAATCCGAGCGCCCGGGCCCGCTGCGCGAGGTATTCGGGATTGCCCTCCCGTCCGGCACCGAAGGCAAAGTCGTATCCCACGACAACATGCGATGCGCCGATCCCCTCGTGCAGGATATCGGTCACGAAGCTGTCGGCAGTTCGTTTGGCGATCGTTTCATCGAACCGCAGCACATAGAGCAGGTCGGCGCCCAGCGCCTGAAGCTCACGGACCTTGATCCGGAATGGCGTCAGGCGGAACGGCTCGGTTTCCTTGCCGAAGAATGTCCGCGGATGGGGCTCAAAGGTGAGGATACCGAACTTTCGCCCATCCGCCCGCGCAATGTCCCGGGCCGTCGCGATCACATGCTGATGGCCGCGATGCAAGCCGTCGAAATTGCCCAGGGCCACACAGGCACCCCTGTCGGCGTCGGGCACCCCGGTGAAATGACGAAGAATACGCATGGGCGCGATGTACCTGCCGACCGGGCGGCGATCAAGCCATTCCCGGTCGTTTTGGGTATGGCGCGCCCGTCGGGCTAGCTTTTGGTGGGGACCAGAACCTGGGCTTCGCCGGAGATCACAACCTTATCTCCGACGGTGCAGACGGTTTCCAGAACCGCACGGTTCTTTTCCGGAATCAGCTGGGTGACGGTCGCACGTGCGGTCACCGTGTCGCCCGGACGCACCGGTGCCTTGAACTTCAGGGTCTGGCTGACATAGACGCAACCGGGCCCCGGCAGACGGGTGCCCACCACGGTCGAGATGAAGCTCGAACACAGCATGCCATGCGCGATCGTGCCGGCGAACATGGTCTGTCCGGCATATTCCTCATTCAGGTGCATTGGATTGGTGTCACCCGAAATCCCGGCAAACATCACCAGATCAGCCGGACCGATGGTGCGGGCATATGCCGCCGTCATCCCGACTTCCAGTTCCTCGAAAAAATAACCGCTTAGCTCATCGACCAAGTTCGGCGTGGGGGAAACCGGCGCGGTAACCGCGGGCTCAAGAGCGTCAACCGACATGGAAACCTCTGTTTCTATTGTGCGTTGCAAAACATGGTGCGCCGCACTATGCGCAAAGGCAAGGCCCTGGGTGAAAAATTATAAGTCATTGATAAACAAATACTAAAAAGACATATGGGAATGTCTCAGCGACTCACAAACTCACCGTTCGCCGCAAAACTGCGTTTTGCGATGCAATGAAATCACCTGAATTTCTTACTGCGCAACATGAGCGCAACGCAATCCGACTTTGAACCCCTGATGCGTTTTCAGGGCGCCGGACGCGGGTCGAGAGGCACTCGCGCGGAAATCCCGACGATTTCCTCCAGCCGTGCCGCGTAACCGAGAAGTTCCGCTTCACCCCGGGGCCGTCCGACAAGCTGCAATCCAATTGGCAGACCAGACTGCGTGAAGCCGACCGGAACGGACATGGCCGGACAGCCCGAGAGCGTGATCGCAAAGCAGATGTAGAGCCAGTCCACATAGTTTCCGAACTCGTGATCGCCGACCCGTTCCAGATAGCGCATATCAACATCGAAGGGCGGGACGATGGCGGCCGGACAGGCCAGGACGTCGAAATCCTCGAACCAGGTGGCGACCCGCTGACAAAGCGCGCCGCGCTCGCGCAAGGCGAGGGAGATATCTCCGCTGGTCTGGTTCATGCCCTTCTCGATGTTCCAGATCATTTCCGGTTTCATCTTGTCGCGGTGCTTTTCGAGCAGGGGGGCCCGGTTGACCACGAAGGCCGCCGCGCGGAGGGTCTGGAAGATCTCGAGAGCGCCGGAGAAATCAGGCGTGGCGTCTTCCACGACGGCACCTGCCTCGGCGAAGCGTGCCGCGCCGGCTCGGCAGATTTCCGCAACCTCCGGATCAACCGGACCGATACCCAGATCGGGGGTAAACCCGACACGCAGGGGCGTGGTCGGATTGAGTGCGGCGTCCTGGAACGAACGTGCCGGCGCGTCCATCGACAGGGGCGCGCCGGGATGGACCCCGACCTCAGCGTCCAGCATCAGTGCGACATCGGCCACATTGCGGGCCATGGGGCCGTTCATCGAGAGGCTTTGGAACGGATCGCGCTGGGGTCCGGCCGCCACCCGGCCCGGGCTCGGACGCAATCCGACCACGGAACAATAGCTGGCCGGAGTCCGGAGGGAGCCGCCCAGATCGGTGCCCGTGGCCAGCCATGACATTCCCGTGACCAGCGCCACTGCCGCGCCGCCCGACGAGCCGCCGCAGGTCATGTCCGTGTTCCAGGGATTCAGGGTCTTGCCGAAAACCTCGTTGAAGGTGTTGGCGCCCGCGGCAAATTCCGGAGTGTTGGATTTGCCGATCACAAGAGCGCCGTTCTTCTTCAGAATCTCGACCGAGATATCATCACGCTCGGAAATATGATCGGCGAAGATCGGCGAGCCATGGGTGGTCTTCACGCCCGCCACATCGGTCACATCCTTGACCACGATGGGCAGACCCGCCAGCCAGCCCGGGCCCGGATTATCGGGTTTCGGGAGTGATTTTGCGGCATCCCGCGCCATGTCGAGGCAAAGCGTCGGCAGCGCATTGACAGCCGGATCGACGGCTGCGATGCGTTCTTCGGCCGCATCGATCAGCTCGAGGGGTGTGATTTCACCTGATTTCAGGCGGGAAACCGCCTCACGCGCACTCAGGGATACCAATTCAGATGACGACATTTACCACTCCTAAACCGTTTGAAGGCCATTCTAGCAGAGCCTTGCACATCTCGTGTATGCGCGCGAACAACCGGACCCGACAGAACGATGGCCATTCGCTTTCCGAGAGTTCCCAAAGTACGCGTTCACGCCGATGTGGCGTTGCAGAACGGTGCGCAGGTTCGCGGCCAGGTTTTCGTCGAAGCCACCACGCGCATCCAGGACCTGATGAATTCGCCCGAGCCGTTCTTCCCGTTCATCGACGAGAACGGCACCGTGCATCTGCTCAACAAGAACTCCGTCGTTCAGCTGACGCCGCGCGACTGAGGGGCGCGTTCCCATGCTGATCGACGGCCCGAAGGCGCACGCCCGGGCGACGGTCGTACTCGCCCATGGTGCCGGCGCGCCCATGGACACCCCCTATATGACCACCATCGCCGCGGGCCTCGCGGCAGCACACTTGCGCGTCGTGCGGTTCGAGTTCGCCTATATGGCCAGGCGTCGCGAAGACGGAAAGCGGCGCGGGCCGGACCGGATGCCGGTGCTGCTGCAACGCTGGACCGAAGTGCTCGATGGGCTCGATGCGCTCGGGCCCATGGATGCGCCTGTGTTTATCGGCGGGAAGTCCATGGGCGGGCGCAGCGCGGCAATCTATGCCGCCGATCCAGACAACCAGGACCGCATCTCCGGTGTGGTGTGTCTCGGTTATCCGTTCCATCCACCCGGCAAACCCGAAAAGACCCGCCTGGAGCCGCTCCGGGACGCCGTCAAACCCACACTCATCCTTCACGGCGAACGCGATCCGTTCGGCAAACCGGACGAGGTTGCGAGCTACCGCATCGAGCCGCCGGTGCAGGTGAGGTGGATTCCGGACGGCGATCATTCCTTCGTTCCGCGCAAGCGGTCCGGCTACACCGAAGACCAGACACTCGATCTGGCGGTCACGGCCGTAACGGACTTTGTGTCGGACGTTCTGACAGGTTCGCGCGCATAATCGTTGACGGGTCAAAAGGATCATGGACGCCAATTTTTCATCTGCTAGTCTTGCCGCGGGATCTGCTGCGGTTTGAAAAAACGGCAGATATTTGGGGGTGAGTTCATGGTCGGGAATGGCAGCCTTCGCGCTTCAGCCCTGCGCGCCATCACGACGCTGTTCGCAATCGCGATTCTGGCGGGCGCCTCGGACTCCGGCCATGCCAGTTTCGCCACCGCCTTCGAGCGCTACAACGCAAAGGATTCCGAGGCCGCCCGGATCGAGGCCGAGCCCGATGCCGAGCGCGGCAATCCGGCAGCGCAATGGTTGCTGGGCACGATCTATCTACTCGGCCAGGGCATCGACGCGGACCCCGAAACGGCACGGCGGTGCTTCGAGAAATCTGCCGAATCGAACTATCCGCCTTCCCAGGCCGTTCTCGGGCGGATGTTCGAGGAAGAGATCGGCGGCAGACAGGATGCCGCCGAGGCTCATACGCTCTATCGGCTGTCGGCCGAACAGGGCTATGCCGATGCGGCCTATCTGCTCGGCCGGCAGTTCTATTTTGGCGAAGGCACGGTCAAGGACGGACCGGCAGCCCTGAAATGGCTCA
>JAYQBG010000001.1:189732-229545 GCA_038137215.1 Alphaproteobacteria bacterium
GCCGAACGCGGACATGCCGAAGCGCAGCTGTTGCTCGGCACGTCACTGCTGACGGGGCTTGCCGGACACCGCGATCGCGAGGCCGGATAAGAATGGATCGAAACGGCCGCCCGCCAGGGCCTGGCAAAAGCCGAGACCCGTATGGGCGATCTCTACAACGAGGGCATACGCGGACCCCGCGAACCTTTCGAAGCCGTTACCTGGTGGACCCGGGCGGCCGAGAAAAACGACCCCGAGGCCCAGCTTCGCCTCGCCCAGGCCTATGCGCGCGGACGCGGGGCCCAACGCGACTATGCCCAGGCCTATATCTGGGCCTCGATCGCCGCGATTCAGGGCAACGCCATCGCCCTCGAACTGCGCAACAAGGTGATGGCCCGGCACCGTCCCGCCGAGATCGAACGCGCCGGCACAGAGGTCAACACATGGCTCGCCCCCCGAATGGCCAGCGGTCATGGCGGCAGTTCCTGACCGGACACTTTGCCGGCGCCCGCTGCTGGGTTAGGCTCGCGCCACCTTGAGCATGACACATCAAATCAGCGCCGCCCTGCTGCGGCTTCTGCCCGCAGAGACCGGGCACAGCGCTGCCCTGCGTGGCCTTTCCGCCGGGCTGGGCCCGCACGAGCGCGCCGACGACTTCCCGGCGCTGCGCCAGGAGTTGTGCGGCATGCACTTCGCCAACCCCGTGGCGGTGTCGGCAGGCTTCGACAAGAACGCGGCGGTGATCCCCGGCGTACGTGGCATGGGCGGTGGCTTTGTGGAGATCGGCGGTATCACACCCCTGCCCCAGCCCGGCAATCCGAAGCCGCGCCTCTTCCGCCTCGCCGAAGATCGTGCCGCCATCAATCGCCTCGGCTTCAACAATGAAGGTGCGCAGGTCATCCTCGAGCGGGTGCGCGCCGCCAAACGCGCGGACCACCCGCTGGGCGTCAACCTGGCCGCCAACAGTGACAGCCAGGACCCCGCTCAGGATTTCGTCACACTGGTCGCACAATTCGCGCCGGTGGCCGACTTCCTGACCATCGACATCTCCTGCCCGAATTCGGCCAACGGACAGGTCTTTCTCGAACCGAAAGCGCTCGAGGATTTGCTGGCCCGCCTGAACGAAGCACGCGATGCCTCGGGGGCCAGGCCAGCCTTCTTCGGCAAGCTGGCCCCGGACCTGGATGACGATCAGCTATACGAGTTGATCGCGGTGATGCGGACGGCAAGCATCGATGCCATCACCCTGTGCAACACCACGACGGCACGCCCGTCATCGCTGCGCAGCGCCAATGCCGCACAGCGCGGCGGGCTGTCCGGCGCGCCCCTCTTCGAAATGGCCAACGAAATGTTGCGCAAGGTTTACGTCCACACCGCCGGCGACGTGCCCCTGATCGGCGTCGGCGGCATCATGAGCGGCGAAGACGCCTATACGAAAATCCGTGCCGGGGCGTCGCTCGTGCAGCTCTATACGGGTCTGGTCTATGCCGGACCGGGCCTCGTCCAGGAGATCAAGTGCGATATCGCCGCACGCCTCACCCGCGACGGATTCTCTCATATTTCGGAAGCGGTCGGCGCCGAGCACCGCTAGCGCCCAGCTGTGCCGCAGAACAAACCGAGGTGAGACACGCGGATCAAGTCCGCGCATGACGATGACGGTCAGGCGACCCGCAGCAGGTGGATAGAGAAGAGTTCGTCCGGATCGGTCCAGCTTTCGACGGCATTCCAGCCCGCCTCACCCGCAAGCGCCCGGAACCCCTCGATATCGTATTTGTGGGAATCCTCGGTGTGGATGCTCTCACCCGCGGCGAAATGGAACACTTCACCATCCACGGTGACATCCTGATCGCGCGTGCTGACCAGATGCATCTCGATCCGGCCCTTGTCGGCCACCCAGCATGCGTCGTGGGTGAAGCTGTCGAGATCGAAATGCCCGTCCAGTTCGCGATTGATCCGGGTCAGCAGGTTCAGGTTGAACGCCGCCGTCACGCCGGCGGCATCATTGTAAGCCGCGCGCAAAATATCCTCGTCCTTGCGCAGATCGACACCGATCAGGAGGCCATTACCCTGTCCCAGATCGAGGGCCGCCGCCTTGAGAAACGAGACCGCCTGATCGCGGGTGAAATTGCCGATGGTCGAACCCGGGAAGAAACCGGCGCGCACCTTCTCGCCCTCGATCTCGGGCACATCAAAGGACTGGGTGTAATCCGCGCAGACCGGAGCCACCCGCAGATCGGGATAGGCGTCGGCAAGATCCTTGGCTGACATCAGGAGATGCTCGCGCGAAATATCGACCGGCACATAGGCCAGGGGTGACTCGAGCGCATCGAGAAGAATCCGGATCTTCGTGCTCGAGCCGCTACCGAACTCGATGACCGTCGCGCCTTCGCCGACCAGTTCCGCAACATCACCGGAGATTGCGCGCAGCAACGCCATCTCCGTGCGGGTGGGATAGTATTCGGGCAGTTCGCAAATATCGTCGAAGAGCTGTGAGCCCCGCTCGTCGTAAAAATACTTGCTCGACAGAGTCTTGGGGGACTGCCGCAAACCGGTCAGAACGTCTTCGAGGAAATTATCCGAAGCGTGGTCGTATTCCACATAGTCGTGCAGCGGTCCCAGCACATCCGCGCTCGTGCCGCTCATCGATCATCTGCCAACCGGACTCCAGCAAACATCCAGCGCATGGGGGGATAGAAGAAATTGCGATAGGTCGCGCGCACATGCCCTTCCGGGGTGATGCAGGCGCCACCGCGTAAAACAAACTGATTGGCCATGAATTTTCCGTTGTACTCACCGACGGCGCCCGTGACGGGCCTGAAACCGGGATATGGGACATAGGGGCTCTGTGTCCACTCCCACACATCGCCGAACATCTGTTCGGGCGCATCCGGATCCTCTCCCGTTGCGGGCGCGGCCCGCAGGAGGCCGGACCCCAGAAGATTTCCGCGCACCGGTTGCTCGGCTGCAAATACTTCCCACTCCGCTTCGCGCGGCAACCGCTTGCCCGCCCAGCGGGCATAGGCATCCGCTTCGTAGAGACTGACGTGACAGACCGGCGCTTGGTCATTGATCTGCTGCAGGCCGGACAGCGACATGCTCAGCCATTCGCCATCGACTTCCTGCCAGTAGAGCGGCGCATCCCAGCCGGTGTCACCGACCGTGGCCCATCCATCCGAGAGCCAGAGTTCCGGCCGGCGATAGCCGTCATCGGCCATGAAAGCCTTCCACTCGGCATTGGTCACCAACCGCGAGGCCAGCCGGAAAGGCTCCAGATACACTTTGTGGCGCGGGCCCTCATTGTCGAAGGCGAAATTCGTCCGGTCGTGGCCGATCTCGACCAGCCCCCCGTCATGATCGTGCCAGCGCAGGTCGGGCGCCTTGCGCGCAGGCGCGGCGCGATAGGTCTGGTAGGCCGGGGCCACGCTGTTCTTTGAAAAGGCGTGCAGGATGTCCATCAGCAGCAACTCCTGGTGCTGCTGTTCATGATGAAGTCCCAGCACGATCAGGGGTGCGGCCTGCGCCCAGATGTCATCGGGCGCATCGGCGATCAGCACCCGCATCCCGGCATCCACATGGCTGCGGTATGCGGTGACCTGATCGGCGCTCGGCCGGGTCAGCAAGCCTCGATCGGGCCGCGGATGGCGCGCGCCGACTGTGTCGTAATAGGAATTGAACAGAAACGTATAATGGGGATCGATCGGCGTGTAACCGTCCTGAAACGGCGCCAGGATCATGGTCTCGAAAAACCAGGTCATATGTGCGCGATGCCATTTCGCCGGACTGGCATCGGGCATGGACTGTACAACCTGATCTTCGGGCGACAGGGGAGTAACCAGACGCTCGGTCTCACCGCGCACCCAGTTGAAGTGGTCGAGCAATTGTTCCCGGTCGCGCGGATGCGCGTCGAGAAGGACCGGTTCGGTACCGGAGGCTGTCACGGCGCTTCTCCTGCTGGCGCCTGCATCCCGTTTGACCGCGTCTTCGGGACGCGTCCCCACATTCGAGGCCGCGGGCAAATCAAATCACCCCCAACCGCAACCGCAGATCGAAACACGCCCGGCCAGAGCACCGTGCGCGGCAGTCATCCGCAGTAAAACAAGCCGGTTCTTGAGCCGTCAACCGAAACTCTGGCGAATTTTCAGGATTTCACATGGCATGATATTGACCCGCCGCACTGTGAGGTTAGTTTGACGCCATGGAAAAAAACACACCCGAAATCACCGGCTACCATGCCCATGTCTATTACGACGCGGCGAGCAAGCCCGACGCCGAAGCCCTGCGTGCGGAGATCGACGACCGCTTCGAAACCGTGTTAGGGCGCTGGCACGACAAACCGGTCGGCCCGCATCCGCACTGGAGCTATCAGGTCGCATTCGAACCCGACGTCTTCGCCAGTCTGATTCCCTGGCTGGCACTCAACCGCCGGGGCTTGAACATCCTGCTCCATCCCGAGACCGGCGACACGGTGGCCGATCACTCGACCCACGCCATGTGGCTCGGTGAAAGCGTCGAACTTCGCCTCGACAAGCTCGGCTGAACCCGCGCCGCCGCTGCAAAGGAACGGTTTCCAAGTCCTGCCAAGCGGGTTACAACACGCGCCGGGATTCGACATCCGGCCATTTCTGGTGCGGCAAAATCCGAAATTTGGGAGAACAACATGAAACTTTTGCGCTACGGACCGGCGGGCAAAGAAAAGCCCGGCCTGCTCGACGACAACGGCAACATTCGCGACCTGTCCAAGGTCGTTGATGACATCACCCCGGACGTTCTGTCCCCTCGCGGTCTGGCCGCCATCCGCAAGCGCGACCCCAAGCGCCTGCCGCTGGTCAAGGGCCGTCCGCGCATTGGTGCCCCTGTGGTCGAGCGCCGCGTCTTCGCCATCGGCCTGAACTACGCCAAGCACGCCGCCGAAGCCGGGATGAAGATTCCCGATGAGCCGATCCTGTTCACTAAGACCTGCCCGCTGACCGGTCCGAATGATCGCATCGTGCTGCCGAAGGGCGCCAAGAAGGGCGACTGGGAAGTCGAACTCTGCTTCGTGATGGGCCGCAAGGCGCAGTATGTCAGCAAGAAGGATGCGCTGAAATACGTGGCCGGTTACGCTGCGGGCAACGACGTGTCCGAACGCAGCTATCAGATAGAACGCGGCGGACAATGGGTGAAGGGCAAGAGCTCCGACACCTTCGGCCCTCTTGGCCCGTGGCTGGTGACCACCGATGAGATCAAGAACCCGCAGCGCCTCAATGTCTGGCTCGACGTCAACGGCGAGCGCATGCAGGAAGAGTCCACCAAGGACATGATCTTCTCCTGCGCCGACATCATCAGCTACCTGTCGAACATGATCACCCTGCATCCGGGTGACGTTATCTACTCGGGCACCCCGTCGGGCGTCGGCCTGGGGATGAAGCCGAAGCCGAAATTCCTGAAGCCGGGCGATGTGATCACCATGGGCATCGACGGCCTGGGCGAACACAAGAACAAGGTTGTGAGCTGGGACGGCAAATCCAAGTAAGTAGGTTTCACAAACAGGAATCAGAAAGGGCCGCACAAACGTGCGGCCCTCTTTCTTTTTGCCTTGGCCCTCACCCTGAGCCTGACGAAGGGCGAGGGCGACAACCTCATGTTTCGACAAGCTCAGCGTGAGGCCATCTTCTGACAAAGCCGTCCGACAACACCCCTACTCCAGCGCGGGCATGACTTCATCCCGGAAGGTGCGGAGCGATTCCCGAGAACCGGTGATATCGATCAGTAGGACATTCTCGATCCCGCCCTCACGCGTGCGCGACAGGCGGTCGAGGATTTCCTCCGGCGGGCCGATCAGTGCGCCGTCCTCGGTCGCAAGGGCGGGTGTCGTTGTATTGCAGCATGGTCGATTGGGGGCCACCGCCCTTGCGGATCCGCGACAGGCGCGAGATACCGCTGAGCAGGCGCGAGCGCTGCTGGTGTGCTTCCTCGCGCTCGGCTTCGGTGAGGGTGATGTGCAGCGCACGAGCCACCGCAACGTTCATGGGATCGAAGGTCCCGCCGGACGCTTCGACGGCGTTCCGATAGGTCTCGAACCGTTCCTGGATCGCCGAGAAGGAGGCGATCTGATCGAGCAACAGGTTGAACCGGTTCTCGGCCGCCCAGGTCAGGCCCTCTTCACTGCCCGCCGCCAGCCAGAGCGGCGGATGCGGGTGCTGGATCGGCGGCGGCTCGACGACGATATCCTGAAAGGTCCAGTGCTTGCCGATACGGGTGAAGCGTTCTTCCGAGGTCCAGGCGCGGCGGATCACATCGAGAGATTCCAGAAACAGCTCCTGGGCCTCATCGGCCTTCACATTGAAACCGTGGAACTCGTTGGCGCGGTAGCCCTTGCCGACCCCGAAATCCAGACGCCCGCCCGACAGCAGATCGACCGTCGCGGCCTGCTCGGCCAGCAGGACCGGATTGTGCCATGGCAGAACGACGACCGCTGTGCCCAGCCGCATCCTTTGCGTCCGCGCCGCCAGATAGGTCAACAGGTTGAGCGAGGCAGCGACCTGACCGAAGCCGGTGAAGTGATGCTCCACCAGAAAGACCGAGTGGTAGTCCAGATCCTCGGCTTCGACGATATAGTCAATGAAATCGCGATAACCCTGGGTGCTGTCCCGGGCCACCCCGCCAAGACGCGAGGATGCCCCGCCAAACAGTCCGAATTTCATGACAGCGACCCGAGACGGTACACGCTAATTGCGCACACGCTCGGGCTTACCTGTCTTGGTCGAGGTCGCCAGCGCTTCGAGCACGGCCACATTCTCGATCCGTTCCGCATTGGTGAAGCGATAGGGCTTCTTGCCGGCCACCGCATCGGCCCAGGCCTCGAAGTTCATCTTCACCGTATCGCGCGGCTTGTAGATTTTTGTCGTCCGCTTCCCGTCGACTGTACCGATCGTCATGTGGGTGTCGCCCGGATTCTCCGGATGCGCCATCTCGTGAATGTCCACCCAGGCCTTGTCACCGAAGACCGTCAGGCGGCCATAGAAGGGCGTGATCGAGACGACGTTGATGGTCCCCATGGTACCGTCCTTGAAGGTGAACTGGGTCGAAGCGACATCACCGCTCGGCAGATCGAGGACCCGGCGGTCGGAGATCGCGCGGATCTGCTGGATCGGCCCGAACATGCTGATGAACAGATCGGTCAGATGCACACCCATCCCGGTCCAGCCGGCGGCGGGCGCATCCTTGGGATTGCCGCGCCAGTTGTCCTTCTTCATGTCCTTGAACTTGTCGTGGGAGAAATTGCCTTCCACGGCGACGATGGTACCGAGTTCCTTCTTGGCCACCATGTCGGCCAGCTTTTCCATGGCCGTTTCGTAGCGACGCTCATGGCCGAGCCCGAGCACTAGACCTTTTTTCTCGCAGGCCCGGACCATGCGCTTGGCACTGGCGGCTGTCAGCGAGAGCGGCTTCTCACAGAAAATCTGCTTGTTGGCCTTCACCGCACGCAGCACAAGCTCTTCATGGGTGGAGTGGGGCGTGGTGAGGATGACACCTTCGATTTCCGGGTCGTCCAGGGCGTCCTGAAAGTCCTTGATAAGCTTATACCCGGTCGCCTTGGCGTGCTTGCGGACCGCCGCCGTCGGCTTCAACTCGACCCCGGCGACAACCTTCATCTTGCGGCTGCTTTGCAGCACAGCGGCAACGTGTTGCCCCCACCAACCGAGACCGACAACAGCAACCTTCAACATCAGATGACACTCCCCAAAATTCATTATTTGCCCCGGACGGGGCTTGCGCAAAGGTTAGCATGGCGGCTATCGGACACAAACCTGCCGCGCTAGATTGCGTGCTTCTTGCACCCGTACTGCATCCGGAAATCGCCATGTCCGGTATGACCGCCGAAACATTCAATGAACTCACCCGCCGCGAGTTGCCCCTGGCCGTTCAGGCCGGGTGCCATGCCGAAACGATCGGCGATGGGACCGCGCGGGTGCGCCTGCCCTTCAAGCCGGACCTGACACGGCCCGGCGGCACGATCAGCGGTCCGGCCATGATGGCCCTGACCGATTACGGCATGTACGCAGCCCTGCTTGGCGCCATCGGCGAAGTTGCCCTGGCGGTCACGACAAACCTGAACATCAACTTCCTGCGCAAACCCGAACCCGTCGATATGATCGCCGACTGCAAGGTCCTGAAACTGGGGCGCCGGCTTGCCGTGATCGAAGTCACGATCTATTCCGAAGGTCTGGACGACCCCATTGCCCACGCGACGGGCACCTATTCGATCCCACCCGACACTGTCACCTAACACGTCACCTGACACGTCAAGCAGAGAGCCAACCGCTGATACCGGAGACACATATGTCCGTCATTCAATCGCGCCGCAGTTTCATCTTCTCGCCAGGCACCGATCCTTCCATGTTCGGCAAGGCCCTGGCCTCAGGCGCAGATATCGTCTGCGTCGAACTGGAAGATGGCGTCGCCCCGCAGCACAAGGACGCCGCCCGCGAGAACATGCTGGGTATTTTCGCCGAACCCCAGGCCGATGACGGCGTGGAGCGCATCGTACGGATCAATATGCTCGGCTCACCCGAAGGAGAAGCCGACCTCAGCGCCGTCCTCGACTCTGCGTCCCCGCCGCCAGCCCTGATGTTGCCGAAGGTCAATGCACCCGAAGAAGTCCGGCGCGTGGCCGAAGCTCTTGAGGGCGTCGGACACACGACGCGCCTGCAGGTCATCATCGAGACCAATCCGGGCCTCGAAGCGGCCTATGAAATCGCGCAGGCGAGCAAGCGCGTTGATGCGCTGCTCTTCGGAGGCGTCGATCTCGCCGCCGATCTGCGCTGCGCCTATGGCTGGGAGTCCCTGCTCTATGCCCGCTCGCGGGTGGTACATGCGGCCGCCGGCGCCGGCATTGATGTGATCGACGTGCCCTGGCTCGATCTGGGCGATGAAGGCGGTTTGCGGCAGGAAGCCGAAGCGAGCGCACGGCTGGGCTTCACCGGCAAAGGGTCGATTCATCCCAAACAGATCGCCATGATCAACGCGATCTTTTCGCCCAGCACGGAAGAGGTCGCTTATGCGAAAAAAGTTGTCGCGGCCTTTGCCGAAGCGGATTCCGGCCTGGTGGTTGTGGACGGCAAGCTGATCGAATTGCCGGTCCTGCGATCCATGGAGCGTATTCTGGCGAAGGCCGAACGGCTTTAGAGGCTGTTCCGTCCCGGCATGACTGAATCGGGCTTCCCCCACTCCCCTGCTGGAGAATTTGCGGGTATGCTGTTCGTGAGGAACGAATCTTTTTTTTGGGGGAACAGAAAATGCCAGACGACGCCAAGCCGATGCAGCGATTTACGCGCGATATGATCGAGGCCTTCATGGCCCGTTGCCTTGCCGCCACGGGCATGCCCGATGCCGATGCCGCGACCGTTGCCCACCTGATGGCCGAGGCGGATATGCTCGGCAAGGATTCCCACGGCATCTTCCGGCTGCCCGGCTATATCGGACGCCTGAAAGCAGGCGGCTTCAATCCGACCCCCGAGATGAAGGTGGAGCGTGAGTTCGCCGCCACCGCGCTGCTCGACGGCGACAACGGCATGGGACATCTGGTGGTGAAGAAGGCCGCCGATATGGCCATCGAAAAGGCCAGGACCGCCGGGGTCGGCTGGGTCGGCCTGCATCATTCGAACCACGCCGGCGCCGCGTCGGTCTATTCGAACATGGCCATGGAACACAACATGATCGGGTTATATGTGGCGGTGGGCAGTGCCAATCACCTGCCGCCCTGGGGCGGGACGGAGATGCTGCTCTCGACCAACCCCATCGCGGTTTCGATTCCCGGCGACAAGGAAGACGCCATCATCCTCGATATGGCGACAACGGTGACCTCCTACGGCAAGGTCAAGGTCTATGCCCAGCGCGGGATGGAGATGCCCGAAGGCTGGATGCTGAACCGGGACGGCACGCCACTGACCGACGCCAGCAAAGCCGATACCGGGTTCCTGCTGCCCATCGGTGGCCCGAAAGGTTATGGCCTGGCCCTGATCTTCGGCATCCTGGGCGGCACCCTGAACGGCGCCAATTTCGGACGAAACGTCGTCGATATGAACGCAGATGCGTCGTCCGTGACAAACACCGGCCAGTTCTATCTAGCGATCAATATCGAGGCCTTCATCGACCCGGCCGAGTTCAAGCGCGAGATCGACGAGGTAATCAAGCAGATGCGCGGTTCCCCCACCATGGGTGGCTTCGACCGGGTGCGTCTGCCGGGTGAATCGGCTCATGCAGCCTATCGCGAGCGCACGGCCGAGGGTGTTCCGATGCCCGACCCGCTGCTGGAGAATCTGGCCAAGGTTGCCGACGATCTTGGCGTGGACAAGCTCGACTGAACGATTCCACGACGCCTGACGCCCCCGGGGGAGCCAAAACCGTGACGCCGGTGATCCGGGCGGTCTTCTGGATGACCGGAACGCTGCTGTCCTTCTCGCTGATGGCCGTTGCCGTCCGCGAAATCTCGCAGGACATTCACAGCTTTCAGATCATGCTGTTCCGCAGTATCGGGGCGCTGGTCATCCTGTTGCCGTTTGCGCTGAGAGCCGGCACGGCGGTCTGGCGAACAACGCGGATGGGAACCCAGTTCGGCCGCAACCTGGTGCATTTTGCCGCCCAACTCGGCTGGATCACCGGGATCGGGCTGTTGCCCCTGGCCGAAGTCTTCGCGATCGAATTCACGACCCCGATCTGGGCGACAATTCTCGCCGTACTCTTCCTGGGCGAGCGTCTCAACCGGGGTCGGATCGTCGCACTGGTCTTCGGATTTGTCGGCATCCTGGTGATCCTGCGTCCGGGTTTCGCGGTGATCGAACCCGGCGCCTTTGCAGTCCTCGGGGCCGCGGTCGGTTTCGCGATCACCCTGACCCTGACCAAATTCCTCACACGGACGGATTCGCCGATGACGATCCTGCTGTACATGTCCGTGATTCAACTGCCGCTGGGAATATTGCTTTCGGCCTTTGTCTGGGTGACGCCAAGCCTGCTGCAGCTGTTCTGGCTGATGGTGATCGGAGCGGTCGGGCTGTCGGCCCATTTCTGCACCGCCAAGGCATTGTCCTTGGCGGATCAGACCATCGTGGTACCCATGGATTTCATGCGCCTGCCGCTGATCGTTCTGGTCGGCCTGGCGCTCTACAGCGAATCCGCCGAACTTCTGGTACTCGCCGGGGCCGGGCTGATCTTTCTCGGGAACTACTATTCGATCGTCCGCGAAAACCGGCGCAAGCCGAACGAAGGTCCGGCCTGACGCATCGCCAAGCGGACGCTGACCACCCGGAAGGTGCGCAGCACGCCGTCGTGTTCGGTCGATGACATGACTCGGTCGCCAGTTATTCATAATTATAAT
Organism: Alphaproteobacteria bacterium; assembly: GCA_038137215.1. Taxonomy (GTDB): domain Bacteria; phylum Pseudomonadota; class Alphaproteobacteria; order UBA6615; family UBA6615; genus JABJAG01. Next base: position 201,068 of record JAYQBG010000001.1, read on the forward strand.
CATAATACTGATGATTAATACAAATAACCGGAAATCCGCGTCGGATGCCGATGAGACCGATGTTAACGGGGAGTTGGAGCGGGTGAAGGGAATCGAACCCTCGTCGTAAGCTTGGGAAGCTTCTGCTCTACCATTGAGCTACACCCGCCGCGCGAGGCGCAGTTCTATCGTGAAGCCCCCCGGCGACGCAAGAAAGCTGATATCTCCCGACATCGTGGCTCCCCCAAAAGACGCAATGTGCCACACTGGACTTTTGGGTCTGCTTGTTGCCAAATTCGCCCGTAAATTCACCCCGGTGCGAGTCGGGGCGTTGGGAACACAGGCATGTACACGCAAAAAACACAGAACATCTCGGTCACCGTCACGCCCATCTATCTGGAAGACCAGTCGGAGCCCGACGAAGACCACTATGTCTGGGCCTATCAGGTGCGGATCGAGAATGACGGCTTCGAGACCGTTCAGTTGCGTTCGCGCCACTGGCGGATCACCGACGCCAATGGCGTGGTTCAGGAGGTCCGCGGTGCGGGCGTGGTTGGTGAGCAGCCGGTGCTCGAACCCGGCGAATCCTTCGAATACACCAGCGGCACCCCGCTGAACGCGCCTTCGGGTATCATGGTCGGCTCCTACGAGATGCAAACCGATGAAGGTGATCTGATCGAGGTGGACATTCCCGCGTTCTCGCTGGACAGTCCGCATCAGGTGGTACGTCCAAACTAGAAATCGTTTGGAATTGATCCAAGTTAGGTACTTCCGGCGTAAAAAATTTTTGACAGCGCCGCCGCCATCCCTGCAAGTACGGAATAGACCATGGCTGAAGACAACCCCCGCAAGATCGACGCGCCGCAGCGCAGCGAAGCCGAAGATGCCGTGCGCACCCTGTTGCGCTGGGCCGGCGACGACCCCCACCGCGAGGGTCTGATCGACACCCCGGCCCGGGTGGCGCGCGCCTTCGAACAGTGGTTTGCGGGCTACCGCGAAGACCCGCTGGAATTCCTCGAGCGCACTTTCGAGGAGGTCGAGGGCTATGACGAGATGGTCGTCCTGCGCGACATCCGCATGGAATCCTACTGTGAGCATCACCTGGCGCCGATCCTGGGCAAGATTCATATCGGCTATATGCCCGAAAAACGGGTTGTCGGGATCAGCAAGCTGGCGCGGGTCGCCGATGCCTATGCCAAACGCCTGCAAATTCAGGAAAAACTGACTGCGCAAATCGCCAATTGCATCGAGGAAGTCTTGCAGCCCAAGGGCGTGGCCGTGGTGATTGAGGCCGAACACCAGTGCATGACCACCCGCGGGGTCCACAAACCCGGCGTGACCATGGTCACCAGCCGCATGACCGGCGCCTTCCGGCAGGGATCGGACACGCGGCGGGAGTTCTTGTCCTTTATCGGAAATCCAAGTTCCAACGCCGGATAAAGCGCGCTCAACGCTGGACAGACGGGGCATTTTCGCCAATCATCGCGCCGACCGACAAAGCCCTGTAAGCCCGCCTTGTCAGAACAAGGAAAAATGGACACGGCCCCCGCCGTGTGATGTTCCGCGTGCTCGATTTCCGACCCATCCTGTTTATCCTCGGCGTCCTGCTCTCGACGCTCGCCATCGCCATGGTGCTGCCCGCCCTGGTCGATGTGGCCACCGGCCACAGGGACTGGCAGGTCTTTGCCGCCTCGGCCGGGCTGACGCTGTTCATCGGCGTGTCGCTGATCCTGACGACCCGCGGCGGCGATATGAAAGTCGGGATTCGCGAGGCCTTCGTTCTGACCACATTGAGCTGGCTGGGCATGACGGTCTTCGCCGCGCTGCCCTTCGCCTTCGCAGGCCTGAATCTGAGCTTCGCCGACGCCTTCTTCGAAGCCATGTCGGGCATCACCACCACCGGATCGACCGTGATCATCGGTCTGGACGCGGCCCCGCCGGGCATTCTTCTCTGGCGTGCCCTGCTTCAGTGGCTGGGCGGGATCGGTATCATCGTGACAGCCATCGCCGTGCTGCCGATGCTGCAGGTCGGCGGTATGCAGATTTTCCGGCTTGAGAGTTCCGATACATCGGAAAAGGTTCTGCCCCGCGCCGCGCAGACCTCCACCGCGATCGGATCCATCTATCTGGGCCTGACCCTGATCTGCGCCCTGGGCTACTGGATTGCCGGGATGCCCGGCTTCGATGCCGTTGCTCATGCCATGACCACCATTGCGACCGGCGGCTTTTCGACCTCGGATGCCAGCATCGGGGTTTTCGACAATGCCGCCATCGATGCCATTGCCATCGCCTTCATGATCACCGGCGCGCTTCCCTTCGTGCTCTATCTTCAGGCTGCGCGCGGACGGCCCGAGAGCCTGTGGCGTGATTCACAGGTCCGCTGGTTTCTCGCCATTGTCGTCGGGGTGATCAGCATCATCACCCTGCCGCTCTATCTGTCCCACGAACTCGGCCTCGGCGTATCGATCCGGGCCGCCGCCTTCAACACGGTGTCCATCATTACTGGGACGGGCTATGCGACCGCGGCCTTTGACACCTGGGGCACCTTCCCGCTGATCATCTTCTTCGTGATCATGTTTATCGGCGGCTGCGCCGGTTCAACCACCTGCGGCATCAAGATCTTCCGGTTTCAGGTGCTCTATGCCATCGCCTCGATGCAGATCAAACGCCTGCTGCAGCCCCACGGCGTGTTCATCCCGCATTACAACCGTAACCCGGTGACCGAAGAAATCGCGCTTTCCGTTCTGGGCTTCGTGTTCTTCTACATCCTGGTCTTCATTCTGCTGGCCCTGGGGCTGAGCGCGCTCGGCCTGGACTTCCTGACCAGTCTGTCCGGGGCCGCCACGGCCATATCCAATGTGGGTCCGGGCCTCGGTCCGACCATCGGACCGGTGGGCACCTTCGCCGATCTGCCCGATGCCGCCAAATGGATGCTCTCGGCCGGGATGCTGCTCGGCCGTCTCGAGCTGTTCACGGTGCTCGTCATTCTGACCCCGGCCTTCTGGCGGAACTAGCGATGACGGATGACCCCTCGCGGACCCTCGAGTTGCTGGCGCAACTGATCGGTTTCGACACCACGTCCCATCTCTCCAATCTCGACTTCATCGAGTTCGTGGAGGACTACCTGTCGCGCCATGGCGTTGAATCACGCCGGATACCCAGCGATGACGGAAGCAAGACCAATCTGCTTACCCGCATCGGTCCGGACATTGCCGGCGGGGTCCTGTTGTCGGGACACACGGACGTCGTGCCGGTTGCCGGACAGGACTGGGCGTCCGACCCGTTCCTGCTCGATACCCGCGAGGTCGATGGCCAGACCCGCCACTTCGGGCGCGGTACGGCCGACATGAAGGGGTTCATTGCAGCCGTTCTTGCCCGCGTCCCGTCGCTGGCCCGGGCTGATCTGAAGACACCAATCCATATCGGTCTCACCTATGACGAGGAGGTGGGCTGCAAGGGGGTCGGGCGGATGATCGACCAGCTTGGCGCTGTCGTACCGATGCCCGCTGTGGCCATTGTCGGTGAACCGACCAGCATGCAGATTGTCTCCGGGCACAAGGGAATCCGTGGCTTTGAAACCGTCTTTACCGGCGTGGCCGCGCATTCGAGCGCACCGCATCTCGGCGTGAACGCCATCGTGCATGCCGCCCGGTTCATCGATTTCCTCACCGGCCTCGCCGCCGAGATTCGCGACGCGGCAGATCCTGACAGCCCCTTCGATCCCCCCTGGACCACCTTCAACATCGGCACCATTCAGGGCGGTGAGGCGCTCAACATCATCGCCGAGCGGTGCATTGTGAAATGGGAGTTCCGGCCCCTGCCCGAAACCGACGCGGATGCGATCGTCACAAAGGTGCGGAACCATATCGAAAACGAAATTCATCCCGCCATGCAAGCCGCCAACACCCGCGCCGGCGCAGAACTCCACGCCCTGGAAGCCGTGCCACCGATGCGCTCCGACCAGGATTCGCCGGCCGAACGGCTGGTGCGCCATCTGACCGGCGCCAACACGACACATACGGTCGCCTATGTCGCGGAAGCCAGTCAGTACCAGGCCCATGGCATTCCCACCGTGTTGTGCGGACCGGGCGATATCGCCCAGGCGCACCAGCCCGATGAATGGATCGCCCAGAGTGAACTCGATGCCTGCGAAGCCTTTCTCGACCGGCTTGAAGCCTGGGCCGTCTCCGGAGAACCGATCCCCTAGACAGGGGCCCGGCTAGCGGATCAGGAAGGGCTGCAGGAACTGGTTGATGACCTTTTCAAGCTCTCGGTTCAGGTCGTTGATCATGGCTTCGGTGATCTCGAACCAGACCTTGTCCCGCTCATTGAGGGAAATGTTTTCCGCCACGGTGCGCGATCGTGTGGCTTCGGCGGAAACGGTCCCGCTGCGTCCCCCGGCCGCGTCGCGAATGGCCACCCGAGCGGCCAGCTTGCCGTCATAGCGTTCCGACTGATCTCTGGTCACCACACCGCGCACACCCGACGTGCGCTCCAGCTTTGTCTCGACCACCGACGCTTCGGTGATGGTGAAGACAATCGACCCGCTGTTGCCCACGGGCACCAGCCGGTCATTGGCCCATTGCCGCGCGGCAATCGATGGCGGCACCGGCATCCCGGCGGACACATCGGCGCGCCCCGGCGAGACCGAGGCATCGACGATTTCCAGGCTCCGGGCATCCAGGCGGATCGCCGGTAGATGGGTGAAGGTGATCTGCGGGAATACCGGATGGGGCGGCGGGTTCGTGCATGCGGCCAGAACACAGGCAGAACTGCCCGTCAGAAAAGTGCGCCGGTTGATACCAATCTTCATGCTGCGTCCCCAGAATTTCAGCCGTGTAACCCTGCACGCTAGTCTAGCGGTGATTCAGGCAAATCCATGGCAGCCGAACGCGCTTCCACGGCCTCGGGTGTGAACCGGTAGGTTTCGTTGCAGAACTCACAGGTCACTTTCAGCATGCCATCCTCGGCGAGATCGTAGAGGTCTTCACGCGGCAACTGTACCAGGACATTGAACACCCGGTCTTCGGAACACCGGCAACCGCGGGCTACCGGACGGGCCGGCGTGACCCGAACGCCTTCCTCGTGGAACAGCCGGAACAGATAGCGCTCGGCCGCCAGGTCTTCGGCCAGCATCTCGGCATCCGTGCCCGTCGCCATCAGCATCATGACCCGGCGCCAGGTATCGGCTTCGTCGTCGGAGGGCAAATGCTGGTTGGGGTCGTCCGCGATCCGCTGCACCATCATCGCGCCGGCCCGCCACGGGGCATCCGGGCCGTCACCGGCCCGCCCGGCCGAAACCATGATAGCGGCATCCATTTGCTGGGATTGCCGGAAATAGTGCTGGGCACATTCGGCCAGCGTATCGCCCACCAGTTCCACCATGCCCTGATAGCGATCCGTGTGCGGGCCCTGATCGACGGTCAGCGCCAGATAACCCTCCCCGAGAAGGGCCCGGGCGCCCGTCCGATCGGCCACGGCCTCCGCATCATAATTGGCATAGCCGCGCACCACGTAGCGCTCGCCGCCGTCATAGGTCTGGATGTCGGCCAGCAGCAGGGATACCGGACCATCGCCCTGTGCCTGGAAGGTGAAGATGCCGTCGAACTTGAGGGCCGCGGCCAGCGTCACGCTCAACGCAATCGCCTGCCCCAGCAATTCGGCCACCGGTTCGGGATAGTCGTGACGGCGCAGGACATCATCCACCACCGGGCCCAGCCGCGACAGGCGCCCGGTGAGACGGGCCTCACCGTCACCACCCGATTCGAGCTGAAACGGCTGGACCAGATCATCGCTTGGCCGATCCGGTTTCCCGTGATCGGGCACAGGTCCGGAATCAGGCAAGGCCCTTATCCCCGAGCAGGCACCACAACAGCACGCTTTTCTGGGCGTGGAGGCGGTTCCCCGCCTCGGTCCAGATCACCGATTGCGGACCGTCCACAACATCGGTGGTCGCCTCATCACCACGATAGACCGGCAGGCAATGCATGAAGATAGCGTTTTCGGCCGCCTGCGCCATCAGCGCAGCATCGACGCGAAACGGCTCGAGTGCCTTGCGGCGCTTCTCCGCCTCGGCATCGCCCATGGACACCCAGGTGTCGGTGACAACGCAGTCTGCGCCCGCAACGGCCGCGACCGGATCCCCCCCGACGGAGATCTTCGCGCCCTTGGCCTGCGCCCGGCCGAGCACGTCGGCGGGGGGGCGGAACCCGCCCGGCGAGGCAATGCGGAACTCGAACCCGAACTGTCCGGCGGCGTGAATCCAGGAGCTGGCGACATTGTTGGCATCGCCGCACCAGGCCACAACCTTCCCCGCAATCGGTCCGGAAACCTCTTCGAAGGTCATGACATCGGCCATGATCTGGCAGGGGTGCGATTTGTCGGTCAGCCCGTTGATCACCGGCACGGTTGCCGCATTGGCCATGTCCATCAGGTTCTCGACCGATGAGGTCCGGTACATGATCACATCGACATACTGGGAGAGGATGCGCGCCGTGTCAGCCACGGTTTCACCGCGCCCGAGTTGCGAGCCCTCGGGTTCGAGGATCACGACCCGGCCCCCGAGAGACTGCATCGCCACCTCGAAAGACACGCGCGTGCGCGTGCTCGGCTTCTCGAAAACCATGGCCAGGGTCTTGCCGGCCAGGGCCGTCTCGTTGCCGCCGCCCGTCTTCATGCGGGTTGCGGAATCGATCATCGCCCGCAGCGTGGCGGCCTCGATTTCGTCGAGATCCAGAAAATGTCGCAGGTCAGCCATGTTCCGATCCGGCCAGCGTTGCGCAGGCCTTGTCCATGGCATCGAGGGCTTCGGCGATTTCCGTCTCGCCAATCACCAGGGGCGGCAACATGCGCAGCACGTTTTCGCCCGCGACAACCGTCAGCAGGCCTTGATCGCGCGCCGCCTCCCCGAGCGCGGCATTGGTGTGGGGTTCGCGGACAACCATGCCGATCATCAGCCCCTTGCCGCGCACACCGGCGAGGACCGTGTCGTATTCTGCCGCCAGGCCTTCCAGGCCCTGCTTCAGCGCCGCGCCGGATTTTTCGACCTGATCGAGAAAGCCGTCTTCCGTCAGGACATCCAGCGTCGCATTGGCCACAGCCATGGCCAGCGGGTTCCCGCCAAAGGTGCTGCCATGCGACCCTGCCGTCATGGTGTCGGCGACCGCCTGGGTGGCCAGGATGGCTCCACTGGGGAATCCACCGGCAATGCCTTTGGCGCACCCCATGATATCCGGCGTCACGCCGGACCACTCATGGGCGAAAAGCCGCCCGGTACGGCCAAAGCCGGTCTGGACCTCGTCGAAGACCAACAGCAGGCCGAACTCGTCGGCGGCAGCGCGGAGTTCCCTCAGGTAGTCGTCCTCGAGCGGGCGCAATCCTCCCTCGCCCTGGATCGGCTCAACCACGATGGAGGCGGTTTCCGCTGTGATCGCATCGCGCAACGCGTTCATGTTGTGCACCGGTACGATGTCGAAGCCGTCGGCCGGCTCACCAAATCCGTCGAGATGCTTGGGATTCTTCGAGGCCGACAGCATGGCCATGGTCCGACCGTGGAAGGAACTCTCCAGAGTGATCGACCGCCATTTTTCCGGATTCCCGTTGACCGCATGGAAACGCCGGGACGCCTTGACCGCGCCCTCCATCGCCTCGGTGCCGGAGTTGCAGAAGAACACAGCATCGGCAAAGGACAATGCGCAGAGCCGCTCAGCCAGACGCACCTGATCGGGAATGTTGTACAGGTTGGAGACATGCCAGAGCCGCGCCGCCTGATCGGTCAGCGCCGCGACCAGATGCGGGTGGCTGTGGCCCAGCGAGTTGACCGCGATCCCGGCCGCGAAATCGAGATATCGGCGCCCGTCCGTATCGAACAAATAAGCGCCTTCACCCTTTTCGAACGAAACGGTTGGGTGACCGTATGTCGGCATCACCGCATTCATGACCTGATCCCCAGCACAACGTGATCGCGGCGCAGAAGTGCGCCGCGAAAAAGGCAGTGACTATCGAAAATGACACCACGGAAGTCAACGGCGGAGCGCCTAGCTCTTCATCCGGTATCCGATGGCAAACAGCCGGTAGCTCACCGCCCAGAAGAACAACATCACGCCAAGACAGACGCCACCACCCAGCCAAGGCGACACCTCGGCCTGCCCCGACACCCCGAACCGGATGCCGTCAACGATGTAAAATACCGGGTTGAAGCGCGCATAGGGCTGAATGGCCACCGGCAGCGCGTCCAGCGCGAAAAAGACGCCGGAGAAGAACACGAAGGGCAGAAAGACGAAGGTCTGGACCGAGTTGATATAGTCCCATTTGCGCGCCCAGAGACCGGAAATCTGACTGAACAATCCGATCATCAGGCTTCCCACGGCCACGAAAAATACCAGCGCCAGAGGTTCGGCCGGCCAGCGCGCATCAAAGGGCAGCAGCGCAATCCAGACCACCGTCGAGACCATCAGGCTGCCGGTGACCGTCGCACCGGCAAAGCCGAGCACGATTTCGCCCGGGGTCAGGGGCAGGACCGCCAGGTCGCCGAAGATGCCCTCGGTCTTGTCATAGACAATCGAGAAAGCGGCAGATTCGAAGGACCGTTCCAGCGCCGCCACCGCGATCAGGCCCGGCACCAGAAAGGCCATGAAGGGCAAGCCGCCCATGGTTGCAGTGCTCTGGTCGATCGCCAGCCCGAATACGCTGGCAAACAGAACCGCGCGAATCCCCGGGGCGGCAAGCGTGATCTTCCAGATCTTAAAACCGCGCGCCATCTCGCGACGATAAAACGTGGCAAGCCCCAGCCAGTTGAACAGCCCGAACTTCCGGGCCACCGGCCGCCCGCCCAGCAGAAGATGGGTGCGGTCGGTCATCGCCACGTCAGGACTTCAGCTTATAGCCGGTGACGAGCATCCGGTGCACCACCAGAAACAGGACGAGATTGACGCTTATCATCACCATGGCGCCGAGCCAGAACGGCGTATCGCCCTGGCCGATGAAGCCGTAGCGCAGGCCGTCAATGGCATAGAAAAACGGATTGAACTTCGCCACGACCTGCCAGATCTCGGGCAAACGCGAGATCGAATAGAAGGTACCCGAGAGAAACGAGAGCGGAACGACGACGAAATTGGTGATCGCGGCCATATGGTCGAACTTCTCGGCCCAGATGCCGCCGATCATCCCCAGCAGGGCCATCATGGCGGACGCGGTCAACGCGAAGAACAAAATGGCTCCGACATTGTGGAAGGGGAATTCGACCAGGAAGGACATCGCAAGCGTGGCCGAAAGACCAACGATGATGCCGCGGGTGATCCCGCCCCCGAGGAAGCCGCAGAGCATTTCCAGCGGCGTGATCGGCGGCATGAGCACATCGACGATATTGCCCTGGATCTTCGACGTCATCATCGAGGACGAGGTGTTCGCAAAGGAATTCTGAAGGATCGTCATCATCACCAGCCCCGGCGCCAGAAACACCGGAAACGGCACACTGCCGACCGTCCCGACGCGGTTTTGGAGCGCGATGGTGAAGATGGTGTAGAAAAGAAGCGTGGTGACAACCGGAGCCGCCAGTGTTTGCGTGAACACCTTGAAGAAACGTTTGACCTCACGATGATAGAGCGTCCACAGACCCCGCCAGTTGACGCTGCCGAACTGACGTACCTGCGGCGTCATATCGGCATGCCTGTGCACCCGATCTGCGTCGATAACCTGTCGTTCTGTTGCTTCCGTCATGGGTGTCTCCGTCGGCGCGAACATAGGCGCGTGCCGCACCCCGAACAAGGCACCCACACATGACCGATGCGCCCGAACCCCGCAAGCGGCGCCAGCCCAAACCGGCAACCCGGAAACGTCTGCGAAATGCCGCGCTTTACTATATCGACCGCTACGCAACCTCTGCCGAACACCTGAAATCCGTGCTGATGCGCCGGGTCACCCGTTCTGCGCGCCTGCACGGCACCGATTTGCAGGAGGGCCGGGCCTGGATCGACGAAATCGTCGATGATCTTGTCACCCGCAAGCTCGTGGACGACACCGCCTTCGCCGAAACCCGGGCGGTCAGCCTGCATCGCGGCGGCGCGTCGCGGCGCAAGATCGCCATGGCCCTACGTGCCAAAGGGGTCGGCACGGCCGATATCGATGCCGCGCTGCACGCCCTGGACGAAACGCATAACGATGCCGAGTTCACGGCGGCCTGCAACTACGCACGGCGGCGGCGCTTCGGGCCGTGGCGCGATGCCGACACTCGCGCCGAGCGGCGCGACCGCGATCTCGCAGCCATGGCGCGGGCGGGGTTTGGCTTTCAGATGGCCCAGCGGGTGATCGACGCACCGGACATCGACACGCTGGAGCGTGACCGTCTGGGCTACGAGGACTGAGCCTCGCCGGAGGATGATGCCGATGAATCTTCGGGCGGCGAAAACACCTCGGGCGCGTCCGTCGGCACCGCCTCGAGATAGACCGAGCGGCTGGGGAAGGCAAAACCGGACCCCGCGCCTTCCACGATTTCCTTGATCTTGTAGGCCAGCATCTCCTTGACCTGCAGCCACTCACCCCAGACTGTGGTCTTGGTGAAGCAATAGACCATGATGTCGATGCTGCTGTCGTTGAAGCTGTCAATCCGCACGAAGGTTGAGACATCCTCGGGGCTTGCGAAGGCGTCGTCCTCGTGGATGAAGGCTTCGATCCCTTCGCGAATTTCCCGGAGCTGATCCGCCGTTGTGCCGTAGAGCACGCCGATCTTCCAATAGATACGGCGATGGGTCATTGCGGAGTAGTTCGTGACAGCGGTATCGGCGAGCTTCGCGTTGGGCACCTGCACCATAGCCTTGTCGAACTGGCGCACCATGGTCGAGCGAAAGCCGATCGAGTGGACAGTGCCCTCCACCAGGCCATCGGCCTTGATCCAGTCACCGATCTGGAAACGCTTTTCGGCAATGATGAGCACGCCCGACAGCAGGTTCTTGAAAAGGTCCTGCGCGGCCAGCGCGGCGGCCAGACCGAACAAGCCAAGCCCGGCAACGAGGGGACCGATCTGAATGCCCCAGATTTGCAGGATGGCGGCGGCGCCCACGACGATCAGCAGGATCTTTACGGCCTTGAGAATCCAGTCCCGCATGGTGGCCGAGAGAACGGTGCGCAACTGACCGAACACCAGTGAGGCGGGCTCAACCAGCGCCACGGCACCCCAGAACAGGGTAAAAGCGATCAGAGAACGGGTGATCTGCAGGGCGATCGTCTTGAAGACATCTTCAAGCTGCAGGATTTCGCTGGCAACGAAGAAAGCCAGAACGACCGGCACGAAACGAAGCGGGCTCTGAAGGGCATCGATCATATGGTCATCGACAACATTGGCCGTACGATGCGCGACCCGCTTGAGCCAGCCGATCACGAAGCGCGCGAACAGGCCACGCAGCACGAGCAGCAGGCCGAACACCACAACCGCGATCATGATGCGGCCGAAACTCGTACCGAAAGCGGTGTTGTCGAGCACCTCCTGGATGACCAGCCAGAAGTCCGCCAGCGGTGACCAGAGCTCGTTCAGAATTTCCATGGATCCCTACCGTGCGCGAATTACGTGGCACAAGCTAAGGCCCGGAGAACAAATGTCAAACCGGACAACCACAGGCGAAATTCTCAGCGATGCACGCGGATGATCACCCGTCGGTTCTTGGCCTGATTCTCAGGCAACGGTGCACCGGTACTGTCGCGATTGGGCGCGCGTGGCTGGGTGTCGGCAAAGGCAACGGCCCGCATCCGCCGCACGGGTATGTTCCGCGTCTCGAACAGGCGGACAACCTCTGTCGCGCGGGCCGCCGATAATTCCCAGTTGGATGCAAACCGGTCATTGGCAATCGGCATGTCGTCGGTATGACCCTCGGTAGCAATCTTAAACTTGCTGTAGGTCGGTGCTTCCAGCGTTTCGGCCACCCGTTCGAGTATCAGACGCGCCTCGGGCCGCAACTCCGCGGCGCCCGGCTTGTAGAAGGCGTTGGAGGCAAGCTCGAGTACAATGCCACGCTCAAAGATATTGATCCGCACCGCATCGGCCACCCCGAGGGAATCCACCATGGCATCCAGTTCGGCACGAAGTTGTGCCGCGGGGCGTGCGATCGAGCGCTGGCCGAGGTCCCGGGCAATCCCGGCCTTGACCTCCTCGAAGGACACGATGTCCACCTTGGAGAAACTCAACAGCATGACGAAAAACGCCAGCAGGAGCGTGACCGCATCGGCAAAGGTCAGGAGCCAGGCATGGCTCTCATCGTCGATATCCTTGCGGAGCGGCCGATAAAAGGATTTGCGCGAGTTGATCATGACGGTCAGGCCGCCGCGCGGGCCGGCTTCGCCTTTCCGTCAGTCGTCGCGTCCGGCTTTGACGCTGCGGCACCCCGGCCCTTGAGCTGACGGTCGATGTCGTAGCGGACAGTCGGATCGAGATAACTGTTCATATGATCCTGGATATGCCGCGGGCTGGCTTCGTCGGCCAGCATCGAAAGACCTTCCACGATCATGTAGTTGCGAAAGCGGAAGATTTCCTCGCGTTGCTGCAGCTTGGCAGCCGCGGGCGCAAAGACGAGACGCGCCAGCATGATCCCCTAGAGCGTGGTAACAAGTGCCACGGCGAGGCCGGCACCGATCTCGCTGGGATTGTCGCCCATATTGTCGAGCATGATCACCAGCCCGATCAGGGTCCCCACCATGCCGAAGGCGGGGGCAGCGGCGGCCATCGACCGCAAAACCTGCGCCCCGACCATGTTCCGCTCAAAGGTGGACTCGATCACGTTCCCGAGGATCGATTGTACCTTCTCGCCATCGTAACCGGTGGTGATCAGTTCCATGCCGAACCGCAGGAATCCGCCATCCCAGCCCGGCGTCTTCTTTGCCTCGGCATCCAGACTGACAATCCCTTCCTTCTGAACCAGATAGGCCCAGCGGATCACACGCCCCACCTCGGTGTTGAGCTGGGTGTGACCGCGGCGGTCCACCTTGAAGGTGCTCAGAATGCCTCGCAGGCCGTCGAGGACGTATTGATACTCATAGCTGATAAAGGTGGATGCGAGTGTGCCGCCAAGCACCAGAATGATCGCAGCACCGCTCACGAACACAAGATAGTTGTCCGTGCTCAGGGCAATCGCCGCAATGAAAAGACCAAACCCGACAAGGACGGCCACAAGTGTGTTCAGCGATATCTCATTCCACTTCGGTTGTCCGGGCATAAGACCGGCTCAGGAACCGCGATGGTAGAACGCGACGGCTTGAGGAATGGTTAATGGTGGTTTGGCGAGAACCGGGACCTATGCAGCCGCCGCCGCGGCCTCCCGACGCAAGACGAACTGCGCCACAACGCCCGTGACCACCACATAGACCATGAAGCTGAGCACGATCGCATCCAGCAGCACTTCGGCGTCCAGCAACCAGCCCAGGGTGACCGGCGCCACCGCGGCCGCAAAGACAAACACCGCGATGGCCATGGAGCGGATGGCGCCGAGATGACCCGTCCCATAGCGCTCGGCCAGCATGGCCGACATGATCGGCTGCAACATCCCGATGGTGACGCCGAACAACCCGAGATAGATGAAGGGAATGATCACATTCTGGGGGATCAGAATGGCCGCCAGAGCCAGGGTAAAGGGAATGGCAATCACAGGCACCAGACGCGTCGCGCTGTAGCGATCGATCACCGGCCCCAGAATCAGGGATGTCACGACCTTCATGACCGCCAGCGCGAAAAACCCGCCGGCGATCAGTTCCAGGGACCAGCCCTGCACACCGGCGATAAAGCCCTGATGAAAAAAGACCGCGGTGGCCATATAGGGAAAGGACAGCAGGAGCGCCATTAGGGCATAGAATCCGGGATCGGCCAGCACCTGCCGCCGCGTCCAGCTTCGGCCGTCCTGTCGGCCGGCCTGACCCGGCATCTCCCGTGAGAGGTAGGCCTGATGCCGCTTGTCGAAGCCACTCAACAGGACCGGCAGGATCAACACCCCGATCAGCGCCACCGCCACGGCTGTGGCGAGCCAGGCGTGATGCCATCCCAGCCAAATGATCAACAACACCGTGACGGTCGGCAATATGGCTTCACCGGAGGCGAGCCCAAGTCCCGAAAGGCTCAGTGCCTTGCCCCGCTCCTGCGAGAAATAGCGCGCCATGCCCGTGCTCGCGATATGGATACAAAGCCCTTGTCCGCAGAACCGGACCAGAAACACAGCCAGACCGAAGAGCCAGATCGTCGAAGCCTGCGAGATCAGCGCCATTCCGGTGAACAGCGCCCCCATGGTCAAAACCGCATAGAGCCTCAGGTCCACGTGATCGATCAGTTTTCCGATCCACGGCAGGAGCAGGGCCGACGCGATACTGGCGGCCGAGAACCACGCGCCAAAGCCTGCATTGCTCAATCCGAATTCGACACGAATATCGGCCCCGTAGAGCGCGACATAGAATGTCTGACCAAAGCTGGACAGAAACGTCAGGTATGCGCCGAAACCAACAAAACGCCAATGTTCACGCAGAAAGATCAAATAGGACATGCAACAGGACCCGGGCCGAATTGTGGGTGCGGGATAGCATGTTCACAAGGTCCCGTCGCGTCTGTTGCCTGTGCTATAAGGCGCGCCGAACAGAGAGGGGGAGGCCAGTGGCGGCGCTCCCGCAAACACAAACGGTTTGAATGCAGGAAACAGAACAATGAGCAAAAAAATTGGCGTGATAGGACTGGGCATTATGGGCTCGGCGATTTCCGGAAACTTTCTGAAGTCCGGCCATCAGGTATCCGGGTTCGATGTGAACCCGGCCCAGGCCGATATCCTCTCTGCAGCCGGCGGCACGGTACTGAATTCGCCGGGCGAGGTCGCCGCCCAATCAGATATCGTCCTGACCCTTTTGCCCAGTATTGCAGCACTGGATGCCGTCTGCACCGGAGATGACGGGATCGCCGCGGCCGGCAACACGGACGTTATCCTGATGGAATGTTCGACGCTGCCCATCGAGGACAAGCAGCGCAATCACGATGCGCTGGGCGCCAGCGGCGTGACCATGCTCGACACGCCACTGTCGGGCACCGGCGCCCAGGCCCGCAACAAGGATCTTTCGGTCTATCTCAGCGGAGACAAAGCCGCCGCCGACACCTGTGCGGAGATCGTCCCCGGTTTTGCCCGGTCCCACTACTATGTCGGCCCCTTCGGCAGCGGCAGCAAGATGAAGTATGTCGCCAATCACCTGGTCGCCATCCACAACATTGCGGCCGCCGAAGCCATGGTCCTGGGTATGAAATCTGGCCTTGAGGCACAGACCGTGTTCGATGTGATTGCCGACAGTGCCGGAACATCGCGGATGTTCGAGGTGCGTGGTCCCATGATGGTCGCGGACGACTACTCAGAGGCCACGATGAAAATCTCGACCTGGCAGAAGGATATGGGAATTATCAGCGATTTCGCGAAAGGTCTCGATTGCCCGACGCCGCTGTTCACCACCTGTTCGGACATCTACACCGCGGGTATGGCACAGGGCCGGGCCGATGAGGATACCGCAGCCGTTTGCGCCATCCTCGGCGAGGCCGCACGGCTCAAGCGCTGACCGGTCCGAATCTACCGACAACAAAAAAGGCCGGCGAAATCGCCGGCCCTTTTTTTGTGTCATGGGATCAGCGCCTACATGGGCTCAACGATCCATTCGATATGCAGATCGACACCGGCATCGCGGATGAGATTGCTGACCGGGCAACGCTGTTCGACGTTCTTCTTCAGCTTTTCGATCCGGTCTTCGGGTTCGTTGGTCCTGATGGTCTTCTTCAGGGTGACCTTTTCGAAATACGGACGAAACCCCTCGACACCATGCACGCCGCGCGGGTCGATTTCGGCATCGCAGACATACTCGATATCGCCATATTCGAAATCGATCAGCTCCGCCACGATCCCCGTGATCACAGCATCACATCCGCACAGTCCGCCCATCACCGTTTCCACGGGCGTCGCACCGGTGTTGGTGCCGCCACGTGCCGTCGGCTCATCAGTCGCGAAGCCCGGCGTGTCGCGAACCGAGATTTCGGTCCGGCTGCCGCCGGCGTTACGGCCCACCACATTCCGGTAGGTCAGGTTCTTGGTGTTGGGGTCGATTGTCGGTTCCAGCAGTTCGGCATTGCTCATGGTGCGTTCCTCTTTCCATCAAGCGCGTTGTCTTTCGCACAAGTCGATGTGTGTGCATGCTATGGATCAGGCGTTGTCTTACCACAGATCAGGAACGCAACATGACCCAGAGCTACACGGAACTAATGCTCGACACGCGTGACGATGTCGCCACCATCACCTTCAACCGTCCCGAGGCACGTAACCCGCTCGGTGGCGCCTTGCGGGACGAGTTCGCCGACGCTGTCGTGCGGCTTGGCGACATGGCGGGCGACACAATCCGTGCGGTCGTGCTGACGGGAGCCGGTCCGGCTTTCTGCGCCGGTGGGGACATTAAGGTGCTGCGCGAGATGAACGAGAAAGGCCCTGCGGCCATGCACGAACGCATGAAGGTGTCCCACACAACCCTGGAGCGATGGCTCGATCTTCCTATCCCGACCATCGCAGCGGTCAACGGCGCGGCCGCCGGGGCCGGATTCTCGCTGGCCATTGCCTGTGATTTCGTGATCGCCGCGCGCCGCGCCAAATTTGCCATGTCCTTCGGGAAAATCGGCCTTGTCCCCGATTGGGGCGCCATGTATCTGCTGCCCCGTCTGGTCGGGCTGCAGCGCGCCAAGGACCTGATCCTGACCGCGCGTACGCTCGATGTCGAAGAGGCGCAGCGGCTGGGGCTGGTCCTGGAGATCGTCGAGGATGAAAATCTCCTCGAATACGCGCAGTCCTTCGCGGCGCGCTTCCGCGATGCCTCACCCGATGCGATTGCGCGCGCCAAGAAAATTCTTCAGGACACCTTCG
Source organism: Alphaproteobacteria bacterium (assembly GCA_038137215.1). Lineage (GTDB taxonomy): Bacteria > Pseudomonadota > Alphaproteobacteria > UBA6615 > UBA6615 > JABJAG01. The sequence goes on from JAYQBG010000001.1 coordinate 217,945, forward strand.
AAACATCACGCGCCGATGCGCTGGATGCCGAGGCCGACGGGCAGGCCGATGCCAATGCGAGCACCTATCACCGTGCCGCACTCGACCGGTTCCTGGCCAAGGAACCGCTGCTCTTCGACTGGGACCGGGACGCCTAGGCCGGTTTGCGCGCCACGATGTGGAACACGTGCCAGTGCTTGGTCTCACCACGGGGCGTGGTGGAATCGTCCTCTTCTTCCTCGAACATCTCCGTTTCGAGACCGGCCAGCAGGGCCCGGGCTTCGGCGCGGGTGTGAAATGTCATACCCTCGCGGCCGACCCAGCTATCCCGGTCGCCATAGAGTTGTCCCGAAAACCGGCCACCGGGCTTCAGGCTGTGCATGATTTTTGCCCAGACCCTGGGAAAGGAATCCGGGGGACAGAGCGGCAGGGCGAAACTTGAATTGACCAGGTCGCAAACCGGCCAGTCCGCGTCCTCGAACCGTCCCACACGGGTTTCGAGTTCAGCACCTGATGGCAGATCGTTACGCGCCCGGATCGCCGCACCGGCATCGGGTTCGGCATCAATTGCAATCACGCGCCAGCCGCGCCGCAACATCTCGATCACGTCGCGGCCGCCGCCCGCCCCGAGATCCACGGCCAAGCGCGACATCGCAGCGCCTTCATCATCGAATTTGTCGAGCGCCAAAAGAAGCGTCGGGCGCGGCGGGCGCGATCCGGTTTTCTTGTAGTACCCGGTCCAGCGATCGGGCGTGGTCGCCGCCGCGTTCAAACCGCTAGTCCAGACGTATCTCGCCCAGATTGACGCTCTCGTGCAGCGTCACGTTCTGGCGACTGGTTTCGTGTCCCGGTCCGGAAATCTCGAGCGTATATGCACCGCCATCCGCGTCCAGGCGGTCGAACTTGAAATCCCCGAACCCGTCACTCTCGACCGCCTGTACGGTCTGGCCGTCGCGCTGGAGTACGATCTGTGCCCCCTCGAGACATTCGACCAGCCCCTCGCGCTGGACAGACACCGTCCCGGCAATGAAAGCAGAGTTGTAGCGCCACAAATTCCGGTAATGGACACGGGGCCGGGTCTCTAGGTCCGGGCGCAGCGGTTCGAGGCCCTGGGCCTCGGATATCCTGCGCATCTCCGCATCATCGACTTTCACCGCACGCAACGCGCCGGTCGGGCAGATGCTGGCGCAGCGCGGCGCATCCCAGCCCTGATCGAGAAGATGCGCATCGAAAAACCAGTGCTGCGGAATATCGAGCGCCTCGTTCCACCAGACCGCACCATAGGGGCAGGCTTCGACAATCTGCTTCTGCCCCTTCGACTTCTCGGGGTCGATCACCACGATCCCGTCATCGCGCTTATAGGCCGCGCCGCCGCGCGCCGCCGCGATACAGGGGGCATCATCGCAGAGCTGACACATAGTCGGGACATAGGCGACATCGACCTGGGTGCCCTGCCCCCGCTCCGCCCGCTTGATGTCGATCCACTTGTGACCGTGCTTGGGCATCTCGGCGGCATATCCGGGAAAGCTGTTCCCCACATGCTCATCCTGCACGGCAAGGGTACACAGGTGACAATTGGTGCAGTTGGCCACGTCAACAATCAGGTTCCACTTGCTCATTCTGCAGCCTCCGCGCGCATCGGTGCGCCATCGGTATAGGGCACCTTGCGTTCGAAGGTGATGTCGCCATCCCACGGGACGACCTCGACCATCGCAGTGCCGTTCGCCATGGAGTGCGAATTCTTCACCTGGGAGCGGCGCGGCGAGAGCAGATTGAGACATCCGCCACGATCCACCGAGCGGCCCGGTTCGCCCATGGGCTCGTAAACGGCAGAGGATTCATAACCCTGCACGACCCCCGAACGCAGCCGCTCGGTGAGCAATGCTGCACACAGGACCGCGCCGCGGTCGTTGAAGACCTTGACGAGATCCCCCGTCGCAATCCCGCGCGCCGTCGCATCGGCCGGATTGAGCCGCAGGATCCAGTAATAGTGGCCGTCGATCAGCATGCGGTGATCGGCGATGTCGTTGAGGAAGCTGTCCTTGCCGTCCCCCTGGGAGTGGAAGCTGAACCGCGCATGGGGCGTCATCAACTGCAGCGGATAGGCAGACAGTTCCGGGGCATCCCGCCCTTCCCAGGACGGGGTGTACTTCACGATTGGCGGGCGCTCGGGATCCTCGGGCGCATAGCGTTTCAGGCTTGAACTCTCGAACTCGAACTTGCCGGACTGGGTCTGCAGGCCTTCGAGGAACTGCTCGGTGTAGTCACCGGGCAGCGGCATGGCCTCGGGCAGGTCCTTCTTGCGGCCTTCGGCGAACCAGCGATAAGCGGTCGGGGCGCGATGCTCGGGGGTTTCCGAGGGCACCACGAAATAGCCGCGCTCGATGAATTTTTTCCACGAGATATGCTTGGGCAGATCGGACGCATCGAACATGCGCTTGACCCAGTCGAGCTCCCGCATACCCTCGGTGTAATACGAACCCAGGCCCAGCCGGCAGGCCAGCGCGGAGAAGATGTCGTAATCGGACCGGGACTCCCCGACCGGCTCGACGCATTTTGCCTGGAAGGTGATGATCCGGTGATTGATCTGGGAATTGAAATGCGCGCCATAGCCGCCCGCATTTGCCCACTCGCTGATGTCGTCACGCTCGAGATTGGTGCAGGCCGGCAGGATAACATCCGCGAACTGCACATCGCCCTCGTTCCAGATCGACTGATTGACCACGAACTCCAGATTCTCGGAGCGGTACATCTCCACATAACGGTTGGCATCGTTGAGCGTGCCCAGGATCGCCGTGCCGTAGCGATAGAGCATGTGCACCTTTGCGTGCCCCTGCTTCGGATAGACGATTTTCGAGAACTGCCCCTCCATCGTCCGGGCATCCCAGAGATAGCCCTCGGCATGTCCGTCGATAATCGCCTCGGGCAGCCGCAGACGCGGGATCAACTGCGTCGAGGGATTCATGGTCGGAAGCTGCGGCATCCGCTGATACAGCGCCGCGGCCATGGCGGTGTTGTTCAAATCGCCGGAAATGCCGCCATCGGCATAGCCCGGGAAATAGAAGCTGAAATCGAGCGGCGCGCCGAGCTGCAGATTGCCGACATTGACGCCCGGCTTGCCCAGCCCCTGCATCCCCATAAGGCACACCATCGTGCGGGTCCACTGGGTGCCGTTGGAGTTGCGGCACGCGCCGCCGAAGGTGTTGCCCATCCCGCCGACCGCAAGATAGGTGCGCTTGCTGCCCCATTTCCGGGCCAGCGCGCGCACATCCTTGGCCGGCACGCCGGTCTCGGCCTCCTGCCATTCCGGGGTCTTGGCAACCCCGTCCTCAACCCCGAGGACATAATCGCGCCAGGCCTCAAACCCCTTGGTCCGGGCTTCGACATACTCCTTGTCATAAAGGCCTTCGGTCATCCAGACATGGGCAATCGCCAGTGCAAGCGCCGGCGAAGTCGTCGGGCGCGGGCTGATCCACTTACCCCCGAGGAACTGCGCGGTGTCGTTGTAATAGGGGTCGATATGGACGAGCTCGATATCCAGATCGCGCAGCCACTGGCGTCGCACGGTGCCTTCCTGGCCGCCATAAACCCCGCCGGTCGCTTCCGGGTTGCTGGACCAGAAGACCACCATCTCGGCATTCTCGAGACAGTCCTCCACCGTTCCGAAGAGTTCACCGCCACCCACGCGCAGACTGCCGCCCCAATGATGCAAGGCACCCCAGTACCAACCTTCCCAGCTGTCGGGGTTGTGGTGCACCTCGGTGGTGCCGATCGCGTTCATGAACCGTAATTTGGCGCTGAGGTAATAGCCGATATTGCCCCAGTTGTGGTGGGAGCCGTTGCTCGACGCTATGGCACCGGTGCCATAGTCGCGCTTCATCCGCTTGATCTCGGAAGACACGATATCGAGCGCTTCGTCCCAGCTGATCCGCTCGTATCCGGAGATACCGCGGTTCTGGATGTTACGTTCACCGTTCGGATCGAAGTCAACGCGCTTCATCGGATACTGGAGACGGTTGGGCGCATAGACCATCGACTTCCAGTTCATCGCATGGGGCGAGAGCGAGGCAGCGCGTGGCGGCGAGAAGACTTTCCCCCGGGTTACGATCTCCCAGGTCTCGGGATCGTCGTCGTCGAAGACCACCGGCGCAGTGCGGATAATCTTTCCGTCCTGCACATAGACGAACAGCGGCCCGCCATTCGTCATGGTGCAGAACCGCCGGGTGCCGTCGGGCATCTTGCGCCCGAATTTCCAACCGGCCGTGGTGGCCGCCATGACGGTCTGTGCAAACCACACCCCGTCCTCGTCCGGCCCCTCGAGGCGGACCAGAAAGTTCTTCAGCGCGTCGATCTGTTCGAGCTGATCGATCGGCGGCATCAGCAGACGCGCACCGACAGCCGCGGTCTTGAAAATCAACTCGACGGTCGGCGCCGCATGCAGCCCCGCACGTGAGCGGATTTCACCGTTCTCGATTTCAATATAACGCCCGGCCTGCCCGTCATGGGTCCGTATCTGCACGACCATGTTTCGCTCGCACAAACGCTGGCGGAATTCCGGCGAGCGCCATTTGGCAAAGCGGAACAGCCAGGGAATGACCCAAAGGATCAGTTTGAACATCATCGAAAGTCTCGGTCGTTGAATGGGCCTGAATCAAAACCCAAAATCAGTCCGGCAGATCAGCCGCCGAACATCTTGCGCAGATTGTCGAAACCGGCCTGATAGAGCCCCGTCACCATGTCCTCGGCATTGGGGGCCTGGGGTTCGAATTCGCTTTCCCAGGTCGCCGTGCAATTCCCGTCATCATCCTCGACCACGCGAATAAAGGCCTTGTACCCCGACAACGGCAACTGGCCGTCCGGGATCACGTATTCATATATCCGTTCCTTGCCGTCTTCCGAGGTCAGCGTTTCGACGATTGTCGTCCCGTCGGGCATGGTCAGACGACGGACCGAACCGCCCTCCTCAAGTTCGCTTTTCTCAATCGCCGGATGCCAGTCCGCCAGGCTGTTGAAGTTGCCGATCATCTCCCAGACCTGTTGCGCATTGGCCGGGATTTTCTCCGAAACCGACACCTTCGCCATCTGATGTTTCCTTTCCCCTTTTGAAGGCTCAGCCTAGCGCGAAATCGGGGCGAAAGTCACTCTGCCGTGTAGCCGCCATCGATATACAGCGTTTGCCCGGTGACATAGTCGGATGCGGGTGACAGCAGATAGATCAGGCCACCGATCAGATCGTCGGTTTCCGACAGGCGTCCGACGGGCACCCGTTCGAGCATGGCTTCGCGTGTGGACTTGCCCGGGTCCTCTTCGGAGAACATCCATTCCGAGAGCGGGGAGCGAAACACCGTGGGTCCGATCGCGTTGATATTGACCCCCTTGGCGCCCCACTCACAGGCAAGCGCTCGCACCATGCCGTCCAGCCCCGCCTTGGATGCACAATATCCGGTGTAGCCCGTCGGCAGGCCGTGGCGCCCCCGGGTGGACGACACAACCACAACCTTGCTGCGGCCCCGCCAGGCAGGCTGTTTCGCGAACTGCCGCCCAGCCGCCTGGCAGGCGAGCCAGTATCCGTCGAGATTGGCATTCATCACGGCCCGCCAGTCGTCATAGGATTGCTCCTCGATATAGCCGACATCGTTCAGGCCCGTGGCCACGAACATCAGGTCGAGCCCGTCATGGGCCGATACGGTACTCGACACGATCTTCTCAGCCGCCGCCTCCGAATTGGCGATTTCGTCCACCGTTGCGATCGTCCCGCCCTCCGCGCGCAGTCTCCCGGCGAGATCCTCGAGCTTGTCACCGTTCATATCCGCGATAGTCAGATCGCATCCCAGTTGTGAAAGCGCCTGTGCGGCCGCGCTGCCAAAAGCGCCTGTTGCGCCAATGACCAAAGCTGATTTTCCCGAAATATCGAACATTGAAAGTGGTGAGGTCTGAGACAAGGACGTTTCCCCCGTGTTCTGAATTGATCTTCGGGCAAACCTACACCATCAGTTGCGGTCCTGCTTGCGGACCGCCCATGCCATAGCCGTCAGCTATCTCGAAGGTTGCGCGGGAGCTTGTTCCGGGCGCGCAAAGCTCAGCCTCCCCGCCGACGGCAAGGTCGCCAGATCGACCTGTGACAGGCCTGCGACTTCGAGGATCATCTTCTTGAGCACCGCTTCGGAAAAGCTGGTCGTCTCGTCCACCGTCACCACAAAGGCGACGGCACTACAACACGAAGCGGCCACACTCGGCCCTTGGATACAAACCACCAGCACCCGAAAGCATCATCCCCATGGAGGAAAAGCGGATGATGCACTAACATTCAAAACAGACCAGTTGGTGGGGGCGGGTCAATCGAATACACCATCTAGAAAACACCAAACGGGGACATTTCCATGCGTATACCAGCAACCGATCCGGATAAGCTGAACGAAGAACAGAAAACCATATATGACCGGATTGCCGGTGGTCCGCGCGGTCAGGTGCGCGGTCCCTACCACGCTTTCCTGCTGCATCCGGGCGTCTGCGAGGGTGTTGAGCGGATGGGCCACTATCTGCGCTTCGCCGCGATTCTGCCGGACAATGTGCGCGAACTGGCGATCCTCGTGGTGGGCTGCCACTGGCGCTGCGAGTTCGAATGGTTCGCCCATGCGCCGATCGCCATCCGTGAGGGTGTTTCGGAAGACGTGGTCGCCGCGCTGGAGGCCGGTGAAACCCCGAACTTCACCGATGACACCGAAGCGGCCGTCTATCACTTCGTGCGCACCCTGCTGCAGACCAGCCGCATCGACCAGGCCGCCTATGACGACATGAAGGAACGCCTGGGTGAGGACGGCATCGTCGAGCTGATGGGCATCATGGGTCACTACACCGGCGTGGCGATGGCGCTCAACACCTTCGAGATCGTCCCCCCGGACGGCGAGCGCCCGAGCTTCGGCGACGGCTGACCACAACAAATCTGTAGATGACCTCATGCTGCGCCTGTCGACGTATGAGGTCGTCGCCTTCGCCCCTCTTCAGGCTCAGGCTGAGGGCTTTAAGAGTTTCTTAGGCTAAAAACCGACTTTAGAACACCTCGAAAAGGCCCGCCACGCCCATACCGCCGCCGACGCACATGGTGACGACGGCGTGCCGGGCCCCGCGGCGATGCCCCTCGATCAGGGCGTGGCCGGTCATGCGGTTGCCGCTCATCCCGTAGGGATGGCCGATGGAGATCGAGCCTCCATTGACGTTGTATTTGTCGGGATTGATGCCCAGCGTGTCGCGGCAATAGAGCGCCTGCACGGCAAAGGCCTCGTTCAGTTCCCAGAGGTCGATATCATCGACGGTGAGCCCGTTGCGTTCGAGCAGGCGCGGCACGGCAAACACCGGACCGATGCCCATCTCGTCGGGTTCACACCCGGAGACCGCCAGGCCCAGAAAACGCCCCAGCGGCTCCAGGCCGCGCTGTTCGGCCAGCTTCTCGTCCATCACGACACAGGCGCTGGCCCCGTCGGACAACTGGCTGGCATTGCCCGGCGTGACGGAGCCGCCCTGGCGCACAGCCTCCAGCGCGGCCAGACCTTCGGCGTTGGTGCTCGGGCGGTTACATTCGTCTCGAGAAAGCGTGACCGGTTCCTCGGTGATTTCGCCGGTCTCGCGGTTCTTCACCTTCATGGTGGTCTCGACCGGCACGATCTCGTCATCGAAGCGCCCGGCCTGCTGGGCGGCCGCTGTGCGCATCTGGCTGGAGAGCGCGTATTCGTCCTGGGCTTCGCGCGAGACATCGTATCGCCGGGCGACGGCCTCGGCCGTGTCGAGCATCACCATGTAGATCTCGGGTTTGACCGCGCGCACATGATCGTCCTCCACGCGCATCTCGGCCTGATGCTCGGGCGGTAGGGCGCTGATCGATTCGATCCCGCCCGCGACGGTCACCGGCACCTTGTCCATCACCACCCGGTTGGCCGCCATCGCAATCGACTGCAGCCCGGACGAGCAGAAGCGGTTGATGGTGGCCGCCCCGGTTGTCACCGGCAGCCCCGCCCACAGGGCGGCGTGGCGGGCAAAGTTCTGCCCGGTCGCGCCCTCGGGCATGGCGCAGCCCATGATCAAATCCTCGATCTCGTCCGGCGCCACCCCGGCGCGCGCCACCGCGTTCTGGAGAGCGAGGCCACCGAGTTTCGCGGGCGTGGTGTTGTTGTAGGCACCCCGATAGGCCTTGCCGATGGGGGTCCGTGCAGTGGAAACGATCACGGCGCTGGTCATGGGATTCTCCGTTCTGGGTCGGATCAAACGTGGCCGAACCGCCAGCGCTCGATGGTCAGGCTGCGGCCATCGGGACCGCGGGACAAGGGTTCGTCGGCGACAAACGCGTCGGCGGCGGCGCGGTCGGCCACGTCGATCACATACATGGCGCCAACACCTGTCTCGCCGTCATCCGTCGCAAGCATTCCGGCGAAAATCAGTTCGTCCGCATGGTCTTTCAGGAAGGCCGCAACCGCGTCATTCGGCTGTGCCTCCGCCGGCCGCGGGTCGGTGCGTGCGACGATCACGAACTGGGCATTGCCGTCGGTTTGCGTGTAATCGCGCTGGCGCAGATTGGTATAGGGAAACACTCGTTCGATATCGATCTGGCGGAATATTTCCGCCGTCGTGTAGGGATCGGTGCCGATATAATCTGCGGTGTTTTCCCGGGTCGGAAAATCGATGACCCGGAAACTGCCATTCGCGTTGGATCCGTCGCCAACCATCATCGGGCCGGAAAACCAGGTTTCCGCCTTGAACTTGTCCAGGTGCTCGACATGCGCCTGCAAAGTCGCGGCCCGGCGTTCGACCATGTCGGGCTTCGACACGCATTTGACCATCCATTCCATTGCAACTTCCCCCTGATACCCGGCTAGTCCTGCTGCGGCACGGCTTCGGCCAATACGGGTGCAACCTCCGCCATCAGCCGGTCATAGCCCGGCGCACCCGCCAGCAACATACCGATGGGCATGTCACCCGCACCCAGGCCGGACGGCAGCGAGACCACCGGTCCGCCCAGCGCCGTCCAGGGTGCGATGTAGCGGCGGTCGCCGGTCCAATCGAGCCCGGCCGGTGCCGTCGCGGGTACAGCCGGCCAGAGCACAATATCGGTCGGTCGGATGACATCGTAGAAGGCCGCGCGCATGGCATCGATTTCCTGGCGTTCCTTGCGATAGATTTCGTCGGTGATATCGCCCCCGTCGATCACCGCCTGGCGCAGAACACTGCCCACCTGGTCTTCCGGAAATTCCAGCAGAGCGGCATGCACTCGGGCGAGCTCATAGACCGTGGTGTGCCCCTGCACATCATTCAGCGCTTCCATGGAAATCGGTGCGGCCACGTTCTCGACCGTGTGGCCTGCGGCCCGAAGCTGTTCGGCGACCCGGTCACGCGCTTCGAGAATTTCGCCTTCGGCCTCACCCAGGAACGGATCCTCGAGAACCACGATGCGGGGCTCGGTTTCACGCAGCTCTGCTGCACGGGCGTGGGGCGGACAGATCGCGTTATAGACCGCCACCGCATCGGCCACCTGCCAGCCGTAAACGCCCGGCGTATCATACATCGGCGCGAGCGGTGCAATGCCATAAGCACTCACGCTCCGAGTCGAGGGCTTGAACGCCGAAACCCCGCAATAAGCCGCGGGCCGGTTCACCGACGCTACGGTCTGGGTGCCCACCGCCATCGGAATCATACCCGCCCCGAGCGCCGCGCCGGATCCGCTGCTCGAACCGCCCGGCGTGTGATCTATATTGTGCGGGTTGCGCGCCGGGGACGGGTCGTAATAGGCGAACTCTGTGGTGTGGGTCTTGCCGAGTACGATGGCGCCGGCCGTTCGCAGCGATGCCACGATATCGGCATCCGCTGTCGCCACATCGACATTCGCCCGGGTTGCGCTGTTGCAACGGGTCGGCCAGCCGGCCACATCGCAGATATCCTTGATCGCCACAGGCACCCCGTGGAGCGGGCCGCGGAACTCCCCGCTGGCCGCCTCGCGGGTCATCTCGCTGGCTTCGGCGAGTGCGCCGGCTTCGTCAACCGACACCCAAGCCTGCACATGGGCATCGACCTCGGCAATGCGTTCGAGATAGCGCAACACCACATCGTTGGGCGTGGTCGCACCGCTGCGAATATCCGCGGCGAGCGTCACCACGCTTCCCGGTTCCGCGGCGAATGATTTACGGCTGTCTTCGCTCATATTTCCATCCCCTGATTGGCCCGAGACGCTAGCATATCTGAACCGTGCCATGCAGAATTGTCCGACTCATCACCGGCAAGGCGGAAAAACTCCATGAAATTCGCAACCCTCGACACCGGTGGCCCCGGCAGCGCTGCCGTCCTGAGCAGCCATAACGAATTGCTCGACCTGACGGGATCGGGTCTGGCCGAAGACATCCCGGCCCGGGTCGCCGATATTCTGGGCAGCGATGCCGCCCTGGATGCCGCCCGCGCCGTGCTCGACAAGCTCGAGGGTCTGTCTGCGGACGAAACCCAGAATCTTCGCGACACGGGTTCGCTGGTCGCCCTCGACAGCGCCGATCTGCTGGCCCCGGTCCCGCGCCCGAACCTGATCCTCTCGGTCGGACTGAACTACCACCGCCATCTCGCCGAGATGGCCGGCACCCCGGCCCCCGCTTATCCGTCGGCCTTCATGAAAACCGTTGCCTCACTCACCGGTTCGGGCAAACCCATCATCGTGCCACCGCAATGCCCGGACATGATCGACTATGAAGCCGAGTTCACCTTCGTCTTCGGCCGCACCTGCCACAATGTCAGCGCCGACGAGGCCATGGACTACGTGGCGGGCTACACCATCGCGAACGATGTTTCGGCCCGCGACTGGGTGGCCGATGTGTTCGCCGCGAAAGAGCCCTTCCCCTCGATCCTGGCCTGGGAACGCAACATCATGGGCAAGCTGCTTCCGACCTTCACACCCTGCGGACCGGTGATCGTGACCAAGGACGAGATCGCCGACCCCCATGATCTTCTGCTCGAGTTCCGGCTCAACGGCGAGGTGATGCAGTCCTCGCGCACCGATGACCTGATCTTCAACATTCCCGAGATCGTGTCGTATTTTTCACAATGGTACCGGTTCGAGACGGGCGATATCGTGACCACCGGAACCCCGGCCGGCGTCGGTGTGGGGCGCGACCCGAAGGTCTTCATGAAACCGGGGGATCGCGCCGAGGTCACCCTGGAAGGCGTCGGAACCCTTTCGAACCCGGTCGTGACGGGTTAAAAGAATGGTATCTATGTATTCACGGTGATCGCTCTCATGAAATCTCCGGCCTTCGCACTGTCCCGATACACCAAACCCGCACCGCTTCTGGTTGCGGGGGCTCTCGTCATCCTAACGGCCTGCACCCATGGGCGTGACTGGGACACCTATCAGGTGACACTCGTCACCGACCCGCCCGGGGCAAGCTGCACGACCGAACGCTACGGAATCGTAGATGAAGCACCCGATCCCACGCCGGTCCGGATCACGCTGACGACCGGCAACGCGCCGATCACGATTACCTGTGCACTGGCGGGTTACGCGCCCGTCTCGGGCCGCATTTCGAGTATCTTCCGGAGTACTGATCCACCCCCATTGAATTGGTCCACCGTGTATTTTAGTGACCGGAGGATCAA
>JAYQBG010000002.1:0-41712 GCA_038137215.1 Alphaproteobacteria bacterium
CTCATCGACTTGATGGTGATCGTGACGGTGTCGCGTGTGAGAGCCTGAGGCACTAAACGGGAACTCTGTTTACTCTGGACTAAAATTTATCCGCGCCGTCTTCCAATATATATTCGGCAGGGGGTCGATTTTTGTCCCCCCGGGGTGGGCTTATCGTCCGGTCCAGAGATGGAACCGTGTCACAGCGACAATTTTCTCCTGACCCTAAAATCCTTGTTCCAATCCTGTTCCACTGACTAGTCGATTCACATCGGATTTAGGTGGGCGTATAATACGAGGATCAACATCAACCAAGGATGTGGAACAAGCAGGTCAGAGTGTCTGCATAGCTTAACTTTTTATTGTAGTACGGCTTCCTTAAGCCGCCGTAGCCAACGCGTTCACCCACGGAAAGTCGCTGTATTCTAATAACAAATGGGAAAACCTTGTGGAGTTCGGGACCCGGCGCGACCGTCTCGCGCCGCGCACGGTATCCGTTCATCGCTGAAAGGAAAAGTGGTCGGGAAGAGAGGATTTGAACCTCCGGCCCCTACGTCCCGAACGTAGTGCTCTACCAGGCTGAGCTACTTCCCGAGTGCGCGCTTCATACAACGCCAGACGCGGCTTTGCAAACGCTCTGCGACCCCTATCTGACGATCAGAACCGACTGCGCGGCATGGCGCGCGACGCGGGCCGCATTCGGGCCGAGCAGGTAGTCCTTGAGATCGGGATGATGGGCCGAGATCACGATCAGATCGGCGTTGATTTCGCCGGCCGTGTTGATGATCTCTTCATATACGCGGCCATGCTTGACCAGGTGCTGAACCGGTATCCCGTCCGGCATGTTCTCCGACACGAATTCGTGCGGGCGCTTGTTGGTCTCGCCGATCGCCTTGTCGGCAAAATCATCGGGAAAGAACGAGCCGACGACACTCATGCCGAAATCAGGCACCACCGTCATGGCATGCAGGGTCGCCCGGAAGGCTTTGGCGTAATCGGCCGCAACCGGCAGGGAGCCGGCCCAGGATGTCTTGTCCTCGAGATCGACAGGCAAAAGGATATGCTTGTACATGGTCCTGACTCCTAACCTTCCTGTGCGACGGAGGGCTGGCCGGAGCCCGGGTTACCGATATTCACGGTCTTACCCTTGAGGTCGGCCGCCGACTTGATGCCGGTGTCCGTCCGGGTCACCAGAAGCACCGCCTCGGGATGTGCCGAGAAGACGCTGCGCAGTTTCTCGACCGGCTTGCCTTCCCAATCTGCCGTGCCGTTGGTGGCCTGCCAGTTACGGTCGGACTGGGCCACGCCAAAATCGAGCAGGCCGCGGTTCACCGCATTGATGTTGAAGACCGAACCCAGCGCCGGGCGGCCGACGCAGTTGTACTTGCCGCCGGAATGCTTGTTCATGATCTGGCAGGTCTGCAGCGCGACCTGATAGTAAACGCCGGTCACCGAACCGCCGCCGATCAGGATGTCGCGCTGCTGCGCGCTGGCATCGGGTGCAGACGCCGACATGCCACCAAAGGCGATGACCGCCGCGGCTGCCGCCGACAGAAGTGTTGTGCTGTATTTGGACACGATGTCTCTCCTCATTTTTCTCTTGGGTGCCATTTGGTCCCCGCCTCCGCATCAGCAGATTGGCAGAGTCAGAAACCTGAAGCCCAAAGCTCAGGCACAGGTTTTCACTCTGTCACAGCCCGAAGCGCAAAAAAAAGAAGGCATCAGCCCTCATACCTTTGGATGAGAAAGCGAGCCCGATGGCCGCGAAGACAGCTTAGAAACCAGGATTTTTAGCTGCCCGCGCTGTCAGCCTTCGCGCAGGCGCTCCGACACCTTGCGCATGAACCGCTTCGGGTCGGGCAGGTATCGCCCGATCCGGGCTGCCTCTTCCAGCTTCGCGCGTTTCTGGGGAATGCGCATCACATCTGCGATCCGGCGGTCGAGAAACGCCCAGGTATCGGACGCATCCTCGGACCGGTCGTCGAGCCAGTACAGCAGGGTCGAAGCATAGACCCCGGCCAGCGTGCCGCGCTTTGTGTAGAAGCTGAAATCGGTCGACGTGTCGCCGGCCGCGTACCACATCTCATCAACTGTCCGGTACAGGCCGCGTATACCGGTGCCGGCCTTTGAAGGCCGCGTCACATGGGTCAGCGCCCGGCGTACCGCATCCCGGTGATCGGCCACGGCATCGATCCGCGCACGCACCAGAAAGGTGATCCGGTCGCGGAAGCGCATTTCCCCGGTGTTGGCGGCCTCATAGGCCAGGGTCATTTTGGCGTCCGCCACCACGCTCCAGTAGTCGATGAGCTCGGCGACCCCGCCCGGAAAGGCCAGCGCCGCCATAGATTCGTCATAGCCGGCATCTTTCGCAGCCACCCGGAGTGTCGCCAGCGACCAGCCGTCAAAGGGGACATGAGGCAGCGCCGCCTCCAGAATCCCGAGCCGCTCCTCGGCCAGATAATCCGGAGCCGTGTCAGCCATCGCCCGGTTCCGCACTTTCCGCCTGCGCCTTGCCAAGTTCCTCGACAAAGCCGAACTGGCTCATATCCTCAATCCGCGACGGATAGAGAATGCCGTCCAGATGATCGCATTCGTGCTGAACCACCCGGGCGTGGAACCCATGGGCCTCGAAGGTGACCGTCTCGTTTTCCAGGGTCTGGTAAGTCACCCGGATATTCTCGTGGCGGCGGACCGGTCCGGCCATGCCGGGTACAGACAGACAGGCTTCGAATCCGATACTGGTTTCGTCATCGAGAAACTCGATCACCGGATTGACCAGCGTGGTGAGCGGCACACCCCCCTCATCTTCTCCGTATTCGCCGTCCTCGCCATCTTCTTCGGAGGCGCGCTCGCCCTCGACCTTATAGACCACCAGCCGCCAGGGCATGTGGACCTGGGGCGCGGCAAGGCCCGTCCCGTCCGCATCCTCCATGGTTTCCACCATGGCGCTGACCAGCCGCGCGACTTCCGGCGCGCTGGGGTCGGGCACCTCGTTGGCGCGCATGCGCAGGATCGGATGCCCCATCCGGGCTATCTTGAGTATCGCCATGTCGGGAATATGAGGTCGCGGACCGCCCCCGTAAAGGTCTGACGCCGGGACAGATGCGCGCATCGCAAACACGGCGCAGGCAATCAGGTCTCGCAAGGCTCCACCGGATGACGTCATCCTTTTGCCGTTCAACAGAAGCAGGAGTGCGTTCTTGGCATCCATCACTTACATAGACGGCGACTGGCACGAGGGAAACGTGCCGGTGATCGGCGCGACGTCCCACGCGATCTGGCTCGGCTCCATCGCCTTCGACGGTGCGCGCGCCTTCGAGAACGTGACCCCGGACCTCGACCGGCACTGCCAGCGGGTGATCAATTCCGCCCGCAGTCTGCATCTGGAATCACCGCTGACGGTAGGCGAAATCATGGAAATCGGCCTCGACGGGGTGCGCCGGTTCGGCCCCGATGCCGAGGTCTATATCCGCCCCATGCTCTATGCCGATGCCGGTTAGGGGTTGCTGGCGCCCGATCCGGAGAGCACGCGGTTCGTGCTGACGGTCTTCGACGCGCCGATGCCCGACGGCGCCGGCTTCAGTTCGTGCCTCAGCCCCTTCCGGCGCCCCACAGCCGAGACCGCGCCCACGGATGCGAAGGAGTCGTGCCACTATCCGAACTCGTCACGCGGGATCGTCGATGCGCGCAACCGCGGCTTTCAGAACCCGGTGATGTCCGATGCCATGGGCCATGTGGCCGAATTCGCCACGGCCAATATCTAGATCGCAAAGGACGGCGTGGCGATCACGCCGGTGCCCAACGAATCCTTCCTGAACGGCATCACGCGCCAACGGCTGATCAAGCTGATGCGGGACGACGGAATCGAAGTGCAGGAACGCACCGTACACGTCTCCGAACTTCTCGAGGCGGATGAAATCTTCAATTCCGGCAAGGTCCAGCCGGTGACGCGGTTCGAAGACCGCAAACTCCAGCCCGGCCCGATCTACCGCTGCGCCCGCGAACTCTACTGGGACTTCGCCCATTCGGGTTTAGGACGGCGCATCGCCCCAAATCGTCATGCCCGGACTTGATCCGGGCATCCATGGCAAGGCCTCAGCAGATCAGAACGGAGATACGCGAATCAAGTCCGCGTATGACGGATTCGGAGGCGCCCAATAACTGACTGCGAACTTACACCGCGCTCAAATCCTCTCCGGCGAGTGCCCGGTTGAGCAGTGCTACCGTCTCGTCGCGGCCGTAGAGCGCAGCAAAGGAGCCGAAGCGCGGCCCCTGGCTCTGGCCGAACAGCACCTCGTAGAGCGCCTTGAACCAGTCGCGCAGGGGCTCGAACTCGTGCGCCTTGCCGACCGCATAGACTTCGTCCTGCATCGTTCCGGCATCCGGGTTGTCCGGCAGTGCGGCAAACCGTGCGGCCAGATCGGCGAGTGCGGCGTGTTCGGCTTCTGTGGGCGCGCGGTACTGCTTGGTCGGCTTCACGAAGTCCCGGTAATAGGCGATCGCGTGGCCCACCAGCCGGTCGAGCATCGGGCTGTTCGACGGCGTGCCCCCCTCGGCATAACGCGCGATGAAGCCCCAGAGCACCGACGGGTCCTCGGAATTGCAGGCACCGGCCAGGTTCAGCAGAACCCCGAAGGACAGATCGGCGCCGGCCGGCGGCACGTCCCCGGTGTGGATATGCCAGGCCGGATTGGCGAGCTGCTGTTCGGGCTCCTGCGCGGGATACTTGGAGACATGAGTCAGGTATTCATCGACTGATTTCGGGATCACGTCGAAGAACAGCCGCTTGGCCGTTTTCGGTTTGGCGAACATGAACTGGGACAGGCTTTCAGGCGGTCCATAGGTCAGCCAGTCTTCGATGGTCAGGCCGTTGCCGCGGGACTTGGAGATCTTCTCGCCGTTCTCGTCGAGAAACAGTTCATAGGTCAGCCCGGCAGGCGGTTTCGCGCCCAGGATCCGGCAGATGCGACCTGACAGGTTCACCGAATCGATCAGGTCCTTGCCGGACATCTCATAGTCCACCGACAGCGCAACCCAGCGCATGGCCCAGTCGGCCTTCCATTGCAGCTTGCAGGCCCCGCCGGTCACCGGCATCTCGACCAGTTCATTCGTCTCGGGGTCGCGATAGACGACCGTGCCCGCATCCGGGTCGATCGATTCCATCGGCACCTGGAGTACCACGCCGGTGCGCGGGCAGATCGGCAGGAACGGGCTATAGGTCGCCTGCCGCTCCTGTCCCAGGGTCGGCAGGATGACCTTCATCACCGCGTCGTAGTTTTCAAGCATCTTCAGCAGGGTCGCGTCGAACTCACCCGCGCGGTAGCACTGGGTCGAGCTGCGAAACTCGTACTCGAAGCCGAAGGTGTCGAGGAAGGCCTGCAGGCGCGCATTGTTGTGAGCGCCGAAACTGTCATGGGTCCCGAAAGGGTCGGGGACGGCGGTCAGCGGCTTGCCGAGATATTCGCTCAGCATCTCCTGCTCGGGCACGTTGTCAGGGACCTTGCGAAGCCCGTCCATATCATCGGAAAAGGCAATCAGTCTGGTCGGGATATCCGACATGGCTTCGAACGCGTTACGCACCATGGTGGTGCGCGCGACCTCGCCGAAGGTGCCGATATGGGGCAGCCCGGACGGCCCGTAGCCGGTCTCAAACAGCACATAGCCCTTCTCCGGCGTGTGCGACGCATCCGCACCGCCCAGCCGGTCGATCACATCCTGTGCTTCCTGAAACGGCCAGGCCTTTGCGGCCTGCGCCAACTCTCGATTGATCGCCATCTGCGCCTGTCATGTCCCGCCGGTAAATCCGGGGCGAAACCTAGGCGCGGGGTAGAATCAGGTCAACCGGCGCGCGCGCCGCTCAGACCTTGATATCCACCCGCTGAAACACCTCACCGGCCGGTCCGTCGCTGGCCCAGTTGGTGGCTTCCTGGGTCATGGCCCAGGATTCGGCCTTGATCTGTGGCTGTTACGGTCCGGCCCGGCTGGCCCAGTTATCGACCTGCTGGGTGGTCGCCCAGTTGTCCGGGGCAGCGCCGGGATCTTCGGAGACTTCGGAACTGGCCCATTTCTGGACCTCCTTCGTGGCCGCCCAGTTCTGTGATTTCGATTCACCGGACTCGGTGGCCGGCGTGATCGCAGCCGGTCCGCGCGCTGCGGCGACGCTTTCCGGCACTAGGGTCAATACAGCCCCGGATGAGTTGATGTTCATGTTTGTCTCTCCTTCCTGGATATACAGGCACACCCCGCGCATGCCGGGTGGTGATCTTCATATTGGCCGAACGCGCCAAAAGATCACGCGCTTTCGCCGATGATTTCTGACGAAGACCGGAGATATTTCGGGAAAACTTTAGAGATTCGGCGGCGTACGGCTAAGGTCGCGCCGATGTCTGCTTTCTCGGCCATATCCCACGAACTGCCCGTGCTCGTTGCCGCGCGTGCCTTTGCAAACTGGCGCGCGCCGGGCGGCGAGAGTGAAGCACTGGGTGCGGACGAAGCCGTGCGCCGGGCACGTGCAACCCCGCCGATCCTGTGCCATGCACCGTCCACGGCACGCCGCCTGGGCACGGACCATATCGACGGCTATGACGTGCTCGAACTCTTTGCTTTCGCACGTCCGGCAACCTTCACCCTGCCAACGGTCCGGGGCCTTGCCCGTACCCTCGCCCTCAACCCGCCCGAGAGCGCGGAAGAGCCCGAGATCCTCCTCGCGGTGGCCGGTGCGCTGCTCCACGATCTCGCCACCAATGCGGACGAACATGGCGATCTCGTCTCCCTCGCCCGTGCCCTGCACAGGGCGGGCTGGTTATGGGGACCGATCGTTCTCGATGCCCTGAATGCAGAAGCACTCAACGACGACAGCGCAGCCGCCGCGACCAGCGCACTCGCCGTCTGGCGCAAGGTGCCCGAATGGAGCGAGGGCGCCCCCGAACCACCGCCCGCCAACGATGCGGTGAGCGAGGAAGAAGCCCGCGAGCGGCTCGCCGTATTGCTGGACGACGACGCCGAGAGCCGGGACGGCCAGCGCGACTATGCCGCTGCGGCCTCCCATGCCTTTGCGCCGCCCACCGCGCCCGACACCCCGAATGTGGTGCTGGCCGAAGCGGGCACCGGGACCGGCAAGACGCTCGGATATATTGCGCCGGCGAGCGTCTGGTCCGAGAAAAACGCCGGCCCGGTCTGGATCAGCACCTACACCCGCAACCTGCAGCAGCAGATCGATCAGGAACTCGATCACCTCTACCCGGACCCGGACCTGAAGGCCCGTCAGGTGGTGATACGGAAGGGTCGGGAAAACTATCTCTGCCTGCTCAACCTCGAAGACGTCGCCGGGCGTTTTACAGCCCTGCAGAAGCGCAACGCGGTTGGTGTCGCGCTGACCGCGCGCTGGGTGCAGGCGACACGGGACGGCGATCTCGGCGGTGACTTCCCGGCCTGGCTCGTCGATCTGGTGGGGGTCGGCGCCACGCTGGGCCTGGCCGACCGCCGCGGGGAATGCATCTATTCGGCCTGCAGCCACTACAGCCGTTGCTTCGTCGAGCACTCGATCCGCAAAGCGCGCCGCGCCCGCCTGGTGGTTGCCAATCATGCGCTGGTGATGATTCAGGCAGCCATGGGCGGAATTGGTGGCGAGGATACGAACCTGCCAACGCGCTACGTGTTCGACGAGGGCCATCATATCTTTGACGCCGCGGACTCGGCATTCGCCGCCCATCTGAGCGGGCGCGAAATGGCCGATCTCCGCCGCTGGCTTCTCGGCTCGGAAGGCAGCGGTCGCCGACGTCCGGGCAGCCGCGCACGCGGCCTGCGCGAACGCGCCGAAGACCTGATCGCGACGGATGATTCCGACGCTTTCGAGGCACTTGCCGCCGCACTGGAGGCCGCCCAGGCGCTGCCGGCCCCCGCCTGGCTCAACCGGCTCTCGGGCAATACGCCGGACGGTGCGTCTGAACGTTTCCTCGCAGCGTGCCGTTTGCAGGTATACGCCCGCGCGCCCGAGAACGCCGGCCCCTATTCGCTAGAAACCGATGTCCGCCCGCCTTCCGATGACCTGCCCGAGGCGGCCGAAGAGCTTCGCGAAGCCCTGGTGGCGATTGCCACACCGCTGCGAAAACTCTGCACGCGCCTGTTGCGCCGTCTGGATGAAGACGCCGATGAACTGGAAAGCCCCGTCCGGGTCCGGATCGAAGCGGTCAGCCGCGCCCTGCAGCGACGCGCTGAAGTCACGCTGGGAGCGTGGATCAGTATGCTCGATTCCATCAACGAACCGGCCTCGGACGCCTTCGTGGACTGGATGGAGGTCGAGAGGATCGACGGCCGCGAGATCGATGCCGGGCTATTCCGCCACTGGGTCGATCCGACGGTGCCCTTTGCGGCCTCCATGGCGCCGGTGGCCCACGGCATGGTGGTGACCTCGGCAACGTTGACCGACCGCACCGGCGATGCGGAGGCCGACTGGCGCACGGCCGAAACCCGCACCGGCGCGTTTCACCTGCCCAAGCCCGCCATCCACGCGCGGGTGGAATCCCCCTTCGACTACGCCAACCAGACAAAAGTCTTCGTGGTCACGGACATTCGCCGCAACGATGCCGATCAAGTGGCCGCTGCCATGCGCGAGCTGTTTCTGGCCGCCGGCGGCGGTGCGCTGGGGCTCTTTACCTCGATTGCCCGGCTGCGGCAGGTCCATGCCCGCATGGCCGACGCACTCGACGCGGCCGGATTGCCGCTCTACGGCCAGCATGTGGATCAGCTGAATGTCGCGACCCTGATCGATATCTTCCGGGCCGAGGCCGATGCCTGTCTGCTCGGGACCGATGCGGTCCGCGACGGGGTGGATGTTCCCGGCCGCTCGCTGCGCCTGCTCGCCTTCGACCGTATTCCCTGGCCGCGCCCCACGATCCTGCATCGTGCCCGGCGCGAGGCCTTCGGCGGGCGCACCTATGACGACATGCTTGCACGGCTTCGCCTGGCCCAGGCCTATGGCCGGCTGATCCGGCGGCGCGACGACAAGGGGGTATTTCTGGTGCTCGACGCCGCCACGCCAACCCGGCTGTTCGGGGCCTTCCCGGAAACGGTCACACCGGAACGTGTTGGCCTGGTGGAGGCCATCGAGGCGACGGAAGAATTTCTGTCGGACTAAGCGACTAACCGGTGCCGAAATAGGCGAGCAGGCCGCTGACCGTCACCACGGAGAAGACGGTCGAGAGCAGGATCGCGGCCGCGCTGCGTTGCACGAAGATCCCGTATTTCTGAGCAATCACGAAGGATAGCGCGCCGGTCGGCAGGGCGGCCATCAGAACTGCGCCGCGGGTGAACTCGAAATCGAGCTCGAACACGCTGACCGCCAGCCACCAGGTGATCAGCGGATGCAGGATGAGCTTGGCCAGAACCAGCCAGCTGACCTCGCCCAGCCCGCTCGAGACCGGCTTGCCGACCAGAAACAATCCCATGGCGAAAAGCGCACACGGCCCCGCCGCAGCACCCATCAGGCCGGCGAAATTGGACAGCCAGACCGGCAGGCCCAGGCCAAAGGCCGACCAGAGAATTCCGGCCACCGGCGCGATGAACAGCGGCCCGCGCACAACGGCCAGCAGCGCACCGCCGATCAGCTTGAGCGGATCTTTTCCCGATCCGCTGCCGATTTCCACAAACAAGATCGACAGGCCGATAATGAGCGCCGAGTTCACCGCGGTCGCGATCACCGCCGGCAAGGTGCCCTCGGGCCCGAACGCAGCGATAAACAGAGGGATGCCCATGTAACCGGTATTGGCGAAGATCGATGTCAGTCCGTGCAGGGTCAGGCCCGCGAAGTTGTTGGGAAACAGGAATTTCGCAATGAGGATCGATGGCAGGGCCACGGCGGCCATGCCAAGCACGAAGGTCCAGATGAAGCCCCAGTTGAAGACATCGCTCAGCGGCACAGTCGCCATGGAGAGGAAAAGAACCGGCGGCAGCGCGAACCAGTAGACAAAGGCGTTCAGCGCCTCGGAACCGGTCTCACCCAGAATCCGGAACCGCCCGGCCAGAAATCCGGCGAGCATGATCGCAAAAACAGGGACGGCAACATCGACAACGGCAGCCATAGTCCCCACCTATATGAGCGAATAGTCCGACTGTCGAGACCCGCCCGGAACGAGACATATCCGCGGCCACGACTTGACGGCCTGCAGCCCGCCCGCTCTAACCAAGGCAACCGAGACCAAGGAACAATTGAGCATGATCGAAGCACAGACCGCCCTCCTCTACACCATGGTGATGGTATCCGCCGCAGACAGCGAAATGAGTGATGCGGAAATCGCCAAGATCAGTGAAATCGTCAACCATTTGCCCGTTTTCTCGGGCTTCGATTCCAGCCTCATGGGTGACGTCGCGCAGGAATGCGCCGAGGTGCTGAACGGTGAGAACGGGTTTGAAACCGCGCTTGAACAAATCCGCGACGCCCTGCCGGAACATCTGCGCGAGACAGCTTACGTGCTGGCCTGCGATATCGCCGTGGCCGACCTTTCGGCAAGCCAGGAAGAACTGCGCCTGCTGGAAATGATTCGCCATACGCTCGACATCGACCGGCTGAACGCCGCTGCCATCGAACGCGGCGCCCGTGCGCGCTACGCCACCGCCTGAGCCGCTGCCATGGGTGCTCTCGACGGCTGGAAGATCGGATTCATCGGGCTCGGCCTCATGGGCAAGCCCATGGCGCGCAACCTGCACGCCGCCGGCGCTGACGTCTCGCTGACCAGCCGCTCGTCCGGTCCGGCCGAAGAGCTTGCCGGCGAAGGCATGACCGCGCTGGCCACGCCCCGCGAGGTCACCAAGGCGAGCGATCTCGTGATCATCATGGTCACTGACACCTCTGCGGTGGACAAGGTTCTCCATGGTCCCAACGGCGTGATCGCCGGTCTTGCCCCGGGCAAGACCATCATCGACATGAGCACCACGAAAGTGCGTGAAACCCGGGAATGGGCCGACGAGGTCAAAGCGGCGGGTGCCTTCTATATCGACGCGCCGGTCTCCGGCGGCACCGTCGGAGCCGAAGCCGGCAATCTGACCATCATGATCGGCGGCGCTTCCGACGCGCTCGCCACGGCTATGCCGGTCTTTGAGGTGCTGGGCCAGAACATCACCCATATCGGTGACGTCGGCGCCGGGCAGGTCACCAAGACGGCCAATCAGGCGATAGTCGGCATTACTTTGGCTGCCGTCGCCGAGGGGCTGACGCTGGCCGCGCGGGCCGGTGTCGATCCGGCAAAGGTGCGGACGGCGCTGCTGGGCGGGTTTGCCGAATCCCGCGTCCTCGACCTGCATGGCGGGCGCATGGTCGAGCGGGAATTCACACCCGGTGGACGCGCCTCGGTCCATCACAAGGATATTTTACAGGCGCTGGAACTGGCCGATCAGGTTGGTCTCGATCTGCTTTCGACACGCACCAATCTCGAGCTCTGGCAGAAGATGATGGATCGCGGCTGGCAGGATCTCGACCAGGCCGGCATCATCCGGGCGGTCGAAGAAGAGTAGCGGCCGTCACGGACCGCTCGTCACCCCTGCGAAGGCAGGGGCCATCAACCCTAGCGCTTATCATTTCCGGCATCGGCGTTAATGGATGCCCGCCTTCGCGGGCATGACGAACACGTTTGTGACGCACAGCATCGCTTAGCTTTCGAAAAGAAAAAGGGCCGCACCGTTGCCGGTGCGGCCCTTCTGTCTTGTCCGGGTGGGACTGGCCTACATCATGCCGCCCATGCCACCCATTCCGCCCATGTCCGGCATGGCCGGGGCACCGGCACCAGCCGGTTCCGGCTTGTCGGCAACCATGGCTTCGGTGGTGATCAGCAGACCGGCAACCGAGGCCGCGTCCTGCAGAGCTGCACGGACGACCTTGGTCGGGTCGATGATGCCCGCCTTGACGAGATTGGTGTAATTGCCGTCCTGCGCATCGAACCCGTGATCGGTGTCCTTCTGCTCCAGGAGCTTGCCGGCGACAACAGCACCGTCAAAGCCGGCATTTTCAGCGATCTGGCGAACCGGACCCTGGATGGCCTTGCGTACGATGTTGATCCCGACGTTCTGATCGTCGTTTTCGCCTTCGAGCTTGGCCAGAGCCTTGGTCGCATAGAGAAGCGCGGTACCGCCACCGGCAACGATGCCTTCCTCGACGGCAGCACGGGTTGCGTGCATGGCGTCTTCGACGCGGTCCTTCTTCTCTTTCACCTCGATCTCGGTCGCACCGCCGACACGGATGACCGCAACACCGCCGGCGAGCTTCGCCAGACGCTCCTGCAGCTTCTCACGGTCGTAGTCCGACGTGGTCTCTTCGATCTGAGCGCGGATCTGATTGACCCGGCCTTCGATGTCCGACTTCTTGCCGGCGCCGTCCACGATCACGGTCTCTTCCTTGGAGATCGAGACGCGCTTGGACGTACCAAGCATGTCGAGGGTGACGTTCTCCAGCTTGATGCCGAGATCCTCGGAGATGACCTGACCGTTGGTCAGGATCGCGAGGTCTTCGAGCATCGCCTTGCGGCGATCGCCGAAGCCCGGTGCCTTGACGGCCGCGATCTTCAGGCCGCCACGCAGCTTGTTGACCACGAGGGTGGCCAGCGCTTCGCCTTCGATGTCTTCGGCAATGATCAGCAGCGGCTTGCCCGACTGCACCACGGCTTCGAGAACCGGGAGCATGGCCTGCAGGCTGGAGAGCTTCTTCTCGTGCAGCAGGACATAGGGGTTATCGAGTTCGCAGATCATCTTCTCGGCATTAGTGATGAAGTACGGCGACAGGTAGCCGCGGTCGAACTGCATACCTTCGACGACTTCGAGCTCGGTGGTCAGGCTCTTGGCCTCTTCCACCGTGATCACGCCCTCATTGCCGACCTTCTGCATCGCTTCAGCGATATAGCCGCCAACTTCGGAATCGCCGTTCGCCGAAATGCGGCCAACCTGTGCGATCTCTTCCGAGCTGCGGATCTTCTTGGAGCGCTTGACGATATCCGCCACAACGGCCTCGACAGCGAGGTCGATACCGCGCTTGAGATCCATCGGGTTCATGCCGGCGGCAACCGCCTTGGAACCTTCGCGAACGATCGACTGAGCGAGAACGGTTGCGGTGGTGGTGCCGTCACCGGCGATGTCGTTGGTCTTGGAAGCGACTTCCTTGACCATCTGGGCGCCCATGTTCTCGAACTTGTCTTCAAGTTCGATTTCCTTGGCAACGGACACGCCGTCCTTGGTGATGCGCGGGGCACCGAACGACTTGTCGAGGATGACATTGCGGCCCTTGGGACCCAGTGTCACCTTGACGGCATCGGCCAGCGTATCAACACCCTTGAGGAGGCTGTCGCGTGCAGATGTGGAAAATTTGACTTCTTTTGCTGCCATGTTCGTATTCCTTTCTCGAATCTCGAGCTAAGCGGCCTTTTTGGCCTTTTTGGTGGGTTCGATGATGCCCATGATGTCAGACTCCTTCATGATCAGGAGCTCTTCGCCATCAATGGTCACCTCGGTGCCCGACCATTTGCCGAACAGCACCCGGTCACCGGCTTTCACGTCCATGGGAACCGGCTTACCGTCTTCACCGTGGCCACCCGGGCCAACGGAAACGACTTCGCCTTCGGACGGCTTTTCCTGTGCCGTGTCAGGGATGATGATCCCACCGGCGGTCTTTTCGTCAGAACCAACGCGGCGAACCACCACGCGGTCATGCAAGGGGCGAAAACCCATCGCTTTATCCTCCTGTTAAATCTGCAGTTTCACGCGTCGCTGCCAGGTTGCTAGCACTCATCCCGCGTGAGTGCCAGACACGTAGTGATCCGGACTTCTGCTGTCAACAGCACGGCCGGGGCTACATCTGAAAAATCTGCGTCCGGTTTGGCAGCACTCTCACATGATCGGTACTAAACAATTGATAATAAACAATTATTTATTTGCCTCGATGCTTTCCGGCACCGATAATTTTTTCGTCTCAAGTGATTCGGTTTCGCAAGATGAGGTGTTCGAGATGCGCAGAGAAGATATCGCCCTGCAAATGGACGGCTGGCGGATGACCAAGGCCGAGATTCTGTATCACATGCCGGACCATCCCGGCATTCTGCAGAGCTTCGTGTGGCAGAAACTGGACTATCCGCCCGAGTTCCCGAAACTCCACAAATTCCTCGATTTCTGGACCGAGAATCTCGACGGGCCGCTCCACTCCGTGCGGGTCGGCCATGTGGAGATCATCACCCCGCCCAAGCTTTCCAGCGTGGCGGCGTCCTTCGAACTGCACTAGTCCGGTCTGGCCCGGTTCGGTTCACGGCGTCAGATAGGCGTCTCGCACCCGTTCGTCGGCCACGATGTCGCGCATCGGACCGGCCACGATCACCCGGCCCCGCTCGATCACGGCGGCCCGGTCGGCCACATGGTTGGCAAACCGCAAGTTCTGTTCGGACAACAACACGGTCAGGCCGTCCCCGGCTAGGGTTTTCACAGTCGCGGCAATCTGCTGCACGATCACCGGCGCCAGGCCCTCGGACGGCTCATCGAGTAGGATGATATCCGGGTTTCCCATCAGGGTCCGTGCAATGGTCAGCATCTGCTGCTCCCCGCCGGACAGCTGACCGGCCAGCCGGTCGCGCAACGCCGCCAGCGGCGGAAACAATTCAAAGGCCCGCGCCGGCGTCCAGGCATCTCGCGCAGACGGTGCTCTACGTGTCCCGACCGTCAGGTTCTCCAGCACACTCAGGCCGGCAAAGACCCGGCGCTCCTCGGGCACGTAGCCGATTCCGGCCCGGTTCACCCGATAAGGCGGCCAGCCGGTGATGTTCTCGCCATGCAGCGTGATCTCGCCCGCACCAACGGTAACCAGCCCCATGATCGCCTTGAGCGTGGTGGACTTGCCCGCCCCGTTCCGGCCGAGCAACACCGTGACCGAGCCTTGCGGCACGTCGAGTTCCAGCCCGAACAGGGCCTGCGCCGCACCGTAATAGGCGTCGAGCCCGTTGATCGCGAGCACCGTCATGACGCCTCCACCGGGTCGTCAAACGAACCGAGATAGACCGCCTGCACGGTCGTATCGTGGCGCACCGCGTCCGGACTGCCCTCGGTAATAACCTTCCCCCGGTCCAGCACGATCACCCGGTCGGCATGCCCGAACACCACGTCCATGTCGTGTTCTGTGAAGAGCACAGCCAGACCCGTCTCCGCCACCAGCTGATCGACCAGATCCATCATCGCCCCCCGGCCATCCCCGGCCATGCCGGCGGTCGGTTCGTCCATGAGCAGCAGGCCGGGATCGTTGGTCAGCGCAACCGCCAGTTCGAGGCGCTTGAGATCGCCATAGGGCAGTTCGGAAACCGCCCGGTCCGCGTCGTCGCGCAGACCGACCCTGGCAATCAGCTCCATGGCTTCCTCACGGAACCGGTGCCGCAGCGCCCGCCCGGGGCTGCGGGCCGCCCCGTGATGGGTGGCCAGACCGACCTGGACGTTTTCCAGCGCGGTCATGCTGGCAAAGGTCGCGGTGATCTGGAACGTCCGGCCGACGCCGTGCTGCCAGACCCGGTGGGGCGCCATGCGGGTGATATCGGTACCGGAGACCATCACCGCGCCCGCATCCGGCCGGATCTGGCCATTGATGGAATTGAACAGCGTGGTCTTGCCCGCACCGTTGGGACCGATCAGGGCCACCCGCTCACCGGCCGCGACCGTGAAGGAGACGCCATCGACCGCGCGCACGCCGCCATAAGCCTTGGCAAGATCGGAGACAGCCAGCACCGTCATGACGCCCCCCGCCGTATGACCAGCGCCGACAACCCGGCAAGCCCGCGCGGCAACAACACCACCAGAACCACGATCAACAGACCCATCAACAACTGCCAGAGATCGGTCAGGCGGTTCAGCTCGGTCTGAATTCCGGTGAAGGCCATCGCACCCAGAATGGGCCCGGCAAGAGACTGCAGACCGCCGAGCAGCACCATCACCAGTCCGTCGACCGAAGTGGAGACGTAGAGCACGTCGGGAAAGACACTGCCCTTGGCAAAGGCAAAGAAGCCGCCCGACACGCCCGCCGCCGCCCCCGCCAGCGTGAACGCCAGCCAGCGATGGCGGGTCACGTCCACTCCGATGGCGGCAGATCGCAACGCCGAGTCCCGGGTCGCGCGCAGGGTGTAGCCGAAGGGACTGAACAGGACATGCCGCAGCGCCCAGATCATGGCGGCACAGACGGCGAGTGCCAGATAGTAGAAGACCACAGGTTCCGACGCCCAGCTGCTGGGCCAGACACCCAGGATGCCGTTGTCCCCGCCGGTGAACTCAATCCACTGAAAAGCCGCCGACCACGCAATCTGGGCAAACGCCAGTGTCAGCATCGCCATGTAAATGCCCGACAGGCGGACGCAGAACCATCCAAAGATCAGGGCGCCGAGCGCGCCGGCCAGCGGCGCCAGCAGCAGCGCAGTCCCCATTCCCGCCGAAAGGTGAAACACCGCCAGTCCGGCGCCATATGCGCCCAGCCCGAAATAGGCGGCATGCCCGAAGGTGATCAGGCCGCCGCCCCAGATCAGGAAATGCAGGCTGGCGGCGAACAGGGCCAGGATCGCGATTTCGGTCAGCACCACGGTTGCAAAGTCGCTGACCAGCACCGGCGCGATCAAAGACGCAACAAGCAATGCCAGCCATGCGGCCCGCGCCACCCGGTCGGACGGACGCAAGGGCGGGTCGGGGCTGCGCACATCCTCGGCCGTGATGAACTCCG
Source organism: Alphaproteobacteria bacterium (assembly GCA_038137215.1). Classification (GTDB taxonomy): domain Bacteria; phylum Pseudomonadota; class Alphaproteobacteria; order UBA6615; family UBA6615; genus JABJAG01. The sequence goes on from JAYQBG010000002.1 coordinate 16,694, forward strand.
GCTTGCCGAACAGCCCGCTGGGTTTCAGAACTAGCGTGACCGCCATGACCAGGAAGATCAGCACGAGCGTTATCTGGGGCAGGATCACCAGCCCGAAGGCCAGCAACTCGCTGACCAGCACGGCGGCGACAAACGCGCCGGCGATAGAGCCCATGCCGCCGATCACTACAACCACAAACGCATCGACGATGATGCTGAGATCCATGGACAGGCTGGCCGCCTGACGCGGGATTTGCAGGGCGCCGCCCAGACCGGCCAGGGTTGCCCCCAGCACGAAGGTCGCTGTGAACAGCCAGCGCTGGTCGATCCCCAGCGCGGCCACCATCTGCCGGTCTTCCGTCGCGGCGCGGATCAGCACCCCGAACCGGGTCTTTCGGAACAGCAGCCAGAGACCGCCTAGCACGCCGAAGGCCACCCCAATCAGGAAAAAGTCATAGCTCGGAATGGCATGGCCCCAGACCTCAATGGCCCCGTCGATGCCCGGCATCCGGGGGGCGAACAGATCGTCCGGCCCCCAGATGGTGCGGGTCAGGTCCTGGACGATCAGCACCACCCCGAAGGTGGCCAGCAACTGGAAGAGTTCCGGCGCCTGATAGATTCGCCGCAAGAGGATGGTTTCGATCAACGCCCCGACAAGGCCCACGGCGAGCGAGGCGAGCACAATCGCCAGCAGATAGCCCGCGAAGCTGTCACCCATGATGCCCACCAGAGTGAACGCGATATACGCGCCCAGCATATAGAGCGAGCCATGGGCGAAGTTCACCACCCGCGTCACCCCGAACACGATCGACAGACCGACCGCAATCAGGAACAACGAGGCCGCGCTGGCCAGTCCGGTGATCGCCTGGGCGACGATGAAGCTCACAACATCCTCCAGCGCCGCTGTGCGGTCCTAGTTCCGCACGACGCTATCTGCCTGGGCGCAGTTTCTTCACCGTTTCATCATCGGGGAGATAATCCGCGCCATTCGCATAGCGGAAATCCACCATCACGCCGGCGCCGTCAACCTTCGCGGTCCGCCCGACAAAGGCCCCCATGGTCGATTGATGATCGAGCGCGCGATAGGTGATGCGCCCGAAGGGCGTGTCGAGTTCCAGATCCTTCATCGCCGCGACCATGGCGTCCGTGTCCGTCGAACCGGCTTTCTCCAGCAGGGCCGCGATGGTCAGGATGGTGTTGTATCCGACAATGGAGCCCGCCCGCGGATAATCATTGAACCGCGTTTCATAGGCGGCGCGGAAAGCACGATGCTCCGGTGTATTCACCGATTGCCAGGGATAGCCCGTAACGATCCAGCCTTCCGGTGCCTCATCCTTCAGTGGATCGAGATATTCCGGCTCACCGGTCAGCAGGCTGGCAACCTCGCGATCCGCAAACAGCCCGCGCAATTGTCCTTCACGGACGAACTTCGCCAGATCGATGGAAAAGGTCACGTTGAAAATCGCATCCGGCTCGGCTCGGGCCAGCGCCTGAACCGTGGCACCGGCATCGATCTTGAAGAGGGCCGGCCATTGCTCCTCGACGAATTCCACGTCGGGACGGCGCGCCTGCAGCACCTCCTTGAACGCCTTCACGGCCGATTGTCCGTATTCATAGTTCGGCGCAACCGTGGCCCAGCGTTTGGCCGGGAGCTTCGCGGCTTCCTCGGCCAGCATGGCGGCCTGCATGTAGGTCGAAGGACGCAGGCGGAAGGTGTAGTCATTGCCCTTGGACCAGACCACCGCGTCGGAGAGCGGCTCCGAGGCGATGAAGAGCGTCTTGTTCCGGCTGGCGAAATCCGCGACGGCGAGGCCGATATTCGACAGGAAGGTCCCCGCCAGAAGATCGACGTTTTCACGACGGGTCAGCTCCTCGGCAAACTTGATCGCATTGGCGGGTTTGCCGCCATCGTCTCGGGCAATGACCTCCAGCGGCCGGCCGAGAACGCCACCTTTGGCATTGATCTCCTCGACGGCCAGTTCCCAACCGTTGCGGTAAGGCACGGTGAAGGCGGCAAGCGGACCGGTATAGCTGTTGATCTCCCCGATCTTGATCGGATCCTGCTGGGCGTGCGCGACGCCAAAGGACAAGATGGCAAGCACTGTGCCGAGCAGCACAGTCAGACGGGTACGAACGTTCATGCGCGGCATGATCGTTTCTCCTTTGCAAACGATGACCTGGGGCGTGTTGACCACGCTCTCCGTTCCCCAATGCGGCTAGACTGGGTTCGCCTGCCCTTATCATATGGTCTGCGCCGCACGAAGGTCGAATCTCTTCGACAACCCATGTTCCCGCCATGACAGATCACGGGTTGGAAGTCCCGGTGCGCTGTGTCTATAGTTTTTTTGTTCTTGGGAGGGATCATGACAATAAAGGTAGCTGTAGTCGGAACGGGACCCAGCGGTTTTTACACCGTGGACGCCCTGCTCAAAGGTGACCCGGACGTTCAGGTCGACATGATCGAGCGCTTGCCCACACCCTTCGGCCTGATCCGGGGTGGCGTGGCACCCGATCACCAGACCACGAAGAAGGTCGCGCGGGTTTACGAAAAAACAGCCCTGTCGGACCGGGTCGATTATTTCGGCAATGTCGAGGTCGGCCGTGACGTCTCTCTCGACGAACTCAAGGAATTCTATGACGCGATCGTGCTCGCTGTCGGCGCACCGCGTGACCGGAAGCTGGGCATCCCCGGCGAGGACAAGACCGGCGTCTTCGGGTCAGCGGATTTCGTCGGCTGGTACAACGGCCACCCGGATTTCACCGAACTGAACCCGGACCTCGAAACCAGGACTGTTGTGGTGATCGGCAATGGCAATGTGGCGGTCGATGCCGCGCGGGTGTTGGTGAAGACGCCGGAGGAAATGGCGGAGACCGATATCGCCGACCATGCGGCAGAAATCATCGAGGCCGCCCCGATCACCGACGTATACATGGTCGGACGCCGCGGCCCCATTGAGGCCAAGTTCACCAATGTGGAGCTGCGCGAAATGGGCAAGCTTCACAATTGCACCCCCGTGATCGATGCCAGCCAGCTGCCCGACTCGGTCGAGGGCGAATGGTCCGACCGGGACCTCCGCCTGAAGGAGCGCAACCTGGCGACCATGAAGGAATTTCCGGAGGTCGATCCCACCGGCAAGACCAAGCGGGTTCATTTCACCTTCTATGCCAAGCCGGTGGAGATTCTCGGTGGCGACAAGGTCGAGGGCATCCGCATGGAACGCACCCGCGTTGAGCAGGGCCGCTCTGTGGGAACCGGAGAGTTCTTCGAGATCGACTGCGGCCTTGTGATCGCGGCGATCGGCTACTACTCGGAACCCTTCCCCGGTGTGCCCTTCGATGAAGCCAATGGCATCGTCATCCATGACGATGGCCGTGTCGGCGACGGCATCTATGCCGCCGGCTGGATCAAGCGCGGCCCGACCGGCGTGATCGGCACCAACAAGCCGGACGGAGAAATTGCGGCCCGCCAGATTTTCGAAGATGTCTCGGACAGCGGCAAGCCCGGCCATCCGGCGCTCGCGGCCCTGCTGGAGGAACGCGCTGTGCGTGTCGTTACCTATGACGACTGGAAGGCCATCGAAGCGGAAGAGATCGCACGCGCCAAACCCGGTGCGCCCCGGCGCAAGATCGTGACCGTCGAAACCATGATAGAGACTCTTGACTGACCACCAAATCACCCTAGCTCGACGTACAGGATGCCTTTGCCCCTGAAACACGTATTCAGGCAGTAAAATGTACACACTCGCAACACGCGTGCAGGCCTCGCCGAGGCGTCCTGACATGCACAGGTTCCAAGGGAGGGACATATACGATGTCTGAAGCAGCGGCCATCGACACAGTAGAAGGACAACCCCAGGAGGTTGAATCCGCTGTTGTTCGATTTGCAGGCGACTCCGGCGACGGCATGCAGCTGACCGGCAGTCAGTTCACCATGACCGCCGCCATCTCGGGCAACGACCTAGCGACCTTCCCTGACTTCCCGGCTGAAATTCGCGCACCCGCGGGCACCACCTTTGGTGTTTCGGCCTTCCAGATCAATTTCGGCGCCAGCAACATCATGACCTCGGGCGATCAGCTCGACGTGCTTGTCGCCATGAACCCGGCGGCCCTGATCACCAATCTGGAAGACGTGAAAACCGGCGGCGTGGTCATCGCCGACAGCGGCGCCTTCACCGACCGCAACCTCAAGAAAGCAGGCTACGAGGAAAATCCGCTAGATAATGACAGCTTGCATAACTACCGGCTGGTCAAAATCGACATGTCCCGCCTGACCGTCGAGGCGGTCAAGGAATTCGGCCTGTCCAACAAGGAGGCGCTGCGGTCCAAGAACATGTGGGCCCTGGGCCTGATCTACTGGATGTACGGGCGTACCCGTCAGGCCTCGGTCGACTGGTTGAAATCGAAATTCGCCAACAAGCCCGAGATCGCGGATGCCAATATCGCCGCGCTCAATGCGGGCCACGCCTTTGGCGAAACCGCCGAGATGCCCGCCGAGCTGGGCACGATCCAGGTGGAGACCGCCAAGATCGAACCAGGCACCTACCGGACCATCACCGGGGCCGAATCCGTCGCCCTCGGCCTGTTGGCCGGGTCCCAGCTGGCCGATCTGAACATCTCGTTCTGTTCCTACCCGATCACCCCTGCTTCATCGCTCCTGCATCAGCTGGCCCGCATGAAGGAGTTCGGTGTGGTGACATTCCAGGCCGAAGACGAAATCGCCGCCGCCGCTGCCGCTCTGGGGGCGTCCTATGCAGGATCGCTGGGTATTACCTCCAGTTCGGGTCCCGGCATCGCGTTGAAAATGGAAGTCATCGGGCTGGCCATCGGTACGGAATTGCCCATGGTGATCGTCAACTCGCAGCGCGCCGGACCTTCGACGGGCATGCCGACAAAGACCGAACAGTCGGACCTCTATCAGGCCGTCTTCGGTCGCAACGCCGATGCCCCGATGCCCGTCATCTCGGTTTCCACACCGTCCGACGGCTACGAGGTCGCCATTGAAGCCATTCGTATCGCCACGAAATACATGACCCCGGTCATGGTCCTCACCGACGGCTATATCACCAATGCCTCAGAGCCCTGGATGATTCCCGATCCATCGACCCATGAACGGTTCGATGTAGAGTTCCGCACCGACCCGGAGAATTTTCAGCCCTTCATGCGCGACGAAACCTCGCTCGCGCGACCCTGGGTGAAACCGGGCACACCGGAACTGATGCACCGTATCGGCGGGATCGAGAGGTCCTATGACACGGGTCATATTTCCTACGATCCGGACAACCACCAGAAAATGACCGACACAAGGGCAGCGAAGATCAACGGTATCGCCAACGACATTCCCGAACAGGAAGTTGCGAACGGTGAACCGGGCGGCAAGCTGGCTATTGTCGGCTGGGGTTCGACCTATGGACCGATCGACCGCGCCGTCGGCAATATGCGCGACCAGGGCTACGATGTGTCCCACATCCATCTCCGCTACATCTGGCCGTTGCCACGCAATCTCGGAGACCTTCTCAAGACCTATGACAATGTCATGGTCGCGGAAATGAACAACGGTCAACTCCGTACGCTTCTGCGCTCGGAATATCTCGTGCCTGCCGAGGGCCTGAACAAGATCAACGGCAAGCCTTTCCTCATTCGCGAACTCGAAGACGCGATTCGCGCAAAGCTGGAGAACTAGGATGAACGTCCAGAGCCCCCCGGAAAAACTGACCGCCCGCGACTACGCGACCGATCAGGAAGTACGCTGGTGCCCCGGCTGCGGAGATTACGCGATCCTGAAAGCCGTTCAGAACACGCTGGGCCAGCTTGAGGCCGACCCGAAGAACACGGTCTTCGTGTCAGGCATCGGCTGCGCGGCACGCTTCCCGTACTACATGGAAACCTATGGCTTCCACACGATCCACGGCCGCTCACCGGCGGTGGCCACCGGCGTGAAGCTCTCCAACCCCGACCTCAATGTCTGGGTGGTCGGCGGCGATGGCGACATGCTCTCTATCGGCGGCAACCACACGATGCACGCGATCCGCCGCAATGTTGATCTGCAGATCCTGCTTCTCAACAACCAGATCTACGGCCTGACCAAAGGTCAGTACTCACCCACCTCGAAGATCGGCACGAAGTCGCCCTCCACACCGCTGGGCTCCATCGACAACCCGGTCTCGGCTTCGCAATTCGCACTCGGTGTGGGCGGCACGTTTATCGCGCGCTCTTCCGACATTCTGCAGAAGCACCTCCCGGAAGTCCTCAAGCGCGCGGACGCGCATCAGGGCACCTCTTTCGTGGAGATTTTCCAGAACTGCATCGTCTACAACGACGGCGCCTTCAAGCACTTCACCGAGAAGAGCGTGCAGGATGAAATGCAGGTTCATGTCGAACAAGGACAACCGCTTCTGTTCGGCAAGGACAAGTCCAAGGGCCTGGTCCTCAACAAGGACGAACAGCGTCTCGAGGTCGTGACCCTCGGCGAGAACGGTGTCACCGAGGCCGATATCGCCGTGCATGACGAGACCAACCGGTCCATGGCGACCATGCTGGCACAGATGGACCCGCCGACCATGCCGGTCGCGCTGGGTGTCCTGTACTGCGAAAGCGCGCCGACCTACGAAGCCGCAGTCCACGCGCAGATCGATCAGGCCCGCGAGAAGGGTGAAGGCGACCTCGCAAAGTTGCTGCATCGCGGTCAGACCTGGACCGTCGAATAGACGGACCGCCCGCCCCGGCGCGCCTGCGACCGAGTGGCGCGCCGTCTTGCGAAACGGTGTAGACGATTCCATTTTCCGTGGCGTTACCCATGGCGAAACAGGATTGACGCTATGACGGCCACCACCTCGGGCACCGCCCCCGCCAACACCATGGAACCGCATCAGCGCCGCGCGGTCGGCCTCTGGCTGCTCGCCTGCGCCGGGATGGTGCTGATGATGGTCGTGATCGGCGGCATCACGCGGCTGACCGGGTCCGGCCTGTCGATGGTCGAATGGCGGCCGGTCTATGGATTTCTGCCACCGCTGTCCCACGAGGCCTGGATGCGGGTCTTCGAACTCTATCGCACCAGCCCGCAATATCTCGAAGTGAATGCCGGGATGTCGCTAGCGGAGTTTCGCGGGATTTTCTGGTGGGAGTATTTCCACAGACTCTGGGGCCGGGTCATCGGGCTGGTGTTTTTCATCCCCTTCGTCTGGTTCCTGATCCGGGGCTATGTCCGCGGCGCGCTGACCCTCAAACTGACCGGATTTTTCCTGCTGGGCGGCGCACAGGGGGTCCTCGGCTGGTACATGGTCAAGAGCGGCCTTATCGATGTGCCGGAGGTCAGCCAGTACCGCCTGACCGCGCATCTCTCCCTTGCCTTCCTGATCTATGGCTTGCTCGTCTGGACGGCGCTGTCGATCCTATTCCCCACCCCCATGTCCATCGGCGACCGGCACCACAGCCAGACGCGCGCACTGGCCCAAATCGCGCTTGGACTCGTTGCGCTGACCATCGTGTCCGGGGCTCTCGTGGCGGGCACGGATGCGGGGTTTACCTACAACACATTCCCGTTGATGGACGGACAGCTTGTCCCGCCGGGCTATTTTGATTCGCCGTCGGCACCGTTCGACGACATCGCGACCATCCAGTTCCATCACCGTGTCATCGCGCTGACGACCTTCGCGCTGATCCTCGCCGTGTGGTGGCGCTCACGCTGGCTGGCGCTGATTCCGCGCGCGGGGATGGCCGCCAATGCGCTGATTCTCGCCGCGCTGTGCCAGGTAGCCCTCGGCATCACCACGTTGTTGCTGGTGGTGCCCGTCGCCCTGGGAGCGGCCCATCAGGCCGGCGCGATGATCCTGTTCACAGCGATCATCTGGTTCGTCTTCGAACTGCGCCGGCCCGCAAAGGGCTTAGTCCGGAGCTAGCCGCCGACGCGGCCGCCCCCGTCCTTCGTGATGGCCACCACGGACGGCCGCGGCGGCATGTCGTCGTCAAAATCCGGCCAGCGAGTCGCCGGGTCCTCGAAGCTCGAATTCCGGCCGAAGGGGGCATAGTCCTTCACCCCGTCCGTGGCGACATGCTGCACGGCGACGAAAAGCGTTTCGTCATTCGGCGTGAACACCGGACCGCACATTTCCGCACCCACGGGCACCCGGAAGAACATCTTCCCGCTGCCGCGGTTCGGACCTTCGGTTTCCAGCGCCCAGACACCGTCTGCCGTCCCGGTCTTGGGCCAGTTGCCGCCCTGATCGGTGGTCACCCAGAGCCGCCCCTGATGATCGACCGCGCAATTGTCCGGCGCGCCGAACCAACCATTCACAGAGGTCGCAGGCCCCCATTTCGCCTTGTGGTCCGGATTCGACGGATCGCCGCACATGACCAGGATGTCCCATTCGTAGCTTTGCGCCGCATGATCGCCGTTTGGCGGTGTCATCTCGACGATATGGCCGAAGGTGTTGTCGGCCCGCGGGTTGGCCGCGTTTTCATCACCGGCCTTGCGGCGGGCGTTGTTGGTCAGCATCACATAGACCGCATTGGTGACCGGATTGGCTTCCACGTCTTCCGGACGATCCATCGGGGTCGCTTCGAGAAGGTCTGCCGCCCGCCGGGTCTCGATCAGTATATCGGCCTGACTGTCAAAGCCGTTGGCGCTGGTCAGCGGTCCCTGCCCGTGGACCAGCGGCAGCCAGGTGGCCATTCCGTTGGCATCGAACCGCGCCACATAGAGCGTGCCGCTGTCGAGCAGATCGCGATTGGCCGCCCGGTCATTCGGGTTGTAACGCTCCTCGGTGACGAACTTGTAGAGATAGTCAAACCGCTGATCGTCGCCCTGATAGACCACAAGCCGGCCATCCCCGTTGACGATGGTCTGCGCACCCTCATGCTTGAAGCGGCCCATGGCCGTGCGTTTTACCGGCGTCATCTGCGGGTCGTAGGGATCGACCTCCACGACCCAGCCGAAGCGGTTGGCCTCGTTGGGTTCCTTGGCAATGTCAAAGCGGTCGTGATAGCGGCCCCAGGCATACCAGTTGCCCGGCACGCCATAGCGCTTGTAGTTGCGGGCCTCGGGGTGATCGTCGGCCGGTTCGCCCCAGAAGTACCCGTGGAAGTTCTCCTCGGCCATCAGATAGGTGCCCCAGGGGGTCATGCCGCCGGCGCAGTTGTTGACGGTGCCCAGCACCCGCGTGCCGGTCGGGTCGCCGGACGTCTTCAGGCGGTCACTACCCGCGGCCGGGCCGGACAAGCGCATGCGGGTGTTGGCCGTAATGCGGCGGTTGCGCGAACGGTCTGCCGACGGACGCCATGTCCCATCGACCTTCTCGACCTGGATTACCGTTCCGCCATGGGCGGCCATTTCGATATCCACCAACTCAGCCGTCATATCGGGGAAATCGATCTTGTCCTGGCGCGCGATGCCCGGGAACATCACCTCTTCGTTGGTGTACTCGTGGTTCACGCAGAGCAGCGCGCGGTCGGAATTCTCGGACCCGATGGGCAGCGGTGCGTAGCCGATATAATCGTTGTTGTAGCCGAACTGCATCGCCTGAGCGTCCGCGCTCTGGCCCCGCGGATCGAACTTCGGTGCGTCCGGGAGCACCGGATCGCCCCAGCGCACGAGAACATCGGCGCGGTAACCCGGCGCGAGGTGATGGGTTTCATCGACGCCGTGGGCGATTTCGTCAAAATCGAAAGCGGCGCGCGCCGCGTGGGCCGCCCGCGAGACCATCGTCTCCAGCGGCACCGTGATTGCGGTGATGGCTGCCACAGCCGTCATGCCGCGCAGCACGCTGCGTCGGCTCACATAGCGGGCCTGGACGATGTCCCCGAAGGTCTCGGTCGTGGACAGATTCGTCGGGGTGTCCTCAGAGGCCTCGAAGGCCTCAGCGCGGGTGGCAAAATCGTCGGTGTCAACGCTCATCAAATACTCCGGTGCTTCGGGTGAATGTGAATAGGTCACCGGGATACTGCGCAACCAAAATGTGGCGATGATGGCGGCATGACAGAATGATGAATCGCCAGACCCAGACAAAAAAAACGGCAGGACCGATCGGGTATCCTGCCGTTTATTCGAGTTGCCGCTTGTTGGAGAGCGTGTCCGGCAACTCGGGAGGTGGACGAAAATACGCCCGGATGACGTGAAGACCCGGAGGACCACAATGCCGATCCGACAGGCGGGGTTTTACGCGGGGTGCAATGAAGCCGAATGTCGTGGCGATGACTCTTGTGTGACGGTCTACAGGTATGACGCGTCACAAACCCTGCGGTGTCTCAACTTTCTTCGGACTTGATCGCCTTGTAGGCCTCCAGCGCCCGGGCCCGGGCCCCCTTATGATCGACCATGGGTTCGGGATAGTTCTCTCCCAGCCGCACATCAGCCTCGGCCAGCACCTCTCCGGGGGCATCCCAGGGCTTGTGAATCCATTTCGACGGCAGCTTTGCCAGTTCGGGCACCCAGCGGCGCACATATTCGCCATCGGGATCGAATTTCTCTCCCTGGGTGATGGGGTTGAAGATGCGGAAGAATGGTGCGGCATCAGCCCCTGAGCCCGCCACCCACTGCCAGCCCCCGGCATTGTTCGCCAGATCGGCATCGACCAGCGTGTCCCAGAACCAGGCTTCCCCGTCCCGCCAGTGCACCAGCAGGTCCTTGATCAGGAACGAGGCCACCACCATCCGGACCCGGTTGTGCATCCAGCCTGTGTGCCAGAGTTCGCGCATCCCGGCATCTACAAACGGATAGCCGGTCTGCCCCTTCTGCCAGACGGCGAGACCCCCGGGATCGTCTTTCCAAGTGAAGTCGTCGAAGTTGGACTTCCAGTTCTCCGTCGCGATCTCGGGAAAATGAAACATCAGGTGATGATTGAAATCGCGCCAGGCCAGCTCGCGGAGCAGGCTTTCAGCGCCTTTGGCTGTCGCGCCGCCTTTGTCGAGAAGCGGTGCTGCCGCGCGCCAGACCTGATCTGGCCCGATCTCGCCCCAATGCAGATAGGGGGAAAGCCGGCTGGTCCCGGGCCGGTCCGGCCTATTTCGATCGTCGGGATAGTCTGCCACCGGACCGTCGAGAAACGCTGCCAGCAGGTCACGCGCCGCGTCTTCGCCGACCGTCCAGGTCTCGCGAATGCCGCCGGCCCAGTCCGGTGCCGTCTGCAGGAGGTCCCAGTCGGTCAGGTCATCGCTCGCCACGTCCGCGGAGCGCGGGAGTTCATCGGGAACCTCGACCGCGTCGGGCAGCCGATAAAGCTCCCGTAATTGCTTCCAGAAAGGCGTGAAAACCTTGTAGGGATCACCCTGCTGAGTCTCGATCTGCCACGGCTCCAGCAGCAGCGAACCGTTGAAGCTTTCGGCTGCCACATCAGCGGATTTGAGCTGTTCCTTGATGGCGGTGTCCCGCGCCACGGCCCAGGGCTCGTAGCAACGGTTCCAGTACACCGCGCCGGCATCGCTTTCCTCGATCAGGTCCGAGAGCACCCCGGCCGCCGCGCCCCGGCGCAGGATCAGCGATACGCCGCGCCCGCGCAGATCACTGGCAAGGGATTCAAGACTGTGATGCAGCCACCAGCGCGACGCCCCGCCATGGGGGCGGATACCATCGCTTACCTCATCGAGGATATAGACGGCCAGGATCGGGCGCTCTGAATCGACAGCCGCGGCCAGCGCGGGATTGTCGGCAATGCGCAAATCCTGCCGGAACCAGACAAGAACGGGAGATGAAGCGGACATGAGAATACCGGGGTGGGGATGGATATAAGATATCTACGTCAGGCCACGCGTTTCGGATCGGGGAGAAGCTGCTCCCGCCGGAACCCGAACAGCCCGCTGCGCCCGATCATAAAGGCCTGGAAATCGCCCGACAGCAGGCCGGAGATCGTGTCCTCGCGCGCGTTCAGTCCACCGGCATAAGATCCGAAGGCCGGCAGGATGAGCAGCCGCCCGTCCGTGGCAAAACACCGCCCCGAGATACGCCGCCCGCGCACGCGCACGGCAGCCTTGGGGTGATAGTGCCCGATCACTTCGCCGGCCGGGATTGTTCCGTCCGGCCCCGACTCAACGTCGTGATGCAGCAAAAGGTTTCCCACGCGCAGCTCGGCGCAGGCCGTGCCACCATAGCCGGCCGGCGGGGCGGGATCGTGATTGCCCGCGATCCACACCCAGTCCTGGCGCGCCACCATGCGCCCCAGCCGCGTGCGGTCGGTCTCCGACATCCGGGTCTCCCCGGCCAGATCGTGGAGCGTGTCGCCCATGCAGACGACGCGTTCGGGCTTCACCCGGGCGATCACCTTCTCCAGACGCTTGATGGTCTCTGCCGTGTCATAGGGCGGCAGCAACGCCTGGCCTCGGGCGGCAAAGGCCGAGCCCTTCTCGAAATGCAGATCGGCCACCAGCAGATCGCCTGTCTCCGGCAGCCACGCCGCCCCCGAATGATCGAGCACAACCGTCTGCCCGGCGAGGGTGACGGGAATCGTGGTGCGGGATGTCTCACGCGCTGGTGGCATCGAACCTCATTTCCTTCGTGCCGATATCGTCCATGGCTTCAGAGATAAGCGCATCGGCCGATTCGCCGAGCAACTCGTCGATCGCCGCGCCATAGACGCTCTCGCGGCCGATCTCCAGCAGGATGGGGACAGCCAGTGGTGAGACCCGGTCGAGATGCCGGTGGGTGATGTGACCCTTCACCCGGGCGAGCATGTCGGCCAAACGCCGCACATCGGTCAGACCCGAGGCGGCATCGGCGCGCGTCGCGCGGAGCAGCACGTGGTTGGGCTCGTGGGAACGCAACACGTCATAGATCAGGTCCGAGTTGAAGGTGACCTGCCGCCGGGTCTTTTCCTCGCCCGGATGGCGGCGCTGGATCAGGCCCGCGATCACCGCCACGTTGCGGAAGGTGCGCTTGAGCATGGAGGATTCCGCCATCCACTCCTCCAGGTCGTCGCCCAGCATGTCTTCGGAGAACAGCGCCGCGATATCGGCGGTCTCAGCGGATCTGGTGCTCCACACGCCGAGCACGTAATCGGTGGCCACAAAGCCCAGCGGGTTGAGACCCGCGCGCTCCATGCGCCGGGTGAGCAGCATCCCCAGGGTCTGGTGGGCGTTCCGGCCTTCGAAGCAATAGGCCACCAGATAATGCTTGTTGCCGCGCGGAAAGGTCTCGACCAGCAGGCCCTCGCGCGAGGGCAGCAGGGAGCGCCAGCGCTGCACCTCCAGCCATTCCGAAACCTGTTCGGGCAGGTCTGTCCAGGTCGCGGGATCTGACAGAATGGTCCGTACCCGGTCGGCCAGATGGGTCGAGAGCGGCAGGCGGCCGCCCACATAGGCGGGCACGGCGGGCGCATCGCCCTTGCCCGGGCGGGTGATGACGCTGGTCTCGCGCACCTCGATGAATTCCAGCAGCCGCCCGGCGAAGACGAAGGTATCGCCGGCGGTCATATAGTTGACGAAGTTCTCCTCGACCTCGCCGAGCACCTTCCCGCGCCCCATCCGCACCTTCAGGGTGGGGGCTTCGACGATGGTGCCCACATTCATCCGGTAGTCGCGGATCGCGGTCTTGCTGGATATTTCGTAAAGACCATCATCGTTCCGGTGCAGCCGCTTGAAGCGGTCATAGGCGCCCAGGGCGTAACCGCCGGTGGCCACAAAGGTGAAGACATCGTCGAAATCTTCCCGCGAAAGCCCCGCATAGGGGCCGGCGGTTCGCACCTGATCGAAGAGCCCATCCCGGTCCACCGGACCCGCACAGGCCGCACCGAGGATGTGCTGGGCCAGCACGTCGAGCCCGCCGGGCCGTTCGGGAACGCCATCCAGCGTGTGGGCGCTGATGGCGTCCAGCGCCGCCCGGCACTCCAGCACTTCAAACCGGTTGGCCGGGACCAGCACGGCCCTGCTCGGATTGTCGATCTGATGATTGGCCCGCCCGATCCGCTGTAGCAGGCGCGTGGCCCCCTTGGGTGCGCCGACCTGCACCACGAGATCGACCGCCGCCCAGTCCACACCCAGATCGAGCGAAGATGTGGCGACCACGGCGTCCAGATCGCCGCGCACCATGGCCGCTTCCACCTTGCGGCGCTGCTCGACGGCCAGGCTGCCGTGATGCAGCGCGATCCGCAGCTTGTCCTCGTTGAGCCGCCAGAGCTCCTGGAACACGATCTCGGCCTGGGCGCGGGTGTTCACAAAGACCAGCGTCGTCCCGCCATCTTTCAGAAGATCGTAGATTTCGGGTACCGCATGGGCCCCCATATGCCCCGACCAGGGCAGGCGCGCATCGGTGCGCAGCACATCGACATGGGGTTCGGCGCCGTCCTCGCCCAGGACAAGGCGCACATCCTCCGCCCGGCCCGTCGTCGAGAGCCAGCGCCGCAGGCGGTCCGGCTCGGCCACGGTGGCGCTCAGGCCAACCCGCCGCATCTCAGGGGCCAGGGCCTGCAAGCGGGACAGACCGAGCGAGAGCAAATCGCCGCGCTTGTTGTCCTCAATGGCGTGCAACTCGTCGAGGATGACACAGCGCAGCCCGGCGAATATCTCCGGCGCGTCCTCATAGGACAGCAGCAGCGCGAGACTCTCAGGGGTTGTCATCAGCATGTGCGGCGGTGTCTTGCGCTGACGCTGACGCTTGGACTGGGGCGTGTCACCGGTGCGGGTCTCGGCGCGGATCGGCAGTGACATTTCCTCCAGGGGTTGCTCCAGATTGCGCTGGATATCCACCGCCAGAGCCTTCAGGGGCGAAATGTAGAGTGTGTGCAGGCCATCCGGCGGCGGGTCGGTCGCAATCAGGTCCGTCAGGCTCGGCAGAAACCCCGCCAGGGTCTTGCCGCCGCCGGTGGGCGCGATCAGCAGCGCCGATGCTCCGTCACGCGCCGCCTCCAGCATCGCCAGCTGATGCCGGTGCGGGCTCCAGCCGCGTCGGGCAAACCAGTCCGTCAGAATATCGGGAAGGACCGCCGTCACGACGCGGCAAAGGTCTCGCGCAGTTCCGACAGGCGCGCGCTTAGGGCGTCGGGCGCATAGGGCTGCGCCGGTGCCACACCCCAGACCGGTTTCGGCCAGGCCGCATCGTCCTTAAACCGGGCAATCACATGGATGTGCAGCTGCGGCACCATGTTGCCCAGCGCCGCCACATTGATTTTCGCCGGGCTGTAGAGCGACTTGAGCGCCCGGCTGGCGGCAACGATTTCGCCCGAGGCCAGTGCCAAGTCCGCCGGCGAGAGGTCATCGAAATCCCGCAGACCAGAGCGTGCCGGCACCAGCACCAGCCACGGATAGGTCGCATCATTGATCAGCAGGACCCGGCTCAGGGTCCAGTCCGCGACCGGCACCGTATCGGCGGCGAGTTGGGGATGGAGTTCAAACATATCGGGCAATCCTTGAAGACAAGCATCCATCATACCCGGATGATCGGGCCGCCTCACCCATGGATGCAGGCGGATTCGGGGATCAGTTGCAAATATTTTGCAGCGCCGTCCACTCCGCCTGGCCCAGCGCCGCACCGGTTCCGGTCGCCGCTGCACGCACCCGAGCCTCACGTTCTTCGTGACCGGGATGGGTGCTGAGCATCGCCAGAACGCCTTCGGCCTCCCCGTCACGTGCGCGCAGGCGGGCATAGAAATCGGCATAAGTGTCGGCCCGGATTTCGGACCGGTTCAGCAACGCAATCGCTTCCTGGTCGGCTTCGGTCTCGGCATCCTGTCCATAGCTCGCCTGAAGATAGAGCTGCGCGCCCACTACGATGATGGTGCCGCCGGTCACATCGCCGAACAGCAATCCGATCAGCGCGCCCGCCCCCACATTCTTGAGGAACACCTCCATAGGATGCCGGTGCAGAACATGGCCGATTTCATGAGCCAGCACACCCGCAACGGCTTCGGAATACGGTGCGAAGTCGAGCAATCCCTCAAACAACAGGATCTGCCCGCCGGGCAGCGCGAACGCATTGACGACCGGAGTGTCCACCACCCGCACAGTCACCGGTCCGTCATGTTCGGTTGCGGCCATGAGCCTGTCCGTCAGAGCCTTCAGCGCCCGATCGCCGTCCGGGGAGGAACAAAAGGCGGCATCGCCCGTCTTGTCGGAAAATGTTCCCGCCAACTGGTCGGCCACCGATTCACCCAGATCCGCTTGCACCGAGTCCGGAATCCAGTCCGCACCGCGTGCGGCGAGAAACGGGATGACGACCAGAAACAGAAACACCACGGAAAGCACAGCCCCGCCGCCCCAGAACAGGACCGGTCGCCAGGTTTTGCGAAGTCCCGGACTGAACCGGAACAAATCGGGGCAATGCGCACGCAGCGCGGCCAGCGGCGCATTGTCGGAAAAGATAATCCGCGCCGCATCCGTGCCTTCGCGGCGCAGGCGCAGTTCCGCACCGGCGATGGGTCGTTCCACCAGGCGGACATCTAGCGCCAGCCAGGTGGCGCACACATCGCCGCCATCGGCCGCCACAAGGGTGAGTTCGGTATCGGTGATCTCCACGACCACATCGACCGGGCGCGCGGTTACACCGTCAAAGTAGCGGGCTGGAAAGGATTCCATATCGTTCGTCAGATCGCCCCGACGTCGATCGACATCGCATCGGCCAGACCCTCACCGAAGCGCGGATCATCGCGCACGCCCTGGACGATGGTTTCGATCTCCCCGCAATTCTCAACAGACAACGTATCGACCACATGGCGCACAAACGGCACGAGAAAAAGAAGATGCACGGCCAGGTTCGGGATGAACAGAAAGGCCAGCATGAAACCGATGAACATCAGAAATGCCGGAAATCCGGTCAGCAGGGTCCCGCCCGTTGGCGACTCAATGGCCAGTGCAATCAACACCCCGAAGATCAGGACAAACGGCATGACAATCGCGACCATCGAAACCAGCCAGTAGATGAAGACCCGCCATTTGTTCATCCGCGAATGAAATCGCGCCCCGGCCAGTGACAGCACGTTGAACAGATACTGCACCATCGCCAGGCGAAACCGGACCAGTAAGCCGACCGCGAGGAGCGCGAAGACAAGACCGGGCAACAGCCGAACGCCCCAGAACAGAAAGAAGGAAAACAGAATCTGTCCTTCCAGGTCCGGATCCTCGATCGTCTCGAGTTGCGAAATATCCGGCGAATTCTCCAGATTGGTGAAGATCAGCAATGCCCACGACACACCCGCCAGAAAGAAGCAGAGCAGCACCGGCCACCACCAGCGGAACACCTCCCGGGCCTGTCCGGCGTAGCCGAAATTGGTGCGCCCGAAGATGGCGTTGGTGATTTCGTAGCGCTGCAAGGCGACATACCCCCAGGGCACCGTTATTCCCAGGGTCAGAATATTGGCAAGCGCCCAGCCGACGCTCCGGGTCGCATAGGCCACCCCGGACCCGGTCTGACCGGCATGGATACCGCGCCACGCGGTCCGGGTCAGGCGGTACCGGCGCGCCCGGAAATAGGCGAACTGAATCAGCCAGAAGATACCGGCCAGATAAAGGGCGGTGAGGACCCCTTCCGAACCCGGCACAAGGGTGATCACCAGAAGCTCCAGCAACTGATAGATGATCGTCAACGGAACGAGCAACACCATGACGATCAGAAAACCGACAAACAGCTCGCCACCGCGTCCGGTGTATTCAAAGCGATCGTTCAGCAGCGAGGTGTGGTTCCAGTAGAACTGGCGGATTCTCGTGCGCGCCCAGAAGCGATAGATTCCGAAGGTAATCAGCGTCAGCAGGATGTTCCGAACGATCAGGCCCGCAAGGGGTTTCCGGGTCCCGGAAAAGCCAATCACGTCGCGCGCACCCAAGACGGACGATACGCCGTGATCGTCCAGGATGGGCCCGCGCGGACCCTCTGAAGTTGTATCGGACATGATGATCCCCTGGCTGCGAACAGGCTGGCATACCGTACGGGCGGGTTCAAACGCGTTCCTGTGCACGAAACGATGATCAACGGGCGGCGTCACCCGCCTATAATCCGAACCTGCGACCGGCGCGTAGAGCATCCCGACACCACACCCGAGCCCGAATCGAGTTTCCCATCGGTATTTCACCCGAAGACTGGCTGACCGTGACCCCCCAGGGCCTATATTGCAGCCCGGGCGATTTCTATATCGACCCGCCGGGCGCGGTGGCACGCGCGGTGGTCACCCATGGCCATGCCGATCACGCCCGCCCGGGACACGGTCATGCACTGGCGACACCCGAAACCCTCGACACCATGCGCCATCGGTTTGGGGCGGACGGCGTGCCGAACGGACAGGCCCTCCCTTATGGCGAATCGCTGACGATCAAGGATGTGACGCTTCGCTTTGCTCCGGCCGGGCATGTGCTCGGCAGCGCCCAGGCCGTGCTGGAGTATGACGGTCAGCGAATCGTCGTGTCTGGCGACTACAAGCGCCGCGCAGATCCGACCTGCACCCCGTTCGAGGTGGTGACCTGCGATGTCTTCATCACCGAAGCGACCTTCGGCCTGCCTGTCTTTCGCCATCCCGACGCCAGCGCCGAAATCGCCAAGGTACTGCGCGCCCGGGCGGCCAGTCCCGAACGCTGCGTTTTCGTAGGCGTCTATGCGCTGGGCAAGGCACAGCGGGTCATGACCCTGCTGCGCCAGGCCGGTTATGACGCGCCGCTCTACATCCACGGCGCGCTGGAGGGGCTGTGCGCGCTCTACGAACGTCACGGCATTGCACTCGGGGAACTTCGCGCGGCCACGGGGGCGAGCGAAGACGAGTTGCGCGGACAGATCGTGCTCGCGCCACCTTCCGCCGCCCGCGACCGCTGGGCCCGCCGCCTGCCCGATCCTGTGATCGCGGTTGCCAGCGGCTGGATGGGGGTCCGCGCCCGGGCCCGCCAGCGCGGGGCCGAACTGCCCCTGACGATCTCCGACCACGCAGACTGGGACGAACTCACCCGGACCATTCGCGATGTGCAGGCGCGCGAAATCTGGGTCACCCACGGGCGCGAAGATGCGCTGATCCACTATGCCGCCAGCCTTGGCATGACCGCCCGGGCGCTTTCGCTCATCGGACGCGAGGAGGAAGGCGAATGAAGGCCTTCTCCGCACTCCTCGATGCGCTGGCCTTTCAGTCATCGCGAAACGGCAAGTTGCGACTGCTCTGCGACTATTTCGCCACGACACCGGACCCGGACCGGGGCTACGCCCTTGCGGTCCTCGCGGGCGCCCTCGACCTTCCCAACACCAAGCCGAAGCTGATCCGGGAACTGGCCGGCGCGCGCGTCGATCCGGAGCTGTTCCGGCTGTCCTACGACTATGTGGGCGACCTGGCCGAAACCGCTGCCCTGATCTGGCCCGGCCCAGGTCACGATCACGACCCCAACAAGGCCACAGCCGAATCGCCCCGGCTGTCAGAGGTTGTCGAAGGGCTCAACGCCATGAGCCGGAGCGAGACCCCGGCCCGAATCGCCGGGTGGCTCGACACTATGGGCCCCACCGAACGGTGGGGCCTGCTCAAGCTGATCACCGGCGGGCTGCGTGTCGGCGTCTCGGCGCGTCTGGCCAAGACCGCGCTCGCCCAGCTCGGCGGCATCAAGGTGAGCACCGTCGAGGAAGTCTGGTACGCCGTCGAACCGCCCTATCGCGAACTCTTTGCCTGGCTGGAAGGCCGCGCAGATATGCCGGACATCACGGCGGCCCCCATCTTTCGCCCGCTCATGCTCGCAAACCCCATCGACGAGGACGATCTGCGTGCCCTCGATCAGCACGCCCATCTGGCGGAGTGGAAATGGGATGGCATCCGTGTCCAGGCGGTCAGCATCCGCGACAACGAGGGCGTATTGCAGAAGCGTCTCTATTCACGCACCGGTGACGATATCGGGTCCGCCTTCCCGGATATTCTCGAGGCCGTCACCTTCGAAGCCGTGCTCGACGGCGAATTGCTGGTGATGAAGGACGGCGAAGCCGCCCCCTTCAACGACCTGCAGCAGCGCCTCAACCGCAAGCGGGTCGGGCCCAAATCTCTGGCCGATCATCCCGCCCATATCCGGCTCTACGACATGCTGTTTCTGGACGGGTTAGACCTGCGCGATCGGCCGCTGCACGAACGCCGCGCGTATCTGGAGAACTGGTTCGCGTCCACGCGACCGAAACGCTTCGACCTGTCGCCGGTGCTCGACTTTGCGGACTGGGACACCCTGACAGAGATTCGCGCCGGTGCCCGCGCCGAGGGGATTGAAGGCCTGATGATCAAGCACGCCGAAAGCACCTATCAGGCTGGTCGGCCGCGTGGCCCGTGGTTCAAATGGAAACGCGACCCGCTACTGGTCGATACGGTGCTGATGTACGCCCAGCGCGGGCACGGCAAGCGGTCCTCCTTCTATTCGGATTTCACCTTCGGCTGCTGGCGCCCGGACGAAAACGGGTCGGCGGAACTGGTCCCGGTGGGCAAGGCCTATTCGGGTTTCACCGATGCTGAGCTCGCCGAGCTCGACCGCTGGGTGCGCAAGAACACCACCAATCGCTTCGGTCCGGTCCGTGAGGTCGAGCCGGGCGTGGTCTTCGAAGTGGCCTTCGATTCCGTCCACCCGTCCAGGCGCCATAAATCCGGCGTCGCCATGCGCTTTCCCCGGATTCACCGCATCCGCTGGGACAAGCCCATCGAGGAAGCCGACAAGCTGGAAAGCCTGGAAGCACTGATCGGGTAGCAGCCGAACCGCGGGACCGTTTTTGTCTCTCCCCGGTTCGTCGTTCCCGCGCAGGCGGGAACCCATAAACTCAGGCGGCTGCCCGGTCTGGCATGGGTGTCTATGGATGCCCGCCTGCGCGGGCATGACGATCGGGCGGATTTAGCCGTCATTGCGAGGGCCGCAGGCCCGCGGCAATCCAGCGCGATCTCTCAAACAGCCGCGCAGCTGGATTGCTTCGCTTCGCTCGCATAGACGTGGCGTATCTGGTGCCGCCTTCGCCGCATCGCACATTGTCATGCCCGGACTTGATCCGGGCATCTTTGCCCGACTGAGCCCTCATCCCGAGATTGTCGAGGGACGAAGGACGAGGGCGATATCCTCATACTTCGACAAGCTCAGCATGAGGATATCGCGAGATACCAGGGTCAAGCCCGGGTATGACGCCTTGGAGGAACAGACAGGCGCGGACACGCCTCACGGATTGAAACAGTCAGCTCTTCCGGGGCGACACACGCGCACGATTGCGCGACTATTGGCGTGTAACAAAAACGGAACCAGGGTCATGAAAGCAGTCTGGTACGAGGAACTCGGCCCCGCCGACGATGTCCTGAAGGTCGGTGAGATGGACACGCCCGGAGCCGGCCCTGGCGAGGTGCGGGTCAGGCTGTCTGCCTCCGGGGTCAATCCGGCTGACGTGAAACGGCGCGGGCTCGGCACCTACGGCATGGAGTTCCCGCGCATCATTCCCAACAGCGACGGCGCCGGAATCGTCGATCAGGTCGGAGAGGGTGTGGATGAGGGCATGCTCGGACAGCGGGTCTGGCTGTTCAACGGGCAGCGCGGGCGCGCCTTCGGGACGGCGGCGGAATACATCGCGCTGGACGCCTGGCTGGTCGCCCCCCTGCCGGACGACCTGAGTTTCGCCGAGGGCGCCTGCCTGGGCATCCCCTGCATGACCGGCCACCGAAATGTGTTTGCCGACGGTCCGGTTGACGGCAAAACAGTCCTGGTCACCGGTGGTGCCGGGGCGGTCGGCCACTATGCCTTGCAATGGGCCCGCCGGGGCGGGGCGACCGTGATCGCCACAGTCAGTTCCGGCGACAAAGCGGCCCACGCCAAAACCGGTGGCGCGCACCACACGGTCAATTATCGCGACGACGATGCCGCAGAACAGATCATGGACCTGACCGGCGGGAGGGGCGTGGACCGGGTCGTCGAGGTAGACCTCGCCGCCAACTTCGACATGGCCGCAAAGGTGGTCGCACCCGGCGGTACGATCTCGGTCTATTATTCCAGCGGCGACCCGAAGAACCTTTTCATGCGCATGGCGCTCAAGAACGCCCTTGTGCGTTTCATGGTTCTCCACAGCGTGCCGCGCGCAGCGATCGATCACGCCCGGGCGGACATCGCCGACTGGCTTGCCGAAGGCGGTGCCCTCCACACGGTCGCGGGCACCTTCCCGCTGGCGCAGACCGCCGAAGCACACAAATTCGTTGAGGCGGGCAACAAGTTGGGTACGGTGGTGGTCGAACCGGACAAATGAGAACCAAAGCCCTCAAAATAACCTCATGCTGAGCTTCCTCATCCCGAGCTTGTCGAGGGACGATGTATGAGGTTGCACCCTCGCCCTTCGTCAGGCTCAGGGTGAGGGCGAGGACAGACCCTGAGAATCTGTGAAACTCAAAACTGACAAGAGAACCCCATGAAAATCAAACCATACGAATGGGCCGTTCTCGGCGTGACGCTGGGCTACACGGCGGTCTTCGGCGCGATCTTCATGTCCGCTGGGAACAGCGAGTTCCTCTGGTATATCGTCACGCTGCTGATTTTGGTTGCGCTGGTTGCACTCGGGCAACGCAAGGCGGAGTTTCCGGCCGCTATCCTCTGGGCGCTCAGCCTCTGGGCTTCATCCACATGGCCGGGGGCGGCGTCCCGGTGGGCGACAGCGTCCTCTACGCCCATGTGGTTTTGCCCATTTACGGATCAGGCGAATTCGTCTTCCTAAAATACGACAAGATCGTCCACTTCTACGGGTTCGGCATCACAGCCTGGGTGCTCTGGCATCTGCTGCACCGCCATTTCCCGGTGATGATCGGCAGTGCGAGCCTCATCGTGTTTCCCGTACTGGGCGCCATGGGACTGGGCGCGGTCAACGAGATCATCGAGTTCATTGCCGTGGTGGTGTTTCCCAACACCAATGCCGGCGGCTACGTGAACACCGCTCTAGACCTGGTGTTCAACGGCGCCGGTGCGATCTTCGCCATGTTGCTGGTTCGTGTGTTCTCAAAGCGCGAGACCTGACGACGCAAGCTTTGCGAAGGGCTTTGCGATGACACTCATCCCTCTCAATCGTCATGCCCGCGCAGGCGGGCATCCATAGACACCGATGCCAGACCGGATGACCGCCTGAGTTTATAGGTTCCCGCCTTCGCGGGAACGACGAACCGTGGGTGAGTTGAGAGCGGCGTTGAAACCACGACGTGATTGCGAACAACGTGAATCCATCCAGCTGCTCCGCGCTCGCGAGAGCGCACGGGTGGCCCTACCCCGCAGCCACCTAGTCCCGCGGCGGTGTGCGGCGGAGCGCCTTGGTGCGGCCGCGCTGTTCCTTGGATTTCAGGCGCCGTTCCTTCGAGGCGCGGGTCGGCCGGGTCGGCTTTCGTTTGCGGGGCGCAATGGCTGCGCGTTTGAGCAGATCGAGCAGGCGTTCGCGCGCATCGGCCCGGTTGCGCTCCTGGGTCCGGAACCGCTCGGCGCGCAGCACAAGCACCCCGTCATTGGTCAGGCGTGCGCCGGCCAGCTTGCGCAGGCGCGCCTTGTGATCCGCCGGCAGGCTGGGCGAGGCATTCACATCGAAGCGCAATTCCACCGCCGTGGCGACCTTGTTGACGTTCTGACCGCCCGGACCGCCGGCGCGCGTAAACCGTTCCTCGAGCTCGCTCTCGGGCACGAAGACATTGCGGCTGACGCGCAGTCCGTCGGTTTCAATCATCAGCTTAGCGGGTGTGCCGCCACCCATTTTTCAGCAAAGGCGCGGTAGTCGTTGGGCGCGCGACCGAGGATCATGCCGAGCACCTTGCCATTGCCGCCGGGCAATCCATAACGGTCATAATGCTCGCACATCTTCACGAAGCCCTCGATGGCATAGTCGTTTTCCCCACGCTTCTTCGCAGCATCGATCCAGATCGCGATATCGGCCTTTTCGGCGCGGATATCGCGGCCCGTCACGTCGGCAAAAATTTGTGCCATCGCAGAATGGGACAGCGGATTAGGGCTGCACATCTCGAAGGCCCCGCCGGTCCAGCCGTCTTCGGTCAGCATTATCGCAGCCGCCTCGCCTACATCGTCCAGATCGACAACACTCAACGGGATATCGACATTGTAGAACCGGCGATAGATGCCGGTTTCCAGAATGGCCGGCCATTCCAGGTTGATGTTCTGCATGTACATGGTTGGCGAGAGGATCGAGTAGGGCACCAGGGATTCGATCAGGTATTCCTCTACCCGCAATTTTTCCCAATGGTGCAGCAACTGCCGGCACATCGGATGCACGAGCGAGTGGAACGCGAATTGCGAGACCCCCTCGGCCCTGGCCGCATCGATCAGCCGGACGCCGATCTCGTATTCGTCGCTCTGAAACCGGGGACCGATGTGATAGACCTTGTCCACCCCGGAAAGCGCGGTCTTCAGATCCGCATCCGAACGGAAATCGCCCAGCACCACTTCGATGGCGCCCGCCGCCTTGCAGCGCTCCGCGCTCGCCTCGCTGCGAGTCAGGATACGGACTTCCGCGTTTCGTGCTGCCAGCTGGCGCAGGATGGAAAGGCCGGTCGGGCCGGCGGCCCCTGTCATCAGGATCATCTGAACTTTCCTTGTTTCGGGCCGGAACCAGAGATCCGGTTCTGGCCGGGGTTACCCGACCAAAAAGCACGCAATGACATGCAACGGTAATACGTTCCATAAATCGGTGTTGTTGTGGCATAACAGCGTGGAGGTTGGCTGATCAAGCTTGGGTAAACGAGCACCCATATTCTTTCGGAGGCCAGGTTGCTTAAAGTTACATCGGGGGGGGGACCGACGCCATCACGGGCGACGGTCGGCAACGTAGGATTGTAGTCTACGTGCTCACATTTCTGCTCTGGCCTGCGATTCTTGCCAGCTGCGTCTATGCCACAGCGCTGGGAATTGCGGCCGACCGCGCCGCGCTCTACTTCAATATCACCTATGTGCTTCTGGCCCTGGGCCTGTTCGTGCTCGAACGCGCCCTACCCCATGAACGCACATGGCTGAAGAATGACGGTCAGATGCCCGCCGATCTGGCACACACCCTGCTGAACAAGGGCTTCGTGCAGGTCCTCGTGGTGGTCGGCGTCACCATCGGCGTCGCCGAAGCCGTCGCCTCGAAGGGCGGCGGGTTCTGGCCCACCGAATGGCCGGTGGCGTTCCAGGTGATCCTCGGCATCCTG
>JAYQBG010000002.1:41812-164493 GCA_038137215.1 Alphaproteobacteria bacterium
CTGAGCCAGCCGCTGCTGTTTCTGGCCGGCGCCCCGTCCGACATCTTCATCTGGGTCACCTCGATCACGGCCTTCATCGGCCTGCTGACCCATTGCAATGTGGAAATGCGCTTCGGGCCCCTGAACTATGTCTTCAACACACCGGCCGTGCATCGCTGGCATCATTCGCGCAATCCGCAAGAGAGCAACAGCAACTACGGTGAAAACCTGATGCTCTATGACGTGCTGCTGGGCACCTTCTATTGTCCGGACCGCCGTCCACCCGCCGATATCGGGATCAACGACCCCATGCCTGCAGGCTTCCGCGCCCAGGTCGCCCAGCCGTTCCGGCGCAACCAGCCCACCCTGCCCCTTCGCGGGACCGGCGCAGACTAGGCCTGCACGAGGGCGCTATTGCCGCGCCCGCCCTTGCAGCATCCAGAGAAACGCAACGGCCTGCAGGGCCAGCGCGACCCCGAAGGCCCCCTGATAGCCAACCCGCGCGTAGCCGCCCTCCGCGGTCACCGGCCAGATATTGATGATCTCGCCCATGCCCCATTGAAGCGCGAAGGCCATGGCGAAAATCAGCAGGTTCTGGGCGGTGTTGGCGCGTCCGGCCAGGTCGGAGGAGAATGTCTGGGCGAGCACGGAAAAGACCAGCACACCCGAGGCACCAAACGCGCCGACCAGAAACCAGAGCGTTGCCGGGAAGGCTGTCCATTCCAGCAGTACCAGAACCTGCAACAGCATGAAGGTTCCCATGCCGAAACCGGCCACCACCAGCGGTGGCACCCCGCGCCGCCCCAACCGCTCGGCGGCCAGCCCGGTTCCGATATTGCCAATCACGAACCCGGCCGCGCCGGCCAGCAGAACAAAACTGACGGCCTTCGAATCCAAGCCGGCAACATCCCGCAACCAGGGTCCGGCCCAGAGGGTCTGGATTGCCAGAAAACTTCCTTGCGAAAACGCAGCCAGTGGCGCCACGCGCCAGAAGGCCCGGCTGGCGAAAATCCCTCGCAGGCCACCAATGCGCGCGGCAAGCGGCTCGGATGAGCCGGCCCGTGCACGCTCGGGCACCACGAACCAGATCGCCACCGCCACAATGGCTGTGCCCATCGCCAGCGCCATGAACCCGTAGCGCCAGCCGATTTCCGCGACCACGGCCTCGGTCGGCGCGGTTGCCACCATGGCGCCCAGACCGCCAAAGGCAACGATCAGCCCGTTCATCAGCGGTAGGCGCTCCATGGGGAACCATTCGCTCATCGCCTTGAAGGACCCCATCAGACAGGCCGCCACGCCAGCCCCGATCAGCGCGCGCCCGAGCACCAGCCCCCACAGGCTTTCGCCGATCGCGAAGAGGAACGCACCCAGCGCCGCCACCACCAGCAGGACCGTTTCCACCCGGCGCGGGCCATGGCTGTCCAGAAACACGCCGACCGGAATCTGGGCGAGCGCGAAGGTGATGAAATAGGCGCTGCTCAACATTCCCAGCTCGCCGGCCGTCAGACCGACCTCAAGCGCCAGATCCGGGCCGATCACCGCGTTCACGGTGCGGTACAGATAGGAAAAGAAATAGCCGACCGCGAAGGGCAGAAAGACAACCGCCATCAGGCGCGGCAGGGGAATGTCGGCGCCCCGGCTAGCGGCCACGGAATTTCGGCTTTTCGCGATTCTTGAAGGCGTTGTAGCCGGTCATGTAGTCCTCGCTGTCGGCGTAGTCGAACTGGGCTTCCAGTTCGGCGCGGCTCAGCGGGCGGGGATCGGAGAGACGCTCGAGCGCGGCGCGGTGAAAGCGATGGGACAGAGGCGCCCCGTCGGCAATCCGGCGCGCGGCCTTCATCACTTCATCCTCGAGTTCGGCATCGGGCACGACCCGGGTCAGCAGGTTCTTGGCCAGGGCCTCCTCGGCCGAGATCGCCCGTCCCTCGAGCAGGATTTCGCTCGCAACGGCGCGGCCGCCCGCATCCACCAGGTACTGCACCAGGTGATAGGCGAGGTAGAGGCCGATATTCTTGGCCGGCACCCCGAAGCGGCCGGATTCGCCGGAAATCCGAAGATCCGCCGCCAGCGCCAGTTCGAAACCGCCGCCGATGCAGAAGCCATGGATCATGGCAATCACCGGATGGCGCGAATGGCGCACGCCCAGGAACGCCCTGTCGGTCGCCGCTTCATAGGCCTTCACCTTCTTGCGGTCCGAGCGCTCGGCCTCGAAATTGGTGATGTCCGCGCCCGCACAGAAGGCTTCCTCGCCCGCACCGCGCAGGACGATGCAGCGCAGGTTGTCGTCTTCCCCCAGTGCATCGATGGTATCGCCCACGGCGATCCAGTCCTCCTGGCGCAGAGCGTTGCGCTTTTCGGTGCGGTGCAGAGAGACGATGGCAATGTCGTCGCGGCGTTCGACCTGAACGGTGTCAGTCATGGCGTTTCCGTTTTTCTTTCTGGATCGGTTTTTTCTAGCGGCGGAGTATCCCGCAAAACCGGTGACGAGGCGAGGCTCTCAGATCAGACCGCATGTCGGGGGCGGGCTCATCTGCATCTTTTTCTCCGAAAACCAGTGCAGCGTGTCTTCAATCGTCGCCCGCTCGACATCGCGGGTGATGAAGACGATACGGGTCCGGCGATCCTCGGACGGCCAGGCGTCCAGCACGGCGGGCGGATGGAAGACATGCTGGACGCCGTGAATGACCACCGGCTTGTCCATCTCCGCCACGTTGACGATGCCCTTGATGCGCAGCAGGTCCGGCCCCTTGAGCATCATGATCGTGTCGAGCCACTGCTCCAGCGCATCCAGGCGCAGCGGCTCGTCATAGGTCACACAGAAGGAGCTGATGTGATCGTCATGGCGGTTCACGTCATGGGCGTGAGCATGGTCGTGATCGTGGGCATGGCCGTGTGCGTGATCGTTCCCCTGCGCATCGGCATAGGCCTCGTCCTGCAGCCAGCGCTCCACATCGGGTCCCTTGACGGCCGGGTTGAATAGCCCGGCATTGAACAGCACCTCCGGTTCCACCTCGCCATTGATCACCCGCTGGCGCGGGGCCGCTGGATTGATGGTATCCAGCCGCGCTTCCAGCGAGGCCACCACCTTGTCATCCACCAGATCGGTCTTGGTGATGAGGATACGGTCGGCGACGGCGGCCTGTTTGACGGATTCGAACTGCTTGCCGAGGGTGTCCTCGCCATTCACCGCATCGACGGTCGCGATCACCCCGTCGAGGCGGAAATAGTTCGTCACAAGCTGGTCGGACATCAGGGTGTGCAGGATCGGCGCCGGATCGGCCAGCCCCGTGGTTTCGATCAGAATCCGCTCGAAGGACGGCACATCCTCACGCAGGCGCAGCATCATCAGGTCGCGCAGGGTGTTCACCAGATCGCCGCGCACGGTGCAGCACAGGCAGCCGCTGTTGAGCAGCACCATGTCTTCCGCCCCGGTCACCGTCAGCTCGTGATCGAGGCCCACTTCGCCGAACTCGTTGACGATCACCGCGGATTTCTCCATGTCCGGTTGGTGCAGGACATGGTTCAGCACGGTCGTCTTGCCACTTCCCAGAAAGCCCGTCAGCAGGGATACCGGGATCAGTTCGGTGATACTTTCCGGTGTTTGTCCGCTCATTTTCCAACCTTGTCGTGACGCGCCTGCTTGACATCCGGCGCAGACAAACCGTTATAACACGCGCGGAACGCGGCACGACAGATCGTGCCCCCAATGAAAGCACCGAAAATGAGTGAAACCGGCAAGTCCATGTTTGCAGATCGCGTGTCCATCGAACAGGTCGAGGAAGGCCACGAACTGGCCCCGAAATTCGACGCCGATGGCCTGATGCCCGTGGTGACCACCGACGCCGAGAGCGGCGAGCTGCTCATGCACGGCTATATGAACGCCGAAGCGCTGACCAAAACCATCGAGACCGGCGAAGCTCATTACTGGTCCCGTTCCCGCCAGGTCCTCTGGCACAAGGGCGCGACCTCGGGCCTGGTCCAGAAGGTCAAGGAAATCCGGATCGACGACGATCAGGATGCCGTCTGGCTGCGGGTCGATGTGCAGGGCGGCGCAAGCTGCCATGTTGGCTACCGCTCATGCTTCTACCGCTCGGTCCCGGTGGGCGCCGAGGCCGCCAAAGCCGACGCGCCGGTCGCGCTGAACTACGAAGAAACCGAAAAGGTCTTCGACCCGGTCGAGGTTTACGGCGACGCGCCGAACCCGACGAAGCTTTAGGTTTCCCGACGAAGCCATCCAATACCGGTCTTGCGCGGACTTGATCCGCGCATCTTTGCCGGACTGAGCCCTCATCCTGAGCCTGACGAAGGACGAGGGCGGCATCCTCATACTTCGACAAGCTCAGCATGAGGATGTTCTGAAAGCTGACCGCATCTGGCCGTCAAAGCCCCGCCACAAACCCCGCCATCGCATCGAGCACCGCTTCGGGCTGATCGCGCTGGGGGGAATGGCCGCAATCCGGAAGCATCAGGGTCTCGGCCGGACCGCTGACCTGGGCGGCAATCGCATCGAGCTGCTTGCCGGAGCCGTATTGGTCCCCTTCCCCCTGAATCACCAGCACCGGCGCGGTGATCCCCGGCAGGCAATCCTCGATGTTCCAGTCGCGGAACGGCGGCTCCAGCCAGATATCGTTCCAGCCATAGAAGGTCGCCTTACCATCGGTGTGGTGCCGCCCGATCCGCGCCGGCAGATCGGTGCTCTCATAGGCTTTCTTGGCTTCAACGATCCCGGCGATGGTCATGTCTTCCACGAACACATGCGGTGCCATGATCATCAGCCCGCGCACCGGCCATGTGTCGGCGCCGGCATGGATCAGCGAGATCGACCCGCCATCGCTGTGGCCAACCA
Source organism: Alphaproteobacteria bacterium (assembly GCA_038137215.1). GTDB lineage: Bacteria > Pseudomonadota > Alphaproteobacteria > UBA6615 > UBA6615 > JABJAG01. Next base: position 46,638 of record JAYQBG010000002.1, read on the forward strand.
GAATGACATCCTCCAGTCCCAGCGCGGCGCGCAGCGCCGGCAGGGCCTCCAGCGCCTCGCGGTGCAGATAATCGATCTCGCGCTTGCGGGTCAGCACATAGGACCCGCCATAGCCGTAGCGGGAATAGACCAGCCCCGGCAGACCGGTCCGCGCCGAGAGCTGTGCCGGAAAGTCCCGCCACAGCTTCGCCGACCCGAGTCCTTCGTGCAGGAAAACAAGCACCGTCTCCTCCGCCTCGGGCTCGCGGGTCCAGTAATATTCCAGCCGGTGATCGGTGATCTCCACATGGTGGAGCGTTGGGGCAGTATCGTTGGTCATGCCAGGGTCATACTCACTTGGAACAAAACAAATCGAACGGCTTTTTAGTCGATCATCGCGCCAAACGCGACGCTGCCAACCAACATCAAACCCCCAGATACCGCTCCTGCAGTCCGGGGTCTGCGCGCAGCTCGTCTGACGTGCCGTGCCACACCACCCGGCCCTTCTCCACGATGTGGTGGCGGTCGGCGATTTTGGTGAGCGCGGCGACGTTCTTGTCGATCACCAGGATGCTCTGCTTTGCCGCCTTGAGGCCGGCCAGGCACGCCCAGATTTCCTGACGGATCAGCGGGGCCAGCCCCTCGGTGGCTTCGTCGAGGATCAGCAGTTTCGGGTTGGTCATCAGGGCGCGGCCCACGGCCAGCATCTGCTGCTCGCCGCCGGACAACTGATTGCCCGCACTTTCCAGACGCGGGGTCAGTGCCGGAAACAGATCGAGCACCTTGTCGAAGGTCCAGTTCTCGCCATCGCCGGTGCGCGGCCGCGCCGTGGCGATCAGGTTTTCGCGGACAGTGAGATTGGGGAAAATCTGCCGGCCTTCGGGCACCAGTCCGATGCCCGCCTGGGCCACCCGGTGCGACGGCAGGCCTTGAATGCCCACCCCGTCGAACATGATCCGCCCGCCATGGGGGCGCAGCATGCCCATGATCGACCGCACGGTCGTGGTCTTGCCCATGCCGTTGCGCCCGAGCAGGGTCGCGACCTCCCCGAACCCGATGGTGAGGTTCATGCCGAACAGGACCTGGCTGTCGCCATAGGAAGCTTCGAGGCCGCGCACTTCCAGCATCAGGCCACCTCCCCGTCTTCATCGCCAAGATAGGCCGCACGCACGGCAGGATCGTTGCGGATCTTGTCCGGTGTGCCCGTCGCAATCGCCTTGCCATAGACCAGCACGGTGATCCGGTCGGCCAGCGCGAAGACCGCATCCATGTCGTGCTCGATCAGCAGAATGGTGTAGTCGCCCTTCAGCGCGCGCAGAAATTCGATCATCCCCTGGCTTTCCTCCGGTCCCATCCCGGCCATGGGCTCGTCGAGCAGGAGGAACGACGGCTCGGTCGCCAGCGAGATCGCGATCTCCAGCTGGCGCTGTTCGCCATAGGCCAGGTCGCCGGCGCGGATATCCACGCGATCGCCCAGCCCGACCCGTTCGAGCAGCGTCCGGGCGGGATCGATCAGGCTCTTGTCCCGCGCGACCGGGCGCCAGAAGCGGAAGCTGTGCCCCTGGCGCGCCTGCACCGGCAGCATCACATTTTCCAGCACCGTGAAATCGCGGAAAATGCTGGTGATCTGATAAGAGCGCGCAAGACCGTGTTTCACCCGGGCCGGGGCCGACATGCGGGTGATGTCGCGGTCCTGAAACAGGATTTTCCCCGCATCGGGCTTCAGCATGCCCGAGAGCAGGTTGACCAGCGTCGTCTTGCCGGCCCCGTTGGGACCGATCACCGCGTGGATTTCGCCGGCCTCAACCGACAGGGACAGATTGTCTGTCGCCGCCAAGCCGCCGAAATTCTTGATCAGGCCATGTGCGTCCAGGACGGTCCTGGAGGCGTTGTTGACGGAGGTATCGCTAGTCACGCTCGCGCCTCCGTGTCAGTAGGCCGGCAATGCCGCCCCGGGCGAACAGCACCACCAGCACCAGGAACGGTCCGAAGATGATGTGCCAGTGATGGGTCCAGCTCGCGAGAATCTCCGACAGCATCAGGAAGACAAAGGCGCCCGTGACAGGCCCGAACAGGGTGGACATGCCGCCCAGAACCACCATGAAGATCAGCTCGCCCGAGCGGTGCCAGTTCATCATGTCGGGCGAGACGAACCGTTCGAGATTCGCCTGCAGCAACCCGGCAACGCCGCACATCATGCCGGCGATGACAAAGGCCGTCAGGCGGTAGCGATAGGTGGACACGCCGATGGACTGCACGCGCGTGTCGTTGGATTTCGCTGCCCGCATCACCGCGCCGAAGCGGGAGTTCACCATGCGCCAGCTGACGAACACGCTGGCCAGCAGGATCGCGAAGATCGTGTAGTACATGGTCAGCTTGTCGTTCAGGGAGAAGAAGCCGATCCCGAAATCGCTGCGGGTCAGAATATTCAGCCCGTCATCGCTGCCGTAGCGTTCGGCGCTGATCGACAGAAAGAAGATCATCTGCGCCAGCGCCAGGGTGATCATGATGAAATACACGCCCTTCGTGCGCAGGCTGATCGCGCCGAAAACAAGCGCGATCAGGCCGCTGAGAAGGATGCCCACCGGCCACTGGATCCAGGCGCTGGTGATGCCGTGAAATGCCAGGATACCGACCGTATAGCCACCGATTCCCAGATAGACCGCATGGCCGAAGCTGATCAGCCCCCCATAGCCCATGATCAGGTTCAGACTGACCGCCGCGATAGCCCAGATCATGATCCGGGCGAATACGGTCACATAAAAACTTTCCCCGATCAGGGGTGCGACGACCGGCGTCAGCGCGAAGATCAACAGCACCAGAGCGGTGAACAGGTTGGCGGGATTTTTCAGCGCGCCCATCAACCCGCTCCCTTGGGCGGGAACAGCCCTTGCGGTCTGAAAAACAAAATCGCCGCCATCAGGATATAGATCAGCATGGACGAGACCGCCGGGCCTGCCGACTCTGCGGCATTGGCGGGCAGGAACAGCAGCAGCACCACATCCAGGAAGGACCGGCCCAGCGTATCGATCACACCGGTGACGATGGAGGCGATGAAGGCACCCCGGATCGAGCCGATGCCGCCGATCACGATCACCACGAAGGCCAGGATCAGCACGTCTTCGCCCATGCCGATCTGGGCCTGGGTGATCGGCGTGATGATCAGCCCCGCCAGCCCTGCTAGAACCGCGCCGATTCCGAAGACCAGGGTGAAGAGCTTGGGAATGTTGACGCCCAGCGCCCCGGCCATAGTGCGGTTCGATGCCCCGGCGCGGATCAGCATACCGATCTTGGTTTTGCTCACCAGCAGGTAGAGCCCGAAGGCAACCAGCAGCCCGACCACGATGATGAAGATGCGATAGACCGGATAGGTGATGCCGAAGCCCAGCGAGACGATCCCGTCGAGCGATTCCGGCAGCGGCACAACAAGCCCTTCCGGCCCCCAGATCAGGCGGACGGCTTCGTTGAAAAACAGGATCAGCCCAAAGGTGGCGAGCACCTGATCAAGATGGTCACGCGGATAGAGCGTGCGCAGGGCCGTCACCTCGACAAGGATGCCGATCACCAGCATCGCCGGGATCATCAGCAGCAGCCCGATCACGAAGGAGCCGGTAAGCAGCGCCAGCGTCCCGCCGACAAACGCCCCGATCATGAACAGCGAACCATGGGCCAGGTTCACCAGATCCATGATGCCAAAGACGAGCGTCAGCCCCGCCGCCATCAGGAACAGAATGATGCCGAGCTGAAACCCGTTCAGAAACTGTTCGGTGAGGAGGACGTAATCCATCGGATATGAAGCGGGCTTCCGAAACGAGAGCGGGGATGCCGAAACACCCCCGCCATCAAGTCAGTCTATCAGAGCTTCAGCCAGGCATCTTGCACTGGCTGGCGTAGGGGTCCTGATGATCCGTCAGGACCGCGCGGCCGACCGCTGTCGTCCAGTTGCCGTCGGCATCCTCGACCACAGTGCGCTCGTAGAAGTTCTGGATCGGGAAGTTGTTGTTCCCCATCTTGAACGTCCCGCGCACGGAATCGAAGTTCGCGGCCTTGAGCGCGGCGCGCATGCCGTCCGTGTTGGAGATGTCTCCATCGACGGCCGCCACCGCCGCCGCGATGTAGTTGATCGCGTCATAGCTCTGGGCGGCATAGAAGGACGGATAGCGGCCGTATTTGGCCCGGAAATCCGCGACGAACTTCTTGTTGGCCGCATTGTCCAGATCGGGCGCCCAGAACTGCGCCATCTTGGTGCCCAGCACCGATTCCATCCCCGCCTTCTGGAACAGCGGCAGGCTGATCGAATCCAGCGTATAGACCGAATAGAGCGGCACTTCGCCGGCAAGACCCGCCTGCTGGTACTGCTTGATGAAGGCCGGGCCGGCCGGCCCCGGATAGAAGGTGAAGACACCATCGGGTTTCGCCGCCTTGACCTTGGTCAGTTCCGCAGACCAGTCACGCTGGGACGGCCACACCGTCATGTCCTTGCCGACGATCTCTCCCTTGAAGGTGCGCTCGACGCCCGCGACCATGTTCTGGCCGGCGGCGTAGTTCGGAGCCACCAGATAGAGCGACTTCACGCCCTGCTGGTTGAGCAGCTCGCCCAGCGCCATGGGCGTCTGGTCGTTCTGCCAGGCGATGTTGAAGAAGTTCGGATTGCACTGGGCACCGGCGAGCGGTGCCGGACCGGCATTGGCGCTGATCAGGATTTTCCCTTCACCAAGAACCACCGGCGCGGAAGCCATCAGCACGTTCGACCAGATATACCCGGCAACGATATCGACCTCGTCGCGCAGTACCAGTCGTTCGGTCGCCTGCTTGCCCTTCTGGGAATTGAATTCGTCATCGGCATAGACGATCTCGATGTCCTTGTCGCCGATCTTGCCACCCAGATGCTCGACCGCCAGATCGACCGCATCGCGCATATCCTTGCCAATGACAGCAGCGGGCGTCGTCAGCGTCGTGACAAAGCCGATCTTGACGCTGTCGGCAGCTGCGGGACTGGCCAGAAGCGCCAGGAACGCTGCTGAACTCATCATCTTCTTGAACATTATTTGCTCGCCTCCCTGAAAAATTTTTTCCATCGGACCACAACCCCGCCCGGAAGAAAAGCGCAACGATTCTCAGACTTTGGTGGAACGCGCAACCCCCTCAGTCCGAGCAAGACATCGGTGTGTATGAACTCCCGCCTGCACGGGGTGACAACAGAACAACCAGCACCGTCATTGCGAGGGGCGCAGCCCCGCGGCAATCCAGTGCGGACACGTCCGGCGTTGGCCTGGACTGCTTCACTGCGTCCGTAATGATCGCAAGGAAAAGTCGGCGCTGCCCGCTCACCACGGTTCGTCGTTCCCGCGCAGGCGGGAACCCACAAACTCAGGCGGCTGCCTGACGGCGCATCGGCGTTTATGGACCCCCGCCTTCGCGGGGGTGACGAGGCGTGTGGGGCGGCTTCGCCGTCACCACCGCGCTACCCGGTGAAGCTTCCGCCCTCTTCGGCCAGACGCGCCAGCAGCGCCGACGGCGCCCATTGCTTGCCGTGTTCGGCGTGGAAGGCGCACACCCGGTCGTGGATTTCGGCCAGCCTGATTTCGTCGGCGGTGTACATGATGCCACCTCTCCAGCGCGGATAGCCGAAGCCGTGAAGCCACATCACATCAATGTCCGAAGCCCGCGCGGCGATCCCCTCCTCGAGGATCTTCGCCCCCTCGTTGATGGCGGCGTAGAGGCAGCGTTCGCGGATTTCATCGTCGGAGATATCCCGGCGCGCCGTCCCCTGTTCCTTCGCCACCTCGATGGCGATGGCCTCGGTCTCCGGGTCCGGTGTTGGGCGGCGGCTGCCCTCCTCATAGGTGTACCAGCCCTTGCCGGCCTTGATCCCGAACCGCCCGAGCTCGCACATCCGGTCGGCGAGATGCATGTAGCGCACCTCGGGGTCGTGCTGGTCGGCCAGGGACAGGCGCATGCGCCAGCTGACATCCAGGCCCGAGAGATCACTCACAGCGAGCGGGCCCATGGGCATGCCGAGCCCCGTCAGCACCGCGTCGATCCGGGCCGGGGAGGCTCCCTCCTCCACCAGGAAGGTGGCTTCGCGCACCAGCGGCAGACGCGAGCGATTGGCGATGAAACCGTGGCAGACCCGGGCCAGCACGCCGACCTTGCCGGTTTTCTTCGCCAACGCCATGCCGGTGGCGATCGCATCGGGTGCGGCCTTCGCCGGACGCACCACTTCCAGCAGGCGCATGGCGTTGGCCGGCACGAAATAGTGCAGCCCGATCACATCCCCGGGCCGCGAGGTGGCGGCCGCGATGGCATCGATGTCCATATAGGAGGTGTTGGTGGCGAGCACCGCGCCGGGTTTGGCGACACCATCCAGCTTGGCAAAAATCTCCTTTTTCACGTTCAGGTCTTCAAAGGCCGCCTCGATCACCAAATCGGCATCGGCCAGGGCGTCGAAGCCGACCGCGCCGGTGATCCGCGCCATGCGCGCGTCCTTTTCCGCAGCGTCGATCCGTCCGCGCTGCACCATGGCGTCATAGGTCTTGCCGATCTCGGCCAGGCCCGTGTCGATCGCCTCCTGCGAGGTTTCAACCACCGTCACCGGAAACCCGGAATCGGCCAGGCTGACGACGATCCCGCGCCCCATGGTGCCGGCCCCGATCACGCCCGCCGATGCGATGGCGCGCGGTGCGACCTCCTTACCAATATCGGGAATCTTCGAAGCGTCCCGTTCCGCAAAGAAGGCATAGCGCAGCGCCTTCGACTGATCGCTGTTCTTGCAGGCCTCGAAGCGTTTCCGGTCCACCGCCACGGCTTCATCATAGGGCATCTTCAGCCCGTCGACCACGCTGTCGAGCGCCTGATGGGGCGAGTCCTGCCCCCGCATGCGGCGGTTGGCGAGGTCGCGGTACTTTTCGATGATCTCCGCATGGTCTTCGGGCGTACCGATCCCCGCGCGCGGTTCGCTGGAAATCTTCCGGGGTGTGCCATCCGCCACAACTGTTGATGCGAAAGCGACCGCGCCGGCGCGCAGATCGCCCTCGATGATGTCATCTACGATCCCGTAATCCTTCGCCCTGGCTGCGTCGATCGGCTTGCCAAGGACAATCAGTTCCAGCGCATGATCCAGCCCGGCGACGCGCGGCAGACGCTGGGTGCCTGCCGCACCCGGGAAAATACCCAGATTGACCTCGGGTGTGCCCATCCGGGCCGAGGGAGAGGCAACCCGGAAATGGCAACCAAGCGCCAGCTCCAGCCCGCCGCCCAGCGCCATGCCATGGATCGCGGCAACAATGGGTTTTTCTATCGTGTCGAGGTGATCGACCACCGCGATCAGATGCGGCTCGCGGGTCGGCTGATCGAACTCCCGGATATCGGCGCCTGCCGGGAAGGTCCGCCCGGCGCCGAGCAGGACGATAGCGTCCACATCCGCATCGGCCGCGGCCCGGTCCATCTGCGCCACGATACCCTCGCGCACGGCAATTCCCAGCGCGTTGACGGGCGGATTGTCGATGGTCAGGACAGCGATCCGGCCCTCTGTGTCATAGCCGACGGCATCACTCATGGTGTTCCCCTGTTTCCCGGCGCTGACTGTGGTAAATCTGGCCGACTATTCTTCTTGGGGGCATGATGCGCAGCGCTGCCCTTCTGGTCAAACAGGCGGTCAAAACGGAGCGAAGACCTTGGCGAAATATCCGCATCCCGACGCATTTCTCGATCTCGTCGGCGAAGAAATCGTGGTGAGCGACTGGCACACCATCACCCAGGATCAGATCGACCGGTTCGCCGAGGCCACCGGCGATCACCAGTGGCTGCATGTGGACACCGCGCGGGCCGCACAGGAAATGCCCGACGGCAAGACCATCGCCCATGGCTTTCTGGTGCTCTCCCTGATCCCCGGCATGGCCGCGGATCTGAGCGATGTGGACAATCTGAACAACACCATCAACTACGGGCTGAACAAGGTCCGGTTTACCGCGATGGTGCCGGTGAACGCCCGCGTCCGCCTGCGCCAGACGCTGAAATCCGCCGAGAAGCGCGCTGACGGCAGCGTGCATCTGGTCTTCGAGGGCACCATGGACCTGGAAGGCAGCGACCGCCCGGCCATGGTCGCCGAAACCATCCGCCGCCTCTATCCGACGCCCGGATCCTGACATGAGCACCGCCGACCGTACCTTCTCGCGCACCGATCAGGTGGTGCCGGTGCTTGAGCAGCACCGCTTCGACACCGCGCCGCTGGTCGCCTGGATGGAGACCAATATCGACGATTTCACCGGCCCGCTCGAGATCGCGCAGTTCCAGGGCGGGATGTCGAATCCGACCTTCCTGCTGACCGATGCTAACAGCCGCCGCTATGTGCTCCGTAAGAAGCCGCCGGGCGAACTGCTGCCCTCGGCCCATGCCGTGGATCGCGAGCACCGGATCACCAGCGCGCTGGGCGGCACGCCGGTGCCCGTGGTGCGTACGCTCGCCCTGTGTGAAGACACTTCGATCGTGGGGACCGAGTTCTTCCTGATGGACCATGCCGATGGCCGGGTCTTCCACGACCCGTCCCTGCCGGACTCACCCCCCGCGGAGCGCAGCGCGGTCTATGCCTCGATGATCGAGACCCTGGCTGCGCTGCATCAGGTGGATTTCGAGGCGGTGGGCCTGGGCGATTATGGCCGGGTCGGCGGCTATATGGGCCGGCAGGTCGCGCGCTGGTCCAAGCAATACGAGGCCAGCAAGACCGACGAGCTGGCCGAGATGGACAAGCTGATGGCTTGGCTACCGGAAAACATGCCCGATGACAGCGAAACCACCATCGTGCATGGGGATTTCCGGCTGGAGAACCTGATCGTCGCGCATGATGCGCCGGACGTGATCGCAGTGCTCGACTGGGAGCTCTCAACCCTGGGCCACCCGCTTTCGGACCTGGCCTATAACTGCCTGCCCTATCACTGGCCGGAGGAATCCTTCGGCGATATGCGCGGCCTCGATCCGACAACCCCCGGAATCCCGAGCGAAGAGGATTACGTAGCCGCCTATTGCCGTCATACCGGGCGGGACGAGATCGAGAACTGGACCTTCTATCTCGTACTGTCCCTGTTCCGTCTCGCCGCGATCATCCAGGGCGTCTATTATCGCGGGCTGCAGGGCAACGCGTCGTCACCCGAAGCCCTGCTGCGACGGGACCTGACACGCCAGCTGTCAAGGCGTGCCTGGGAGCTGGTCGAAAAAGACAGCTAAACGACAGAAAATGCGCAGACCCGCAAGCGCCACGCATTTGGGGGAAGTTCATGGCCGAAGAATTCGACTACATCGTGATCGGTGCCGGCTCGGCAGGCTGCGTGCTCGCCAACCGGCTCTCCGCCGGTGATGCCACCGTCTGTGTGCTGGAGGCGGGCGGGCCGGACCGGCACCCGTTCATCCACATCCCGGCTGGGTTCATGAAGACGCTGACCAGCCCGGCAGTGAACTGGCTCTACCAGACCGAGCCGAGTGACGGTACAGCGGGCCGTTCGATCCCGACCCCGCGCGGCAAGACGCTGGGGGGCTCCGGATCGATCAACGGTCATGCCTACAATCGCGGCCAGAGCCTCGATTTCGATTCCTGGGCGCAGATGGGCAACCGCGGCTGGGGCTATGCCGATATTCTGCCCTACTTCAAGCGCAGCGAACGGCGCATCGGCGGCAATGACGACGGCACCTATCACGGCACCGAGGGCGAGATGGCCGTGACCGACATCGATGCGACCCATCCGCTGTGCGACGCCTTCATCGAGGGCTGCGTGAACATGGGCATCCCGCGCAACCCGGACTACAACGGCGCGACCCATGAAGGCGTCGGCTACTTTCAGCGCACCATTCACAAGGGCCGCCGGGTCAGCACCGCACGGGCCTTCCTGCACCCGGTGATGAACCGGCCCAACTTGGACATACGCACCCGCGCGCAGGCTGAGAAAATCCTGTTCGAGGGCAAGCGCGCGGTCGGCGTACGGTACCGGAAGGGCAGCAAGTCCATCGAGATTCGCGCGCGGCGCGAAATCATTCTCTCGGGCGGGTCCATCGCATCGCCGCAGCTGCTGCAGGTCTCGGGCGTGGGCGCCGGCAGCCTGCTACAGAAGATCGGCGTGCCGGTGGTCCACGAACTGACCGCCGTTGGCGAGAACCTTGCCGACCACTATCTCGTTCGCAATGCCTCGCGCGTGAAGAATGCGAGTTCGCTCAATGAGCGCGCACACGGAATCCCACTTGTCTCCGAAGTGCTTCGATACGCTTTCACCCGCAAGGGCCTCCTCGCGCTCTCGCCGTCTCTGGTTTACGTCTTCTGGAAATCGGACCTGGCGCTCGACAAGGGCGATCTGCAGTTCATCGTCACGCCTGCCAGCTACAAGGATGGGCGCCCCGCCGAGCTGGAGGATTACCCGGGCATCACCATCGCCAGCTGGCCCATGCGTCCCGAAAGCCGCGGTTTTGTCCATGCGAAAACCGCCGACACCCGGGACAAGCCGATCATTCAGCCCAACTATCTCGATCATGAATATGATCAGCGACTGACGATTGCCGGGCTGCGGTTGGGGCGCGAAATGATCCGCTCACCGGAAATGGCAAAATATTTTGTCGAAGAGACAACGCCCGGTGATGAGGCACAGTCCGACGACGAACTGCTGCACTTTGCACGGACCTACGGCACCACAGTGTTCCATCTGATGGGCACCTGCCGGATGGGTCCGGCCAGCGATACAAACAGCGTCGTGGACGACGAACTGAAGGTCCACGGCACCGAGGGTCTGCGGGTGGTCGATGCCTCGGTCATCCCCGCCGCCCATTCGACCAACACCAACGCGGCAACCATCATGATCGCGGAGAAGGCCTCGGACATGATCCTCGGCAAGGAGCCATTGCCTGCGGTGAGCGTTCCTCCAACTCCAGCGTCGGATTCGACGGTTTCGGCCGCGTGACGAACGCGGCACTCAAGCCGCAACCATGCCGCGCAGACGCTCGCCGATCAGGGCGTCGGCTTCGGACATGATCCGGTCGATCAGCTCCTGACAGGTCGGAATGTCGTCGATCAGGCCCGCGACCATGCCGCAGGACCAGGCGCCGGCATCCATGTCGCCGTCGATCATGATCCTGGGATAGACACCCGCCACCTCGTCGATGATGTCCTCGAATGTGAGGTCGTCGCCCAGCGCCTTTTCCTTTTCGAGCAAACGCTCGACCGCATCGTTGTTCAGCACGCGTTCAGTATTGCGCAGCGGTCGCATGACGAGCCTTGTGTCGAGTTCGCTCGCCGCGACAATCGCCTGCTTCACCTTCTCATGGACCGGCGCTTCCTGCGTGGCGATGAAACGCGTGCCCATGTTCATGCCTTCGGCACCCATAGCGAGCGAGGCCACCAGCGAGCGTGCATCGGCCATACCGCCGGATGACACAAACGGAATTTCCAGTTCGTCTGCCGCACGAGGCAGCAGGATCATGTTTGGAATGTCGTCTTCGCCGGGATGACCGCCGCACTCAAACCCGTCCACGGACACCGCATCACAACCGATCGACTGGGCCTTCAGGGCGTGGCGCACCGAGGTGCATTTGTGGATCACCTTGATGCCGGCGTCCTTCAGATAGGGCAGCACCGGTTCGGGACTGCGCCCGGCGGTCTCCACGATCTTCACCCCGCCCTCGATGATCGCCTTCACATAGCCGGGATAGTCCGGCGAGGTGACCGTTGGCAGAAAGGTCAGGTTCACCGCAAAGGGCTTGTCCGTCATGTCGCGGCACCTGGCAATCTCGTTGGCGAGGTCCGCCGGGGTCTTCTGGGTCAGCCCGGTGATCGTGCCCAGCCCGCCCGCATTGGAGACGGCGGCGGCCAGTTCGGCAAAGCCCACATAGTGCATACCGCCCTGAATGATCGGGTGTTCGATGCCCAGCATTTCGGTGATTCGGGTTTTCATGATTGTCCTCTACTGTCCCCGCGCGCGGGCGCGTTCCTGTTCAAATTCCGATGAGAGACGCGGCGCGGCGTCCGTGGCCTGCATGTGCTCGTGGCATTCCGGGCAGACCATTTCCGGCATCACTGTGTGACCACAACCCTTGTGGACGATTTCGACCGGCGCAGGTTCATGGTGGAACCACTTGTCCCCCCAGGCCTTCATCGAAACGATCACCGGCCAGAGATCGCGGCCCATCTCGGTCAACCGGTATTCATGGCGGAGCGGGCGTTCGCTGTAGGCTTCGCGCCGCAACACGCCGACGCGTTCCAGACGCTTGAGTCGCTGACTCAAGGTGTGCGGTGAGGCGCCCGTCAACCGCTGCAGATCGTCGAAGCGCCGCCCGCCGAGAAACATTTCCCGCAGGATCATCAGCGTCCAGGCGTCCCCGAACAGCTCGATGGCGCGGGCGACGGTGCAGACATTCTCGGCAAGGTGGGTACGGCTCATGACAATTACTTCAATTTTTGAAGTTACTTTAACGGATTTCGGTTGAGGGTCAATGTCGGCGCGCCCACGCTAACCCGCTCCTCCCCCGATGGAGAGGAGAGGGAGAAACACGATGCCGATGACCGCGTCTGCCGTTTCATCCTCGTCATACCCGGACTTGATCCGCGTATCTCCTGTCGGCCTCAACGTGACCTCGACCGAGATGCCCGCAACAAGTGCGGGCATGACGATGTGTGGTGAGGCGAGACCATTCCCGAAGCTCTGACGTCATTGCGAAGGAAGTGACGCAATCCAGACCATCATCGGGCGTGTCTTCTCCGGATTGCCGCGGACCTGCAGCCCTCAAAATTACAACGGTTATTCTTCGGTCAGACCACGCCGCGATTGCGGGGCCTGCGCCCGGTCGTCCGGTCCATAGTCGCGTACCACTTCGGCCACACGCAGGCGATAGTCTACAAAGATACCGCTACGCCCCCTGGCCTGGGCGATTCGATGCTCGGCATGTTCGCGCCACGCGGTCACGGCCGCCTCGTCGCGAAAGAAGGACAATGCCAGGTACTTGCCGGGCTCGTAGATACTTTCGAAGCGTTCGACCGAGACAAAGCCGTCGATCTGATCCAGTTCGGCCCGCAGTTCATGGGCGAGATCGAGATAGTCGTCCTTACGTCCCGCAGCGGGCTACACCTCGAAGATCACCGCGATCATCGGTCAGGCCACGCCGCGATTGCGGGGCCAGTCGTCGAGCTGGCGGCGCAGCTCCAGTCGCGCGATCTGCCGGCGATGCACCTCGTCCGGTCCGTCGAACAGCCGCATGGCGCGGGTCCGCGCATACATGGCCGCCAGCGGGAAATCGTCCGACATGCCGCCGCCGCCATGCAGCTGCAGCGCCCGGTCGATCACGCCCAGTGCCATATTCGGGGCGGCCACCTTGATCATCGCGATCTCCTGCCGAGCTTCCTTGTTGCCGACCGTGTCCATCATCCAGGCGGCCTTCATGGTCAGCAGGCGGCACATCTCGATCTCGATGCGCGACTGGGCGATGCGTTCCTCGGTAATGCCGCGCTCGGCCAGCAGCTTGCCCCAGGTTTCCCGCTCGGCGGCGCGTTTGCACATGGCTTCGAGCGCCCGCTCGGCGACGCCGATCACCCGCATGCAGTGATGAATACGTCCCGGCCCCAGACGGCCCTGGGCGATTTCGAATCCCCGCCCCTCACCCAGCAGCAGGTTTTCGGCCGGCACCCGCACATTGTCGAAGATGACCTCGGCATGGCCGTGGGGGGCGTCGTCATAGCCCATCACGTTCAGGGTGCGCTTGATGGTGAGTCCCGGCGTATCGCGGGGCACCAGGATTTGTGACTGCTGCTTGTGCCGGTCCGCGCCCGGATCCGTCTTTCCCATCACGATCATGATCTGGCAGCGCGGATTGCCCGCGTTGGAGATCCACCATTTGCGTCCGTTGATGACGTATTCATCGCCATCCCGGGTGATCGCGCATTCCACATTGGTGGCGTCCGAGGATGCCACATCCGGTTCGGTCATGGCGAAGGCGGAGCGGATCTCGCCGTTCAGGAGCGGCGTAAGCCATGCCTCCTGCTGCGCGGGCGTGCCGTACATGTGCAGCACTTCCATGTTGCCCGTGTCCGGCGCGTTGCAGTTGAAGACTTCCGGCGCCCAATCGACCCGTCCCATGATTTCGCAGAGCGGCGCATATTCCACATTGGTCAGCCCCGCGCCGTGATGGTCATCAGGCAGGAACAGGTTCCACAGGCCGCGCTTGCGGGCCTCGACCTTCAGGTCCTCCATGATCTGCGGCGTTTGCCAGCGGGTGCCCTGGGTGTCGAGCTGTTCCTCGAAGGTGGCCTCGTTGGGATAGACAACCTCGTCCATGAAGGCGATGAGTTCCGCCCGCATGTCCAGGCAGCGCTTCGACAGTTCAAAATCCATGGTGTTCCCCCGGCAGGTGATAACGCGTGTGGCGGGTGTTCCGCTCTGTAACTTGCCCTAGGATACCGACAAGACGCGTCCAGGGGGAGTTGTCATGCGTATTTCCGAAAATTCACCGTTCGATCTGTCCGGCAAGACCGCCATCGTGACCGGTTCCACCAAGGGCATCGGGCGGGCCATCGCCGTGGCACTGGCCGAGTCGGGCGCACGGGTGACCGTGTCGAGCCGGGACGAGGGCCGGGTCCGCGACACCGCCCGGGCACTCTCGGAGGCCGGGCACACCGTGCTCGGGGTGCCCTGCAATGTCGGGCGCAAGGAAGAGCTTCAGAACCTTGTCGATGAAACCCGAACCGCGTTCGGTCCGGTCGACATCCTGATCTGCAATGCGGCCATCAACCCTTTCTATGGCCCGGCGATGGGGATTCCCGACGATGCCTTCGCCAAGGTCATGCACACCAACATTCAGGCCCAGCTGTGGCTCGTCCAGATGGTGGCCGGCGATATGAAGGCGCGGAAAGACGGCGCGATCGTGCTGATCTCCTCCATCGGCGGGCTGCGCGGCAGCGATGTCATCGGTGCCTACAATATTTCCAAGGCGGCCGACATCCAGCTGGCAAAGAACCTGGCCGTCGAACTGGGACCGGACAACATCCGGATCAACGCGATTGCACCGGGGCTGGTGAAGACCGACTTCGCCCGCGCGCTGTGGGAGAATCCCGAATTCGTCGAACCCCGGATCGCCGCCACACCGCTCCGCCGCCTGGGCGACCCGGAAGACATCGCGGGCGCGGCGGTGTTTCTGGCCTCGGATGCGGGCCGCTGGATGACGGGTCAGACCCTGGTGATCGACGGCGGCGCGACGGTGCCGGTTTAGGAGTATCCGCTGACTGAGCACTCACCCTGAGCCTGACGAAGGGCGAGGGCGACATCCTCATACTTCGACAAGCTCAGCATAAGGATGTTCCGAAATGGCTTGCGGACACCACGAAACGACCGCTAACCGCGGTCCTTGTCCCATTCCTTGAACGTGGAGCCGGAATCCGCGAGTTCGCGCAGCAGTTTGGCCGGCTCCCACTTGTCGCCCCATTCGGCGTGGAACCGGTCCAGCGTCGCGACAACTTCCGGCAGGCCCACCGTATCGGCATAGAACATCGGCCCGCCCCGCCAGCGCGGGAACCCGTAGCCATGGAGCCAGACCACATCGACATCCGAGGCACGGATCGCGAGATCTTCCTCGAGAATTTTGGCGCCCTCATTGATCAGGGAATAAATACAGCGCTGGAGGATTTCCGTGTCGGAGATTTCTCGCCGGGTGATCCCCATTTCGGCGGACCGTTCGTTCAGCAGAGTCTCGATTGCCGGGTCCGGCACCGCCGTCCGGCCGTCTTCATACCGGTACCAGCCCGCCCCGGTCTTCTGGCCATGGCGGCCCATATCGCAAATCCGGTCGAGCAGCGGCGAGAAGCGCTCATCGGCCGGACGGGTCTCGGCCCGACGCTTCTCGATGGCCAGGCTGATGTCTAGCCCGGCGAGGTCATAGACCCGGAAGGGCCCCATTCGAAAGCCGAAATCCTCGATCACCCGGTCCACATCCTGGGGCAGCGCGCCTTCCTCGACCAGGAAATCGGCCTGCCGGAAATATGGCGCCAGCATGCGGTTTCCGACAAACCCGTCGCAGACCCCGACGACCACACCGGTCTTGCCGAGGGTTTTCGACAGGTCGAGCACCGTGGCGATGATGTCCGTCGCGGTTTTCTCCGCCCGCACGATCTCGAGCAGGGTCATGACATTGGCCGGGCTGAAGAAATGCATCCCCAGCACGTCCTGAGGCCGTTGGGTGACTGCGGCAATCGCATCCACATCCAGGGTCGAGGTGTTGGTCGCCAGGATCGCGCCGTCCTTTGCGAGGCGGTCCAGTTCGGTGAAGACTGATTTCTTGACGTCCATCTCTTCGAAGACCGCCTCGATCACCAGGTCGGCATTCGCGACGGCATCCATTTCCACCGACCCCCGGATCAGGGCCATCCGGGCCGCCATGTCCTCATCGGACAAGCGTCCGCGTTTGCGGGTCGCGTCGTAATTCGCCTCGATCCGCGCCAGGCCCCTGTCGAGATTGTCCCGGGACGCCTCGATCACCGTGACCGGTAGGCCGGCATTGGCAAACGACATGGCGATCCCGCCGCCCATGGTCCCGGCCCCGAGGATCGCCACCGTCTCGACGGTCCGGCGCGGTATATCGGCGGGAATGTCGGGAATTTTCGACACCTGCCGCTCGGCAAAGAAGGCATGCACCAGCGAGCGCGATTCATCCGACGCGACCGCCTCTTCGCTGAGTTCGGCCTCACGGTCCCAGCCGTCCTCGAACGACATGGTCAGCGTGTTGGATACGCTTTCTAGGCAACGGAAGGGTGCGCGCTGGCCGCGGGCAGTCTTTTCCAGCCGCGCATGGGTTTCGGCCACGAGCGCTGCGCCCTCGGCGGGGTCGATGTCGATGTCCCGCTCGCTGACCCGGCGCGGTCCGGCGCGCTGTTCGACGAGTTTGTCGGCATAGGCCACCGCGCTCTCGACCAGATCAGCAGTCCCCGCAATGCGATCCACGAGCCCGATCTCGAGCGCGGTCTCGGCATCCACCGGCGTCCCGCCGACGATCATCTCGAGACCCTTGCGGAAGCCCACCAGGCGCGGCAGGCGCTGGGTGCCGCTCGCGCCCGGGATCACACCGCGATGGACTTCGGGCAGGCCGAGCTGCGCATCGGGATCGACAATCCGGTAGTGACAGCCCAGCGCCAGCTCCAGCCCGCCACCCAGGGTCGGACCATGGATCGCCGCCACAACCGGCTTTGCGCTTGCCTCGACGATATTCATGAGATGCCGGGTCATGGGGAGAACCTGGCGGTCGGGCGTGTTGAATTCCCGGATATCGGCACCGCCACAGAAATTGCGGCCGCTGCCGCAGATCACCAGCGCCTTGGTGCCCGGGTCGTCTTGCGCCAGCTCGATCAGTTCGGCAACTGACAGGCGCACCTGTTTGGCCAGCGCATTGACCGGCGGATTGTTGATCGTGATCACGCCCACGGGACCGCTCTGGCGGTACAGCACATGCGCGTTTGCATTCGTCACAGCCATCACTCCCCCAGAAGATAGGCGGACAAGTCCTACCCAGTGTGACTACAGCACCGCTACCGGCAGCGCAATCGCCCTGCCCGCCCGGTACGAATGGCAGGGGCGTCAACACGGTATGGCCGCCCGCTCGCGTACCCGTGCCGGCCCTGCTAGAATCGGAACCTGACCCGACGGTCAGCCGGACATGCCCCTTGCCCCATGTCCGGAGTTTGCCAATCACAATGGACGTATCGATGGCAGATCACAGCTTGCCACGGCCCAGCCCGGGGCTCCTCATGTCGGCCCTTGCGACGATTGTCGCCGGCGTGCTGCTGGCCGCACCGCTCTGGACCGACGATCCCGGCGTGCTGCCGGCGGCCGGGGTCATCCTGTTCGCCATCGTCAACTGGGCCGCAGGTGTCCTGCCCCAGCACATCACCGCGCTGCTGCTCTTCCTGACCGCCGTGGTTCTGGGAATCGCGCCGGCCGATGTGGTCTTCTCCGGCTTTCATGCGAGCGCGACCTGGCTCGTCTTCGGCGGCTTCATCATCTCCATCGCGGCCCAGCAATCCGGCCTGGCGGCCCGGTTCGTGCGCGTCCTGCTGACCAAGCTGCCGGCGCGCTACATGGCCATGGCTGCCGGATTGGCCGGCGCGGGCATCCTGCTCAGCTTCATCATGCCCTCGGCCTCGGGCCGGGTGGTCCTGATGGTGCCGCTGGCCGTCGCACTGGCCGGACGGCTGGGCTTTGCCGAGAACACCCGCGCGCGCCACGGGCTGGTGATCGCGGCGGGCTGGGGCACCACCATCCCCGCCTTCGGCATCCTGCCCTCCAACGTCGTCAACATGGCCTTTGTCGGTGCTTCAGAGAGCATCTTCGGGATCGGGTTTTCCTATTTCGGATACACGATCCTGAACTTCCCGATTCTGGGCGTCATGGGCGCGGCGATCTCCGTGGTCGTGATCACCTTCCTGTTCGGCGCCAAACCGAACATGACGGGCGATGCCGAGATGGGCACCCGCGCCAGCCCCGGCGAGCAGCGCCTGCTTGCCATCATGCTGATTGCGCTGGCCTTCTGGATGACGGATTCCCTGCACGGCATTTCACCGGCCTGGGTGGCGCTGGCCGCCGCGCTGCTCTGCATGACGCCCGGCATCGGCGTGGTCTCCACCTCGGTGATGACCAAGGACGTCAATTACGGCGCCTGGCTGTTCGTCGCCGGCGTCATCGGTGTCGGCGCGATTGCCAACGACACCGGCCTGGGTGGCGCCATCGGCGAGTTGCTGCTCGCCAATGTGCCGCTCAGCCAGGATGGCGGGATCGTGACCTTCTACGAGATTTTCGCGGTCAGCGCCGCGGTGGGCCTGGTGACCACCTTCCCGGCTGCGCCGCCGATCGTGACCTCTTTCTCGGATGCGATTGCCCAGGCCACCGCCTGGCCGCTGGAATCCGTGCTGCTCGCACAGGTGCCCAGCTGGATGATCTATCCCTTCCCCCATGAGGCCCCGCCCGTGGCCATCGCCATGGCGCTGGGCGGTGTGCCCATGCGCGAGGGACTGCGCTTTCTTGCGATCTATTTCGTGATCGGCATGCTGGTTATCCTGCCGCTGCAATATCTCTGGGGCCGCCTGCTCGGCTTCTACCCCTGATCACAACCACGCCTTTCAAGGAGACAACACATGCAGTTCATGGTGCATATCAAGGTCGACCTGCCAGGTGACATGGACCCGGCAAAGGTCCGGGAACTCGGTGAGGCCGAGGCCGAACGTGCGATCGAGGCGGTCCAGGCCGGCAAGCTCCGCAAAATCTGGCGGATCGTCGGCGCGCGAGAGAACTTCTCGGTCTGGGAGACCGACACGCTGGAGGAATTCCACGCCCTGATTTCGTCCTTCCCGCTGCATCCCTGGATGAGTGTCGATGTCACACCGATCATCGAACACCCCGCGACCAAGGCCTATGAGGAAAAGGTCGGCCCCTTCCCGCCGCTCTAGGCACGGCCCCGCCTGCGTCATTGCGCGAACCCACCTCACCCCGGCTCTCTCTTCCCGGGAGGAGAGGGTGGTGAGCGAAGCGAGCCGGGTGAAGTGGGCCTGAGGCCGGGTCGTCGTCTCTCTAGTACCCCCGTTCGGCCTTGAGGTCGGTCGCCGTGCGGTAAAAATCAGGGTAGCGTTCGGATATTCGTGCTCCGGGATAGAACGCGGCGGCAAAGGACGGGCGTTCGCGGATGCGGCCGAGCCAGGCCGTCATTTCCGGCAGGTCGTCTTCCCACAAAAACCCGTAGCCGAGATCGTCCATACGGTCGATCAGCGGCGTCACCTGGGCATCGACCATGGTGTATTGCGGGCCCATGATCCACGGGCCGCCATCCTCCCGGATCGCCGCGTCGATCCGCTCGCAGGTCTGGCGAATCTGAAACTCGGCATATTCCAGCTCGGCCTTGCCGAAGCCTTTCTGGGACATGCGCTGATAGAACTGCTTGCGCAGGGGCAGCCGGTCGGCATGGGCGGCAAATTCCCCGTCGCTGGCTTTGGCAAACCGCATCGGGGCGAGCATGTTGGCGAAGGTCGGCACCCGGACGGCAACGGTGGGCACCTCATCGATATAGCGCATCCAGGCGCGCATGCGGGCGCGGCCTACCGGGTCGGGCGGCGCCAGTGCCGGTTCGGGAATGACCTCTTCAAGGTATTCCAGAATGGCGGAGGATTCGATCAGCACCGTGCCGTCATGCACGAAGGTCGGCACCACGCCGTTGGGATTGAGCTTCAGATAGTCGGGCTCGAGCTGCTCGAACTTGCCCAGATCGACATCATGTTCGATCCAGTCCTTGTTCATCTCGGGCAGGCCCTTCTCGGCCAGTGTGATCCGCACCTTCTGACTGCAGGTCGATTGCGGCGCCTGGTACATCTCGAATGTCATGCTGACGTTTTCTCCTCAAAGAACTGCGGATATTTCTCACTCACATTGGTGCCCGGATAGAACGCAATGTCGAAGGAAGGACGCGCCTTGATCCGGTCGAACCAGGCCACCATGCCCGGCAGGTCGTCCTGCCATATCCCGGCATAGCCCAGATCAGCCATCCGCTGGATCAGGGGCGTCAGGGTTACATCGATCAGGCTATATTGTGCGCCCAGAATCCAGGGGCCGCCGGTTTGCGACATGGCCTTGTCGATCCGTTCCGAGGTCTGGCGGATCTGGGCCAGGGCGTTGTCCACCTCGGCATCGCCGAACCCGCCGGTCCGGCCCATCCGTCGATAGAAGGCCTTGCGGAGCGGCATCTTCTCCACCCGGGCCTCGAACTCTTCATCGGTGGCGTTCTCGTAGCGCAGCGGCCGGAACACATCGTTGAAGGAAGGCACCCGCACCGCCGGTGTCGGCACTTCTTCCATATAGCGCATCCAGGCGCGCAAGCGCGCACGGCCAAGTGCATCGCGCGGCACCAGCGGCGGCTCGGGGAAAATCTCGTCGAGATATTCCACAATCACCGAGGATTCGATGACCGGCTCACCGTCATGAACGAGGGTCGGCACGACGCCGTTTGGGTTGAGCTCAAGATATTCCGGCGTCAGGTGATCACCCGTGGCGAAATACAATTCACGGCTCACCCAGTCGATACACTTCTCGGCCAGGCAAATCCGGACCTTCTGGCTGCACGTAGAATGATCCGAATGATAGAGCTCAAGCGCCATAGAAACGTCCTCCCGACAATTTGAATCGCGCGATCTGAACGCCGCGCTTACTCTTTTTATAACAACCCCAAAGCTTCGCGTCCCCGCCCGGAATCCACGTAGCTGACATGACCCGATTACATTTTGCAGCCCTTGCTGCCGCCGTCATCCTGTTCAGCCGTCCATGGCCCATGCCGACCGGATCAACCTGACGGACTGGCCGGACCCGGACTCGCTCAGCCAGACAAGCGGCGAGCGGGTCACATATCCCAGCCACAGCCCGTTCACGCTCTGGGAAGTCGGCAAAAGCGAGGCGCTCGACCCGCCGACCGATGCGCGCGCGACGCTGTTCATCCCGGACGGAACCAGCCCAGAGAGCCCGGCCCCCGCCGTGGTCCTCCTCCATGGAGCCGCCGGCGTGCTGGGCGCACGTGAACTGACCTACGGCGCGCAGTTTGCCGAGATGGGAGTTGCGGCCCTGGCAGTCGATGCCTTCGGAGCGCGCCGGGACAAGGCAAGCGGGTTCATCGACCGGCTTCTCAACATCACCGAAACCATGCTGATCGCGGACGCCTATGCGGGCCTGCGTTACCTCAACAGCCTGTGCGAGGTGGATGGCAGCAAGGTCGCGCTGATGGGATTTTCCTATGGTGGCATGTCCACCATGCTGGCCGCCTTTGAACAGACCGCCGCTGCGCTCAGCCCGGACGACCTTCGGTTTTCCGCCCATGTGTCCTATTACGGCCCCTGTCTGGCGCGTTTCGACAACACCCGCGCCACCGGTGCCCCGGTGCTGTTGCTGGCCGGGGCCCAGGACGAGATCGTCGATCCCGATCGGTGCAACGAAATTGTCGAGGATCTGCGCGCGGGCGGGGCAGAGGCCGCGTTCACCGTCTATGAGGGTGCTTATCACCAGTGGGACGGCCGGTTCGCCGGGCCGCGGACCATCGGGCGCAACCTCGCACCGTGTGAGTTCAACGTGAATGAAAAGGGCGTGGTGCGGGACACCTTCACCTTCCTGCCCATGTCCGGCCCCTTCCTGCGCAAGCTGATCCTGGGGGCCTGTGTCGGCAGCGAGGGCTATCTGATCGGCCGCGACGATGCCATCCGCGCCCGCTCCAACGCCGAAGTTGGCGCCTTCCTGATGCGGGCCTTCAACGGCCGCTAGCGGCAGGTACGACACTCCGTGTCATGGCCGGACCTGTTCCGGCCATCCACGTCGGCGCTTCACGCTCCGCCGTCAATGGAGCCGATGGACGTGGATGCCCGCAACAAGTGCGGGCATGACGGTTTAAGAAACCAATTCCGTCATTGCGAGGGCCCTTGATGAGATGCTCCTCCCAGTGACGTGGTGGGTTCGACACCGCCGTCGCCGCACCCCACATCGTCATGCCCGGACTTGATCCGGGCATCCCGGTCGAAGTCTCGCCGAGACCGATAGAAGATACGCGGATCAAGTCCGCGTATGACGTTTGAGGGAGACAGCCAATGACCACGTGACCTGGAGAATGGCCGCACCTCACCACCCATCGTCGTTCCCGCGCAGGCGGGAACCCATACACGCAGGCGATCGCCCGGTTTAGCGTCCGGGTTTATGGACGCCCGCCTGCGCAGGCATGACGATCGAAGGGTCATGACCGTCATTGCGAGGGCCTTTGGTGCGCGGACAGTGACCCGCGGCAATCCAGAACGGCCTCTCATGTGATGGAGCAACTGGATGGATTCGCTGCGTTCGCAATGACGGCGTAAGTTCGACGCCCCTTTCGCTGCCCTCAAAACCTTCGGATGCGCCTATTCCTTCAGCGGGGCAGCCCAGCCCTCCGGGACCTTCACGCGAAACGTGTTGAGTACGGCGGCCATGTGGTTGTAGTGGCCGAAGATGGCAATCAGCTCGACCAGTTTTGCCTCGCCAAAGACTTCGATGGCCCGGTCATAGACGCCGCCACTGACCTGCCGGGTCTCGAGAAGCTCGGTGATCAGGTCGTAAACCAGTTCCTCATCGGCTTTTTCAAAGCTGGGCCGGGTGCGGGCCTCGATGGCATCGATGATTGCCGGGTCGATCCCGGCATCCAGGGCCTCAACCTTGTGGACACACCATTCAAGTTGCGCCGACCAATGGCGCGCGGTCATCACGATAACGAGCTCGGAAATGCGTTTCTCATGGCTCGAACCGTGGCGTGCATAGTTGCCAAGCGCGAAGGCGTGCTCGGCCAGGGGCGGGCTGCGCAGCCAGGCGTTCATCGGGCCGCTGATGCGCCCCGTTTGGCTGGCGATCATACGCGCCGCCGCCGCACGCCGTGCATCGTCCATATCGGCGTCCGTCAGCCGTTTGAGCCGGCCGTCCATGCCATCATCGGATGCTTCATGTGCCATTCCCGTCTTCCCCCCTTAGTTCATTGTCCGTTTCGGTTTGCCGTCACGACGAAGAGCGGATCGCTGCGCCCGGGATCAGGTGACAGATGGGTATAGGCTGGCTCCCCGAAACAATCCGCCTGCCGAAAATAGGTGGCGACCAGCCCGATATGTCCGGAATCGTCCAGCGCGCGCCAAACCGCTACCGCCTTGGTCGGAAAGCAGCGGTTGGAAAAGCTGACAACACAGACCCCCCCCGGGCACGAGCACGCGCCCGATCTCGGCGAAGACCTTCAGCGGCCGGGTGAGATACTGCACCGACAGGGCGATCAGGCAGGCGTCGAAGCTGGCATCCGCGAAAGGCAGAACCGGATCGGCGTTGAGGTTCTGCACATGCCGGTCCGTCAGGACCGGGTTCGCCTCGAGTTCGGCGGAATTCATGCCGAGACCGGTGACCTGCGCGAACGGCGTCTCCGGCAGATGCGAGACCCAGCTCGACATCAGGTCGAGCACCCGGGCGTTCTCCGGCAACAGCTGCCCATAGAACGATGTCAGGGCCGCGCGCGCCGGTTCGTCGAGATGGTGCACCATGCGCGGCAGAACATAGAAGACGGCATCGTCGTCCTCATCCGTGCGCGCGAAATGCTCGTGAAGAAACCGGAGCTCGGCGTTACTCACCTCAGAAGCCCCGCGCGGCCCCGTCGCTGCGCGGATCGAACCCGGCCTCGATCATACCGTCGGGGCGGCGGACCAGCGCGCCGGCATGGCCCATGAGGTCGCTATAGGGCTCGACCACCTCCACATCCTGACCGGCCGTCCGCAGCGCTTCGATCACCGCATCGGGAAAACGGGATTCGATTTTCAGATTGGTGCTGTCACTGCCCCAGGTCCGGCCCAGCAGCCAGCGCGGCGCCGTGATCGCCTGCTGCACGGGCTGTCCGTAGCGGACAATGCGATTGAACACCGCCGCCTGGGTCTGGGGCTGACCCTCACCGCCCATGGTGCCGTAGGAAATCACCCGCCCGTCATCGAGCCGCGCCATGGCCGGGTTGAGGGTGTGGAACGGCTTGCGTCCCGGCTGCAGCGGGTTGAGGGCGTCCGGGTCGAGGGCGAAGCTCGCGCCGCGGTTCTGCCAGGTGATACCGGTTTCGGGCAGAACCACACCGGAGCCGAATTCCCAATAGACGCTCTGGATGAAACTCACCGCATTGCCATGGCGATCCATCACGCCCATCCAGATGGTATCGCTGTCGGTGCCCCCGCGCTTCCAGGCCGAGGCCTTCCGGGGGTCGATCCCGGCGGCCAGTTCCGCCACGACCGCTTCGGTCAGGAAGGATTCCGGCGGGGCGCTCATGAAAGCTTCGTCGGTGATGTGACGATCCCGAATGGCAAAGGCTTGCTTGCTGGCCTCGACCAGCAGATGCACAAAATCGAAGCCATCGGCCTCGGCGCAATCCATTTTTTCAAAAGCACCCAGGATCAGCAACGAGGCCAGTCCCTGAGTTGGCGGCCGCATGTTGTAAACCGTCGCATCGCCCACACGCAGCGAGAGCGGCGTGACCGCTTTGGCCTGATGCGAAGCCAGATCGCTGCCATGGACCGGGCTGCCCACACGCTCCAGATCGACGGCAATCGCGCGGGCCAGATCGCCCCGGTAGAAATCCTCGGTGCCGGCACGGCCGATCTGTTCGAGCGTGGCCGAAAGCCGCGGTTGCCGGAACACATTACCGCATGCCGGAATGTCTCCGCCGGGCGTATAGACCTCGGCAAAGCCTGTGGCCGGGCCCATTTCCGGGAGCTTCTCCGCGGTCAGTCGCACCTGACCTTCGGTCACGGCGACGCCGTCACGGGCGTAGCCGACCGCATCAGCCAGCAACCGGTCGAGCGGCATCTGCCCGCCCCATTGGTCGGCCATCTGCTTGGCCAGCCCCCAGCCGGAGATTGTGCCGGCCACGGTCAGGGCCGCCAGCGGTCCGCGCGAGGGGACCGCTTCCAGGCCTTCGTCCCGATAGCGCGCGATGGTGGCACCACTGCCGGCTGCCCCGCAGGCATCGATGGCAACAGGATCACCCTCGGCCGGTGAGATCACCCAGAAGCCATCGCCCCCTATCGAATTCATGTGCGGATAGACCACGGCGATGGACGCGGCCGCTGCGATCATCGCTTCCAGCGCATTGCCGCCTTCGCGTAGCACGGCGAGACCGGTTTCCGCGGCCAGATGATGGGGCGCCACAACCATTCCGTTGGCGGCATAGGTGGATTTCAACATGGGTCTCGAACCTCAAACAAAAACGGGCGGCACCAGTGGTACCGCCCGAAAGGGTCCGCAGCAATGGTGCGAACTCTCAAACGTTGAAAGGCGGAATTTCGTAGCCCGGCTCAATTGGAATTTTGACCGTGTTGATGAACCTTGCAAGCATTCCGTAATAGCCGATCATGACGGTCAGATCGACGAAGCCTTCATTGCCGAAGGTCTCCTTCAGCGCGTCCACCATCTCGTCGGTGATCTCTTCGTTCCGGGTGAGCATCCGCGCGTATTTGGTCGCGAGACCGATCTCGCCCGGTTCCTGTTCGATTTCTGGTGTGCCAACCTTCTTGAGGAGTTCCTCGGAAGCGCCGGCTTTTGCCGCTACCGCGTGATGGTGCACCCATTCATAAACGCAACGCAGTTCCTGTGCGACGGTCAGAATCACATATTCACGCAGCGCGTCGTCGAACGATGTCCCGTATCGCACATGGGCGCCAACCGGACAGACGGTGGCCATGGCCGCCGGGCTGTTGGCCAACAGGGCGAAGACGTTCGGCATGACATCCATCCCGCGCGTGCGCAGAACTTCGTCATAGTCACTCAGATTCACGGCGGGGCAATCCTCGCGCTCGATGCGCTGCAAATGGCAGCCTTCCAGTGATGTGGGCACGGGTATCCTCCAGTCAGGTCTTACGATGCGCGCCAGGGTCTCTCCGACCCGCGCGTGCGGTGCATTTGGAACAAACACCTTTGTACACAACTGGTCAACGCCATGCGTGTTCCGATCCAGAAAAACACTGTGGGCCATGGTGAGCAGGCGTTACAGCGTGCGATTCTGCTTGAAAACCGGCTCCGGCACCCACTATCTGGTCCGTACCAACCGAAAGGGAGACTATGAACAGCTCTTGGACTATCCGACCTGCCTGGACGCCCGTGACCATCGCAATCATGGTCGTCGGCTTCATCATCGCCTGGCCGATCGGCCTGGCCGCGCTTGCCTATATCCTTTGGGGTGACAGGCTGCATACGGCACTGGATGAAGCGCGTTATCGCTGGTCGAGCGAAAGCTCGGGCGACAGCGGAAACCTGGCGTTTGACGATTACCGCGAGCGTGAGCTCAAGCGGCTTGAGGAAGAGCGCCGCAAGCTGGACGGCATGCGCGCCGAATTCGATCGCTTCATGCAGGAACTGCGCCGCTCCAAGGACAAGGAAGAGTTCGATCGTTTCATTTCCGAACGCGATCGCCGGGACAGCAAGGATTTCGGCGGCGCCGCACCCGACGGCGCATCGGCCTGAAGACAGGTCACGTTTGACACCAGCAAGGGCGGAGCCAAAAGCTCCGCCTTTTTTATTGCGCACCGCGCAGAAACGTGAACCACCATATCCGCCTCGGATATGCTAAAGCCATGAGCATCGGGAGCCTGTAACTGGCAGAACAGGCGACGAGAGACACGGGGGGAAGAACCGGTATGAGCGAGACAGCACCGGCACGCATCGGCGCCTTTGCAGGGGCGGTCCTGATCGCTGCCCTGACCATCTTCTTTCTAGTCGAAGGACGGGAGTTGCTGATCCCGATCGCGGTCGCCATCGTGATCTGGTACCTGCTGAACGCGCTGGCCAACTTCTTTGACCGTATTCCTGTCGTGGGTGAAAAAATCCCCCACTGGATCACGCTTATTTTCGCCGTGATCGTTGTCCTGATTGCGCTGGCCCTGGTGGTCGAACTAATCAGCGACAACATCGCACAGGTAGCCGCGGCCGCGCCCATCTATCAGGTGAATTTCGAACGGCTGGTTGTCAGCGCGTCCCAGTTTGCCGGTTTCCAGGAACCCCCGGATATCACCAAGGTGATCGACGAGATCAACATCCGCGCCCTGATCGCCGGGCTGGCCTCCACCGTGGCCGGCTTTGCGGGCTCCCTGGGCATTGTTCTGGTATATGTGCTGTTTCTGCTGATCGAACAGGGCAGCTTCGAGAAGAAACTCAACGCCCTGTTCCCGAACGCGGAAAAACGCCAGGACGTGCGGGACCTGCTGCACCGGATGCAGGTGCAGATTCAGTCCTATGTGGCGATCAAGACACTCGCCAGCGTGGCCACGGGCCTGATCAGCTATGGCATCCTGCTGATTGTCGGGGTGGATTTCGCCGCCTTCTGGGGCTTCGTGATCTTCCTGCTGAATTATATTCCGACCATCGGATCCCTGCTCGGCATCCTTCTGCCGACCCTGCTGGCCGTGGTTCAGTTCGCCAGCGCCGGTCCGGTGCTGGCGGTCCTGATCGGCGGTGGACTGACCCAGTTCGTGATCGGCAATATCGTCGAACCGCGCCTCATGGGCACATCGCTGAATATCTCGCCCCTGGTGGTGCTGATCTCGCTGGCGGTCTGGGGCAGCATCTGGGGCCTGGCGGGGATGTTCCTGTCGGTGCCGCTGACGATGATTGCGATGATCATGTTTTCCTATTTCCAACCCACCCGGCCGATTGCGATCATGCTGTCGGGCGATGGTGAAATCGACACCCGGTGAGACGCGAAAGGGTCAGGGGCATACCGAATGACTGATAAGCACGAACATGATGTGGGCGAGCATGCGCTCGGCGAGATCCAGGCCTTTCTAGCCAAGGCCCAGGGCATGCCATTGATGTCGGTCAAGGATATTGCCGAACAGTTCCGGGTCCAGGCGATGCTCGCCAAAACCACGCCGCGCCGCAGAAAGGTGTTCGATGCGATCGCCGACTAATGCGAACACGCCTACGAGCTGCGCACGAAAGCCGAACACAAGAAGGACGACGATGACGGGATCGGCGGTACGGTGCGCGCCATCCTCGACAATTTCGACGGCGACGACGAATAGAGCGGCTCACCCCTGGATGGCAGTTTACTCGGCCGCCTGCGCGCTGCCCTTGTCGATCAGTTCGGTCAGATATTGCGGATCGACCGGATAGTAGTCGATCTCCACAGCAAACTCTTCCAGCGCATTCTCGATTGCGGCAACGATCGCGGCCGCCGCCGGGATGGTCCCGCCTTCGCCCGCACCCTTTACGCCCAGCGAATTGAGCGGTGACGGCGTTTCCATATGGGTGACATCAATACGCGGCATCTCGCTGGCCAGCGGCAGCAGATACTCACCATAGTTCATGGTCAGTGGTTGACCCTGATCGTCATAGATCATGCGTTCGAACAATGCGTTACCGATGCCATGGACGACCCCGCCCACAATCTGGCCATGGACCACCATGGGATTGATCATCACACCACAATCATGGGCAACAGAGTAACGCAGCACCTTCACCTCACCGGTACCGGGATCGACCTCCACTTCCGCGACGTTCGAACCACACGCAATCGGTGAACCGCTCGACCCGTCATAGGAGGTCGCTTCGAGCACCGGATCGAAACCCGTGGGAACGCGCATCGCCGACATGGGGGTCAGCTGCATGGCAAGTTCGCCCAATGTGATCGACAGGTCCGGCGCGCCGTTTACGCGAACCACCCCGTCCTCGATATCCAGATCGGCCTCAGATGCCTCAAGAACCTCTGCGGCCAGCTTCAGGGCCTTTTCGCGAACCTGAAAGGCGGCGTCATGGGCCGACGGTCCCACATTCGCAGCGACACGGCTGCCAATGGTCCCGACACCATGAGCGAACTTCGCCGTATCCGCGGACTCGAACATGATATCTTCCGGTTTCACGCCCAGATTACCGGCCACGATCATGGCGATCATCGTGTGGTGCCCCTGGCCCTGGCTGGCAGCACCGGTCCGGACGGCAACCTTGCCCGATGCCTCGACGCGCACGGTTGTTCCCTCATAGGGGCCCATGCCGGTGTCCTCGATACACGACGACACGCCAATACCAAGGTACCGGCCTTCGGAACGGGCGGCCGCCTGCCGCTCCTTGAAACTGTTGTAGTCCGACAGCTCGAGAACCTTGTCGAGCAGAGCCTCGTAGTCACCGCTGTCATAGATGCACGGCACCCCGCCACGGAGCTTCGCTCCGGTCTCGTAGGGCATCTGGTCCGAACGAACGAAATTCCGCCGACGCACTTCAGCAGGATCGATGTTCAACTCCCGCGACACCACCTGGATCATCCGTTCGACAGCATAGATCCCACAGGGTCGCCCCGCACCACGCACCGGAGAATTCGGGACCGTGTTGGTGAATACGATGTCCACACCCACATCAATGGCCGGAATGGAATACGCCCCCGGCAACGGTGTGAGCGAACTGTTGGGCAACAGGATGCCGTAGGGAATATAGGCGCCATTTTCATGGGTCACGGTCCCACGCAGGCCGAGAATTTTTCCTTCAGCCGTGCACGCGACTTCCAGATCCCAGTGCTGGTCGCGCTGGGTCGTGGTGGCCATAAAATGCTCCCGGCGATCCTCGATCCACTTGACCGGGCGCTCCATGAAACGCGCCGCCAGCGTGATCGCGATCTCCTCGGGATAGAATCCGGCCTTCGGTCCGAAGCCACCGCCCACATCCGGGGCAATCACACGGACACGCTCTTCGGATTCGCCCAGCCAGGTGGCGAGCGCCCGGCGGATCAGATAGGGCGACTGGGCCGAGGTCCAGAGGGTCAGCCCGTCGCCCCAGGGGTCGTCACGGGCAATGACACCGCGCGTCTCCATGGAATGACAACCGCCGCGGTGCTGCATAAACCGGGCGGAAAACACGTGATCGGCTTTCGAGAAAGACTCCTCGATATCGCCGAAACTCGAGCGCATCTTGCCCATCAGATTCGATGTGGTGTCTGCATGGGCCAGCGGCGCGCCGTCATCCAGCGCCGTCATGATATCCACCACCGCCGGGAGCGCTTCGTAATCCACGTCGATCAGCGCAAGCGCGTCCTCGGCAATCGCCCGGCTATCGGCCACCACCATGGCGACGGCCTCACCCACATAGCAGACCTCGTCCCGGGCCAGCGGGTACTGGGTCTTGTTCTGGTCGATGACCGGCGCCGGATAGAGCTGGTTCATCCGGTGCGCGTATTTTTCACCGAAATCGGCATGGACGAACACCCGATGCACGCCCGGCAATTCGGCCGCACGGGAGGTATCAATCGACCGAATTCTGGCATGCGCCATCGGGGACCGCAGGAAAGCTGCGTGAAGCAAGCCCTCCATGGTGATGTCATCGACGTAGCGTCCATGGCCGGTCAGCAGCCGGGGATCTTCCATGCGCTGAACTTCCGCGCCCAAGTAACGAACACCCATGGTTCTAGCTCCCCTTCTGCATAGTTTTGGCAACTTCCAGCGCCGCATCGACGATGCCCTGGTAGCCGGTACACCGGCAGATATTCCCCGAAATCGCTTCGCGAATATCGCGCTCGCTCGGATCGGGATTGTCGCGCAGGAAAGCGGTCAGCGAGGTCAGCATCCCCGGCGTGCAGAAACCGCATTGCAGCCCGTGATGTTTCCAGAAGGCTTCCTGAAGCGGGTGCATCGTCCCGTCGTCGCTGGCCAGTCCTTCAACCGTCGTCACCTCGTGGCCGTTGGCCTGTACCGCAAGCATCAGACAAGAGCGGACAGCCTCACCATCCACCAACACCGTACAGGCCCCGCACACACCATGCTCGCAGCCCATATGGGTGCCGGTCAGACCCAGCCCATGCCGCAGGAAGTCACCCAGGCTGGTCCGGGTTTCCACATTCGCAGCGCGGCTTTCACCGTTCACCTTCACTTCGATATCTCGGGTATCCGCCATGATCAGGCACCCCCCTTCGCGCGTTCGCCGGCTTTGATGAGGGCGCGTTCCACCAGCGTCGCGGCAAGCCGCTGGCGATAGGCGGAAGACACATAGGCATCCGACATGGCCTCGATGCCGCGGGCAGTTTCGCCGGCAGCCCTGAATGCATCCGCCCCAAGGTTTTCGCCGACCAAGGCCGTTTCGGCCTCTACCAGACGCACCGGGCGGACATCCGCACCCCCGATCGAAATGGAAGCGCGGCGGATCGTGTCACCGTCCGTTTCCAGCAGTGCGGCCACCGCGATCAGGGCAAAATCGCCGTGGCGGCGGGCGTATTCGACGAAGCCATAGCCGTGGTCCGGCGCCCAGTAGGGGATCGTCACCTTCGTCAGCAATTCGTCAGGCCCCAGTGTTGGAATCATATAGGCCAGCGGCCACTCGGCGAACGGAATATCGCGCGCACCGTCCGGGCCCTGGGCCGTCAGCACCGCGTCATAGGCCGCCATGAGGCACGGCAGTTCCGCGGATGGATCAAGGTGACATAGGCTGCCACCGATGGTGCCGCGGTTGCGGGTCTGGAAATGCCCCACATACTCCAGCGCTTCGGGAATGATCGGGGTTTTCGCCATCACCGCCGGATCGCGTATCAGATCGTGCTGACGGGTCATCGCGCCGATCTCCAGTGCATCGCCCGTATCGGTCACCCCGGAAAGTCCGGCCACGCCATTCAGATCAATGACATGATCGGGCACAACGAAGCGCATGTTGAGCATCGGCATCAGCGACTGACCACCGGCCAGGACCTTGGCGTCCTCGTACTGGCCCAGCAGCGCGACGGCTTCTTCCGGTGTTGCCGGATCGTGATAGATGAAGGGTACAGGTTTCATGTGGGTCTCCTTCCCTACCGCTTGCCGCGGATCATCGCCCAGATCGCCCGGAAGAACAGGCTGATAACGGAAATGCTGTTGTCGGACGAGGCCGCTTCGGCGGCCGGCTGCGAAACTGGTTCTGTAGCTGTGGCATCCCCTGTCGTCCCGGCGGGCGCGCCGGCATCGGTGCCAATTTCGGCTTCGAGGTTCGTGGCAAAATCGGAAATGATCTGACTGGCAATGGCGTCGATCAGACCCGATGCGCGGCCGTACTGGGCCACCGACCCGGTCAGGTTCAGCTCGGTCGCGATATCGACCCGGGTCTGCCCGCCATCCTCGACCAGCGCGAAAACAACATCGGCTTCCGCCGCGCCGCGGCCCTTGGTGTCGTTGCCGGCGGCGTGAACGGTGGCTGTGCGCGCTGCCGCGTCCAGTTCGGTGATTTCGGCGGTGCCGGAGAATGTCAGATTGACCGGGCCGACCCGCAGTTTGGCGTTGCCCTTGTAGCTGTGTTCGCCGACCACTTCGGTCAGTTCGGCCCCCGGCATGCACGGTGCGATTCTCGGCACATCAAGTAGAACCTGCCATGCCACGTCCGGCGCTGCCGGCACCGTAAAGCTGTTGTTGAGCTGCATTTGCCACCCTGTTGCTTGAATTCCGTGTCACAGGCGCGTTGCAGCACCCTTCGCGAAAGACTCGAAACTAATTTTCTTATTGTAGAATCGCAACCGCCGATCGGTGAATTTTACAGCCCGTCATCCTGGCCATGGACGTGATATCCGATCTCGCGTGACGGCGAGCGGCCCGCGCTGTCCACGCCGGTCGGCAGCCAGGCGCAGACATTGGCCCCCGGCGACCAGATGGTTTCACACGGTCCGGGCACGAAAAACTCCACGAACACGAAATCGTCGTCCGACTGATTGATGAAGGCATGGGGCTCGTGCTCATAGTTGTAGAGCACGTCGCCGGCTTCGAGCACATGGCCGGTGCCGTCGAGCAGGGCCGTCCCGCGCCCGGAGATCACGTACTGGAAATGCTCAGCCCCCACATGGTGGTGCTCGGGCGCGGATGCGCCAGGCGGGTAGCTGATCATCTCGCCCTTGAAGGCATGGGTCCCGGCCAGCTTCGGTGTGGCCATGTACACGCGGGTGCGCGCATCGTGCTCGGATTCGAGCACCGGCTCGCGGCGCCAGTCCACCTGGCGCGGCTCGCGCGGCATGGCATCGATCTGCGGATCGAAGCGGACCGCCTCGGGGATGCGCGAGACAAGCAGTTCCGCCCCCTGCTCACCGGCGAGCAGATCACCGGCAAAGCCCATCGGCAGGAAGGTCACCAGCTCCGGCGATACGGCCATATCGCCCAGCGTGCCGTCTCCCGAGAGCGCCTGCACCCAGCCCACCATCTCCGCATCGAGCGCGAGTTCAAGGCCGGCGTTCGGTTTCAGGGACACCCGTTCGAGGAAGATACGGTCATTGCCGATGACATCCGGCGTGAGGAGCGCGACCACACTGCAGCCCGGCGCAACCTCTGCGGATGTCTGTTCGGAACTTCGCACGATGACAGGCATGGCGTATCTCCCTGATGAACCGGGTCTCCAGGCCCCGAACAGTTGATCTGGCCCGGATTGCTGTGAAACAGCGCGAATAGAATTGGTGCCCCCGGGGAGACTTGAACTCCCACGCCGTTGCCGACAACAGATTTTGAGTCTGCCGCGTCTACCAATTCCGCCACAGGGGCACCGGAATATGTCGACACTCCATAGTTCCGTCGGCGGTCCAGCGTCAACTCTCGTGATCCGTGCCGGCTTTTTCGTCACCTGTGACGGGGGTCACTTCGGTC
The DNA here is from genome assembly GCA_038137215.1 of Alphaproteobacteria bacterium. Classification (GTDB taxonomy): domain Bacteria; phylum Pseudomonadota; class Alphaproteobacteria; order UBA6615; family UBA6615; genus JABJAG01. The sequence continues at coordinate 80,737 of JAYQBG010000002.1, forward strand.
TGGTGCGGGCGGCGCTATCTAGAGCGCATCAACAACCCGTGGAGCGGAACATGATGCGCACCCATCTTCGAATACTCACCGCACTGGTCGCTTTCTGGCTGGCCGTCATCGCGCTGATGGCGCTGGCCGCGCAGGCCGCCGGACTGCGCGTCGTCCATGCCGACGAAGCCCATGTCACACGGCTGGACCAGCAGGTGACGACCCCGCGTTCGGCTTTCAGTCACACCGGACTCTGGGCCGCCGAGGTCAGTGCCGACGGTCGCGCGGTTTTCGTCCGCGATATCCGACGCAACTGACCCGGCCATGAACGCCCCCGCACCAACACGACGGACGCAGGCATGGACAGCCGGGAATCGGACTGTTACAGGGCGGTTGTCATGCGGTTTGTGACCGAAGGTCCGCGCCGCCCCGTTTTCTACAAGGACGTTGCCGAAGCATGTTGCGGGCCCTCTATGACTGGACGATGCGGCTCAGCGCCTCCCCCCATGCCGTCTGGCTGCTGGCGGGCATCGCCTTCATCGAAAGTTCCTTTTTCCCGATTCCCGTCGATGTCCTCCTGATCGCCATGATCATCGCGGCGCGTGAGCGGGCCATGCGGCTGGCGGCGATCTGCACCGTAATGTCGGTCCTGGGCGGCTATTTCGGCTACCTGATCGGCTTCGCCCTGTTCGACACGATCGGGCAGCCGATCATCGACTTCTACGGATTCGAGGACACCTTCAACGAGTTCACCCAGCGCTACAACGAAGTCGGCGCCTGGGTCGTCTTCATTTTCGGGGTGACCCCCTTCCCCTACAAGGTGGTCACCATCGCCAGCGGCGTGACCCAGCTCGACCTCGCCGCCTTCGGGCTGTCCTCGCTGGCGGCACGCGGGCTGCGGTTCTTCCTGGTGGCCGCGCTGATCTGGTATTTCGGTCCGCCGATCCGGCGGTTTGTCGAGAAGTATCTCGGCTGGTGCACGCTCGCCTTCGTGGTCCTCCTGATCGGCGGATTCGTGCTGATCAAGTTCATCGTCTAGCGCCGCGCCGGACAAGCACCTATATCGGGATATGGTCAACACCCACCGCCCCGCGAACAGATTTCCCACGCCACGCCTGTGGGCGGGCCCGACCTTTCTGGCGAGCGCCGCGTTGCTGGGCGGCGCCTGGGCGTTTCAGATCTTTGGCGGGCTACAACCCTGCGCGCTGTGCCTCTACCAGCGCTGGCCCTACTGGGCGGTCATCGTGATCGCCGGTCTGGCGGTGCTGACGGCGAAGCAGCTCGGCGCGAAAGGCATGGCGATCATCGCAGGCCTGTGCGCCCTGATCTTTCTGGCCGGTGCCAGCGTGGCCGGGTTTCATGTCGGCGTCGAGCAGCAATGGTGGGAGGGGCTGGCGGCTTGCGGCGGCGGCAATCTCAATGATCCGAACCTGTCCCTCGACGAGTTGCGGACACGCCTGCTCGACACCCCCATCGTGCGCTGCGACGACGTGCCATGGTCCCTGCTCGGGATTTCGCTGGCAGGCTACAACTTCTTCGCATCTCTGGCGCTGGCCGGGACTTCGGTCATGGCGGCGCGCAACTTCCGGCGGACCTCCGCGTGAGTGACAGAACAGACAAGCCAGCCGAAACATCACGCCCCAAAGTCACGGGCGAAAACCGCCTGCCCGGCGATCCCGACCGCGTGACCCTCATTGAACGCATCATCCGGGTCGATCACGCGGGCGAATACGGCGCCGCGCGAATCTACGCCGGACAGCTCGCTGTGCTGGGCAAAGAGCCAGTCGGCGACACCATCCGGCACATGGCCGAGCAGGAGCAGAAACATCTCGACGCGTTTGACCGGCTGATCGTCGAACGCCGGGTGCGCCCGACCGCCCTGGGGCCGGTCTGGCATGCGGCCGGCTTTGCCCTCGGAGCCGCCAGCGCGGCGCTGGGCGAACGGGCCGCCATGGCCTGCACCGTCGCGGTCGAAGAGGTGATCGAGGAACACTATGCCGAACAGGCCGCCATGCTCGGGGACGATGAGGGCGAGCTCCGCGACATGATCGAGGAGTTCCGCGCCGAAGAGGTCGAGCACAAGGATATCGGCATCGAACACGACGCCGAACAGACGCCGGGCTACAAGCTCTTCTCCGAAGCCATCAAGGCCGGCTCCCGCGCCGCCATCTGGCTCTCGACCCGGGTGTAGAGACTCCGTCTTCACAGCAGATTGCCGGCTAGATTGCCGCGGGCCTGCAACCCTGATCGTCACCCCCGCGCAGGCGGGGGTCCATAAACACCGTGCCGAACTGGGTAGGTGCCTGCGTGTATGGGTTCCCGCCTGCGCGGGAACGACGCAGAGTGGGGAGACAAGATCATTCCCGACCTTCCGAGGTCATTGCGAACGCAGTGACGCAATCCAGCGGCGCCGCCGCTTGAGAGGCTGCTCTGGATTGCCGCGGCCCTTCAGGCCTCGTGATGACGTGTGCGCCTCGGAGACAGGCTCAGGCGTCCAGTTCGGAATCCCAGTAGAGGTAATCGCCCCAGCTTTCATGCAGAAAGTTGGGCGGAAAGGCGCGGCCGTTTTCGATCAGCTCATAGGTGGTCGGCTGGCGCGGTTCGTTGAGCAACTGCATCCCGGCTTCCTTCGGTGTCAGGTTGGCCTTGCGCAGGTTCCATTCGCTCGACGCCGTGACCACATTCTCCCAGCTGGTGCGCCCGCCGCGCGAACGCGGGATCACGTGATCGAAAGTCAGTTCGTGGGCCGGCAGGCGCTGGCCGCTGTACTGGCAGGTGAAGCGGTCGCGCAGAAACACGTTGAACCGGGTGAAGGCCGGGCGCTCGGCCGGGCGGATATACTCTTTCAGGGAGACGACACTGGGCAGGGGCATTTCGAGATTGGGCGAGCGGATCATCCGGTCGTATTCGGCGACGGTGTTCACCCGTCCCATGAGCGTGGCCTTGACCGCCTCCTGCCAGGGCCAGATCGACAACGGAAAATAGCTCAGCGGACGAAAATCCGCGTTCAGCACCAGGGCCGGACATTTTTCCAGTGCGACGTCCATCTCTTCCCTCCCGGGTCGGTACCACGATTATCGCTCGGGCAAATACTAGGAACACAATCGATTCAGGCAAAGACTTTTCGATGATCACCTATGATTTTTCTTTTATTTCCAACAGCTTGAAACAAATCTGAAACAGTTTCCGGCACCCGGCTCAGAACACCCGCTTGAGCAGAGCCAGTGCACGGGCAATCCCGACTTCGTCGATCCCGTGCCCCAGGCCGGGCCGGGACACGGCCTCCACCGCCACTCCGGCATCGCGTAACGCGGCCTCGGCAGCCGGCAATGCCGCATGGGGTACGATCTCGTCGGCTTCGCCATGGACCAGCAGAACCGGCGGGCGTACGGTGATTTCGTCGGCCAGCGCGTCGGGCGCCGCCAGCAATCCGGAGTAGCCCATCACCGCCGCCGGCGCTGCCGTGCGCCGGAGCCCGACATGCAAGGCCATCATACAGCCCTGACTGAATCCGAACAAAGCCAGATCCGCATCGGTGAGACCGTGCTGCGCCAGATGATGATCGAGGAAGGCATCGACCGCCGGGGCGGCGGACCGCACGCCTGCGGCAATCGTCTCCGGCGTACGCTCGGTCAGGCTGAACCATTGCAGGCCAACCGGCGCCAGATCGACAGGCTGGGGCGCATCGGGGGCCAGAAACAGCGCATCGGGGAAATGCTCGGCCAGGACCGGCGCGAGGCCGATCAGGTCGTGCCCGTTGGCCCCGCGTCCGTGCAGGAGGACGACAAGCTGCCGGGGGGCCTTGCCCGAGGCCGGTCCGTGGCTCGGGCCGCTCAGAATGGAAACGGTCATATGTAACTCCGGAGTCTCAGATCGCTTCGATGTGATAGGCGTGCCACAGCAGGCGCGCCGCCGCGCTGCGCCAGGGCCGCCAGATTTCGGATTCGACACGCAATTGCTTGGGGGTCCAGCGGGTCCCGTCGCCAAGATGACGGCCCGCCGAAGCAACCAGCGCCAGATCGTCCGCGGGCATAATGTCGGTCCGGCCCAGCGCAAACAGCAGATAACATTCCGCACTCCACCGCCCGATCCCCTTGAGCACCACAAGCGATTCAATGGCGTCCTCATCCTCCATGCGCCGGAGTTTCTGAAGGTCGAGCCCCCCGCTCACCACCGCCTCGGCCAGCCCGCGGCCATAGGCAATCTTCTGGCGGCTGAGGCCCAGCGCGCGCAGCGCCTCGTCCTCCATGGCCACAAAAGCCGCCGGGTCCCCGGCCACCCCGGCCGTTTCCATGCGCTTCCAGATGGCCGCTGCCGCATGGGTCGAGAGCTGCTGGCCGACGATCACACGCAAGAGCGTTCCAAAGCCGGGCGGACGCGCCCGCGGGCCCGGCGTTCCGGCCTGCTTCCAGAGTTCGGCCATGCGCGGGTCAAGCTGTCCCAGTTCGGTCAGGCCCGCCTCTAGCCGTTTGGTCGTTTTCATCGCATCATCACGTGATTGGCGTTGAATCGATTGTGCGCCTTCTGTCCAACCCAGGGAACCTTCATGAGTGCCACGGCGAACTCGCACAGCCCTATCGCAACCCGGTTTGCCCCTTCGCCCACGGGTCTGCTGCATCTGGGGCACGCCTATTCTGCGCTGTTTGCCTATCGTCTGGCGGTGTCGGGCGAAGGCCGATTCGTGGTCCGCATCGAGGATATCGACCCGTCGCGCTGCCGCCCCGAATTCGAGGACGCGATCCTCGAAGATCTGAACTGGCTGGGCCTGGAATGGGAAGAGCCCGTTCTGCGGCAATCCGAACGGCTGCCGAACTATGCCGCCGCCCTGGAAAAACTCGACGCTGCGGACCTTCTCTATCCCTGTTTCTGCACCCGATCGGATATCGCCAACGAGATCAAGCGGGCCGGCGCGGCCCCCCACCTGAACCATCACGGACCCGACGGTCCGGTCTATCCCGGCATCTGCAAAGCGCTTGATCCCGACGAACGCAAAAGACGGATAGCCGAGGGCGAACCTCACGCGCTGCGCCTGGATATGGAGGCCGCCATGGCCCGGACCGGTCCGCTCACATGGCACGACCGAACCCGGGGTGAGCAGGTCGCACGACCGGATCTGTTCGGCGATATTGTGCTGGCCCGCAAGGAGGTCGCCACCAGCTATCATCTGGCGGTCACCCTCGACGATGCGGAACAGGGGATCACACTGGTGACCCGTGGCGACGATCTGTTCGCCGCCACCCATATTCATCGCCTGCTTCAGGCGCTGCTCGATCTGGATGTGCCGGAATGGCACCATACGGTGTTGCTCGCCAACAACAAGGGAGTGCGTCTCGCCAAGCGCGACAAGGCCTTCACCCTGCGCGCCATGCGCGAAGCCGGAACCGATCCGGAAGAAATATGGGCCATGTCGATACGCCAGATCGCCCGCCAGGCCACCGCAACGAACGGGCTTTGAAAAACACCCACCCGGCACGTCATTGCGAGGAGCCACAGGCGACAACGCAATCCAGCCAAACCCGTCACGCGGCACACCGACTGGATTGCCTCGCTCCGCTCGCAATGACGGCGCGTCTGCGAGGCATAACAATTCGTCGGGGCTGTGATCAGCTCCAGGCCCGCAGGCCGTGCACCAGTTTGGCGTAGTCGGGGCGGTCCGGTTCGATCAGACCATGTCGGATGGCGAAATCGATGATCACCAGATTGACGTTGAACTTGAATTCTTCGGTCTCATCGACCACCCGGAGCGCCTGCCGCGCGGGCCAGCGCACGAAGCCGCTGATCTCTCCATCGGCGTTCTCGGGCACAAAATCATCGGGCAGCTTCAGGTCATAGACGAACAGCATGTCGCGCCGCAGGCCGCCGGCGTTGCTGCTCATATAGGTGATAGCCCCGGCGGGTTTCGCCGTCGCGGCAAGTTCTTCGGGGACCGAGGCTTCCTCGGCGGCTTCCTTGATCACGTTTTCTGCCAGCGTCACGCCCACCGGAAGACCGCCGGCCACCATGTTGTCGAGCTTGCCCGGCGCAACATCCCGGTTTTTGGCACGCACGCCGACCCAGAGCTCGGGCCCGTCGGGGGTGTCCATATAGCCGTTCACATGGACGCCGTAGGACGCCACCCCGAAGGATGGCAACCAGGCACGATCCATCCGCAGCAGGGTCGGACCGCCAAAGTGCTCGCGCACCGGGCAAAGCTCCTTGCGGTTCCGCGGCAGGGCCTGCTGCACGACAAGCGCCGCCCCGGCCTCGGCGAGCGCCTTCGAACGGGCCTCGACATCCTTGACCCCGTCGCGAAAGGCCACCGCCTCCTTCGAAATCGCAAAATATTCGTGCCAGCGGGTCATCCGCTCGGCAAGGTCGTCGGAGACCCAGCCCACCTGAGCGCCGGCAATCTCGAATCGCCGCCGGCCCTCCAGGCTGTGGGTGTTGCACGCCACGATGTGATCGTAGAGCGCCATTAGTCGCGAAACCGAACGGGCTGCGAATCAGGCCGTGGCCGCGAAGCGTTTCTCGGACACGAGCACCTGGGAGACACCGAAGGTGCAGCGCATGGTTTCGGCGACCTGCATTGCGAGGGCAGGATCGAGCTGCGAGGTTTCGATATCGATATAAACATCGTTTCCATCTGGTCCCGTCCGGCCCCCATGCCAGCGATCGGGCATCAGCCCGCGTTTGGCCCAGAGTTCCATGATTCGCGACATAAGTCCCGGGTCCGCCATTCCGGTAACGGAAAAGCAGTGAACAGGGTTCGAACACGTAGTGTGGGTCGGAGAGGCGTTAGTCTGCAGAGCGGTTTGTAAGGTCATGATGAACAGTTTCCATTCGAATTGGCATTGCGTAAGCACGAAATCCCGGTCGCCGTCCCGAAAGTCGGGCGTGCGCCGGGCTGCCAATAAGAATGATCCGCAGGCTGTTCATAACGTAGAGAACTTAGAACCTCTAATTTTCGTTCAACCAACTGATTCGAGAGGCCGTTCCGGGGCGGCAGTCTCCCACATGGCGCACGGCCCAGCCCTGCGTCGGCCTGCGCTTCACCCCCTCGTCACCGCCCGCACGGAACGGTAAGATTACACCATGAACACATTTGCAATTCTGATTGCCATCGCGTTTGCCGCTGTTGTTGTCGTGCTGATCGTTGGCGTTTTCGCCATGGCCCGCGGCGGCGAATTCAACGACAAATACGGCAACCGCATGATGCGCTGGCGGGTCGCACTGCAGGCCCTTGCCGTGATCCTGATGCTGGTCTTCGTCTTCATGGCATCCCAGGGCGGCTAGGCACAGCATGGTCGAACTCAACCGCATTTATACGCGTGGCGGCGACGCCGGCGAGACCTCGCTGGGCTCGGGCGACCGCGTCGCCAAGCACGATCTGCGCGTTGCCGCCTATGGCACCGTGGACGAAACCAACGGCGCGATCGGTCTGGCACGGCTGCACACGGCTAACGACACCCCGACCGACGAGATGCTGGCACGCATCCAGAACGATTTGTTCGACCTGGGCGCCGATCTGTGCACGCCCGAAGGCGACGCACGCGCCGCCCGCAAGGCGGAAGGCGCGCTGCGCATCGTTCCCGAGCAGGTCGCCCGGCTGGAGCAGGAAATCGACACCCTCAACGAGACCCTCGCCCCCCTGACCTCCTTCATCCTGCCCGGCGGCACGCCGGCAGCGGCGCATCTGCACATGGCGCGCACCATTTCACGACGCGCCGAGCGGCTGATGACCGAACTCGCAACCCGCGAAGCGGTCAATCCTGAAGCAATGAAATACATCAACCGGCTGTCCGATCATCTGTTCGTTCTGGGCCGCCACCTCAACGATGGCGGGCGCGCGGATGTGCTCTGGAAACCGGGACAGAACCGGGGCTGAACCCACCGTCTCACCGGGTGAAATCGGCGGGCCGGATGATTGACTCCCCCCCCGGCCTTGGGCATGTTGCACCGCAATAAAAAATCACTGCGCCAACATGCGTGCCACGGAAACCGCCGGGGAATCCCATGAAACTGCTCGTCCCTGTCAAACGGGTGATCGACTACAACGTGAAGGTCCGCGTGAAATCGGACAACACGGGCGTCGAGACTTCGAATGTCAAAATGTCCATGAACCCCTTCGACGAAATTGCCGTCGAGGAGGCTGTCCGGATGCAAGAGGCCGGAACGGCTGAAGAAATCGTCGCCGTGTCCCTGGGTGTCCAGCAATGCCAGGAAACCATCCGGACTGCGCTGGCCATGGGCGCCGATCGCGGAATTCATGTGAAGACCGATGACGAACTGGAACCGCTGGCCGTCGCCAAGCTGCTAAAGGCCCTGGTGGACAAGGAATCACCGGACCTGGTCATTCTGGGCAAGCAGGCGATCGACGACGATTCCAACCAGACCGGCCAGATGCTCGCCGCGCTGCTCGACTGGCCTCAGGGCACCTTTGCATCGGGAATTGAACTGGGTGACGGCAAGGCCAAGGTGGTGCGCGAGGTCGATGGCGGGCTCGAGACCATCGAGATCAGCACGCCCGCGATTATCACCACCGATCTGCGTCTGAACGAGCCGCGCTATGCGTCGCTGCCGAATATCATGAAGGCGAAGAAGAAGCCGATCGACGAAGTCTCCCCCAATGAGCTCGGCGTCGACATCACCGCGCGCCTGCAGACCCTGAAGGTCGAGGAGCCGCCCAAGCGCGAAGCCGGCGTGATGGTCGAATCCGTTGCCGAACTCGTTGACAAGCTGAAGAACGAAGCGAAGGTGATCTGATGTCCGTCCTCGTCATTGCCGAATACGACAACCAGTCCCTCAAGGCCGCGACCCTGAACACAGTGACCGCCGCACAGCAGCTCTCTGAAAAAGGCGCCGGCGATGTTGTCGTCCTCGTCGCGGGCGCCAATTGCGCCGCCGCCGGTGACGCCGCCACACAAATCGCAGGCGTGTCCAGGGTGCTGGTGGCCGAAGATGCCGGCCTGGAACACGGACTGGCCGAAAACCTCGCCGCCGTGGTAACCGACATCGCAGGTGACTACAGCCACATTCTGGCGCCGGCCACGACCTTCGGGAAAAACTTCATGCCCCGCGTTGCGGCTCTGCTGGATGTGCAGCAGATCTCCGAGATCAGTGCCATCGAGGACGTCGACACTTTTGTGCGTCCGATCTATGCGGGCAATGCGATGGCGACCGTGAAGTCATCGGACGCGACCAAGGTCATCACCGTACGCGCAACCACCTTTGACGCCGCCGCCCCGGAAGGCGGCAGCGCGGCCACCGAATCCGTCTCGGGCGGTGCCGACAAGGGTGTCTCGACCTTCATCGAACTCGCCGAATCCGGCGGCGACCGGCCCGAGCTGACCTCGGCCCGGGTGATCATTTCCGGTGGCCGCGGCATGGCCTCAGGCGAAAACTACGCCCTGATCGAGCCCATCGCCGACAAGCTGGGTGCCGCCATGGGCGCGTCGCGGGCTGCCGTCGATGCGGGTTTCGTGCCGAACGACTGGCAGGTCGGCCAGACCGGCAAGGTCGTGGCACCGGAGCTTTACATCGCCGTCGGGATCTCAGGTGCGATCCAGCATCTGGCCGGCATGAAGGATTCGAAGGTCATCGTGGCCATCAACAAGGACGAGGAAGCGCCGATCTTCCAGGTCGCCGACTACGGTCTGGTCGCCGACCTGTTCAAGGCCCTGCCCGAGCTCAATGAAGAGCTTGAGAAGTAGGACCAAACGAAGAACGGCAAACCAAGGATTCAGGGAAAGACAAATATGTTGAACAAGATTGGCGTCATCGGCGCAGGCCAGATGGGCAGTGGCATTGCACATGTGTGTGCGCTCGCAGAGCACGATGTCGTACTGATGGATATCGATCAGGGAGCCCTCGACAAGGCGCTCGAAAAAATCGGCAGGGACATGGATCGTCAGATCAAGCGCACGCTGATCGAAGACGCCGATAAGGCCGCCGCTCTGGCGCGCATCAGCACCACCACCGATGTCCCCGGTCTGGGCGATTGCGACATGGTGATCGAGGCCGCCACGGAAGACGAGGCGATCAAGCTCAAGATCTTCGAAAGCCTGTGCCCGCATCTGAAAGACGATGCGATCATCGCGTCGAACACATCGTCCATCTCGATCACGCGGCTGGCCGCCGGCACGGACCGGCCCCACAAATTCATGGGCATGCACTTCATGAACCCGGTGCCGATGATGAAGCTGGTCGAACTGATCCGCGGCCTGGCCACCGACCAGGAAACCTTCGCGGACGTCCAGGAACTGACCAAGCGCTTGGGCAAAACCGGCACGGTGTCGGAAGATTTCCCGGCCTTCATCGTCAACCGCATCCTGCTGCCGATGATCAACGAAGCCGTCTATACGCTCTATGAAGGCGTGGGCAATGTGGACTCGATCGACAGCTCCATGAAGCTGGGCGCCAACCACCCGATGGGCCCGTTCGAACTGGCCGACTTCATCGGCCTCGACACCTGTCTGGCCGTGATGCAGGTCCTTTATGAAGGCCTGGCGGATTCCAAATACCGCCCCTGCCCGCTGCTGGTGAAATATGTCGAGGCCGGCTGGCTCGGCCGCAAGACCGGCCGCGGTTTCTACGACTATTCAGGCGAAACACCGGTCCCGACGCGATAAACAGCCGCAACTTGTCATGCGCGGACCTGACCCGATCACGGACTGACATCCTCATGCTGAGCCTGTCGAAGTATGGGGATGTCGCCCTCGTCCTTCGTCACGCTCAGGATGAGGGCTCATTCGGGCATACGCGCTAGCTTCCGCTTTTCTCCATCGCGTCCCGGTCGAGGTACCAGTTCACCAGGGCGAGCGCTTCGGGGGAGTCCCATTCGGCATGGCCGACCAGGCGTCCGACCTCCTTGCCGTCCGGCCCGATCAACAGCGTCGTCGGCAGGGAGACGATGCCAAGCGCGCGGGAGAATTTCAGGCGTTCATCGACGAAGTTGTCGGGAAAGTTCACGTCGAGCTTTTTCAGGAACCGTTCGGTCTGCTTAAACCCGGCGCGGTCCTGACTGACCAGCACCACCTGCGCCCGGTCGTCGGGCAGGGCGGCATCCAGACGTTCAAGCGACGGCAGTTCGCGGATACAGGGCCCGCACCATGTCGCCCAGAAGTTGAGGACAATATACTTGCCGCGGAACTGATTGAGCGTGGTCTTGCCGCCGTCCTTCGTCAGAACCGTGACATCGGTGGTTTCGACGGGCTGGGGAAAGACCTCGAAATTCTGGACCTGACCTTCGATCGGCGGCCCGGATTCGGCCTGAACCGCCCCTGTTGGGGCCAAAGAAACAGCCATCGCGGCAATCGCGATGCACAGAAAACCTTTCATCCGGCGTATCATGGCGGTAAACGTCGCTCCCAGAATTGTGAGCCCGAGACATATGAGCCCAAACGAAACACGCAAGCCCGCCAACGCGCAATGGGGTGGCCGCTTTGCCTCCGGACCGTCCGAGGTGATGGAGCGCATCAATGCGTCCATCGGTTTCGACCAGCGCCTGTTTGCCCAGGATATCGCCGGGTCGCGGGCGCATGCCCGGATGCTCGTCGCGCGGGGCATCCTTTCATCTGAAGATGGGGAGGCCATCGCCGGGGGTCTAGACGCGATTTCGCGTGAGATCGAGAATGGGGAATTTACCTTCTCCGCGGCGCTTGAAGACATCCATATGAATATCGAGGCCCGGTTGCGGGCGCTGATCGGCGATGCCGCCGGACGGCTGCACACGGCGCGGTCACGCAACGACCAGGTGGCGACCGATTTCCGTCTCTGGGTGCGGGACGAGATCGACGCCATGGACCTTCAGCTCCAGGCGCTTCAGGACGCCTTGCTGGACAAGGCCGAGGCCCATGCCGATACGATCATGCCGGGCTTCACCCATCTGCAGACCGCCCAGCCGGTGACCTTCGGGCATCACCTGCTTGCCTATGTGGAGATGTTCGGGCGGGACCGGGGCCGGTTCGCCGATGCCCGGGCACGGCTGAACGAACTGCCGCTCGGCGCGGGTGCCCTGGCGGGGACCTCTTTCCCGATCGACCGCCACGCCGTGGCGGAGGATCTGGGCTTCGACCGGCCCGTCGCCAATTCCCTCGATGCGGTTTCGGACCGGGATTTCGCGCTGGAATTCATGAGCGCCACCTCGATCTGCATGGCGCATATTTCGCGGTTTTCCGAAGAGATCGTCATCTGGTGCAGCGACGGCTTCCGGTTTGTGGCGCTCAGCGATGCCTATACGACCGGCAGTTCGATGATGCCCCAGAAGCGCAACCCGGATGCCGCCGAGCTGTCGCGCGCCAAGGCCGGGCGGGTGTTTGGTGACCTGCTGGGCCTGCTCACGGTCATGAAGGGGCTGCCGCTGGCCTATTCCAAGGACATGCAGGAAGACAAGGAGCCGGTCTTCGACGCCGCAGATTCGCTGGCGCTTGCGCTCGCCGCAACAACGGGCATGGTGTCGGACATGGAGCCGGTGATCGAGAACATGCGGGCGGCGGCCGGAAAGGGCTATTCCACCGCGACCGATCTGGCCGACTGGCTGGTCCAGGTCGCCGATGTGCCTTTCCGCGATGCCCACGGCATTACCGGGGCCGTCGTCAAACATGCCGAGGACAAGGGTGTCGATCTGGTCGATGTGCCGCTGGACGAGATGCAGGCGATCGATGCACGAATCACCGAAGATGTCTTCAACGTGCTTTCGGTCGAAGCCTCGGTCGCAAGCCGGACGAGCTTCGGCGGCACCGCGCCCGAGAATGTCCGCGCCGCGGTGGCCGATGCACGCAACCGGTTCATGGGAGACTGAGCGATGGCATTTCGATCCGGGGCACTTCGATCCGGGACCCTGACCCGAAGTGTGATTCTGGCCATGTTCGTTACCCTCGGCCTGGCAGCCTGCGGCAAGGAAGGTCCACCCGAGCCGCCCGAAGGCGAACCGATCACCTATCCGCGTTCCTATCCCACGCGCTAGACCAGCCCGGCGACCTTGACCATGACCCATTTCGAGCACCGCAACGGCGAACTCTTCGCCGAGGATGTTGCACTGTCGCGGATCGCCGAGGCCGCGGGCACGCCGGTCTATGTCTATTCGGCGGGGGCCCTCACCGAAGCCTATCGGCGCTTTGCCGACGCGCTCGACGGGGCCGGGCTTAATGCTCGCATCTGCTACGCCATGAAGGCCAATTCAAACATCGCCGTCATCCGTACCCTTGCCGATCTCGGTGCCGGGGCCGATGTGGTCTCGGGCGGCGAACTCGAACGGGTGCTGGCGGCCGGCATCGCGGCGCAGGATGTGGTGTTTTCCGGTGTCGGCAAGACCGAAGCGGAAATGCGCCAGGCGATCACGGCGGGGATCGGCCAGTTCAACATCGAATCCGTGCCCGAACTGGAATTGCTCTCGGTGGTCGCGCGCAGCATGAACACCGAAGTGGACGTCGCCATCCGGGTCAATCCCGACGTCGATGCGGTGACCCATCACAAGATCACCACGGGCCTGGAAGAGAACAAGTTCGGCCTCGACATCACCCGGGCGCCGGATCTCTACGCCAAAGCCCGCGATCTGGGCGGGCTGCGCCCGGTTGCCGTGGCGGTCCATATCGGCAGCCAGCTGACCTCGCTGGACCCGTTCGAGGCTGCGTTCTCGCGGGTGGCGGAACTGGTGCACCAACTGCGCGGAACCGGCTTCGAGATCACCAAGCTCGATCTGGGCGGCGGTCTGGGGATCGACTATGGCGATGCCACACCCCCGCCGGTCGAGGACTACGCACAGGTGGTGGCGCGCACCGTCGGTGATCTGGGCTGCGAGATCATGTTCGAGCCGGGACGCTATATTGCGGGGCCGGCCGGCGTTCTGGTCACGCGGGTGATCTATGCCAAGGAGGCCGAGGCGCGCCGCTTTGCCATCGTCGATGCCGCCATGAACGACCTGATCCGCCCCGCCATGTATGACGCCGTGCACCGCACCGAAACCGTGCGCCAGCGTCCCGAAGGGGCGGAAATCGTGGACTGGGACATCGTCGGACCGGTCTGCGAGACCGGCGACACCTTTGCCAAGGGGCTGCATTTGCCCCATCTGGAGGCCGGTGAACTTCTCGTGATGCGCGACGCCGGGGCCTATGGCGCGGTGATGAGCTCGGTTTACAATAGCCGGGCACTGGTCGCCGAGGTGCTGGTGAAGGGCGATTCGTTTGCCATCGTGCGCGAGCGTCAGGAACCCGCCACATTTCTGGGTTACGAAAGCCTCGCCGACTGGCAGACTTGAGGTTCGGACCGTGATCTGACGCATCGGCAGCGGTCCCAGGCACGGAATGACCGGACGGCAGGACGCCGGATTGCAGGACGCGATGAACGACGGCACAGGACAGAACGGCGCAACCGATCACACCACGCCGGACCGGCAGGCCCCGGGACGGCTAGGCCTGCGCCGGATGCTCACGCGACTTTCGCTGTTCTGGGAAACCGCCTGGCCCACGCTCTGGCCGTCGCTGGGCATTGCGGGCGCATTTCTGGCTCTGGGACTGTTCAACATGCTGCCCGCCCTTCCCGGCTGGCTGCATGCCCTGATCCTGGCGGCCTTTGTCGCTGCCCTGCTGTTCACGATCCGCAACGGGGTACGGCAACTTCGCATTCCCAGCGCAGCGACCGCAACGCGCCGCCTGGAAACGGATTCCGGACTGAAGCACCGGCCGCTGGTGACCCTTGAAGACCGCCCGGCACTGGGCGTGGTGGACCCGCAAACAGAGCGCCTATGGCAACTACATCTGGCCCGCGCCGCCGCCGCCGCACGCAAGATTCATCTGCGCTGGCCCCGCCCGAACCTTGCCGCGCGCGACCCCTATGCCCTGCGCGGCGCGCTGGTGATTGCGCTCGTCGCCGGGCTGGGATTTGCCGGACCGAACGCAACCGCGCGGCTCTCCGCCGCCCTGACGCCCGATTTGAGCGCGCTCACCGCGCGCGAAGCGGCGAGCCTGGAACTCTGGATCACGCCGCCCGAGCACACCAATTTGCCGCCCATGTTGCTGGCCAGCGCCGATCCCGAAAACCTCTCCGAAGCGGCCTTGCAGACAGAAGGCCCGATTGCGGTTCCCGCCGGCAGCACCCTGCTGGCACAGGTCAATGCGGGCCGGGGAACCCCCGAATTGGCGCGCGGCGATACGGCAACGGAATTCGCGGAGGTTGCCGACCGGGCCTGGCGACTCGAAACCACTCTCGACACCGAGGGCGTGCAATCTCTGGCGGTCCGGCAGTCGGGCGATACGCTGGGCGCCTGGGAGTTCGACATCATCGGGGACACATCCCCCGAAATCCGTTTCTCCGAAGCCCCGGCCGCTAACGATACCAATGCTCTTCGGATCGGCTACACCGGCCTGGACGATTACGGCATCACCGAAGTGCGCGCCGAACTGGCCTGGCCCGGCGACCCGGGCGCGAGCGGCATCACGGCGATCGATCTGGAGCTTCCCCTGCCGCGTCCGGATGCCCGCGAGGGTTCGGCAGCCAGCATCCACGACCTCACCGCTCACCCCTGGGCCGGGCTCGAGGTCGATATCCAGCTGACGGCAACCGACGGGATTGGCCAGACCGGTCAAACCGACCGGCTGTCGGTGATTTTGCCCGAGCGGGTCTTCAACCACCCGGTCGCGCGCGAGATCATTGCCCAGCGGCGCGTCCTGGCGCTGTCCCCCGAAAACCGCCGCGACGTGGCGCGCTCGCTGCACAATCTCGGTCGTTTCCCGGGCCGTTTCGACAATGACATTGCCGTCTTCCTGGCACTCATGTCGGCGCGGTCCCGCCTGATCTATGCCCCGGAAAGCGCGGGTGTGGTCGGCGTGCTCTCCCAGCTCTGGGACACGACCCTGCGGCTGGAGGACGGCGCCCTCTCCTTGGCGCAGCGCGATGTTGCCGACTTGCAGGAACGGTTTCGCGAAGCCATCGAGAACGGCGCCTCGGAAGAGGAAATCAGCGAGATCATGGAAGAGCTGCGCGCCGCGCTCGACCGCTATCTCGAAGCGTTGGCCCAGAACTTCACCCAGGCGCTTGAGGGCATGGACCTGTCGTCCCTGCCCGAGGCGGGCGAGGATATGGAGCTGCTCGACCGCGAAGCCATCCAGGACATGATGGAACAGCTCGAGCAGATGGCACGACTGGGCGATGCCGAGGGTGTGCAGGAGATGCTGGAGCGAATGCAGCAGATGCTAAAGGCCCTGCAGAACGCACCCAACACGATGCAGCAGCAGCAGGCTTCCCCGGCGCAGCAGTTCCTGCGTCAGCTGCAGGAGGTCCTGCGGAACCAGCAGGCGCTGCACGACGAGACCTTCCAGCGTTCCCAGCGTGGCCAGGAGATGACCCCCGAGGAATCGCAGGAGGCCCGCGAGGCACAGAATGAAATCCGCCGCCAGCTGGGTGAGCTGATGCGTCAGCTGGGCGAGATGACCAACGAAATTCCCGAAAATCTCGGCGATGCAGAGACTGCCATGAACGAGGCCGAGCGCGCCCTGGGCGAGGGCGATCTGCAATCCGCCCTCAACGATCAGGCTCGCGCCATGGATGAACTGCGCCGCGGCGGCCAGCAGATGGCGCTGCAGATGATGCGCCAGCGCGGTCAGAGCCAGGGAAACGGACAGGGACCGGCCGAAGGCCTTTTCCAGCCGGGCGAAGAGGGGTTCGATCCTCTGGGCCGGCCCATTCAGCCGGATGACCGGAACAACGGGGATGCCCACAGCGCCGGCCAGAACCCCATCGGAGACGGCGAACAGGCTTTGCGTGCACTCAGAATTCAGGACGAAATTCGTCAGCGGTTGCGCGACCAGGGTCGCCCGGAAGCCGAAATCGACTACCTGCTGCGGCTGTTACGGCGCTTCTAGCCCCGCACTAGTGGAGGCGTTGCGCGCGCTCCGAAAGGGCGCCTTCGGCCGCATCGCAAATCTGCTTCAGACTGAACGGCTTGGGCACGACCTCGTGGATGAGTTCATCGAGATTGTGGGCGCGCTGACGTTCGGCGGCAAAGCCGGTCATCATCAAGATGGCGGTCTGCGGATAATCCTTCGAAACCTTAAGCGCGAGGGCAATTCCGTCCATGCCCGGCATCACGATGTCGGTGACCAGAAGGTCAAACGCATCCTGGCTGTCGAGCAGGTCCAGCGCGTCCAGTCCGTCATGTGCCGTCACCACCTCGTGACCACCATGCGCAAGCGCACGCCGGACAAACTCCCGGACAGCGGTGTCGTCTTCTGCAATCAGTACGCGTGCCATAGTCTCTACTCTCTCCCCCGTTTCGAGCTGCCCCATTCGCGGTCGGCCAAAAGGACCACCGCGGCACAATCGTCGCTCGCGCCAGGCAGGCTCTGCTTGCGCAGAGGGAGTGACAATTTTCGTTAACGATTATCGCCGGAATTGGTAAACGAAATACTAACGTTGGCCGCTCCCTCAGGCACGTTGTCGGTCTGGGTGGTGAACGCCACTGTTTCTCCGGGGCCCAACCGGCGCACATCGGAGGTGAAGTCCCAGGATTTCAGGGTGACCTGCGAGGCATCGGAAATCACAACCTCCAGCCCGGGTACATCGCGGACCCCATCACTGATATTGATGATCTCGCCCCGCAGCGACAGCACACCATCTTCGGTTTTGGGGTCGAAATCGATCCGCAGTCCTTCACCGGGTAGTGGGAACGCTGCGATTCCCACGGCTGCATAAACCGCCTCCATCTGCGGAACGGCCCGGGCGATATGGGCGCGACCGAACCAGAGTGCGGCCAGGATTGCGGCCAGCAAAACCACCGAAACCATCCAGCCGGTCCGCGCGCTGCGGGCCTTTTGTACCTGTCGGATGGCGGGCAGGTTGCGCACCGGAATGGTGGATTGTTCCCCGGGCTCAAGCGGCGTGACCGGCTCAGCCTGATCCTCCGGGTCGGGGACCGGCGTGGGTTCAAACCAGACATGCCCGCACTTCCCGCACTTCACCCGGCGTCCGTCCGGACCGAGCTTCTCGGCTTCCACCGCAAAGCGTGCGCTGCAATCAGGGCAGGTGAGAATCATTTTCGAACCAGTTCACGAAGGTGAAGAAAATCAGGTGACCGACTATAGCCCATTCACTGTCCCCAACCCGAGCAGGGTTTATAGGAGGCTTGGCAAATCGGTGGCAAGCCAGCCCGTGTGCCGTCTGACCGCCCGGCCAGGGCGCCGCGCCAGGCCGACTTTACGCATTATATCCGCCATGCCAACGTTGTCAGGACTCGCCGCCGAGTCGCATACAGAGGGTGATCTGTTCCACCTGAACCAAATCGGAGTCGAACCTTTTGCTGCGCTTCGAAAACGTCGGCATGCGATATGGCGTCGGACCGGAGGTGCTGCGCGATGTCAGCTTCTCGCTCGCGCCCGGCTCCTTCCATTTCCTGACCGGCTCCAGCGGCGCAGGCAAGACCACCCTGCTCAAGCTGATGTATCTGGCGCTGCGCCCCACACGTGGCCTGATCCATATCTTCGATCAGGATGTCTCCATAACACCGCGCACAGAATTGCCCGATTTGCGCCAGAAGATCGGGGTTGTGTTTCAGGATTTCAGACTGATCAATCACCTGACCGCGGTCGAGAATGTCGCGTTGCCCCTGCGCGTGGGTGGCGCGCGACCCGGCGATATCGATGCCCATGTTCGCGAACTGCTCAGCTGGGTCGGGCTCGGTGAACGTCTGGATGCCCGCCCCTCCACCCTGTCGGGCGGCCAGCAACAGCGGGTGGCAATCGCCCGGGCTGTGATCAACCGCCCCCGCCTGCTGCTGGCCGATGAGCCCACCGGAAACGTCGATGACCGGATCGCCGTCCGGCTGATGTATCTCTTCGAAGAGCTCAACAAGACCGGCACCACTGTTGTCATCGCCACCCACAACAACGCGCTCGTGGAAAAATTCGCGCATCCGATCCTACGCCTCGATGACGGTGAACTGACCGTGCGCCGAAAACCCGACTCCAGGAATTCCGCGTGATGTTCGCGCGCAACAGCGATCTGCCGTTCGAACGCGACCAGTCCACCCGGTTCCTGCCGTGGATCGTGGCCCTCATGGTGTTCCTGGGGGTCCTGATGTTTGCGGGCGCGCTCGTGGTCTCCGACGCCGTTGAGAGCTGGGACAACACCCTGACGGGGCGCATGACCGTCCAGGTTCCCGAACGCGCCGCATCCGCAGAGGCAACCGCGCGGATTGCCGAGCAGCTTCGCGCAACCGATGGCATCGCCAGCGTGCGCGTTGTGCCCCGTGAAGAAGCCAGGGCACTGCTCATCCCCTGGCTCGGCGAAGGCGTGCGAGAGTCCGCCCTGCCCGTGCCGGACCTGATCGACCTCGAAGTTGCACCCGGCGCGCGCCTCGATCCGGTTCTGTTGCAGGCCCGTCTGGCCGAAACCGTTCCGGATATTGCCGTGGACGATCACCGCGCCTGGCTTTCGGCCCTGATCGATCTGGCCAGAACCGCCGAACTGCTCGCCTTCGCGATCCTGCTGCTGATCGCCTCTGCCGCCGTGGTGGCCGTCGTCTTCACCACACGCAGCGGACTGGCCGTGCACGCGGCCATCATCGAGTTGCTGCACCAGATGGGCGCCCGCGACACCTACATCGCCGGACAATTTCAGCTTCAGGCGCTGATGCTCGCATTGCGCGGCGGCGTGGCCGGCGGTCTTGCCGCCGTGGCCGTCCTGCTGGTCTTCGGCTGGATCGGTCAGGGAATCGAGGCCGCCTTCCTGCCCGATCTGTCGCTCTCGCCCGTGGACTGGTTTGTCCTGCTTCTAGTGCCCGCCGGAGCCGTCGCGATTGCCATGCTGACCGCGCGGCTGACGGTTCTGCGCGCGCTGGCGCGGATGCCCTGATGCCGCGCCGCCGGCCCAGACGCATGCGTTTCCCAATCACGCTGCTGATCCTGCTTGCCCTGGCCTGGGCGGCGGGACTTTTCCTATTCGTCGAGAAAATTCCACGCGCCCCGGCCAACGCCGACATCACCGATGCGGTTGTCGTGCTGACCGGCGGACAGGGGCGGATCAGCCGGGGCACGGAACTTCTGGCCGCGGGCAAGGCGCGCGAAATGTTGATTTCGGGGGTCGGTACCGATGTCCCTATCGGCGACCTGATTTCGTCCCGGTCTCTCGATTCCCGCCAGGTGGCGTGCTGCGTGACGCTTGGCCGGGCGGCACGCGACACACGGGAAAACGCGATCGAGGCCGCGGGCTGGGCTGCGGATCGCAACATCAACAGCATTCGCCTTGTGACGTCGGATTTTCACATGCCCCGAAGTCTGTTGGAATTCGAACGGCGCCTCCCGCGCATGGAAATTCTTCCCGAGCCGGTCAGTTCGGCCAATATCCGGCTTTCGCAATGGTGGACGCGTCCGGGTACGGCCTGGCTGCTTGCCGGCGAGTACACCAAGTATCTGGCAATTCGTACGCAACTGGCTCTGGGTCGGCTGATCGGGCGGATCTTCGCCTGATGCGCCCGATCGTCTTCGCAGTCCTGTTCTACAGCTGGACGACCCTGGCCGGCATCATGGTGCTGCCGCTTCTGCCGGGACCGCCGCGATATCTGCTGGCCTATAGCCGCTTCTGGATTCGCGTATCCCTCTGGTTGCTGCGGGTCACCGTCGGGCTGTCCCATCAGGTCCGCGGGCAGGAGAATATTCCCGACGGTCCGGCCCTGTTTGCCATCAAGCATCAGTCGGCCTGGGACACACTGGCAATCAACCTTATCATCCATGATGCGGCCATCGTGCTGAAGCGCGAACTGACATGGATTCCGATCTTCGGCTGGTGCCTGATGCGCGCGCGTCAGGTTCCCATCGACCGGGGCGGCGGCTTGTCGGTCTTGCGCAATATGGTCACCGCGGCGCAGGCACGCGTGGCAGAAGGACGTCCCGTTGTCATTTTCCCCGAAGGCACGCGTGTTCCGCCGGGCACCCATGTGCCTTATCACGCCGGAATTTCTGCGTTGAACAACGCACTCGATATTCCGGTTGTCCCGGTGGCGCTCAATTCCGGTCTGTTCTGGCCTCGCCGATCCCTGGCGCTGCGTCCGGGCAGGATCACCATCGAGTTTTTGCCCCAACTCCCCGACGTCTCTTCGCGCAAGGAATTTGTAAAGAGTCTTGAAACTGCAATCGAAAACAGCACCAGCCGGCTGATCGCAGAGGCGATTGACCGGTACGATCTTCTACCCCTGCATGTGCCTGTGGATAAAGTTGTGGAGGAACGCCAGGCCTGAGCGGATGCCGGGCCTGGCGTAATACGGAGGTAATAATCCGCATGATCGGGCAACAGTGCAGGCAGCAAGCCGGAATGATCACTTGGCTTTACTTGGCACCTGATGCGGAATCCTGAAAATATCGCGGTCACTTTGCTTGTCCGCCATTGGCAAAATCATGTCAGCCAGGCCTGACGTGACATGGTTTTGCCCTCACAACTTCCTCGCAAGCGGTTTTTTCAACCCAAAACTCGGGTATTCACTCACCGTGAACCCGCCTGTGGATAAAACCCCGGTCCTGTGAACGGACCAGGACGGCGGCGCGCTGGATTGATCACCCGTTTCGGGCGTTGTGGCGCGCCACCAGCCGGCGCAGACGCACAAGGGGCTGGTCCACGATCCCCAGTTCTTCGAGATGCCCGACGGTGTTTTCCAGATACTCGGTGTTGGGACCACCGCGCCCGTGTCCCTGCAGAATATGGCGGAGCGCCACATCGTCGGGCAGCTTCCCGGCGTATTGCACATGATTGTGGGCCGCCGTGTAGGTGTGCGCCCGGATCACCCGCGTTCCCACACGCCCCGTCACCCAGCGCGGAATATAGACGCGGGTTACCATTTCCCGGCGGATCAGATACTCGACCGTGGCTTCGGCGCGACTGTGATCAACGCGATAGGCCACGCCCCGGCAACTGCCGCCATTGTCGAGACCAAGCACCAGACCCGGATTGTCCCGGGTGCCGCGCCAGACATGGGAATAGACACAGAACGCCCGATGGAAGCCATGCACCGTTGCCAGGGCCCGCTCCTTGTAGGGAAACTCGGGTTGCCACATCAGGGACCCGTAACCGAAGACCCACAGGTCTTCGCCGCGCGGAAGGGTTTCCATCACGGCCGCCAGGGTCGTCGCCAGCTCTTCCTCGGTCAGTTCATACTGATCGGTCAGATGACGCAGGTCGGGCTGGCGCTTGTTTTCAGGCATGTTGGCGTGGCTTTCCGTGTCACAACATCTCGACCGCGCGATGGCGCATCGCTAGGCTGACAGCCCCGCTTCTAGTGCAAACAGGACCGCATGTTCCAGCGAAAGTATCTGCTGTTTATCGCCACGCTGGTCGCCGGTGCGCTGCTGTGGACGGCCGGTTGGTTCTGGTTCGCTGATAAACTGCGGGCCGACATCACCGCCTTCGCGCAGGAACAGCGTGCCGAAGGCGTGCTCTTGGATTGGTCGGACCTGTCCGTGACCGGATTCCCGGTCCGTTTCGATACCACCTTCCGCTCACCCGTCGCGCGTACGGCCACCCGTGAGCGCAGCATTTCATGGGCCGGGGCCGACACGTCGATCCGTCCATTTGTGGAAGGCCCCGGTGTTGTCTCCTTTCGTGCGCCCGGCCGTCACCGGGTCGATATTGCTGAAGACGGCAAGCAAATGTCGCTGGCCGCCGATACCCGCGACCTGAAGGGACGCCTGTCCTTCACGGATAGCGGGCAGGTCAGCGGCTTGCGCGGACGTGCCGAACCGCTCGATCTGGTGATCAACGAGGCCGTTCCGCTGAAGCTCTCGAATGCCGCCTTCGACTGGGAACGGCGCAACGGCGCCGACGCGCCAGAGGGTATCCATCCCGAGGGCGTGGGCGAGTCACTGTCCCTGATTCTGGAACAGATCAATCTGACGCGCGTGCCGCTGGACCCCGGTGTCGCGCGCATGCTGGGCCGGACGGTTGAGAGACTGGCCGGCCAGATCGATCTTCGTGGCCCCCTGCAACCCGAATCCGTCTCGGCCAAGAGCCTGGCGCGCTGGCGTGAAGCGGGCGGCACCCTGGAGGTTGAGAGCCTCACCCTGAACTGGGGGCCGCTGCGCATTGCAGGAAACGGCACGCTCACGGTCGATCAGGCACTCCAGCCCGTTGGTGCCTTCGCGGCACGCATCTCCGGGCTCGACACCCTGCTCGACCTTCTCGAACAGCGTGGTGAAGTTCGCCCGCAGCAAGCCGCCCTTGCACGGATCGCCCTCGCCGTCCTCACCCACGCACCCGAAAATGGTGGCCCGCCGGAGGCCCGGGTGCCCGTATCCATTCAGAATCGCATGCTTTCGATCGGTCCGGTCCCGCTGATTCAACTGCCGGCGGTCACCTGGAACTAGAAGACGCGCGCGTCAGTCGCCGCTTTCACCGTTCTCGGTGTATTGGAAGCGGCCCGCCTGCCCCGCCTCGATCACGCCGCGTCGGATGGCGCGGGTGCGGGTGAACAGGTCGAACAGCGCATCCCCGTCATCGTGCCGAATCGCACGCTGCAGTGCGGTCAGATCCTCGCTGAAGCGGCCCAGCATCTCGAGTACCGCATCCTTGTTGAGCAGGAACACATCCCGCCACATGGTCGGATCCGAGGCGGCGATCCGGGTGAAATCGCGGAACCCGCCCGCCGAGTATTTGATCACCTCGCGGGTGGTGACCACATCGTCATCACGGGACTTGGCTTCAAGTTCATTTTCCAGTTCGGAGGCCGTCTCGACAATCGTATAGGCAATCAGATGCGGCAGATGGCTGGTGATCGCCAGCACCCGGTCATGGTGTTCGGCATCCATCAGTTCAACATTGCTGCCCAGGCCTTCCCAAAAGGCCACCAGCCGCGCCACAGCAGCCGCATCGGCATCCGCGGGCGGAGTCAGGATGGCAAACCGGTCGCGAAACAGGTCCGCAAAACCTGCCTCGGGTCCGGAATGTTCGGTTCCCGCCACCGGATGGCCGGGCACCAGGTGAACGCCATACGGCATGTGTAGCTGCATGGCCTTGAGGACCGCCCCCTTCACCGAGCCGACATCGGTGACAATGGTCCCCGGCGCCAGGTGATCGCGCATAGCCTTCGCGACATCTCCGCAGGCACCGACCGGTGTGGCCGCAATGACCAGATCGGCACCGTCAACCGCGTCCGCCAGATCGGCATGCAGACTGTCGGTCAGTCCCGCAACAGCTTCGGCGCGTGTTCTGATTTCCGGGTCGGAATCATGCCCGGCGATATGTTTTGCAAGACCATTGGCCCGGGCCGCATGGGCCAGCGACGACCCGATCAAGCCCATACCGATGATGGCGATCCGCTCGAAAGCAGGTTCGGCGGTCATGACGCACCCAGAAATTCTGCAAGCACCGCCACAACCTCTTCCATTTCTTCGCGCGTGCCGATGGATATGCGCACCCAGTCCGGCAGGCCGTATCCGGCCACGCGCCGGGTCACGATCCCTTTGGAAAACAGGAAGCGATAGGCCGCTTCGGCATTCCGGGGGCTCGCCGGATCGAAGTGCACGATTACAAAATTGGCGACGGACGGATTGACGCGCAGCCCCAGCGCTTCGACCCGTTCGACGAACCAGGGCAGCATCTCGGCATTGTGCTGACGCGAACGCTCGGTGTGGTCGTGATCGGCCAGCGCCGCCCGGGCCGCAGCAATCGCCGGACTCGACACATTGAAGGGCGGCCGCACGCGATCGAGCACGTCGATGATCTCTGCCGGTGCGTAGGCCCAGCCGACCCGCAAACTGGCGAGCGCATAGATCTTCGAGAAGGTACGGGTCATCACCACGTTGGAGGAGTCGTGCACCAGCGCGGCACCGGCCTCATAATCGTCCTGCATCACGTACTCGGCATAGGCACCATCGAGCACCAGCAACACATCCTCGGGTAGGCCCGCATGCAATCGGCGCAGCTCGCGTTCGGGCAGATAGGTGCCCGTCGGATTGTTCGGATTGGCAAGAAACACGATCTTCGTTTTCTCGGTCACCGCCGCGAGAAGCGCATCCACATCGGTGGTGAGGTTCGTTTCTGGCACGGCGATCGGTGTGGCGCCCACACCCAGGCTCGCGATCGGGTACATCGTGAAACCGTGTTCGGTGTAGAGCGTTTCATCCCCCGGGCCGGCAAAACACAAGGCCAGCAGGTCGATGATCTGATCGGACCCGCAACCGCAGATAATACGATCCACATCGAGCCCGTGATGATCGGCCAGCGCCTGGCGCAGCGAGCGCGCGTCGATCTCGGGATAGCGATACACCTCTTCGCTCGCCCCCGAATAGGCTTCCATGGCCTGCCAGGACGGTCCGAACGCGCTTTCGTTCGAACTCACGACGATCCGGTCACTGCCGCCCAGGCCCGCTTCGCTGCCGGCATAGGGCGTGATTGCAAGCACGCCGGGTTTTGCTTTCGGTGGGGCCACCGTCTTCACTCCATCTCAGGACTTGCTGTCGTCGACATCATCGACAAAAGGCGCAGCATAGGCGCCAAGCCAGCACACTTCGGCATTGCCGAGCAATGTGGCGAGGCCGCGCACACGCGCATCGTCCTCGGCGACAAACCCGGCCACATCGGCCAGATGCACGCGCCCGCCGGCGCCATCGGGTGACGCGGCCACGGCCTGTGTGTCGGCGTCGAGGTCGTTCTGGCTGGCCAGCTCGGCAAAGCGGGCGCGGCTCACATCGCTGCCACAGAAGAACGTCAGAACAGTCCGGTCATCACCGGTGTCCTCCGGTGCCCCCTTCGCGAGCACCAGTGCGCCCGCGGCATCGCCGTTTTCGGAAGCCGGGCGGAACCAGGGCAGCCGTGCCATGACGTGCAGTTCGGGGAAGTTACGCATCTCGGCCCACCATTCGGGGCTGTCCGAACTGTGTGGCAGGGGCACAAGCCCCACGGAGACATCATCACGCCCGACCGCAGAAACAACCTGCGAGGCCGAGGCCAGTCGCGTCACATCGGCATCCAGACCGAACTGTCCGTTCGCCAGCCGCAATGCATCACCGTGCTCGCCCATCAGGCAGTAGCCGACGCTGAAGTCGCTTTGCAGGCGAATGGAGGACGCCACGATCTCGCGCCAGAGCCGCACCACGACGGCGCGCGGCATATCACCATGATGGCGCGCGAGCAGGCGCCGCAAAAGCAGGGCTTCGCGTGCGGGGCGGAATATCGGTCCGCCATCGGATGCCTTCTGCTGCCCGATCTCACCCACGATTTCCGCACGCCGCATCAGCAGATCGTGCAATTGCCCATCGATGGAATCGATCTCTTGGCGCAGCGGCGCCAGCTTGTCAGGCGCGTTGCCCATCGTCCTGCTCATCCGGGAAAAAAGCAGCTCAGGTTGTATCGCCATGGCGGTTTTTTGGCAAAGAAAACGTTGACACCCCTTGGGCGTGACTCCTAGCTATGCATGCGCCACGTCTGGCAACCAGCACGCGGCAAAGGCCCAACAACGCTCAAGAACATGACCACGAACACGAATGACGGCGTCGGTCGCGCCGGCGAAAGCATCGCAGTGGAACCCGCGGTCACGGACCTGCCGGGGCACTTCCTCGTGCTCGGGGCAGAAGAGCCGATGAATCTTGTCTCGGGCCAGTTGCTGGGGCCTTTCACGGTGGCGTATCAGACCTACGGCACCCTCAACGCTGAGAAAACCAATGCCATTCTGGTCTGTCACGCCCTGACCGGCGATCAGTATGTGGCCGAACCCCATCCCGTCACCGGGCGGCCGGGCTGGTGGGAGCGCCTTGTCGGACCCGGCAAGACCGTGGACACGGATTCCTATTTCGTCATTTGCGTGAATGTGCTCGCCGGCTGCATGGGCTCGGCGGGGCCGAAGGATATCGACCCCACAACCGGACAGCCCTTCGGGCTGAATTTCCCGCTGATCACTATCACCGACATGGTTGCGGCCCAGAAGCTCGTGGTCGAGCATCTGGGGATCACGCAGTTGTTTGCCGTGATCGGCGGCTCCATGGGCGCCATGCAGACCCTGGAATGGGCCGCGCGCTATCCCGAGATGGTCTATTGCGCGATCCCGATTGCAGGTGCCGCCCGCCATTCCGCACAGAACATCGCGTTTCACGAGGTCGGACGCCAGGCGATCATGGCCGACCCGAAATGGGACGGCGGCAACTACTATGCCGCCTCGGATCCACCCGAGCGCGGCCTGGCCGTGGCACGCATGGCGGCTCACATCACCTATTTGTCGGATTCTGCCCTGCACACGAAGTTCGGGCGGAACCTGCAGGACCGACAGGCGATCACCTTCGGTTTCGATGCGGATTTCCAGATCGAGAGTTACCTGCGCCATCAGGGCCGCTCCTTCGTCGAGCGGTTCGACGCGAACTCGTATCTCTATATCACCCGGGCCATGGACTATTTCGACATCGCCGCCGAGCATGGGGACAATCTGGCCAGCGCCTTTGAGGGCTCTCCGGTGCGCTTCTGCCTGATCAGTTTCACCTCGGACTGGTTGTTCCCGACCAGCGAGTCCCGCCGGATCGTGCATGCCCTCAACGCGGTGGCCGCCTCGGTCAGTTTTGTCGAAATCGAGACTGAATCCGGGCACGATGCCTTTCTGCTCGAGGAGCCGGAGTTCTTTCGAATCCTCTCCGGGTTTCTGCGCGGTGCTGCCGATCAGCGCGCGCTGGGGGATGCGA
This sequence comes from Alphaproteobacteria bacterium, assembly GCA_038137215.1. Lineage (GTDB taxonomy): Bacteria > Pseudomonadota > Alphaproteobacteria > UBA6615 > UBA6615 > JABJAG01. The sequence goes on from JAYQBG010000002.1 coordinate 108,333, forward strand.
CATGACCCCGGCCGAAACCAGCCATGCCGCGCGCGTGCGCATCGACCAGGAACTCATCGCGGAGATGATCGCGCCCGGCAGCCGCGTGCTCGATGTGGGTTGTGGCGACGGCGTGCTGCTCGACATTTTGGTGCATGAGCGCCAGGTCGACGGGCGCGGCATTGAACTCAGCCAGGAGGGTGTGAACGGCTGCGTCTCGCGCGGGCTGGCGGTCGTCCAGGGCGATGCCCAGACCGACCTGCACAATTATCCCGACGATGCCTTCGACTACGTCATTCTGTCCCAGACCCTGCCCGCGATCTTCGATGTCAAAGGTGTCCTGGGCGAGATGCTGCGCATCGGCCGGCGCGGCGTGGTCAGCTTCCCCAATTTCGGCTACTGGCGGGTCCGCGCAAAGCTGTTCTTCGGTGGCCGCAGTCCGAATTCCGAGAGCCTGCCCAACGCCTGGTACGAATCCCCGAACATCCGGTTTTTCACACTCACCGATTTTACCGACCTGCTCGACGAACTGGGCTTCGTCACCGAGCGCATCGTCACCATCGGCGGCAGTGGCAATACCGGCACCCGGTCCCATATCGGACACTGGACCAACCTGCTGACCGAGCAGGCTGTCTTCGTGATCAGCCGCAAACCGGACTAGTCGGCCACCGGACTGCGGGCCGATTGCGGGGATGGCGCCGGCGCGGGCATATAGACCCGCCGTCGCGCCGTCTTGCCGTCGGCCGCAGCGCCATAAATCTGCTTGGTGGCCTCGACAATGGCCACGCCACCGAGCGGGCTGAACCACCTCTCGCCGATCCGCTCCCAGGCCGGGGCGGCCGTCACCCAGAAGCGGCGGCGCGACGGCGCGAAGAACAGCGCGCGGGTTTCGCGGACCGGCGTAAACATGGACTGCCGCAAAACCCGGTTGAGTTGCTCCATGGAATAGGGATGCCCGTGTCCGAAGGGTGTGTGATCGGCCCGCGCCCAGATCGAGCGACGGTTCGGCACCACCACGATCAGCCGTCCGCCATCCGAGAGCACGCGCCACATTTCCCGCAGCAGATGACCCGCGTTCTCGCTGGATTCGAGGCCGTGAACCATCACGATCCGGTTGATCGAGAGATCCGGCAGAGGGATTTCATCCTCCCGCGCCACCAGAGAGAGGTTCTTTTCACCCGGTGACCCGGACGGCCAGGTCAGGACCCCCATGCGGTCGGGCATCACGGCACAGACCCGCAGGGCTTCGTCCAGATAGGGGCGCAGATACGGCGTGGCATAACCAAAGCCGAGCAAACTCATACCGCCAACATCCGGCCACAGGGCGCGTATCTGGCGGTTCACCATACGCCGGGCCACGGCGCCCAGACTGGTGGCGTAGAAATCGCGAAGATCGACAACGTCAAACGACATGGCGCGAGGTTAACACAGATGACGGCACGCCAGCGGAGACCGTATAGTCGCGCGCAAGACACCAGAGTGATCGGATGATCGCGACCGAAAGGAAGACTATGAAGCTCATTTACTCGGCAGCCTCACCCTATGCCCGCAAGGCGCGCGCCGCAGCCATCGAGACCGGCATCGCGGACAAGATCGACATGGAAGAGATCAACCCCTGGGCCGATCCGGACGGCTACCGCGCCATCAATCCCGTGGGCAAGGTGCCCGCATTGATCCGCGATGACGGACCCGCGCTCTATCAGTCCAACATCGTCTGTGAATTCCTCGATGCTCAGGGCGGCACGAAAATCTATCCCGCGGCAGGACCGGACCGGTGGACCGCGTTGCGTCAGCTGGCCGCTGCCGACGGCATCCTCGATGCTTCCGTGCTGAACCGCATGGAGGGCATGTTTCACGAGGGCGAAGCCGCATCCCAGAAGCTCATCGACCGCCAGGAACTTTCCGTCAACGAAGCGCTCGACCAACTCGAAGACGAGGCCGATGATCTGAACGGCCCGGTCACGATCGGCCAGATTACGGTCGCCTGTGCGCTCGGATATCGCGACTTCCGTTTCGCGGACACCGACTGGCGCAGCGCCCGTCCCAAACTGGCGGGCTGGTACGAGACCTTCGCGCAACGCCCCTCGATCAAAGCGACCGATCCGGACGCCTGAGTGTGAGCATCGACGGACTGGATGCCGGCGCGGTGGTCGAACTGCTCGGCCTCGAACCGCATCCCGAAGGCGGTCATTACATCGAGACCTATCGCGACTTCGCAGCGGATGGCGGCCGGGGGAGCTGCTCTTCCATCTACTACCTGCTAGCCGCCGGTGAAGTTTCGGCCTGGCACCGTGTCACCGAAGCCGATGAGATCTGGCACTGGTACGGCGGCGCGCCGCTGGCGCTGACCACGGCCGCGAGCGCGGGACCGGCCCGCACCTTTATCCTGGGCACCGATCTGCGGGCCGGTCAGGCACCCCAGGCCACGATCCCCGCCGGAGACTGGCAGACCGCCGTCTCGCAGGGCGAATGGTCGCTAGTCGGCTGCACCGTCGCGCCGGCTTTCGAGTTTGCGTATTGGGAACTGGCGCCCGAAGGATGGGCGCCGGACGGCGCGTCCTAGACAAACAGGTCGTAGATCAGCGGTGTCACATTGAAGCCGCTGAGCAGCGCATAGATGCCAAAGCCGAACAGGATTCCGGCCGACACACGGTTCATCCAGACCTGATAGGTGCCGTCAACAAAGGGACGGAACACCCCGGCGGTGGTTGAAATCGCCAGCCACCAGCCGGCAGAGCCCAGGAACACACCCACCACCAGGATCGAGGCGTTGCCAACCGAAGCGCCCGCATCGGTGATGCCGAGCGTGGCCAGCAACCCGGCAAAGGCAATCAGCGTGATCGGGTTTGTTACGGCGAGCATGAAGGTGGAGATGAAGTCCTTCACCAGGCTCTGGGTCACAACGCGATTTTCGTTTTCGTTCTCCGAGCGTTTGACCGGTTTTCGCGACCGCGTGCCGCGCGATCCGAACACGGTCCGGGCCGCAAGCACGAAGAGCACAAACCCGCCGACAATCCGCAAATCGTCCTGGTGGGCCTCCAGCCAGTCCTTGACCGCGCTCACCCCGAACGCGGCAATCGCGCCAAACAGCGCATCGCCCACGGCCGCGCCGAGGCCCGAGAGCAGGCCATGCAGGCGCCCTTCGGCAAGGGTCCGTTGCACGCACAGCACGCCGACTGGTCCCACCGGCAATGCCAAGAAGAAACCGAAGATGATACCTTGGATGAGAATGTAGTCGGTCACGTACGCTTCGCTGGTTTGCCGATGCTCACCCCCCGATGTGCGAGCCAGCTTCACAACGGTTCTAGCAGATTTGCGATAGATGCCAAGTTGCTGCCGGTCTAATCGATCCGCCGGGCCACGAATCTTTCCCGCGGCGTCATAAAAGCCACACGTGCGTCCACAAGCGCGAGCTCGCTGTTTGCCCGCTCCGCCGTGCAGGCGAAAATCGCGTGCAAACGGGACGCGCAATCCTCCAGCGCCGCCGGCACATCGCCCATCCCGGTGAGATGCGCCGAGAACAGCGCGGCGGCCAGATCGCCCGCGCCGTGCGGGGCCCGGGCAAACGCAAACCGGGGCGTCCGGACCATCCAGGCGGAATGCGCGTTCACCGCAGCCATCGCCACATGGTTTTCGGACACGGCCGGGCTTTCGAAGCTCGTGACCAGGACGCACCCGCCCGGGCGCATCTTTGCGAGCAGATGCCGCGCCGCAGCAACCGGGTCGTCGCCGGACATCCCCGTCAGTTCCTCAAGCTCGAAGGCATTCGGGGTGAGTATATCTGCGCTGGCAAGCGCGATATCGCGAAAGAACTCGCCGAGACCATCAGCGACATACAGGCCGGTGTCCCGGTCCCCCATCACCGGATCGCAGCAGTAGCGCAGGTGCGGATTGGCCTGGCGCAGGCGTGCCACCTCGTCCCGGATCAGATCCGCCACCTCCCGCGACCCGAGATATCCGGTCAGCAGGAGATCGCAGGCCGCCGGAACGCCACGGGGCACCAGCCCGTTCAGCAGGCCGCGGACCGTCGCGACCGGCAGCACTCCGCCGCCATTCTCGCGATAGCCGCCATGATTAGAGAGCACCGCGGTGGGAACCGGCCAGACGGTATGACCGAGCAGTTGCAACGGAAACGTGACCGCGCTGTTGCCGACATGACCGAAGGTCACCTGGGATTGTATGGAGAGGATATCGACCATCGCCAGCCTTCATGCGACGAATTCGCGCCACGAGACAAGAATTCGTTTGACCGAAGCGAAACCGGCTTGATTCCCATGACATGCTCATTTGCCTGAATGCGGAGCTCGGATCTGACGCCTGACAAAAAGCCCGGTGCGAAAGCGCCGGGCTTTTTTGTGCCGAACATCCGTTACAGCGCCGAACCACCACCGGACGCGCCATCACCGGAAAAGCAGAAGGCGCCAGGTGCATGGACGCGGAGCCCGTGACGCCTGACGCCTTCCTGATCTTCCGCTTCCCGGGGTTGCCCCCGTGACACATCAGACCTGACCCGTAACAACGAACGTTCCGTTTTGTGACGCGGACGGATCGCACCCCTGGCCGATACGTGTCCAACCCGTGTCACGCCCGGATACACCGCCGTTGCCAGCGCCGCATCCGCGTTCCCGAAGGAACCCGAAACTCCAGGTCCAGCATGGTCGCTGTGCCTTCCCGGTCCGCCCAGCCGCCCGAAGGCGCCTGTGTCGTTCCGGTCGGTCAGTCCCGAATTCCTGGCCGGCGAGAGCCTGGAGGCGGGACGCGGCTGCCGTTTCTGCAAGCCCCGACCGAAGCCGGGGTTCGCCAGCGTCACACTCCGCGAACGAACTATGCCGCCAAAACGACCGCCACCAACGCGACGATACCTTCCCCACCGGTCGGCCCCGCAGCACCTGTCTGCCCGAAGGCATTCCGATGCGCCCAGACCTCCCGGCTCCGCCCGGCCTGCCAAACGCGGTTACCCGCCTCCGACACCCGAACGATGCGACGAACCTCCACCGAGGGGAGCGGCTCCGAAGAACCATGTTCGCCTGCCGACTTCCCCGGACCTTCCGCCACACCTCGCGGCCCGACTTCCGATCCGGCGTTTCCGTCCCGCCCCGCGAGTCTCCCCCCCGGGGTCTCTCGAAGCGCCCGAACCGCCGCAGAGCGGTTGTCCGGACATGGCGGGAACAACGCCGACACGTCATTAAGTGCCCCATGATGTTCGACTGACAGGTCCCTCCCGGGCAATGCGCAATCGCGGCCACCAATCAGATTCCTGTGCAAAACTCGCAACACTGATCACAATCACTCCACAGGTTTTCCACACTTCATGCATCCGTGGTGCGACAGTTGTTCGCAGAGCGGGCAACAATGCCCGATTTTCCAAGGTCTTGCGCCCTCTCGCGGATTGACGAAACGGGGCAGACGGGTCTAAACCGCATCATCTCATTCATCCCGAATCCGTTTCGGCGCGTAGGAAGCCACGAACGATTGAGGATGGACAAAAGTCACTGAGGCCCGGCGCAACTCTGTTCCGTACCTCGCTCCAATGACAGGGGGCCGCATGGCGACCAACAACAGACCGCTTTCCCCGCACCTTCAGGTCTATCGCCCACAGCTGACATCGGTGCTTTCGATCCTGCATCGCGCCACAGGCATCGGCCTGGCCGCCGGCACCTTGCTGCTGGTGTGGTGGCTGATTGCATCGGCGACCGGACCTACGGCATTCGACTTGGTTCAGAGTTTCATCGGCTCGCTTCTGGGCCGCTTGTTGCTTCTGGCCTGGTCCTTCGCGCTGTTCTACCACCTGTGCAACGGCATCCGGCACCTGGTCTGGGACACCGGCAGAGGCTTTGAACTCAAGACCGCCTATGCATCGGGCTGGCTGGTTGTGATCTCGGCCGCCGTTCTGACCGTCATTTGCTGGGTCGCGGGCTACATCTCTCTGGGAGGCGTCTGACCATGAGCCTACGCACGCCGCTCGGCCGCGCACGCGGCATGGGTTCTGCCAAAACCGGAACCGGTCACTGGTGGGCCCAGCGCGTCACCGCGCTGGCCCTCATCCCGCTCGTGATCTGGTTCGTCATCTCGATGATCATCGTCACCGGTGCAGATCATGAAGCCGCACTGGCCTTTATCGGCAGTCCGATCAACGCCGTGCTGCTGACCCTTCTGATCATCGCCGTGTTCCATCACGGCCAGCTTGGCCTTCAGGTGGTGATCGAGGACTACATTCAAACGAAGTGGCTTGAAGTCGCCCTGATCCTCGCAGTCAAGGGTGCGGCCATCTTCCTCGGCGTGGCTTCGGTCTATGCCGTCATCGCAATCGCACTGGGAGGCTGACGTTGGCGACCATCGGCGGATATGAAGTAATTGATCACGACTACGATGTGGTTGTGGTCGGGGCCGGCGGCGCAGGACTGCGCGCCACCTTCGGCATGGCGATGAAGGGTCTGAAGACGGCCTGTATCACCAAGGTCTTCCCCACGCGCTCACACACCGTGGCCGCCCAGGGCGGCATTTCGGCCGCGCTCGGCAATATGGGCAAGGACGACTGGCGCTGGCACATGTACGACACCATCAAGGGGTCGGACTGGCTGGGCGACCAGGATGCCATCGAATACATGGTGCGCGAGGCCATCCCCGCGATCATCGAGCTGGAACATCAGGGCGTGCCCTTCTCTCGTACCGAAGAAGGCAAGATCTACCAGCGCCCCTTCGGCGGCATGACGACCAACTACGGCGAAGGCACGGCCCAGCGGACCTGTGCGGCTGCCGACCGGACCGGTCACGCGATCCTGCACACCCTCTATCAGCAGTCCCTGAAGAACGACGCAGAGTTCTTCATCGAGTATTTTGCGCTCGACCTGATCATGGAAGACGGCCGTTGCCGGGGTGTCATGGCCCTGAACATGGCCGACGGCACGATCCACCGCTTCCGGGGACATCAGATCTGCATGGCAACCGGCGGCTACGGACGCGCCTATTTCTCGGCCACGTCCGCGCACACCTGCACCGGCGATGGCAGCGCCATGGTCGCACGTGCGGGCCTGCCGCTCGAGGACCTCGAATTCGTGCAGTTCCACCCCACCGGCATTTACGGTGCGGGCGCGCTGATCACGGAAGGTTCGCGCGGCGAAGGCGGTTATCTGACCAACTCCGAGGGCGAGCGCTTCATGGAACGCTATGCCCCGTCGGCCAAGGACCTCGCCTCGCGTGACGTGGTGAGCCGCTCGATGACCATCGAGATTCGCGAAGGCCGCGGCGTGGGTCCGGAAAAGGATCACATCCACCTGCATCTGGAACATCTCGACCCGGCGGTGATCGCCGAACGCCTGCCCGGTATTTCCGAAACGGCACGCATTTTCGCCGGCGTCGATGTCACCAAGGAACCGATCCCGGTGCTGCCGACCTGCCACTACAATATGGGCGGTATCCCGACGACCTATCGGGGTCAGGTCCGCACCTGGACCGAATCCGATCCCGAGGCGACGGTCGAGGGCCTGATGGCCATCGGCGAAGCCGCGAGTGTATCCGTCCACGGCGCAAACCGTCTCGGATCGAACTCACTGCTCGATCTCGTCGTCTTCGGACGCGCGGCAGCCGAATACGCTGCCGATGTGGTGACGCCCGGCGCCGACCACGATCCCCTGCCCGAAAATGCAGGCGAAGAAGCCCTCGCGCGCCTCGACCGCTTCCGCCATGCCAAGGGCGGCACGCCGACGGCCAAGCTGCGCCTCGACATGCAGCGGGTCATGCAGAACAACTGCGCGGTCTTCCGCACCGGTGAAGTTCTGCAGGAGGGCGTCGATCAGCTCAATGATCTGTGGGCCGCGCGCGACGACCTGAACGTCAACGACACATCCCTGATCTGGAACTCGGACCTGATCGAGACCCTCGAGCTCGACAACCTAATGGTCCAGGCGGCCGCGACGATCAATTGCGCCAAACGGCGCGAGGAAAGCCGTGGTGCTCATGCACGTGAGGATTTCTCCGAACGTGATGACGAGAAGTGGATGAAACACTCGCTGGCCTGGGTCAACGAGAAGGGCGAGGTTCGGACCGAGTATCGTCCGGTGCACCTCGAAACGCTCACCGATGAAGTCGAAAGCTTCCCGCCCAAGGCGCGGACCTACTAGTCCCGTTTGGCGACGAAGGAGAATTTGAAAAATGGCTGAGTTTTCACTCCCGAAGAATTCCAAGCCCATCGAAGGCAAGGAATGGCCGAAGCCCGAGGGCGCTACCAACACCAAGGCCCTGAAGGTCTATCGCTGGTCGCCCGACGATGACCAGAACCCGCGGATCGACACCTATCATATCGATCTCGACGATTGCGGGCCGATGGTTCTCGACGCCCTGATCAAGATCAAGAACGAGGTCGATTCGACCCTCACCTTCCGGCGGTCCTGCCGCGAGGGCGTGTGCGGCTCCTGCGCCATGAACATCGACGGCGCCAACACGCTGGCCTGCACCAAGTACATCGCGGACGCCAAAGGGGATCTGAAGATCTATCCTCTGCCGCATCAGTCGGTGATCAAGGATCTGGTGCCCGACCAGACGCACTTCTTCGCCCAGTACCGGGAAATCGAGCCCTGGCTAAAGACCGACACACCGGCACCCGAACGCGAGCGTCTGCAGTCCCCCGAAGACCGCGCCAAGATCGACGGCCTGTGGGAATGTGTGCTCTGCGCCTGCTGTTCGACCTCCTGCCCCAGCTACTGGTGGAACGAGGACCGCTATCTCGGACCGGCCATCCTGCTGCAGGCCTATCGCTGGCTCGCCGATTCCCGCGACGAAGCGACCGGTGAACGCCTCGACAATCTGGAAGACCCCTTCCGGCTCTATCGTTGCCACACGATCATGAACTGCACGAAGACCTGTCCGAAGCATCTCAACCCGGCCAAGGCCATCGCGTCGATCAAGCAGATGATGGTGGAACGCCGCCTGTGAGCATTACACGCCAGTTACGTGAATACGCCGCCGCGGTTCTTGCCGCGGCGGTTTTGTTTTTGCGGCACCTGCCGCGCCCACCGGAGAGCACCGCATGTACATTCCCAAAAGCTTCCGGGTCAGCGACACCGGCACGCTTCACGACCTGATCACGGCGCACCCCTTCGGTATCCTGGTCGGCGCACTCGAAAACGCGCCCTATGCCAGCCACATCCCGTTCTTTCTGGACCGCGACGCCGGCGCGCAGGAAATGCTTACCATCTTTTAGGGACCGCATGGTTACGTCTCGCCCCGCTGGTACGCGCCGGGAAACGCGGTTCCGACTTGGAACTATGCCGTTGTACACGCCTACCGAACGCCCATTCCGGTCACGGACCGGGACAGAATCCGGCAGCAGCAGGACCAGCTCGTCACGGCCTATGAGGGCGCGGAGGGATGGCGGATGGACAGCCAGCCGGAGGCCTATCTCGACGGCATGATGCAGGGCATCACGGCTTTCCAGATGCCGATCAATCGGCTGGAAGGAAAATTCAAGCTGAGCCAGAACCGCCCGGTCGCCGAACGGGAATCGGTGATTGCAGCCCTTTCAGATAGTGGCCTTGCCTGGGACCGCGCCCTGGCGGAGATGATGCGCCGGTATTCCTTCTAGGGGCTACTTCACCCGACGCAGATGCGGCGCTTTGCGTTTTTCGGCCGGCTTGTCATCAACACCGCCCGAGGGGCCGGACGAGCCCTGGCCCTGTCCACCGCGCATCGTACGATACAGATAAAACACTCCAAGCGTGACGATCAGCGCGCCGACCAGACGCAGCACGGTCAGCAGTGCCAGATCCCCAAGGTCGAGGAAGCTGGTGTTGCCCAGTGCGAGCGAGAAGATCTGGATCGTCAGGCCCCAGAGGATCGCATACTTGAAGGCGCGCCAGGTGCTGGTCGCAAACACGCCCAGCCCTATATAGCCGACCAGCGCAAACGGGTTGGTGGTCAGGCTCAATGCCAGCACCAGAAATTCGGTCATCTTCACATCCTCATGCGGCATCTCGCCCCCAAACGGGCGGTGCGTTATACTGAACGTATCACACCAAAAGTGCCCCGGAGAGACACGCCATGCAACTGACTCCCGAACAGTTGAAGCAGTTTGACGAAGAAGGCTGGGTTTTCCTGCCCGATGTTTTCAGCCAGGACGAGATTGACGTTCTGACCGGCGAATTGCCCGGTATTTTCTCCATGGACCGCCCGGAAGTCTGGCGCGAAACCGGCAGCGATTCCGTCCGCACCGCCTTCGCAGCCCATTACTACAACGAGGCCTATCGTCGCCTCGGCGCCCATCCGCGTCTGATCGGGCCGGTGATGCAACTGCTCGACGGCCCGGTGTACATGCATCAGTACAAGATCAACGGCAAAGCCGCCTTCGACGGCGATGTCTGGCAGTGGCATCAGGATTACGGCACCTGGGCCCGCGACGACAAGATGCCCGAGGCACGTGCGATGAACATCGCCCTGTTCCTCGATGAGGTGACCGAGTTCAACGGCCCCCTCTACATCATCCCGCGCAGCCACAAGGGCGGCGTGATCGAGGCCGGGCACGACACCCTGACCACGTCATACCCGCTCTGGACCCTCGACAAGGAAACCGTCGCACGGCTGGCTGAGGAAGGCGGCATGATCGCGCCGAAGGGCAAACCCGGCTCGGTCCTGCTGTTCCACTCCAACATCGTGCATGCCTCGGCACCCAATATCAGTCCCTGGGGCCGGGTGATCGTTTATCTGAGCCTGTGCCACGTGGACAATCACATCACCCAGTTCAAGCGCGAGGAGTGGATCGCCCACCGGAACTTCACCCCGATCGAGGCGCTTGACGACGATTGCCTGATGGAGCTTGCCAAAGAGAACGCCGCGGCAGCGGAATAGATGACATCAACTGCCGTCATCCCGCCTGCGCGGGGGTGACGAATAGTGGTGAGGCGATATCGGTGTCCAACCCACCTCGTCATTGCGAGGAGCAAGGCGACGTCGCAATCCACTCTTTTTGTGCGGGCCAACTCTGGATTGCCGCGGGCCTGCGGCCCTCGCAATGACGGCTTTGACCGCCAAAGCCATCATACCCAGACTTGATCCGGGTATCTTTGCCGGACTGAGCCCTCACCCTAGGCCTGACGAAGGGCGAGGGCGACATCCTCATACTTCGACAAGCTCAGCATGAGGATATTCCGAGATGCCCGGATCAAGTCCGGGCATGACGAGGGTGGCGGTACACCCCTACTTCTTCATGGGCGCGCGGTTCATGTTGTCCTCGATGGGGACCTGCAGGACGCGGCAGAAGGTACCGACGAGCTGATAGTAGCCGACCATGACGGTCAGATCGACCACCCCCTGATCGCCGAGCGCATCGCGGATTTCCTCGATCAGCGCGTCATCCACATCACCGTTGGTCGCCGTGATCCGCGCAAACTTGAGCGCCGGTCCGGTCGGGGCCGGCAGGTCCTCGGCGGCCGGCGTGCCGCAAACCGCCTGCATTTCGTCGGGCATGCGGTGAATGTGGTGACACCACTCGTACCAGTTGCCGACCTCCTGGGAGACGGTACAGATCACCATCTCGCGCAGCACCTCATCGAGCACGCTATTGAACCGGACATGCTCACCCACCGAGGCCACCGCCTCCATGGCGCCGGGGCTGCTCGCCATGCGCGCAAACAGCTCGGGGATGTAGTCGAGCTTCCGGGTCTGCAGGATGTGGTCGTAGATCCCGATCTGGTCGGCGGGGAAGTCTTCCCGCGCGACATACGGCACCTTGGCGTCTTCCTTGTACTCAGGCATGGCGTGTTCCCCTCGAATTTCATTACTCACTTCGTCTAGAGTGCGCCCAGAATAGCTGTAACGGGAAGGAAGCGCGAATGAACCTCCATACGATACTGGGCAAGCGCGCCGAAAACAGAAACCCAATCCGCGTCGGGCTGATCGGGGCGGGAAAATTCGGGACCATGTATCTGTCCCAGGCGGCCCGCACGCAGGGCGTACAGATTATGGCGATTGCCGATCTGGACCCGGATCGCGCACGTGCGGCCTGTGCGCGGGTCGGCGGCCTCGACCCCAGCGCGGCGACCTTCGAGGATGCCCGTATTCGCGGCAAGACCCATCTGACCGACGATTCCATGGCGCTGGTCGCCGCCGATGGCATCGAGGTCGTGATCGACGCCACGGGCAGCCCGGCGGCCGGGATCGCCCACGCGCTGGCCTGTTGCGAGCACGGCAAACACATCGTGATGGTCAATGTGGAGGCCGACGTCCTGGCCGGACCATTGCTAGCCGAACGCGCGCGCCAAGCGGGGATCGTCTATTCCATGGCCTATGGCGATCAGCCGGCGCTGATCCACGAACAGGTGGACTGGGCGCGGGCCTCCGGCCTTGATGTGATCGCGGCGGGCAAAGGCACTAAATATCTCGACGGCTATCACTACGTCACGCCCGACGACGTCTGGGAACACTACGGGCTGACACCCGAACAGGCTGCCGCGGGCGGCATGAACCCGCAGATGTTCAATTCCTTCCTCGACGGCACAAAATCCGCCATCGAGATGGCCGCCGTGGCCAATGCCACCGGGCTGCGTCCCGCACCGGACGGCCTGGCCTTTCCGGCCTGCGGCACCCACGACCTGCCCCATATCATGCGTCCGCGGGACGAAGGCGGCGTGCTGCATCACAAGGGCCAGGTGGAGGTCATCAGTTCCGAGGAGCGCGACGGACGGCATGTGACGGGTGATCTGCGCTGGGGGGTCTATGTGGTTTTTGAAGCCCCCACCGACTATGTGCGCGCCTGTTTCGACGAATACGGCCTGCTGACGGATTCCTCCGGCAGCTACTCGACCCTGTGGAAGCCGTTCCACCTGATCGGGCTGGAACTGGGCATTTCGGTTGCCAATGTGGCGCTGCGTCACGAATCCACCGGCGCCCCCACCGGGTTCCGCGGTGATGCCGTTGCCACGGCCAAGCGCGATCTCCACCCCGGCGAGGAACTTGACGGCGAAGGCGGCTTCACGGTGTATGGCAAGCTGATGTCCGCCGATGCAAGCCTTGCGGCCGGCGGGCTGCCAATCGGGCTGGCCCATGGCGTGAAACTCAAGAACGCCGTTGCGAAGGACCGCCCGGTGGGCTGGGCAGATGTGGAGGTCGACGCCTCCAGTCAGGCGGTCCGGGTCCGCCGGGAGATGGAGGCCATGTTCGCGGACCCATCTGTGCAGGCCGCGCAATAGACCCGATCGTCGCCAGATATTGCGCGCCCGCGCGCGCTGGACTAGGTATCCGGCACGATGCCTGACGGAACCCCCGACTCTCAAGCGGTCACACCGCTGGACCGCTATCGCGAACTGCGCGAGACCAACGCGCTGATGCGCGACCCGTCCCAGAAGCTCGCCGTCGAAAAGCTCCAGAGCCTGCATCACGCCCTGCAGGGCTACCAGCCCTCCGGGGAGAACTGGCTCTCGGGCTGGAAGAACTGGTTCGGACTGGGCCGGCGGACCGAGGAACTGCCGCTCGGCATCTACATGTTCGGGCCCGTCGGCCGCGGCAAATCGATGCTCACTGACATGTTCTTCGACACCGCCACGGTCGAGCGCAGGCGACGGGTCCATTTCCACGCCTTCATGCTGGAGGTGCAGAAGCGCCTGACCGATCTGCGCCAGGCCGGAAAGCAGGACGATCCGCTGATGCGCGTGGCCGCAGAGATCGCCGAAGAAAGCTGGTTGCTTTGCTTCGATGAGTTCCACGTGGTCAACATCGCCGACGCGATGATCCTGGGGCGGCTGTTCCAAGCCTTCTTCGACCACGGCGTCGTGATCGTCGCGACATCCAATGTCGCGCCCCAGGACCTCTACAAGGGCGGCCTGCAGCGCGAACGCTTCCTGCCCTTCATCGATCTGATTCTGCAGAAGCTCGACGTGCTGGATATCGGCGCCGGACGCGACTTCCGCCTCGACCGCCTGAAGGGCGATCCGGTCTGGCACACGCCGCTGGGTCCGGACGCTACGGCGATGCTCGACAAGGCGTTCGCGACGCTGACCGACAACGCCACCGCCCATCCCGAGGAAATTGAACTCCAGGGCCGCAAACTGGCCGTCGAGCGGACGGCACGGGGCATTGCCCGGTTCACTTTCGACGAGCTGTGCAATCAGCCGCGCGGCGCGGCCGATTTCCTCGCCATCGCCGCGCGCTTCCACACTGTGATGATCGACGACATTCCCCAACTGCGGGCCGCCGAGCGTGACGCGGCAAAACGCTTCGTGGTGCTGGTCGATTCCCTCTACGAACACCGGGTCAATCTGTTTGCCAGCGCGGCTGCCGAGCCCGGCGAACTCTATACAGAGGGTGACACCGCCTTCGAATTCGAACGCACCGTCTCGCGCCTGATGGAGATGCAGGCCGAGGATTATCTGGACAGCCCGCATCTGCCCTAACCACGCGGCACAAATTCCATGCCCCGGCATCCCTTGAACCGCCCGGACATACGGGTTACACGGTGCCCGCAAATCAATGCGCCAGAGGGCTGTTCGGCGCGGTTGTCAATGAATTCGCGATGGTGGAGATAACAGGCACATGGCACGTAACAAAATCGCGCTGATCGGCGCAGGCAATATCGGCGGCACGCTCGCTCATCTGGTCGGCTTGAAAGAGCTCGGCGACGTTGTTCTCTTCGATATCGTCAAGGGCATGCCCGCGGGCAAGGCACTCGACCTGGCCGAATCCTCTCCGGTGGAAGGCTTCGATGCCAAGATGGTCGGGGCAAGCAGCTATTCGGCCATCAAGGGCGCCGATGTGGTCATCGTCACCGCCGGTGTCGCCCGCAAGCCGGGCATGAGCCGCGACGATCTGATCGGCATCAACACCAGCGTCATGGAATCGGTCGGCGCCGGCATCAAGAAGAACTGTCCCGATGCCTTCGTGATCTGCATCACCAACCCGCTCGACGTCATGGTCGGCATCCTGCGTGAGGCCGCCGGGCTGAAGAAGAACATGTGCGTCGGCATGGCCGGTGTTCTCGACAGCGCCCGCTTCCGTTACTTCCTGGCTGAAGAGTTCAACGTCTCGGTCGAGGACGTTACCGCCTTCGTGCTCGGCGGCCACGGCGACACGATGGTGCCGTCGGTCCGTTACTCGACAGTGGCCGGTATCCCGATCCCCGATCTGGTCAAGATGAAGTGGACCACCCAAAAGCGCATCGATGAAATCGTGCAGCGCACCCGTTCGGGCGGCGGCGAGATCGTCGAACTGCTGGGCAACGGGTCAGCCTTCTATGCGCCGGCTTCTTCGGCCATCGCGATGGCCGAGTCCTATCTGAAGGACAAGAAACGCGTGCTTCCCTGCGCGGCCTATCTGAACGGTGAATACGGCGTGAAGGGCATGTATGTCGGTGTTCCCGTGATCATCGGCGCCAAGGGCATCGAGAAGGTCGTCGAGGTCAAGCTGGACGCCAAGGAACGCGCAGCCTTCCGCAAGTCCGTCAAGGCGGTCGAGGATCTGGTTGCCGCCACCAAGAAATTGCAGCGCGAATCGAAAAAGAAGTAGCGGTTCACCCTGCGTACGCTCCCGGTGCGGTGCGCTTGCGCACCGCACCATGAGTGCTAGAGTTTCAACGCGTTAACCATATTCGGGTTGGCGCATTGCAAAACCGGGTCCCTGCGGGACACGGGATCGTTAATCCTCTCGTAAAGCCGGTCCGTCATGGTCCGGCCAACAACCATCTTCCGGACCCTTGCGTTCATGAACATCCACGAATATCAGGCCAAAAGTCTGCTCGCGAAATTCGGCGTTGCCGTTCCACGCGGCGCGGTCGCCTATACCGCAGACGAAGCCAGCAAGGCCGCGGCCGAACTTGGCGGCGATATCTTCGTCGTCAAATCCCAGATTCACGCCGGCGGACGCGGTGCGGGGCACTTCGCCAACGATCCCGACGGCGGCGGCGGCGTTCGCCTGGCCCGCTCGGATGACGAAGTCCGCGCCCACTTCGAAGCGATGCTGGGTAAAGTTCTTGTCACCAAGCAGACCGGGCCCGATGGCAAAGAGGTCAAACGCATCTATATCGAGGAAGGCTGCGACATTGCCCGCGAGCTCTATCTGAGCCTGCTGGTCGACCGCGAGACCTCGCGCATCATGATCGTCGCCTCCACCGAAGGCGGCATGGATATCGAAACCGTGGCCGAGGAAACTCCGGAAAAGATCGCCACGGTGGCCATCGATCCGGCCACCGGCATGATGCCCTTCCATACCCGCCAGATCGCTTTCGGTCTCGGTCTAGAGGGTGCGCAGATCAAGAGCGCATCGAAATTCCTGATGGCGATGTATCAGGCCTTCAACGAACTCGATGCGGCCATGGTGGAAATCAACCCGCTCGTCGTCACCGGCAGCGGTGACGTGATCGCGCTCGATGCCAAGATGAACTTCGACGACAACGCGCTCTATCGGCATCCCGATATCGAGGAGCTGCGCGACGAGGACGAGGAAGACCCCGCCGAGCTCGAAGCCACCAAGCACGAGCTGAACTATATCCGCCTCGATGGCGCCATCGGCTGCATGGTAAATGGCGCAGGCCTCGCCATGGCGACCATGGACATCGTGAAGCTGCACGGCGGATCACCGGCTAACTTCCTCGATGTGGGTGGCGGCGCCACCAAGGAACGGGTGACCACCGCCTTCAAGATCATTTTGTCCGACCCCAATGTGGAGGGCATTCTGGTCAACATCTTCGGCGGCATCATGCGCTGTGACGTGATTGCGGACGGAATTGTTGCCGCCGCACGCGAAGTTTCCCTGCACGTGCCCCTTGTGGTGCGGCTGGAGGGCACCAACGTGGAACTCGGCAAGAAAATTCTCGCCGAATCCGGATTGCCGATTATCACGGCGGATGATTTGGGCGACGCGGCCGAGAAGGTCGTGAACGCTGTGAAGGAGGCGGCCTGACGCCATGTCTGTACTCGTCAGCAAAGAAACGAAAGTCATCTGCCAGGGCTTTACCGGCGCCCAGGGCACATTCCATTCCGAACAGGCCATCGCCTATGGCACGAAGATGGTCGGCGGCGTGACCCCGGGCAAAGGTGGCTCCACCCATCTCGACCTGCCGGTTTTCGACACGGTCGATCAGGCGGTGGCGCAGACCGGTGCCGACGCCTCGGTGATCTATGTCCCGCCGCCCTTCGCCGCGGATGCCATCGTCGAAGCCGTCGATGCGGGCGTCGGCCTGGTGGTTTGCATCACCGAAGGCATTCCCGTGCTCGATATGGTGAAGGTCAAGCGCGCGCTCGACGGGTCGGACACGCGCCTGATCGGGCCGAACTGCCCGGGCGTCATCACGCCGGACGAATGCAAGATCGGGATCAGGCCCGGCCACATTCATCAGCGCGGCAAGATCGGCATTGTGTCCCGTTCGGGCACCCTGACCTATGAAGCTGTCGGCCAGACCACGGCGGTCGGGCTGGGCCAGACCACCTGCATCGGGATTGGCGGTGACCCGGTCAACGGCACGAATTTCATCGATTGCCTCGAACTGTTCCTCGACGATGACGAGACCGAAGGAATCATCATGATTGGTGAGATCGGAGGCTCAGCCGAGGAAGACGCGGCAGCGTTCATCAAGGATTCCAAGACCAAGAAGCCGATGGCAGGCTTCATCGCAGGTGTAACCGCACCTCCGGGTAAACGCATGGGCCATGCCGGTGCGATCATCTCGGGCGGCAAAGGCACAGCAGATGCCAAGATCGATGCGATGAAATCAGCCGACATTCTTGTGGCCGATTCGCCGTCCGCTCTGGGGACGACGATGATGGCCGCCATGAAGGGCTAAGACTTAATTGTTAGTGCGACGGGGGACACCATCGCCTATCAACCGGGGACCGCAGCCTGACCGCGCGGCAAAACAATGAGTAACTATATCGGCCATACGTCGTTTCTGAACGGCGCCAATGCCACCTTCGTCGCCGAACTCTACTCCAAGTATCTCGAACGGCCCGAAAGCGTCGATCCCGAATGGGGTGATTTCTTCGGCTCCCTTCACGATGACGCCCGTGCACTCCTGGAAGACCTGAAAGGGGCGAGCTGGGCGCCGCGTGGTTCGCAGGTCATTGGCGGCGGAAACGGCGCCGGCGGCAATGGTCACGCAGCGCGGATTGCCGACGCCAACAACGGCGCCGCACTGAAAGGCGCGCCCCTGTCCTATGGTGCCCCCGCCGAAGCCAGCGCGGCCCCGGACCAGGTTCGCCGTGCGACACTGGATTCCATTCGCGCCCTGATGCTGATCCGCGCCTACCGAGTCCGTGGTCATCTGGAAGCCAATCTCGACCCGCTTGGCCTGATGAAGCCCGAGGCCCATCCCGAACTCGACCCCAAGACCTACGGGTTTGCCGAGTCCGACATGGACCGTCCGATCTTCATCAATTACGTGCTCGGGCTGGAAACCGCCACGATGCGCCAGATCATAGATGTCGTCCGCGAGACCTATTGCGGCAATATCGGTGTCGAATTCATGCACATCCAGGGTCCGGAAGAAAAAGCCTGGATCCAGGAACGCATCGAGGGCGAACGCAACCACACCGAGTTCACCAAGCGCGGCAAGGAAGCCATCCTCGGTGCGCTGACCCGTGCGGAAATCTTCGAGCAATTCCTCGACAAGAAATACACCGGGGCCAAGCGGTTCGGTCTGGAAGGCGGCGAATCCCTGATCCCGGCGCTCGAACAGATCGTCAAGCGCGGCGGACAGCTCGGCCTACGCGAACTGGTGATCGGCATGCCCCATCGCGGCCGGCTGAACGTGCTGACCAACTTCATGGACAAGCCGTTCCGCGCCATGTTCTCGGAATTCGAGGGCAACTCCCCGAACCCGGAAGACGTCATGGGTTCGGGCGATGTGAAATACCATCTCGGGACCTCCTCGGACCGCACCTTCGACGGCAACACGGTGCATCTGTCCCTGACCCCCAACCCCAGCCATCTGGAAGCGGTCAACACGGTCGTTCTGGGGAAGGTGCGCGCCAAGCAGCAGCTTCGTTCGGATGTAGAGCGGCACAAGGTGATGGGCATCCTGATGCATGGCGATGCAGCGTTCGCGGGCCAGGGCCTCGTGGCCGAAACACTGGATCTGTCACAGCTCCGCGGCTACCGTACCGGCGGCACGGTCCATGTGATCGTGAACAACCAGATCGGCTTCACAACCAATCCGACCGCCGCGCGTTCATCGCCCTATTCCTCGGATGTCGCGAAGATGATCCAGGCGCCGATTTTCCATGTGAACGGAGACGATCCGGAATCCACGGTGCACGCCGCCCGGATCGCGACCGAGTACCGTTACCGGTTCAAGGCCGATGTTGTCTTCGACCTTTGGGGATATCGCCGCGCGGGACACAACGAATCCGACGAGCCAGCCTTCACCCAGCCCCTGATGTACGATTCTATCTCGGAACAGCCGACAACCCGCGCGCTCTACGCCAAGCAGCTGGAAGACGAAGGCGTCATTCCCCAGGGCGGCGGCGACCGGATGGTCGAAGAGTTCCAGGACTTCCTGGAACAGGAATTCGAAGCCGCCAAAAGCTACAAGCCGAACAAGGCAGACTGGCTGGAAGGTCGCTGGGCCGATCTGGGCATGGCCGACGGTGAAGAGGAACAGCGCGGCGAAACCGCTGCCGATATGGAACTCCTCAAGGAGGTCGGTCACACCATTTCCGAACCACCCGAAGGTTTCAACGCGAACTCGAAAATCCTCCGCCAGCTTAAGAACAAGCGGAAGATGATCGACACCGGCGAAGGGATCGACTGGGCCACCGGCGAGGCGCTGGCCTTCGGCACGCTGCTGTGTGAATCCACCCCGGTTCGCCTTTCCGGCGAAGATGTCGGTCGTGGCACCTTCTCCCAGCGTCACGCGGTGTTGATCGACCAGGTCAACGAGGACAAGTATTTCCCGCTCTCGAACATCCGCTACGGGCAAGCCCCGATCGAGGTGATCGACAGCCCGCTCTCGGAATTCGGCGTGCTCGGCTTCGAATATGGCTACAGCCAGGCCGAACCCCATGCGCTGGTTTTGTGGGAAGCCCAGTTTGGCGATTTCGCCAATGGTGCACAGGTCATCATCGACCAGTTCATCGCATCGGGTGAGTCCAAATGGCTCCGCATGTCCGGCCTGGTGATGCTTCTACCCCACGGCTACGAAGGACAGGGCCCGGAACATTCCTCGGCCAAACTCGAGCGCTACCTGCAACTTTGCGCAGAGAACAACATGCAGGTGTGCAACATCACCACGCCCGCGAATTACTACCACGCGCTCCGCCGCCAGGTGCATCGCAACTTCCGCAAGCCGCTGGTTGTGATGACGCCGAAGTCGCTTCTGCGTCACAAGCTCTGCGTCTCGAAACTGGAAGATTTCGGGCCCGGCACAAGTTTCCACCGCGTGCTCCACGACGATGAGAAGCTTTGTGAGGACAAGGATGTGAAGCGGGTCGTTCTGTGCTCGGGCAAGGTCTATTACGACCTGTTCGAGGAACGCGCCAAACGCGACATCAAGGACGTCTTCTTCCTGCGCATGGAACAGCTGTATCCGTTCCCGAAAAAGGCACTAGTGAAGGAACTTTCGCGCTTCAAACACGCCGAGACCGTCTGGTGCCAGGAAGAGCCAGAGAACATGGGCGCCTGGACCTTCCTTGACCGCCGCCTGGAAGCGGTTCTCACCGAAATCGATGCGCAACACAAACGTCCGGTCTATGTCGGACGACCCGAAGCAGCCTCTCCCGCCACGGGCAATGCCGCACGCCACCGGCGCGAGCAGGCAAAACTCATTGACGAAGCCCTGACCCTCTAATCCGAGGCATCGGGACAACCACAGGAACGTTTAGAAAATGGCGACGGAAATCAAAGTGCCCGACATGGGCGAGTCAGTCACCGAAGGCACGGTGGCCCGCTGGTTCAAGAAGGTCGGTGAAGCCATCGCGGCAGACGAGCCCCTGGTCGAGATCGAGACCGACAAGGTTACCGTCGAAGTGCCGGCACCCAGTTCGGGCGTTCTGACAGAGATCAAGGCCGAGGAAGGCGTCGATGTGGAGGTTGGCAGCGTCATCGGAGCGATCGACGAAAGCGCAACGGCTGCACCATCGGCCGGTAAATCCGACGATGCCCCGGCGCGGAGCGCAGCGGACAAGGCGGCAGACAAGCCCGCATTCGACGCAGCACCATCGGGTGGCGCGGCATCCGGCGAGGGCGATGCCATCAATATCACCGTGCCGGATCTCGGGGAATCCGTGGCCGAAGGCACGGTGGGGCGCTGGCTGAAGAAGGTCGGCGATTCCTTTGAAGCCGATGAAGCCATTGTCGAGATCGAGACCGACAAGGTCACAGCAGAACTCCCGGCCCCGAGCGCCGGGACACTGGCCGAGATCGTTGCCGAAGAAGGCGCCGATGTCGAAGTCGGCGCGGTCGTGGGGCGGATCACGACCGGCGCGGGCGCGCCCGCTAAACCGGCCCAGCCCACCGAAGACAAAGCCGAAGCCGAAGCGGCCGAGACGCCTGCCGAATCCGGCGGGACAGCGAATACCGATCTGCCGCTGGCCCCGGCGGTGCGCAAACTGGTTGAGGAAAACGGCCTGAATCCGGCCGATATCAAGGCCACCGGCCGTGACGGGCGGATCACCAAGGGTGATATTCTGCGCCATCTGGAAAGCGGTGGCGATTCTGCCAAGGCACCCGCAAAGGCGGCTGCGGCCCCCGCCGCCGCGCCTGCCGCACCGGCATTTGTGTCCACCGACGAACTTCCCGACCGCCCGGAAGACCCGCGCGGTGAAGAACGTGTGCGCATGACCAAGTTGCGCCAGACCGTCGCGACCCGCCTGAAAGAGGCGCAGAACACGGCTGCGATGCTGACGACCTTCAACGAGATCGACATGCAGGCCGTGATGGATCTGCGGGCACGGTACAAGGATGACTTCGAGAAGAAGCACGGCATCAAGCTCGGCTTCATGAGCATCTTCGTCAAAGCGGCGATCAACGCGCTGCAGGAAATCCCCGCCGTGAACGCCGAGATCTTTGGCGACCAGATCATCTACAAGGATTACTACGATATCGGGATCGCCGTGGGCGGTGCACAGGGTCTCGTGGTGCCGGTGATGCGGGACGCCGATCAGAAGAACTTTGCCGAGATCGAATCCGGCATTTCCGACTTTGGCCAGCGTGCGCGCGACGGCAAACTGTCCATGGCAGAATTGACCGGCGGAACCTTCACGATCACCAATGGCGGCATCTTTGGCTCGATGCTGTCCACGCCGATCCTGAACCCGCCGCAATCGGGCATTCTGGGCATGCACAATATTGTCAAACGCCCGGTTGTGGTAGACGATGAGATCGTGATCCGGCCGATGATGTACGTGGCTCTGAGCTATGATCATCGGATTGTCGATGGCCGCGAAGCGGTGACCTTCCTCGTCCGGATCAAGCAGGCGATCGAGGATCCGGAACGCCTTCTGATCGGGGTTTAAGACTTATGGCAGATGAGACCAGTTTCGACCTTGTTGTCATCGGCGCCGGCCCCGGGGGCTACGTTGCGGCAATCCGCGCTGCGCAACTCGGGCTGAACGTCGCCTGTATCGACAAACGCAAGAGCCTGGGCGGCACGTGCCTGAATATCGGCTGCATTCCTTCCAAGGCATTGCTCCAGTCATCGGAACATTACGCCCATGCCCAGCATGGTCTGGCCACGCATGGCGTGAAGGTCGGGAAAGTGTCCTACGACCTCGATGCGATGATGAGTCACAAGAACAAGGTGGTCGAAGACAATACCAAGGGCATCGAATTCCTGTTCAAGAAGAACAAGGTGACATCGTTCCATGGCACGGCGCGTATCAAGAGCGCCACAGAGGTTGAAGTCACCAACGAAAGCGGCGAGTCCCGGAGCCTGAGGACAGGTGCCGTGCTGATCGCAACCGGTTCGGATTCGACCCCCCTGCCCGGTCTGGAGATCGATGAAAAGCGCATCGTCACGTCAACCGGCGCCCTGGAACTCGAGAGCGTGCCCAAGCACCTGGTCGTGGTTGGCGCCGGCTATATCGGCCTGGAGATGGGATCGGTCTGGGCGCGACTGGGCGCCGAAGTCACGGTGATCGAGTTCCTCGACCGGATCACGCCCGGCATGGACCTTGAAGTCGCCAAGGCCTTTCAGAAAATTCTCGAAAAGCAGGGCATGACGTTCCGCCTGGGTACTAAGGTCACCGGTGCGGAAACCCTCAAGACCAAGGTCAAGCTCTCGGTCGAACCTGCTGCGGGCGGAGACACAGAGACCATCGATTGCGACACGGTTCTGGTATCGATCGGACGTCGGCCCTACACCGACCAGCTCGGGCTGGAACAGGCCGGCGTCGAGACCGACGACCGGGGTTTTGTCGAAATCGACGACGACTTCCAGACCAATGTCGAAGGCATCTATGCCATTGGCGATTGCGTGCGCGGCCCGATGCTGGCGCACAAGGCCGAAGACGAAGGGGTTGCGGCAGCCGAAATCATCTCCGGCGAGACCGGCCATGTGAACTACGATGTGATTCCGGGCATTGTCTATACATGGCCCGAGGTGGCCTCGGTCGGGAAGACCGAGGAACAGCTGAAGGACGACGGCATCGACTATAAGGTCGGCAAGTTTCCGTTCTTAGCCAACGGTCGTGCCCGCGCGGCGAACAAGACCGACGGCTTTGTGAAGTTGCTGGCTGACGCCAAGACGGACCGCGTTCTGGGCGCACATATCATCGGTCCGGATGCCGGGACCCTGATCCACGAAATCGTCGTGGGGATGGAATTCGGCGCATCGGCCGAAGATATCGCGCGCACCTGCCACGGGCATCCCACCCTGGCCGAAGCGGTCAAGGAAGCCGCGCTCGCTGCAGACGGGCGCACGATCCACATCTAGGCAGGGCCGCTTCGCCTATCGCGCGGATGGCAGGTGCTGTCTGACGCTTTGGGCGAGTTCGGCAAGATCGAGCGGCTTGCGCAGAAGCTCCGTAGCCTCGGCTTCAAGAGCCTCGGCCTCGGCCTCACGCAGAACCTGCCCCGTAACCACAATGATGGGGAGTTCGGCGTCCTACGCGCGAATCTTTCGAATGAGCTCGATGCCATCCCCATCGGGCATCCGCAGGTCGGTCACGATCATGTCTGCCGGGTCATCGACATGACAGGCTAGTGCCGCGCGTCCACTGCTCGCTGTGCTGGTCCGCACTTCTCCGGATTCGAGAAACTTCGAAACCTGGTTGGCAGCCAGCGGCTCGTCGTCCACAACGAGAATATGCAGGGCCGGCCCGGTCATGAGGCTGCTTCGGAAGATGGCGACATCTCGTCCTCTTTTGCCGCAGCGAGCCTGGGCAATTCGATCTGGAATACGGCACCATCACCGACATTCGAGACCGTCAGGCTTCCGTTCATCCCGCCGACAATTCCGTAGGAAATCGACAGACCCAGACCGGTTCCGTCTCCGGGTGACTTGGTCGTGAAAAACGGCTCGAAGAGGCGTTCTATATGTTCTTCGGGCACACCCCCGCCATTGTCGCGCACCTCCACCATCACGGCATCGTTCTCCAGGTTTTCGGAGACCTCGATGGATATCTCCCCGCTGGCGATACCGCTGTTTTCCTGATGCTGGCGAACCGCATCACGGGCATTGAGAACGAGATTGACGATGACCTGCTCGAACCGGGACGGTTCTCCATAAATTCGGCCACATTTCGCAGGCGTACGCAGCGAGACACCGATGCTCCGCTCGGCCAGTTCGGGACGCAGCCAGGACAAAACCTGATTTGTCGCACGGACCGGATCGAAGGCAATTTTGCGGCCATAGTCGTCACGGCTGAAGATACGCATGCTCTGGATGGTTTCGGCCATCCGCCACGTCTGCCCGCCAATCACCGAAAGCTGTCTGTCAATCTCGTCAGGGCTCGGATCGCCTGGATTGGCACGCAGCGTCTCCCGCGTGGAGTCCGTTGCCATGCGGATGATGTTGAGTGGCTGGTTCAATTCATGAACCACGCCCGCCGCCATCTCGCCGACAACGGCCAGCTTGCTAGTCTGTGCGAGCTGACAGTCCTTTTCTGCCAGACTGAGTGTGTCTGCCGCGACCTCTCGCGCCACGGCCACGACACGGCGGATGAAGACATAGGCCAGACCGAGCAGGATCAGCACCCCCGCGACCAGCCAGGGCAGCACCTGCACAAAAAGCGCCGAGCCCGGATGTGGCGGGGTCCAGACAAACCAGCCGGCGGGTACCCCCGATCCGTTCGGGAGCGGCGCGCACAGGCGATCGGCTCCCTTAGCCGGGCGATCGGGCATGATCGTGAGATCGTGAAACCCGAACTGCTCGGAGAGCATGGTGAGCACAGAAACCGTCAGGGCACGGGTGTGCACCAGAACGGGCGTGGCCGATAGGCGACTGTTCCGTGGTCGGATTTTCCGGTGTCAGCGCGCTCGCGGCCACAAGATGCACCACCCCATCCTTCAGCAGAAACGCTGAGACCGGCCTTGGTTCGATCATCGGCGTTCTGCGCGCCGCAGCGACAAGTTCGTTCAGGCCCTCGCCGAAACTCGAAAAGGCTTCATCGCGCGACATCACCCCGTCCCGATAAGCGAACAGGGTCCGGTCCTGCTCCGAGACAACGAAGGTCTCGCTGATATCGAATGTCTCGGCTGCATGGATGCCAATCGTCGCACTGGCCCATTCGAGGTTCGGTTCCTCGATCAGGTTCTCGATGGCCTGATCCCACCATGTTTAGTCAAAGACCAGTTGCCTGAGATCATGCTCCATACCGTGCATCACAGCTGCCATCAGATCCGTTGAGGCATCCGCCGCCACTTCGTCCTGACCGTGGGCCGCCACCCAGATCAGAACCAGCACCGCGGCCAGCGCCAACAGGCCGGCAACGACCACCGGCGCGATCAGTTTCAGCACAAAACCGGGTGCGCGTTGGTTGACGAGATCAGTCGAACTGGACATGTGTCGCACTCAAAACAGGTGAAGCGCCGAAACTACGTGTGCTGAGGCGTGGCTGCAAACGGAACGAGGCCGCAGACGTCGATGATCTGATATAGTTTCCGGCACGCGAAGGGACATTCGTGGAACGGGATTACAACAAGGCAAACTCCTATGGTCGGCAGATTGCGCAGGCTGACGCGCCGCCTCGGCTTTGACGTATCGCCCTTCCCGGGCGCGGCCTAACATTGGGAACGCATTATCTCGCTGTTGCACGCCCACGAAATCGCTTGCGTGCTCGACATCGGCGCCAATACCGGCCAATACGCCCGCGCCCTGCGACGCAACGGGTACGAACGAAACATCGTGTCCTTCGAGCCGCTTTCGGTCGTGCACGCGGACCTCGAACGCCACGCCGCGGGAGATGCCCGCTGGCAGATCGCCCCCCGAACGGCCGTCGGGGCCGAATCGGGCGAGGTTGAAATCAACATCTCCGCCGAATCCGATATGAGCTCGGTGCTGCCCCTCGACGACACGGCCCGGGACCGCCTCGCCAGCTCTCGCATGCGCGACCTTGAAACGGTTCCGGTGACAACGGTCGCATCGATTCTCGATACCTATGCGCAGGACACGCGCGGTGTCTTTCTGAAGTCGGACGCTCAGGGTTTTGAGGATCAGGTGCTCGACGGCATCGGCGAAAGCTGGGACCGGATCACAGGGCTGCAGCTCGAACTGTCCCTTCAGCCGATCTATGAAGGCCAGCCCGATCACCTGCCGCTGGTCCATCGCCTCGCCATAAAGGGCTTTCGCCCGCACCTGATCGTGCCGGGATACTGGAGCCGTCACTATGGCCGGATGCTGGAATACGACGCGGTGTTCTTCCGGGACTAGTTACGGCGCGCACGCGGATGGGCGCGGCTGTACACATCGATCAGCCGCGTGCTGTCCACATCGGTATAGCGCTGGGTCGTGGACAACGAGGCGTGGCCCAGAAGCTCCTGAATAGCGCGCAGGTCGCCGCCCGAGGCCAGCAGGTGGGTCGCAAAGGAATGACGCAGGGCGTGGGGCGTGGCCGCATCGGGCAGCCTCAGTTGCGCGCGCAGTTCCTGCATCCGTTTCTGGACCGTTCGCGCATTCAGCCGTCCGCCGCGTACCCCGAGAAAAAGCGGACCATCGGGCGCGACGGTATGGGGACAACGCGCCATGTAGTCGTCGAGCGCCGCCCGCACCACCGGCAGCAGGGGCACCATGCGTGTCTTGCCGCCCTTGCCCGTCACGCTGAGCGCATCATCGACAGGCAAATCGTCACGATTGAGGTCGAGAGCCTCTGAAATGCGCAGACCACAGCCATAGAGCAACAGCATCACGGCCAGGTCCCGCGCCCCCACCCAGCGCGGCGCATCCGGCCGCGCCGGTTGCACCACAGCCTCCATCAGGTCTCCGGTCTCCTGGTCGGCCAGGGCCTTGGGCACGGAACGTGGCAGTCGCGGGCCGCGCACGGCCCCGATGGCCGCGTTGTGTCCCAGTCCCTCGCGGTCGAGAAACCGAAAAAACATCCGGACCGAGGAAAGCGCACGCGCGGTGGAGGTCCGCGCATAGCCCTCGCCCACCCGCTTGGCCAGCCAGGCCCGGAAATCGCCGGTCCTGAGAGATGTGAGCCGGGCCAGCGAGACCCGTTCGCCGCAATGGATCGAGACAAAATCGAGAAATGCGGCCACGTCGCGAAGATAAGCGGCCACGGTGTGGTCCGAGGCCCGCCGTTCGGTGGCGAGTTGCGTTTGCCAGCGGGTCAGCGCATCACGCACACCGCCATCGACAGCCGATGGAGCGCTTGAGGGTACGTCTAGCGCGGCAGGTCGAGCCATGTCCGGATGCAATGCTCCATGATGCGCGCAAGGAAGGTCAACAATTCCGACCCCTGTCCGGCGTGGAAGCGGTCCGGGTCCCGGCTGCCCAGTGCCAGCAGCGCACAGGGCGCATCCTCGCGGACCGAGAGCCGCAGCATGGCTTCCGAACGCACCAGACCGGCGGCCTCACCGTAGATCCGGCGGTCACCGTCAATATGTTCGCGCAGGGTGATCGTCCGTGACAGATCGACGATCTTGTCGATGGTGCCGACCGGAACCACCCGCACGCCCTGATTGGTGGTGGGCGTCACCGCGCCACCCTCCAGACACAGCGCTACGGCATCGACATTCAGGAGCCCTGCCAGATCGATGGTCAGGATCTCCAGCATGTGATCGAGCGACCGTGATGACAGCAATGCAATCACGGCGGCATGAATCCGGTTCTGGCTCTGCAGATTGGCGCGGCTGGCGTCGATCAGTTCGCTGCTCTGCGCATCGCGCTGGGCCAGCTCGGCGCGCATCCGGTTCAGCATCGCGCCCTGGAGATCGACCACCTCTCCACCGGTCGGGTCCAAATCCTCGAACTCACGCTCGGGGGGCACGATCACCGAGAGAAGCTGCGGATGCCGCTCCAGAAAATCCGGATTGGCGCGCAGAAACGCCACAACCTGAGAATCGGTCAGTTCGCTGGAGGAGGCGGCCTCGGGCTTAGATGCTTTGGTGCTCACAGCTTCGGCCTCCCCGCCCAGCTATTCGGCTGCGCTCTTGCGCTGGCTGGCCTGCTCGAGGATCGACTGGCCCGTGGCTTCCCAATCCTTGAGGAAGGCCGAGAGCCCCTTGTCGGTCAGCGGGTGCTGATAGAGCTGGCGCACCACATTGGGCGGCAGGGTCGCGACATGCGCGCCCGTCCGGGCCGCCTCGACCACATGGGCCGGACC
Organism: Alphaproteobacteria bacterium; assembly: GCA_038137215.1. Classification (GTDB taxonomy): domain Bacteria; phylum Pseudomonadota; class Alphaproteobacteria; order UBA6615; family UBA6615; genus JABJAG01. The sequence goes on from JAYQBG010000002.1 coordinate 136,985, forward strand.
GCGAATGGAAGCGACCAGCACCTCGGTGTCGAAGTTGTCGTACTGCTCGTAGATATCAACGATCGCCTCGATCAGGTCGAGACCCCGCAATCCGATATCGTCGAGACGCCCTACGAAAGGAGAGATGAAGGACGCACCGGCTTTCGCCGCGAGGATCGCCTGCCCTGCCGAGAAGCACAGGGTGACATTAACCATGATATCCCGGTCCCGCAGCGCCCGGCAGGCCTTCAGCCCGTCCGGGGTCAACGGCACCTTGATGGTCACATTCGATGCAACGGCGGCGAGCACATCGGCTTCGGCGAGCATGTCGTCCACTTCGGTGGCCGTCACCTCGGCGCTGACCGGACCCGGCACCACGTCGCATATTTCCGCGATCACATCGAGCATGTTCCGTCCGGATTTCGCGATCAGAGACGGGTTGGTCGTCACACCATCCACAAGACCTGTGGCGGCCAGATCACGGATGTCATCGAGATCGGCAGTGTCCACAAAAAACTTCATATGCGTTTTCCTTATCTCCGCGGAGCCCGTTACACGGGACCCAATTCAAAACGCCAGGGTGAATATTTCGATCCCGCCTGCAGCTTACGTTGGACGCCTGCGAGTCGCCCGATAGAGTGTAACGGATGCCCCCGAACGACACCACCGCACCGCTTTTTCCAAACCCGCCGGCCGTCAGCGTCCTGCTGCCCACGCCGGTGGTGGGGCCCTATGACTATCTGGTGCCCGAGGGGCTGGACCTCGCGCCGGGCGACTACGTCCATGTCCCGCTCGGCAAGCGTGACATGATCGGTGTTGTCTGGGGGCCGGCGACAGGCGATGTGGACGCGGCCAAACTCCGCCCCGTCGACGGGGCTCTCGATGCACCCCCCATGCCCGATCAGATTCGCAGCTTCGTTGACTGGGTGGCCAGCTACACGCTCAGCACCCCGGGCGCGGTTCTGCGGATGGCGATGCGGTCCCCCGACGCACTGGAACCGCCCCGGCCGGTCGTGATGTTCCGGCGAGGGGCCCCGCCCGACGACCTGCGCATGACCCCGGCGCGCCAGCGAGTTCTGTCGGTTCTTGAAGACGGCCCCGCACTCTCGGCCGGCGACCTGGCCCGCGAGGCGGGTGTATCGGCAGGTGTCATCAAGGGTCTTGCCGAGGCGGGTGCGCTGGAACGGATTGAGGTCCCGCCGCCGCCGCCATTCGAGATGCCGGACCTGTCGCGCGCAGGCCCCGAATTGTCCGCAGATCAGGCGCAGGCCGCGCGCACTCTCTGTGAAAAGGTCGCGGCTTCGGCCTTCTCGGTAACCCTGATCGACGGCGTCACCGGCTCGGGCAAGACCGAAGTCTATTTCGAGGCCATCGCCGCAGCGCTCGAGGCCGGACGTCAGGTTCTGGTGCTGCTGCCCGAGATCGCGTTGACACCGCAATGGCTCGAACGCTTCAGCGCACGGTTCGGGGTCGCACCTGCCGTGTGGCATTCGGATTTGAGCCAGGTTCAGCGGCGGATCACCTGGCGGGCCGTGGCGAGCGGCAATGCCCGGATTATCGTCGGCGCGCGCTCGGCATTGTTCCTGCCGCTTGCGGATCTCGGCCTCATCGTTATCGATGAGGAGCACGAGCCCGCCTTCAAGCAGGAGGATGGCGTGCCCTATCACGGGCGGGACATGGCGATCGTACGCGCCCGCTTTGCCGCGGCGACGGTGTTGCTCGCCTCCGCAACACCCTCTCTGGAAACCCGGGTCAATGTCAGCCGTGAACGGTTCGACTCGATTCCCCTGCCCGAGCGGTTCGGCGTGGCGGTGATGCCGACTATCACCGCTATCGATCTGCGAACCGCCGACCTCACTGCCAACCGGTTCATCTCCGACGAACTGGTCACGGCGCTGCGCACGACAATCGAAGCCGGGGAACAGTCCATGTTGTTCCTCAACCGGCGCGGCTATGCCCCGCTGACCCTGTGCCGCACCTGCGGTCACCGGATCGAATGCCCGAGCTGTGCGGCCTGGCTGACCGAACATCGCTTCCGCAAGCGCCTGCAATGTCACCATTGCGGCTATGAGGTCCCGGCCCCCAGCATTTGCCCGTCCTGCGAGAATGTGGACACGCTGGTCGCCTGCGGACCCGGGGTCGAGCGGATCGCCGAAGAGGTCGCCGGTCTGCTGCCCGAGGCGCGCATCGGCATCATGACCAGCGACACCATGCGCGGTCCGGAATCCGCCGCGCAATTCGTGAAATCCGTCGAAAGCGGTGCGCTCGATATTCTGATCGGCACCCAGATGGTGGCCAAGGGACACCACTTTCCGAATCTGACGCTTGTGGGGATCGTCGATGCCGATCTCGGCCTGGCCGGCGGCGACCTGCGCGCGGGCGAACGTACCTATCAGATCCTGCAACAGGTCTCCGGGCGCGCAGGGCGTGCTGAACGTCCGGGACGGGTTCTGATCCAGACCTTCCAGCCCGAACATCCGGTGATGCAGGCACTGGTGTCGGGAGACGAGGCCCGCTTCTTCGAACTGGAAACCGAAGCCCGGCAGGCCGGGGAGTGGCCCCCCTTCGGACGGCTAGCGGCAATCGTGGTGTCCAGCCGCGACCCGCATGAGGCGCGCGATCTCGCGCAGGCACTCGCGCGCTGCGCCCCCAGCAGCCCGGAGATACGGGTGCTGGGGCCGGCCCCCGCGCCGCTTTCGCTGCTGCGCGGCCAGCACCGCCACCGATTGCTCCTCAAGGCCTCACGCGATGTGTCGGTTCAGCCGGTGCTGCGCGACTGGCTGAAACAGATCAAGGTTCCCGCCAGCGCGCGGGTGCGCGTGGATATCGACCCGTATAGTTTTCTTTAGGCCCGCCCCTCATGCAGGACGCATCGAAACGACGCAAAGTCCGGCGGGAAAAATCGCCAGATTTGTACACTTTTTGCATTGCGGTACGCTTGCCAGCCCAAAAGGCCTGTGCTACCAAGCCCGTGCCTTGGCGGCGGTGGTTTTCCAATGTTCGGGCAGCCGGTTTTTTTATATATAAATCAATCGGTTACACATATCGCACTTACACAATTTCGGCCCAGGGGGGCAGTCGCAACGTGGCGGCGGAAACAAGCGTAGTCGGCGACATCGCAGAGCGATACGGGCTGGCGTTATACGAACTCGCGGACGAGGCCAAGAGCCTCGACGAGGTTGCGAGCGATCTCGAGTCCCTGCGGACACTGATCGCGGAGAGTGACGACCTCCCCAAAGTCCTGCGTTCGCCTGTAATCGACCGCGATGACAAGGCGAAAGCCCTCAACACCATTCTTGAGCAGGGTGGCGCACACGCGCTGACCCGCCGTTTCATCGGTGTTGTGGCCGAAAACAACCGGTTGTTCGTGCTGGCAGACATGATCACCGCCTATCTGGCGGAACTGTCGCGTCGGCGCGGTGAGATCACGGCAGAGGTCACCTCGGCCCGGCCGTTGAATGACGATCAACTGCAACAGCTCACAGAGAGCCTGCGCGAAAAACTGGGCGGAAAGATCGCCGTCGAACCGAATGTGGACCCCTCGCTGATTGGTGGCCTGGTGGTGCGTGTCGGATCTCGGATGATCGACGCATCGCTGAAGACCAAACTTCAGCGCCTGCAATACGCCATGAAGGGAGCTTAAAGGATGGAAATTCGTGCCGCTGAAATTTCGGCGATCCTGAAAGATCAGATTGCCAATTTCGATGCCGAGGCCGATGTCTCGGAGGTAGGCCAGGTCCTCTCCGTCGGTGACGGTGTTGCCCGCGTTTATGGCCTCGACAATGTTCAGGCCGGTGAGATGGTCGAGTTCCCCGGCGGAATTATGGGCATGGCGCTGAACCTCGAGACCGACAATGTCGGTATCGTGATTTTCGGCAACGACCGTGACATCAAGGAAGGCGACACGGTCAAGCGGACCGGCGACATCGTCGACGTTCCCGTCGGCAAGGGCCTTCTGGGCCGCGTCGTGGATGCGCTGGGCAACCCGATCGACGGCAGCGGCGACGTTGAAACCGACGAGCGCCGCCTGATCGAGGTCAAGGCGCCGGGCATCATCCCGCGCCAGTCGGTGAGCGAACCGATGCAGACCGGCCTGAAGGCGCTCGACGCGCTTGTGCCCTTCTGCCGTTGTCAGCGCGAGCTGATCATCGGTTACCGTCAGACCGGCAAGACCGCCGTGATTGTCGATGCGATCCTGAACCAGAAGAAAATCAACGATGCCAGCCCGGATTCAGACAAGCTCTTCTGCATCTATGTGGCCGTTGGCCAGAAGCGCGCGACGGTCGCGCAGGTCGTCAAGACCCTGCGGGACTACGGCGCTCTGGATTACACCATCGTCGTGGCCGCCACGGCGTCCGAACCGGCTCCGCTGCAGTTCCTGGCACCCTATGCCGGCTGCGCCATGGGCGAGTATTTCCGCGACAACGGCATGCATGCCGTTATCTTCTATGACGATCTGTCCAAGCAGGCGACGGCCTATCGCCAGATGTCCCTGCTGCTGCGTCGTCCGCCGGGTCGTGAAGCCTATCCGGGTGACGTGTTCTATCTCCATTCCCGCCTGCTTGAGCGTGCGGCGAAGATGAATGACGAGCTGGGCGGCGGTTCGCTGACGGCCCTGCCGGTCATCGAAACTCAGGCCAACGACGTGTCGGCCTATATTCCGACCAACGTGATTTCGATCACCGACGGTCAGATCTTCCTGGAAACGGACCTGTTCTATAAGGGCGTTCGTCCGGCGATTAACGTCGGCCTGTCGGTCAGCCGCGTTGGCTCGGCCGCGCAGACAAAGGCGATGAAGTCGGTGGCCGGTTCGATCAAGCTCGAACTCGCCCAGTATCGCGAGATGGAAGCCTTCTCCCAGTTCGCTTCGGATCTCGACCGCTCAACCCAGCAGCTGCTGGCCCGCGGTGCGCGTCTGACCGAGCTGCTGAAGCAGCCCCAGTACAGCCCGCTCCCGATGGAAGAGCAGGTTGTGGCGATTTTCTCGGGCGTGCGCGGCTATCTCGATGGGATTGCTGTCGGCGACGTCAACCGCTTCGAAGCTCAGCTTCTCGATCATGTCCGCGACAATCACGCCGACATTCTGCTGACGATCCGCGAAAGCGGCGCGCTCAGCGACGAGACCGAGAAGAAGCTCGAAGAGGTCATCGCCGCCTACGCGAAGACCTTCGCCTAGTTCGGTACGGATAACACGGATAGCGACTGACAGATGGCGAGCCTCAAGGACCTGCGGGTCCGTATCAGTTCGGTAAAGTCCACCCAGCGGATCACCTCGGCCATGAAGATGGTCGCGGCGGCCAAGCTGCGCCGTGCGCAGGAAGATGCCGAAGCAACCCGTCCCTATGCCGAGCGCATGGAACGGATGCTCGGATCACTGGCACAAAGCGCCGTCACGGCCGGAACGGCCCCGCCGCTTCTGGCGGGCAGCGGGAAAGACGATGTGCATCTGCTCATCGTCATGACCACAGATCGTGGGCTGTGCGGCGGTTTCAACGGATCCATTGTACGCTGGACCCGTAACAAGATTCTCGACCTGCGGGCCGACGGCAAGGAGGTCAAGCTTCTGATCGTCGGTCGCAAGGGGCGTGGTATTCTGCGCCGGGAATTCGGCAGTATCATTATCGATACGCTGGAAGACACAGCGCGCCCGTCACCGCGTTTCGAAACGGCAGCCGAGATTGCGCAGCGCGCGCGGGACATGTTCGAGGCGGGCGAGTGCGATATCTGCACCATCGTTTATAACAAGTTCGTCTCGGCGCTGACCCAGGAGGTCACGCCGCAGCAGTTGATCCCGTTTGCTCTTCCTGAGGCCGCCGGGAACGACGGTAACAGCGCAGACGAGCAGGACTCGGCGCTGTCCTCGGGTGCCGTTTACGACTACGAGCCCGACGAGCAGGACATTCTTGCAGACCTTCTGCCACGTAACCTGTCGGTCCAGGTGTTCCGCACCATGATCGAATCCTTCGCATCCGAACAGGGTGCACGTATGACCGCGATGGACAACGCCACGCGCAACGCCGGTGACATGATCGAACGTCTTTCGATCGAGTACAACCGCACGCGTCAGGCAGCCATTACCACTGAACTCATCGAGATTATCTCCGGCGCGGAAGCGCTTTAGACCACTCGACTCCCAACGAGCGAGGAGCACACCATGTCAAAGAATGTTGTCGGCAAAATCACTCAGGTACTCGGCGCCGTTATCGACGTCCAGTTCGATGGCGACCTGCCCCCGATCCTGAATGCACTGGAGACGGACAACCAGGGCAACCGCCTGGTTCTCGAAGTCGCCCAGCACCTCGGCGAAAACACCGTCCGCACCATCTCCATGGACACGACCGAAGGTCTGGTTCGTGGTCAGGAAGTGGTCGATACCGGCGCTGCCATCAGCGTCCCGGTTGGCCCGGAAGTGCTCGGACGTATCATCAATGTGATCGGCGAGCCGATTGATGAGCGCGGCCCGGTCAATGCCACCGCGACATCGGAAATTCACCGCGCCGCCCCGGATTTCGTGGATCAGGCGACGGACACCGAACAGCTCGTCACCGGCATCAAGGTCGTGGACCTTCTCACGCCTTACGCCAAGGGCGGCAAGATCGGCCTGTTCGGCGGCGCCGGCGTGGGCAAGACCGTGCTGATCATGGAACTCATCAACAACATCGCGAAGGGCCATGGCGGTTACTCGGTGTTTGCGGGTGTTGGTGAGCGGACCCGTGAGGGCAATGACCTCTATCACGAGATGATGGAATCGGGCGTGATCCAGCCCGACGGCGAGTCCAAGGCGGCCCTGGTCTATGGCCAGATGAACGAGCCGCCGGGAGCGCGTGCACGTGTCGCCCTGACCGGCCTGACCATGGCTGAGTATTTCCGCGATGAAGAAGGTCAGGACGTGCTGTTCTTCGTCGACAACATTTTCCGCTTCACTCAGGCCGGCGCCGAAATTTCGGCTCTGCTGGGTCGCATCCCCTCGGCTGTGGGCTATCAGCCGACCCTGGGCACCGACCTCGGCACCTTGCAGGAGCGCATCACCTCGACCAACAAGGGCTCGATCACATCGGTTCAGGCCATCTACGTGCCCGCGGATGACTTGACCGACCCCGCACCGGCAACGGCCTTCTCGCATCTGGACGCCACGACCGTGTTGTCGCGTCAGATTGCGGAAATCGGCATCTACCCGGCGGTGGACCCGCTCGACTCGACCAGTCGTATTCTCGATGCCCGCGTCATCGGCGAGGAGCACTACGACGTCGCACGTCGCGTGCAGGAGACCCTGCAGAGCTACAAGAACCTGCAGGAAATCATCGCCATTCTCGGCATGGACGAGCTGTCAGAAGAAGACAAGATGACGGTGACGCGCGCACGTAAGCTGCAGCGTTTCCTCTCGCAGCCCTTCCATGTGGCCGAAGTCTTCACCGGCGCACCGGGCAAGTTCGTGGCGCTGGAAGACACGATCAAGGGCTTCCAGCAGATCGTGGACGGCGAGCACGACGACCTGCCGGAATCGGCTTTCTACATGGTCGGCACCATCGAGGAAGCCATCGAGAAGGCACAGACCATGGCGGCCGAAGCGGCCTAACGGGAGATTTCGCGTGGCAGACAACGCGGTTCAGTTCGAACTGGTCTCACCGGAGAAGCTGCTTCTCTCGGAAGAGGTCGAAATGGTTGTGATTCCTGGCGCTGAGGGTGACTTCGGCGTCCTGCCGGGTCACACCCCCGTCATCTCAACGGTACGCCCCGGCATCATCCATATCTTCGAGGGCGGGTCGGTCAAGACCCGTATCTTCATAGCCGGCGGATTTGCCGAGGTCACGGCCGAGCGCTGCACGGTTCTCGCCGAAGAAGCCATTCCGCTGGACGATATCGTGCGTGAAGACGTCGAGAAGGCGCTTCAGGATGCGGTCGAAGATGTATCGGATGCCGGTGACAACGCATCCGAACGTTCGCTTGCCGAACAACGCGCCGAATCGGCCCGTGCGAAGCTCGCCTCCCTGGACAGTCAGACTTACCAATAGTTTCAGGTGGATAGACGGATTTTCGTCTATCCACACCGGGTTTTGACCTCTGGCGACAGGTCAATATATTAATGGTATTGACCGCAACGGACTCGGCCGGTTTTCGTTGATAGATATGCCATGACGCAATACAGCAACAAATATTGGTCACTGGACGATATCCCGTGGGACCAGTTCGACCCCACCCGTGTCGATCCGGAGATGTTACGAATCGTTAAGGCCGCCGCCATGGTGGAGTACAATGGCGGTATCTACGCAGACTACCTGTGCAGCGTCTTCAACGACGACCCGAAATTCCAGGACGCCGCACGGCGTTGGGCCTTTGAAGAGGTCCAGCATGGCCAGGCGCTTGCGCGCTGGGCCCAGATGGCGGATTCGGAGTTCGATTTCGAGAGCCGGTTCGCCAAATTTTCCGACAAGATTCAGTTGCCCGTCGAGGCCGATACATCCGTGCGGGGCACGCGCTGCGGCGAACTCGTGGCACGCTGCATGGTGGAAGTCGGGACGTCTTCCTATTACAGCGCTCTGCGGGAAGCGACCGAGGAACCCGTTCTCCGGGAAATCTGCGCGCGGATCGCCAAGGACGAGATACGCCATTACAAACTTTTCTACACCCATATGGAGCGCTACCGGGATATCGAGAATCTCGGCAAAATCCGGCGCCTGTGGGTGGGCCTCGGCCGGATCGGCGAGAGCGAGGACGACGAACTGGCCTATGCCTATTACGCCGCCAACAATGACGGCGAAGCCTATAACCGGAAACGCTGCATTCGCGCCTACATGTCGCGCGCCTATGGCTTCTATGAGCTGCGCCATGTCGAGCGCGCGATCACCTTGATCTTCAAGGCGGTGGGCTTCTCGCCACACGGTCGACTGACCAACTGGATCGCCCGCGGGGCCTGCTGGTTCCTCAATCTGCGCATGGGCCGGGGCACTCCGGCAGCGGCCTGATCCGCAGCGCGGTCTCTGCTAGTCACCCAGGATCGGTGCAAACTCCTGCAGCAGCGCTTCATAGACCGGGCGCTTGAACCCGACGATCAGCGCGGGGACCTCCTGCGGTTCGACCCAACGCCAGCGGTCGAACTCCGGCTTCCTGACCCCCAGCACATCAATCCCTGAATCCCGGCCCAGATAGCGGTAGGCGAACCACTTCTGCATCTGTCCGCGCCATTTGCCTTTCCAGGCACGGCGCTGGAGATCACCCGGCAGGTCGTATTTCAGCCAGTGTGGGGCCTCGGCAATAAACTCGACATTCGCGGTACCGGTTTCTTCCTCGAGCTCGCGCAGTGCCGCCGCGCGTGGGTCTTCCCCCTTGTCGATCCCGCCCTGGGGCATCTGCCAGGCACCGGGCGTGTCATTGCGCTCCCCGACCCAGACCTGCCCGGTTGCGTTGAGCAGAAACACGCCCGCGCATTTCCGGTAGTGCTGCGCATCATCTTCCGAAGCCAGAATATCGCTCATCGGTCCGACTGCCTGTCCACCACGGCGGAGATCGGGACCAGCGCAATGCCCTTTTCGTCCAGGGTATCGGCCCAGGCGCGGATACGCTCAATGGTGACCGGAAAGGCCTGGCCAATGGCAATCGACACGCCGGCCTCCTGCGCGATGCTCTCCACCTCGGCCAGCCGTGCATCGACGGTGGCGCGGGACACTTCGCGATTGTCGAGAAACCGGTCATTGATTGCGCGTGGCACCTGCATTTCGGTTGCCAGAGATGTGGCCACGCTGCGGGCCGCCGAGCGCGCAGCGAGAAACAGCAATCCCCGCGCCTTCAGTTCTGTCAGAACCGGCTGCATTGCTTCACGGGACACGGTGAAACGTGACCCCATATGGTTCACCACCCCCACATAGCCCGACACCCGCGAGAGAGCCCAGCGCATCCGGTCGAGATTTTCTTCAGGGGTAAAGCTCACGAACAACGCTCGGGGACCCGGATCGTTGGACCGGATATCCACCGGTTCCATCGGCAGGTTCAGCAGCACTTCGTGCCCCGCCGCGCGCGAAAGACGAATCCATTGCTGGATATTGTCGGCAAAGGGCTGGAAGGCGAGTGTGACCTCGCTCGGCAAGCCCTGGATGGCGGCCTCGGTGGCCGCGCTCGAAAGCCCCAATCCGCTCAGCACAATGGCCACACGGGGCCGGTCATCACTGGTGTTGAACGGTCGTGCATAGACCTTCCACGGCTCCCGGCCATTCGGGCCAATTTTCGGCAAGGGGCCCCGAGGCAATGCCTCTACCAGTCCCGGATCAGGTGCCGGTGGCAGTGCATCGATGCTGCGGCGCGGCCGAACCGGCGGTGCTGTTTCGACAGACGGTGCGGTCGCGGGCGGTGGCGGCGGGATCGAGGCCACCTCCGTTTCTGCATCGGATGACGGCGTGGCCGGTGCAGATGCCGAATCCGGTGCCCCGGTCGGAACTGCTTCATCAAGGGCTTCGGCCTGCGCCGGATCCGGTTCGGGGGACATCTGTTCGGCCATGTCCTGGTCCGGTGATGTCGAATCCGGCTGGGGTTCCGTCCCGCCCCCGCGCGCCGCCTCGGGATCGGCCGACATGCCCGGTTCGGACGAAGCCCCGCTTGCGGTCTCGCTTACAATCTCGTCAGCCTCTCCAGTTCCTGTCGATGCGTCGTCCGGGCCTTCCGATGTGGGCTGGGGCGGCTCTTCCGCCTGGGACGACTCCGCCATCTCGGGCTCGGCCACGGGGTCGGAGGTCAGCCCCATCCCCAGGGCCGCCAGAAAACCGAGCAGCACCAGAAACAGGACGAGCGCGACGGACCATGGCAACACTGCCACGCCGCTTAGGTTCGAAGGTCGATCGTCCTGCGCGTCACTCATGATGCGGTACGTAGCAGAAACACCTTAACGGTCAGTTGGTGGCCCGCACGTTGTAGGTTGCAATGCCCTTAAGCAAATCCAGGGCCCGGGCCAGCTGATAGTCCTGCACCGCCGTGGTTTCGCTCACCTCGCCCTCGTCTTCATCCTCGGGCTGCACGGTGCCGTCATTGTCGCGCGCATTCCGCAAATCCTGCTCACGCAAACGGCCGGTGGGAGTTTCCTCTGTGATCTGCGCCTGCTCGACAAGAATATCCGGCTCGATACCGGTCTTCTGAATCGAACGTCCGCTGGGCGTGTAGTAGGCCGCGGTGGTCAGACGGAGCGCACCATACCCGGCGATGGGCATGATTGTCTGCACCGAGCCCTTGCCGAAGCTTTCGGTGCCCATGATGACTGCTCGCTTGTGATCCTGCAGCGCGCCGGCAACAATCTCGGATGCAGATGCCGAACCGCGATTGATCAGCACCACCATCGGCAGGCCGTCAGCCAGATCGCCCTTGGTGGCATTGAAGCGCTGGGTATCATCGGCCTCGCGTCCGCGCGTGGAGACGATTTCACCCCGGTCGAGAAAGGCATCGGACACCTTCACGGCCTGATCGAGCAACCCTCCGGGATTGCGCCGCAAATCCAGAACCACGCCGATCATCTGATCGCCGAGTTCTTCCTTGAGGCTTTCCATCGAAGCTTCCACGCCATCCATGGTCTGCTCGTTGAAGGTGGTCACCCGGACATATCCGACCTTGTCTTCAGTGCGGCTGCGCACCGAACGAATACGCACCACATCACGAGTCACCGTCACATCGAACGGTTCCTGGCCCTCGCGGCGGATCGTCAGTTCGATATCCGAGCCAACCCGGCCGCGCATCTTTTCAACGGCATCCGACAGAGTCAGGCCGCGCACCGTTTCGCCATCGAGATGGGTGATGAAATCTCCGGCTTCCAGCCCGGCCCGGGCCGCCGGCGTATCATCGATCGGCGAGACGACGCGCACCAGCCCCTGTTCCATGGTGACTTCAATGCCCAGTCCGCCGAATTCACCGCGGGTCTGAACCTGCATGTCCCGGAAGCTCTCCTCATTGAGATAGCTCGAATGCGGGTCGAGCGACTGCAGCATGCCGTTGATGGCCGCCTCGATCAGGTCCTTGTCGGCAGATTCATCGACATATTGCGCGCGCACCCGTTCGAACACATCGCCAAACAACTCAAGCTGGCGGAAGGTTTCCTCATCTGATTCAGCGGCGATCGCGGCCGCGGGAACGGTGGCGAGCATGGTCGAAAACGCGACCACGGAAAGAAATTTACGCATCAGCCTTGTGTCCTGTTCGTTTGCGCTGCCAACCAGGGCAGCGGGTTAACTGGTGTCCCGTCCTTGCGAAACTCAACATACAGTGTTGGTCCGCCCGAACGGCTTTGGGCCTGAGAGGCCCGCCCCCCGCTTGTGGCATCAGCGCCAGTGCCGGTGGCTCCGATGGATTCTCCCGCCAGGACCCACTGGTCCATCTGCGCATCAATCCGCCCGAGTCCGGCAATGAGCGAATGATATCCCTCGCCATGATCGATGATCAAGATTTGCCCGAATCTTCGAAACGGCCCCGCGAACACGATTCGCCCGTCCCAGGGGGCGACCACCTGAGCGTTCGCGCGGGTTTGCCAGGTGACGCCACTGGCTGTCGCACCGGCCTCGGTCGGATCACCAAACCCCCGGACAACCAGGCCATGCGCGGGCAAGGAGAGCTGACCGCGCGCGGTGGCAATCGAGGGACCAGACGGTTTCAGGGTCGGCACAACCAGAGTTTCGCGCGGCGCGCCGCTGCGAGGCGGGGGCTGCGGGATGGCGGCGGCGGTGCTATCACGCAGATTTGAAAGCAGCTCTTTGAGGGTTCGCGCCTCCGAACGCAGCTTTTCCACCCGCTGTTCCGCGGCAGACCGCGCCGCCTGGGTCCGGGTCAGCACCCGGTTCTTGTCATCCGAAAGCGCCTTCAGCCGCTGGCGCTCGCGGTTCAGATCCACCGCTGCAACCTCCAGTTCGGACTTGCGGGACCGGATTCCGGTCTGGATTTCCGTGAGCTCGTCGATATCAGCCCGCAAAACCCGCGCCTGCCGTTCAATCTCGGGGACCGTGGCCCGCAACAGAAGCCCGCTGCAAACCACGTCATTGGGGTCTCCGGGACTGACGAGCAGAGAAGCGGTCGGGCGAATTGCCATGCGTTGCAGGGCCGCCACCGTGCGGCCGAGTTCGTCACGCCGGCGCTCAAACTGGACCTCCTTGCGCGCCGCCTCTCCTGCGAGAACCGACAACTCTGTTTCCAGCGTATCCAGCGCGGCTTCGTGGGATTGAACGGCCTGTGCTGCCGCCCGCATCTCGCTGCGCAAGCGTGCGAGTTCTTCGGACTGGAGCTCGGCTTCGCGTGCCAGCGCTTCGACCGCTTTCGCATCGCGCTCCAGTGCACCGCGCACTTCTTCCAGACGATCCTCTGTGGCGCTGTCCTGGCTGTGCGCGGCGGCGGGAAAAGACAGGTAAACCCCCGCTGCCAGAAGCCCCGAAACGGCCCGGCGGAGGCGCCTATGGTTACTCGCCGAGATAATAGCTCTTCTGTTTGACGCCATTCTCGAAATCACACACCAGGGGGCGGCCCGTCGGGAGTTCCACACTCGTGATCTCCTCCTGAGTGTATTCCCCCAGGATGAGCAGCAGCGCACGCAGGCTGTTGCCATGCGCCGAGACAAGCACGTTCTTCCCTTCGGCGATCAGCGGCGCGATGGCGCTCTCGTAATAAGGGCGCACACGCTCCACCACATCGGCCAGGCTCTCGCCATTCGGCGGTTGCACCTCAAACCCGCGGCGCCAGAGATGGACCTGCTCATCGCCATACTTCTTAGCCGTTTCCGCCTTGTTCAGGCCGACCAGGTCACCGTAGTGGCGCTCGCGCAGATCGTCATGCTGAGTGATCTTCCAGCCGTCTCCATCGCGCAGGTGATCAAAATCGCCCCCTGATGCGACGGCCGAGTCGAGAGCGATCTGCACCGTGCGCAGCGCACGCTGCAGGGTCGAGGAGAACACCGAATCGATCCGGTAGTCCTTGATCAGCTCCCCGGCACGTTTGGCCTCCGCCTCGCCAAGTTCGGTCAGCGCAACGTCTTCCCAGCCCGTGAAGCGGTTTTCGAGGTTCCACTGGCTCTGCCCGTGGCGTGTGATAATCAGATGGTTCATCCGCGTGGTCCCAATCTAGCGCGGTTAGTGGAATTCAGGGCTGTTGTGCCCGATTCTCGCGGCTCGGGCCAGTCTCTCGCTGCGCTGACTAGGCCCGATGATAGGGGTGCCCGGCCAAAATCTGCTGGGCCCGGTAAACCTGCTCGGCCAGAAGCCCGCGCACCAGCATATGCGGCCAGGTGTTCCGCCCGAACGCCAGCTTACGATCGGCACGCTCGCGCACGGCCCGGCTGTGCCCGTCCGCACCACCAATCAGGAAAACCAAGTCCCGGCACCCGTCATCCTGCAGATCGCCCAGATGCTGCGCGATATCTTCGCTGGAGAGCTGCTTGCCGCCCTCATCCAGGGCGATCACATGCGCTCCGTCCGGTACCGCGGCCAGAAGCAACGCGCCTTCCGCTTCGGATGTCTGGCCCGCCGGCACATTGCGCTTGAGTTCAAGCTCACGCAGCTCGACATCCCAGACATTGATGCGTTGTGAAAAATGTTCGAACAGGGTGGCTTCGGGACCGGCCCGCGCCCGCCCGATCGCGGCAATCAATATCCGCATCACCTCATATCCTCACCACGGGCAGATGCCCGTCAGGCCGTGACGCTTCCCGGCATGGAACGATCTTCTGCGAAATCGACTTCCCAGAGTTTCTCGATGGCATAGTGTTCGCGGACTTCCGGCCGGAAGAGATGCACGATGACATCACCGGCATCGATCAGCACCCACTCACCACTGCGCCGCCCCTCGGCATGCGAACCGCGCACGCCGAACGACTTGAGATTCTCGAGCAGGTGCTCGGTTATCGAATCGAGCCGACGCGATGATGTGCCGCTGGCCACCACCATATAGTCTGCAATATCGGATTTTCCGGCCAGAGGAATGACCTTGATGTCATCGGCCTTGTCGTCATCGAGGGATTTCTCGACAAGGGCGAGGGTTTGCGCCGCTGTTGGCCGCGACGGAGCCTTGACTTGACCTGCTATGACGAAATCCTCGTATCCAAGCTGCGCCTCCTTAAGCGGGGCCGGCATTACCGGGTCCCGGTTCTGTATCACGTATCGACCGGCCAATCACCAGCCCGCCGCAAGTCTGTTGCCGCTGCCGGGTGAGGCCTGATTCGTAAAAACACCCAGGCAGGCGGCGCGGCATCGGCGAGGGCCATGGCCGCGCTGGCCGGCAATCTCGCGAATACAAACCGCTGTGCCGCGAGCGCCGACAGTGCTTTTGAATCATATGAATCGCGGGCAAAGACGGCAATCGAAACTGTGTTAAATATTTTTGACCAATCCTGCCAGCGTGAGATCTGGGACAGATTGTCCGCTCCCATCAGCCAGACAAACCGCGCTGCCGGGTAGCGCAAACCCAGCATTTCCAGGGTATCGGCGGTGTACCGCGTCCCCATTTCGGCTTCGATCGTGGACACCCGAATACGCGGATGGCGTGCGACAACACGGGCACTGGCGACGCGTCTGTCGAAGGAGGCCATACCCGACTCGGACTTCAGCGGGTTCTGGGGCGAGACCAGCCACCAGACCTCATCGAGCCCAAGGCGCTTCATAGCCTCGATGCTGATATAGCGATGCCCGTCATGGGCCGGGTTGAAGGATCCGCCCAGAAGCCCGATCCGCCGGTTGCGGTGCGACAGCGCGCCCGCCTGGCCGGAAAAAACCACGCTGTCTGTCATGATGTCCGGACCGGCGTCAGGGCCGGACCTGCCCGGCGCCGCGCACGACGTATTTGTAGCTGGTGAGTTGCTCGGCACCGACAGGACCACGCGCATGCATCTTGCCAGTGGAAATCCCGATCTCTGCACCCATGCCGAACTCGCCGCCATCGGCAAACTGAGTCGAGGCATTGTGCAGCACGATCCCGCTATCGATGCGGTTGAGGAACCGCTCGGCCGCGACGGCATCGTCGGTCACGATGGCATCGGTATGGTTCGAGCCGTGCACATTCACATGATCTATCGCTGCATCCACATCCTCGACCACACGCACCGAGACGATGGCATCGAGATATTCGGTGGTCCAGTCCTCATCCGTGGCCGGAACAATCCGGTCATCGATGGCACAGGCTTCGGCACCGCCGCGCACCTCGCACCCGGCGTCGGTCAGATCGTCCACGATCTGCCTCAGCAGATCGCCGGCAATACTGCGATCGATCAGGACCGTTTCCGTAGCCCCGCAAATACCGGTCCGGCGCATCTTCGCGTTCAGGACGATATCCCGCGCCATCTGCGGATTGGCCGCACCATGCACATAGGTGTGACAGAGCCCTTCCAGATGGGCGAAGACGGGAATCCGGCTTTCGTTCTGAATCCGTTCAATCAACGACTTGCCACCGCGCGGCACAATCACATCCACATGGTCGATCATGCGCAGCAACGCACCGACCGCCTCACGATCCGTGGTCGAGGGTGCCTGAACGGCCGTGGCCGGCAGTCCCGCGGCGCGCAATCCGTCCTGCAGGCAGGACAGAATGACCCCCGAGGATTGAAAACTTTCCGATCCGCCACGCAGGATTGCCGCATTGCCGGCCTTGACGCACAGGCCGCCGGCATCCGCCGTCACGTTCGGACGGGATTCATAGATCACGCCGATCACACCCAACGGTACGCGAACGCGTGAAATCTGCAGCCCGTTGGGACGTTCCCATTCGGCGAGCACGGTGCCGATCGGATCCGGCAGAGCCGCGACCTCTTCCAGACCGCGCGCCATGGCCTCGACCCGCGCGTCATCGAGGATCAGGCGATCGAGGAAGGAGCCCTTAACGCCATTCTTCTCGGCGGCTGCGACATCTCTCCCATTGGCGGCAAGAATCTCGTCCTTGCGTGCCCGTACAGCCGCCGCGGCAGCCTGCAGGGCCGCGTTCTTGGCCTCGGGCGACGCGCTCGCGAGTTCATGGGCTGCCGCCTTCGCGGCCACGCCGATCTCTTGCATCATGTCGTGGATATTGTGATCCGCCGACAGGTCGTGTGCTGCTGTCATCATTCTTCTCCGACCGTGTTTTCGGTCTGACCGGGGCGACGATAGTCAATCCGGCCGTGAAATTCACCCTGTTTGCGGTTTCCCGCTTTTGTCCGGGCCCTTGTCGGCTCCGTTGTCCCCCGCGCGCAGTCCCAGATAGGTCGCGGCCAGGATCAATCCACCGCCGATCACGGTTTCAACACCAAAGCCTTCCCGGAAATAGAGCCAGCCCAATGCCGCGCTCAAGACCGGCTCTGCCAGTAAGAGCAGCGCCAGAATCATCGGTGATATCGCGCGCACGGCCCAATTGAACGCGGAATGACCGATCACCTGGCTGACCAGTCCAAGCGCAATGAGTGCGAGATAGGTCTCGGTTGTAAATCCGGCAACCGGGAGCCCCAGCGCGACGACCGGCACCCAAAGCATCACGGCCGCCCCGAGATAGATCAGCGTGATGAACGCCATCAATCCAACGCTGCGCCGCAGGTTTTCGGCCACCAGAAAGAACGCCGCAAAGAAAATCCCGCCGGCCAGCGCCAGACCGTCCCCGACCAGTGTTTCGAATCCGATCCGAAGACTGCCCCAGGCCATCACCGCGCTGCCACTCACCGCCAGCACGATCGCGCCCCAGATATGCGGGCCGGGCGAACGGCGCAAAACCACCACCGACCAGAGCGCGAGCCAGACCGGGGTCAGCGTGACCAGCACCACGGAATTTGCGATCGAGGTTCGCTTCACACCCGCGTTCCAGGTGGCAAAATGCAACGCCAGAAAAATAGCTGCGAGGCCAATCAAGCACCATTCCCGTCGAGTCAGTTGCCGCATATCCGACCAGGCCGAGACCAGCGCAAAAGGCAGCAGGACGGCACCAGCGATCAGCAGGCGATAGGCTGCAATCATCAGTGGATCGGCGTCGGCCATACGCACGAAGATCGCCGCATGGGCGACGGAGATCAGCGCGATCAGCAGAACCGCGCTGTAGAGCCACCCGTCGTGGGTCTGTCGGGCGAGCATGGCAGAACTCAGCTCTCGACCAGATCATCGCGGTGAATCATTTCCTCACGTCCGCGATAGCCGAGAATGCCCTCGATCTCGTCAGACCGGCGTCCGACGATCCGGCATGCATCCTTGCTGTCATAGGCCACTAGCCCGCGTGCGAGCTCGGTCCCGTCGCCGGCCTTGACCACAACCGGGTCTCCGCGATGGAAGGTGCCATCCACACGGGTGACACCGGCCGGAAGCAGGCTCTTGCCACGCGCCAGCGCGCTCGCCGCACCATCGTCCACAATGATGGTGCCCACCGGGTTGAGAGCTCCGGCAATCCAGCGTTTGCGTGCGGTCTGCGGTTCCCCCTGGGGCAGGAACCATGTGGCCCGCTCGCCCTCGATCAGGCGCCGCAGAGGATGCAAATCTCGCCCGTCGGAAATCACCATGCGGCATCCGGCCTGCATGGCCACGCGGGCCGCTTCGATCTTTGTGATCATCCCGCCGGACCCGTCATCGCCTGCCGTCTCACCGGCCATCGCCTCGATCTCCGGCGTGATCGCTTCAACCCGCGCGATATGTTCGGCCGTGTCGTCCCGGGTCGGGTCGGCGGTGTAGAGACCGTCGAT
Source organism: Alphaproteobacteria bacterium (assembly GCA_038137215.1). GTDB lineage: Bacteria > Pseudomonadota > Alphaproteobacteria > UBA6615 > UBA6615 > JABJAG01. Next base: position 155,592 of record JAYQBG010000002.1, read on the forward strand.
ATCGGACAAAATCACGCAGGTATCGGCCTCCATCATCTGAGCCACACGCGCGGCCAGCCGGTCATTATCACCGAAGCGAATTTCTTCCGTGGCCACCGTGTCATTCTCGTTGATAACCGGCACCACGCCGAGGCGCAGAAGCGTGGCGATCGTGTTGCGCGCATTCAGGTGACGGCGCCGGTCTTCGGTGTCGTCGGTGGTCAGAAGAATTTGCGCCACGGGCACCTTGTGCAGGGCCAGGGCATCCTGCCAGGCATGAGCCAGTTGCACCTGCCCGGTGGCAGCTGCGGCCTGACTTTCATCCAGGCGCAGCACCCGGTTGCGCGGGCCGCTGGCCAGGCCGAGCAAACGCCGCCCCACCGCGATCGCGCCCGACGAGACAATCAGCACCTCCGCACCGGCACCACGCAGCCGCGCAACATCCTCGGCGAGCGCGGCAAGCCAGTCGGTGCGCAACTGGCCGTCCTCGAGCGCCAGCAGCGCGGATCCGACCTTAACGACAACCCGCCGGCTTTGGGTCAGATCGCTCATGTCAGCTGCTCCGCAGCGCGCTCCTGATCTGCGCCGGACGCGTCATCGTCTTTGTCGTCGTCGCCGTTATCTTCGTCGCGGGCCGCCTCGATCACCAGACGAAGCGCACGCAGAGTTTCCGTGACGTGCATCCGCGCGACGGCAGAGACCTCCATCACATCGCCCGCCACATGCGGTACCAACGCCTCACAGCAGGCCGCGAGTTCTTCATCGGACAACGCGTCGCATTTGCTCAGCGCGACGATCTCCGGCTTGGATTCGAGCCCGGCGCCATAGGCCTCCAGCTCCCCGCGAACGGTCTTGTAGGATTCGACCACCACCTCGGGGCCCAGGGTCGGATCGATCAAATGCAGCAAGACCCGGCAGCGTTCCACATGGCCCAGGAACCGGTCGCCCAGCCCCTTGCCTTCATGGGCGCCTTCGATCAGGCCCGGAATATCGGCAAGCACAAAGGCTTCATCGTCGCTCTGCACCACACCCAATGCCGGATGCAGCGTGGTGAAGGGATAGTCCGCGACCTTCGGCTTGGCGGCACTGACCGCAGCCAGAAAGGTGGACTTCCCGGCATTGGGCAATCCGACAAGCCCGGCATCGGCGATCAGTTTCAGACGCAGCCAGACCCACATCTCCTGGGATTCGCCGCCGGTGTCCGCGCGCCGGGGGGCCTGATTGGTCGAGCTCTTGAAATGGATATTGCCGCGTCCGCCCTGCCCGCCCTTGAGCAGGACAACGCGCTGTCCGACCGCGATCAGGTCGGCAATCACCGTCTCGTTGTCTTCCGCCAGAATTTGGGTGCCGACGGGAAGCTTGAGAACGATGTCCTTGCCGCTGCGGCCGTAGCGGGCCTTGCCCATCCCGTCGGTGCCGCGATCGGCCTTGAAATGTTGCTGGTAGCGAAAGTCGATGAGCGTGTTCAGGCCTTCGACACATTCGGCGATCACATCGCCCCCGCGCCCGCCATCGCCGCCATCAGGTCCACCCATGGGCACGTTCGCTTCGCGGCGAAAGCTCACGCAGCCATTGCCGCCGGCGCCGGACTGCAAATACACCTTGGCTTGATCGAGAAACTTCATGGCCTGGGTCCAGAACGAAAAACGGGGAGATCGGCTAGCCAATCTCCCCGTGGAATACGGTCTATTGGATGAGCCCTACTCGGCTGCGATTGCCGCGTCCGCCGGGATCACCGAGACGAAGGTACGCCCACCGCGACGGCGGGAGAATTCAACCTTGCCTTCGGACACAGCGAAAATGGTGTGGTCCTTGCCCATGCCGACATTCTCGCCGGGATGATACTTGGTGCCACGCTGGCGAATGATGATGTTGCCGGAGATCACCTCTTCGCCACCATACTTCTTGACGCCGAGGCGGCGCCCTTTGGAATCGCGACCGTTGCGTGAACTACCGCCTGCCTTCTTATGTGCCATCTCGAACTACTCCTTGTCTTCGCTCGATGCGTCATCGGCCGGAGCCGCATCCGCTTTCGCAGCAGCCGGCTTCTTCGCCGCTGCCTTTTTCCGTGCCGCCGGCTTTCCAGTGACATCGAGAACCCGCAGAACCGTCAACTCCTGGCGATGGCCCATGGTGCGGCGATATCCCTGACGGCGCTTCTTCTTGAAGACCACGATCTTGTCGCCGCGCGTCTGTTCCAAGACCTCGACGGCCACCGAAGCACCTTCAACGACCGGCGCACCCACCTGGGTCGCCTTGCCATCATTGACCATCAGCACCGGCTCGATCGACAGCTGGCTGCCGGCTTCGCCTTCAAGCTTCTCGACGGTGATCACATCGCCATTGGCTACGCGATATTGCTTCCCGCCGGTCTGAATAACTGCGTACATGAATTCAAATCCATTCAATCATGGCAATCGCGCCGCGCCACAAGGCGGGCTGCAAATACCAAAAGTTCCTGCAAAAACAAGGCGGACCGCGAATTTTTCCAGCGATCCGTCGAATGCGGGCGGACTATACGCCGCCAGCCGCGCGTGTCAACCATCCAAACCACCATCAGATACGCATAAATCACCCATCCACAGCGGGTTGCAGGCAGGCCAATTCGTGCGGTAGAACCCCATCGCTCACGTCCTTGGCGTGAAACAGGCGGAGGGGTGCCGGAGTGGTTGAACGGGGCAGTCTCGAAAACTGTTGAGCGTGTAAGCGTTCCGAGAGTTCGAATCTCTCTCCCTCCGCCATTTTTAGTGCCGACGATCGAGCACCTTGCGCCCGCCCACAAAGCAGCACACGAGCCGCGGTGCATACGGGTCGGCAGCGTCCACCAACAGCACATCGGCGCGCTGACCATCATTCTGGTCATCTTCGCCATTGTGCTGTTGATGGACTTCATCACCGATCTCCTGCGCCGCAAGATCAGCTGAGCCGGATATCTGATTGCGTTCGGCGGGTCGCCAATCGAACGTGATTTCGGCTCGCGGGGTACTGCCCAGACCAGTCCTGGACGCGGCACGGCGTGTGGCAACACGTCACAATCGATCCAAAGATGGCCTTAATTCTTTGGTGGTATGTTCCGGGAATCATCCGAATGCCCCGCGGGGCAGGCAAACCAATTCGAACTCTGGAGTAAGGCAAGTATGAACAAGAGTATTCTAGCTGGCATCGCCTTCGCGGCCGGCACCATTCTGAGCCTGAGCGCCGTACAGGCCCAGGACGCAGCCGCCGGTGAAAAGGTCTTCAAGAAGTGCAAAGCCTGCCACACCCTTGAAGCGGGCAAGAGCCGAGGATCCGGACCCTCGTTGCACGGGGTCGTTGGCGGCAAGGCCGGTTCGGTTGAAAAGTACAAGTACTCCACGATGCTGGCAGCGGCCGGTGAAGCCGGTTTGGTCTGGGATGAAGACATGTTGATGGCCTACCTTCCCAATCCGAACGCCTTCCTGAAATCTTATCTAGCCGAGAAGGGCGTGAAGGCACGTGGTCGTTCAAAAATGTCCTTCAGGCTTACCAAGGAACAGGAGCAGAAGGACGTCATTGCCTATCTCAAATCCACCGCAAAATAGCCTGGCTTCCTGACACAGGGTCCCGAACCCTCCGGGAGGTTATGAACCTCCCGGAGGGTTTTTTCGTGTCTGGCGGGCTTCCCAAAGTCCGCCGATTCCGCACGCACCACTGATCCGCGCAGAATTGGCGCGCGTATGCTTTCAGGTAATCAAAACCAACTCCAAAGGTCGGGAACATACGTGCCGGGGACAGCATGACACATCAGAATATCGCGGAGCGGAGGGCGCAGCTGCGTCTGGAAGAGTATTTCGCGGGCAAAACGCGGGCATACGGCGTCTTTCAGGACCGCTTCGGGACCTTGCGGCGGCAACTCACCGTGGACCTGGACGGGGCGTGGGACGGGGCCACCCTGACCCTCGACGAGGACTTCGTTTACGATGACGGATCCACCGAGGAACGCACCTGGTACATTGAGAAGACCGGTGAGGACAGTTACCGCGGGCGCTGCGCCGATGTGCTGGGCACCGCCGACGGCAAGGCGCACGGCAATGAGTTACACTGGTCCTATGACTTTTCCCTGCGCGTCGGGGACAGGAACTGGAACGTCCGCTTTGACGACCGGTTCTTCCTGCAGCACGACAATGTGTTGATCAACCGCGCCATCGTGAGCAAGTTCGGTGTCCGGATCGGGGATTTGACGATGATTTTTCAAAAGTCCGAAGCGCCCGCTTCCTGACCTGATCCGGCCTGCGGATAACCGCCTTGCGGTGTCCGTCAGTTCATCGCCCGACCCAGTTGCACCAGGATTTCATCGGTCATGTCACGACTTGTCGCCTGCCCGCCAAGGTCTCCCGTGCGGACCGTCTGGTCGGCCAGCACGCCATAGACGGCCGTTTCGACGGCATCGGCGCAGGCATCTTCCTTCAGATGACGAAGCATCATCGCCCCGGTCAGGATCATGGCACAGGGATTGGCAACACCCTGTCCGGCAATATCAGGCGCGGTGCCATGAACCGGCTCGAAATAGGCCCAGCGCTCTCCCACACAGGCCGAGGCGGCAACGCCCAGCCCCGCAGCCAGTCCCGAGGCCACGTCCGACAAGATATCCCCAAAGACATTGGTTGCCAGGATCACATCGAAGGCACCAGGATCGCGCACCATCTCCATGGCACAGGAATCTACATTGCGGGTTTCATAGGCGATGTCCGGATAATCCTTCGCCACCCCGGCGCAGGCCTCCAGAAACAATCCGTCGCTCAGCTTCAGGACACCGACCTTGTGCACCGCGGTGACAAGACCGGGGTACCCCGAAACCCGTTGCCGCGCGGAAGCCTGTTCAAAGGCCATGCGCGCCGCCTTGAGCGAAGCCTCGCGCGTGACCACCCGGATCGCATAGGCATGGTCGTCATCGGCCATATACTCATCCCGCGAATACAGGCCCTCGGTCACCTCACGCACCACGACACAATCGATATTGGCGGCCGGCGACGGAATCCCGGCGATCGTCCGGGATGGCCGGATACTCGCGCTCACCTCCAGCCCAATCCGCAGGCCCCCCAGGGGGTCCCCGCCATGGGGCGGGATTTCCGCTACGTCCATGGCGCCGAGCAATACCGCATCCGCCGCACGGGCCGCCGCCAATGTGGCATTCGGCAGGGAATGACCGGTCTCGAGAAACGTGTCGTGGCCGGCCGGTTGCGTGTCATAGATAAACTCCGGTCCGCCATGATCGACCAGGGCATCGAGCACCCGGCACACGCAGTCGATGACCTCGGGTCCGATCCCGTCACCGGGCAGCAGGCAAATCTTGTAGCGCGCCATGTTCTTCCCTCAGTCCTTGCCTTCGTAAACCTCGACCACACGCAGCGCATCGTCCTTGCCCCAGCCCGCAGCTTCCGCCTTTTGAAACATGGACCGGGCGGCGGGGACGACCTCCAGATCGAGGCCGCCTTCCTTCGCCAGGTCGATGGCAATCCCCATATCCTTGACGAAGATCTCAACCGCCCCACGTGCGGTGAAGTCACGATTGAAAAAGGGATCGAGGCTCATATCGAGCATCGCGCCGCGCACCGAACCCTTCGGTAGGCAGTGACGCATCACCTCCGGCGACAGTCCGGCGCGTTCACCGGTAAGCAACATCTCCACAATCAGCGCTGTGCTCGCGTTTACGAACATGTTCGTGACAACCTTCATGGCACCGCCACTTCCCGAAGGGCCGGTGTGGGTCGCATCGGCGGAGATCGGCCCGATGATTGGCTGCACCCGGGCAAATGCCGCGTCGCTGCCGCCCACCATGAAGGTAATCGTGCGGGCCTCGACCTGGGGCGTCGAGCCCGAGATCGGCGCATCAAGCATATCGATGCCCGACGCCGCCAGCCTGGTTGCCAGTTCCTTGCTGTAAGACGGCGGCATGGTGCTCATCTCGACATGGATGAGGCCGGACTTGTCTGCCTTGTCGATGCCCTCCGGCCCGAACAAATTCTCTTCGATGTGCTCGGGCTTCAACAGGATCGAGAAGGTGATGTCACTGTTTTCGGCCACCTCCCGCGCATTCGCCAGCGGGGTGCCGCCCGCATCGGCCAGCATGTGCATGCGTTCGGGATCGATGTCGTAGCCGCACACCGAGTGTCCATCCGCCAGCAACTGCTGTGAAAGTCCCAGGCCCATCTTGCCCAGCCCGATCATTCCCAGTCCTTCGCCCATCACCCACTCCTCAGCTTTTGTCAGTATTTGCGATCTTGGTGCCGTGCACCAATCCGAGAGTCAATTCGAACCCGTGCTCCACATTGACACCGAAATGCGTTTCTTGGTCTATGGCGCAGAACCTTGGGAGGGTGAATGATGGATGATGTACAGCAGACGGGGAGCCATGGCTGCCTCGTTCCGATGGTCGCGGATGAGGATTTCTCGCCGGCGTTCAAAAAATCGGCAGAACGGGTTTCCAAGCGCGTCGGTATGACCGCCAACAATGTGCGCGCCATGGCGAATTCGCCGGAACTGGGCGCGACCATGCGGCAGTTCCTCGACGATGTCTGGGACCATGGCGACCTGCCCAAGCCCATGAAAGCCCTGATCCGCCACAAGGTTTCCAACATCAACGCCTGCCTCTACTGCTCGGCACATCAGGTGAAGGTGATGATGAGCCAGGGCGTGTCCCAGGAAAAAATCGACAACATACACGACTACCGGTCGCACCCGGCCTTCACCGAAAAGGAACGCGCCATCCTCGCCTATGCCGAAGCGCTGACGATCGATGCCGGGGCCATCCAGCCGGACGTGATCGAAGCGTTTGTCGCCAACTCCACGGACCAGGAACGCGTCGAAGTGACCATCGTTGCGGCCGCCATGGGCCTGCTGAACCGCCTCAATGACGGCCTGCGGGTCCCCCTCGAAGAGCCCATGCTGGAGATCGCAAGCGGCATCTCCTTCGACCGGAGCTAGCCATGAACCGCATTGATATCGGCCACATCACCCTGAACCACGCCGACCAGGGCGAGGGCGACGCCTTCATTTTCATTCCGGGCCTGGTCGGGCTCTACGATGCCTGGTCGTTCCAGCTGAATCATTTCGCCCAGCGTTATCGCTGCATAACCTTCGATCACCGCGGCTGCGGCGACAGCGACAAGCCGACCGAGCCGGGTTCCTACTCGACCCAGATGATCGCCAGGGACGTGATCGCCCTGATGGACACGCTCGGCATTGAAAAGGCCCATGTTGTCGGCACCTCGACCGGCGGTTGCATCCTGCAGAACCTGGCGCTCGATCATCCGGATCGCCTGCGGGGGTGCATCTTCAACAACACCTGGGTGACGGCCGACGAATTCATCACCCGTGTCGCGCTGACCCGCAAGCGGATGGCGGAATCCTACGGGCCGGAAGAATATGTGAAGGTGTCGAGCATGTTCACCTCGGGCGCCGACCAGTTTCGTCACAATCTGGATGCGGTGATGGAGCTCGAGCGCCGAGCGCTGGAAACCATCGGCCCGGTCGAAATTCTGACCGCCCGTCTCGATATGATGCTCGCTCACGACCGCACCGATGAGATCAGCAAAATCGACAAGCCGTCGCTGATTATCGGCACCGTCGATGATGCCACCATCCCCTATTACTTTGCCGAGGATCTGCATGAAGCGATCCCGGGATCGGAAATGCTGCTCTTCGAGGATGGCGGACATTATTCCTACCGCCGACATCCGGAGAAGTGGAACACCACGGTCCAGGCGTTTCTCGACAAGGCTGAAAAGACCGTCTGACGACGACCATCAAGAGGAGACGAACATGGCCAAGGGTTACTGGGTCGCGGCTTATCACGAGATCCACGACGAGGAGAAATTCGCCGCCTATCTCAAGCTTGCCGGACCCGTGATTGAAGCCGGCGGCGGGACCTTCCTGACCCGCGGTGCTGCGGCAAAGGTCTATGAGGCCGGCATCCTCCAGCGGACCACGATCATCGAATTCCCGTCCCTGGAAGCCGCGCTGGCCGTTCATGACGGACCGGACTACGCCAAGGCTCTTGAAGCCCTCGACGGCGCGGTCACACGCGACCTGCGCTTCATCGAGGGTATTGCCTGAACCGGACCGACCCGTGCGTGTTTACAGCGCGTTCAGGGGAATCTTCAGGTAGCGAACGCCTTTGTCTTCGGGCGGCGGCAGCGCGCCGGCGCGAATGTTGATCTGTATTGCCGGCAGAATGAGAACAGGCATTTCGAGCGTTGCATCACGCGCGGTCCGCATTGTCACGAATTCGGACTCGGTGACGCTTTCACGCACCTGGATGTTGTCCGATTTTTCGGCACCGACCGTCGTCTGCCAGCAGAATTCGTCGCGGCCCGGCGCCTTGTAGTCGTGGCACAGGAATAGCCGGGTTTCGTTGGGCAGCGAGAAGAGCTTTTGGATCGACTGATACAGCGTTGCAGCATCACCGCCGGGAAAGTCCACACGCGCCGTGCCGTAATCGGGCATGAAGATCGTATCACCGACAAATGCCGCATCGTCGATCACATAGGTGACGCAGGCCGGTGTGTGGCCGGGTGTGTGCATGACACGGCAGGTGAGGTTTCCGATTGAAATCGTGTCGCCATTCGCCAGCAGCCGGTCGAACTGTGACCCGTCCACGGGAAACTCCGGCTCAAGATTGAAGATCGACTTGAAGGCCTCCTGGACCGCCGTGATATGGGCACCGATCGCGACCTGGCCGCCGATCTTCTCCTTCAGATATGGCGCTGCCGTGACATGGTCGGCATGGGCATGGGTCTCCAGGATCCAGTCCACGGTAAGCCCCCGATCCGTGACAAAGGCAATCAGTTCATCGGCCGCGCGGGTATCCGTCCGGCCGGACTTGGGGTCGTAGTCGAGCACACTGTCGATGACGGCGGCCTCGCCGCCTGGAAACAGGCCGGATTTCCGGTGCATTTCGACCGCC
>JAYQBG010000003.1:0-36033 GCA_038137215.1 Alphaproteobacteria bacterium
AGCAGGACAAAGGATAGGCAGATCGGGAAAAGAAGTCGTCGCATAGACAAATTATGCGTCACGCGGCTTATCACGCTCAAGCGAAGAGGCCGATACGCACAGAGTTGTGACATCTGTTCAACCGGCGCTCTTCGTGGGATGTAGGGGGCCAATTCTCCGCCTGGTCACCAAGGAAAACACCATGTCCCTCACCCGCGAAGACCTGATCGGTGCCTGGCACCTGGTCGATACGTTCACTGACGACCCTGACGGCAACCGCATCCTGCATCAGGGGCCGGAGCCGATGGGCATCATCATGTACACCGCAGACGGCCATATGAGCGCGATCACCCGCTGGGGGACCCGCCCTTTTCCGAAGGACAACCTGAGCGAAGCGGACAAGGCGCGGATGTTCGACACCTATCTGAGCTACGCCGGACGCTGGTCACTGGACGGGAACAAGGTGATCCACCACACCGAGCATGCGCTGAACGAGAACTGGGTCGGGATGGATCGTCCTCGGGACATTGAGGTGCGCGACGATGGTTGTCTCGTCTTCCGCGGCCCCGCCGGTGACGGCGTCTCCCAGGCCACAATCATCTGGCGGCGCGCGGACACCGCCTGACGGGCGCGCCTAGCCGAGCTTTCTCGGTTTCGGGCCGCCGGTGGCCCAGTCAAGCAGCTCCACCGTGTGCACAACCGGTGCATCGACAGCATCGGCCAGTTGGGTCATGCAGCCGATATTGCCCGTGGCCAGAACGTCGGGGGTTGTACGCGCGATGTTGGCAGCCTTCCGGTCCCGCAATTCACCAGCAATCTTTGGCTGCATGATGTTGTAGGTGCCTGCCGAACCACAGCAGAGATGCCCCTCTGCCGGCTCACTGACCGAAAACCCTGCAGCCGCGAGCAGCGCCTTGGGTTCGTTCCGGATTTGTTGGCCATGCTGCATCGAACAGGCCGAGTGGTAGGTCACGCGCAGGGACGCGGCCTCTTCAAAGGCATCGATCGACGGGTTCAGTTTTGCCAGATACTCGCTGACATCGCTGGCCAGTGCCGAGACCCGCGCGGCCTTTTCCGCATAAGCCGAATCTTCGCGGAACATGAACCCGTAATCCTTGACCTGGGTTCCGCATCCGCTGGTGTTGATGACGATGGCATCCAGACTGTCGTGGGCGTCTTCGGCCAGCCAGGCGTCGATATTGGCGGCAGCCTGCGCATGGGAATCCCCGGTCCGTCCCATGTGGTGCACCAGCGAGCCGCAACAGCCCATTCCTTCGGCCACAACAACTTCCACGCCAAGGCGGGTGAGCAACCGGATGGTGGCCTCGTTGATCTGGGGTGCGATGACCGTCTGGGCGCAGCCGTTCAACAGGGCCACCCGGCCTTTGCGGACACCTTCGGCGGGAAACACCTGCGGTTTGTCCACCGGCGATGGCGGGCCGAGATCTGTCGGGGCGAGATCCAGCATCGCACGCATCCGGCCCCGGAACAGTCCCCGGAACGGCCGGGCCAGCAGCGCGCCGGTCAGCATCGCGCGAAAGCGCAACGGATAGGGGATCGACCAGGCGAGCACCTTGCGCAGCATTCGGTCCATGAACGGCCGGGTGTAGGTCTCTTCGATATGCTTGCGGCCGTGATCGACCAGGTGCTGGTAGTGCACGCCGGACGGACATGTGGTCATGCAGGACAGGCAGGACAGACACCGGTCGATATGGGTCACCACCTCTTCCGTGGCGGGTGCATCCGCCTCGAACATCTGCTTCATCAGGTAGATGCGCCCGCGCGGCCCGTCGAGCTCATCGCCGAGCAGCGTGTAAGTGGGACAGGTTGCGGTGCAGAACCCGCAATGGACACAGGTCCGCAGAATGTCGTTGGTGGCCGCGATATCCGGATCGGCCAGCTGCGCCAGGGTGAAATGGGTCTGCATCGCCTAGACCCCTTCGTACATACGGCCGGGGTTGAGAATTCGGCTCGGGTCGAAACTCTCCTTCACCCGCGCCGAGAGGGCTGCCAGGGGTGCCGGCTGAGGCTGGAATACATCTGCCGTGCGGCGCGCATCCTCGCTACCCCGCACCAGCGTCGCATGACCGCCGCCATAGGCCGTGAGCGCAGCGCGAATGGTCTCACCCGCGCCGGCCTCCGCCGCACACCATATTAGGCCGCCGCCCCAGTCCAGAATCGCCGGGGCGCCGATGGCGGCAACAATCGCCGGAGCTTCGGTCGCCGTCACGGACAAACGCCAGAGATCGGCCCCCGTCTCCACAAAGGGTTCCGCATCGCGAATGCCGTTCCAGAGCTCGCGCGACGCCGCGGTGTCGAGGGTGGTTGCCACGCCGAAGCTGCTCAATAGCTCCTGCAGTGCCGTCGAACGGGCCGCAACAGAGGGCGCGAACCCTTCGATTCGGATGGCCGTCATGGTGTCTCCATGTTCGGCAAAAGCTGCCGTCAGAGGGGCCGGAACATAAGCCGCAGCTGAAACTTCGTGGCTGGAATTCAACGCCTGGGACATCGCACGGACAGCCTCCGCCTCGTTCAGCCCCCCGACAATGATGGTCTCCATAGATTCGGGAGACGGCAGGACCTTGATCGTGATCTCCGTCAGCGCGGCAAGCGTGCCGAAAGACCCGGTCAGAAGTTTAGACAGGTCGTAGCCGGTGACATTCTTGACGACCCGGCCACCGCTCTTGACCAGCTTACCCCGCCCCGTGACAGCTTCAATCCCAAGAATATGATCGCGCGCCGCCCCGGCCTTGACCCGGCGGGGGCCTGCCAGATTGCAGGCAATCATGCCGCCCAGGGTGCCGCCTTCGTTGCCGTAAAGCCGCGCCCAGCGGGGCGGCTCAAAGGCGAGCATCTGGTTCTTCTCCGCCACCGCAGCTTCGATCTCGGCCAGCGGGGTGCCGGCCCGGGCCGTCAGGATCAGCTCCTCCGGCTCATAGAGCGTGATGCCGCTCAAACCCGAAAGGTCGATCGCGTGCCCGATGGTGCGGTTGCCATCCCCCATCGGGCGGCCAAATCCGCGCTTGGTACCGGTGCCCAGGATTTCCACGGGCGTGTCTTCGCTGTTGGCCCAGGCGACGGCATCGACGACCTGTTGGAAGGTTTCCGGTTTGAGGGTTTCCGTCATATTTCCACATCACTCTTGATCGTCATGCCCGCGAAGGCGGGCATCCATAAACGCCGATGCAAACCCGGGCAAATGCCCGTGTTTATGGGTTCCCGCCTGCGCGGGACCGACGAATATAGTTGGTGGGACACAGCCATCTCAACGACCCCACTCAAAACCGGGGAATGTCCGGGAACGGCAACTGGCCGCGCTGGATGTGCATCCGGCCCAGTTCGGCGCAACGATGCAGGGTCGGGAAGACCTTGCCGGGGTTGAGCAGTTGGTTGGGGTCAAACGCGCATTTGACCCGCTGCTGCTGCTTGAGGTCCTCCTGTGAGAAGACCTCGTCCATCAGGTCGCGCTTCTCCACCCCGACACCATGCTCACCGGTCAGGACACCGCCGACCTCAACACACAGGCGCAGGATATCCGAACCGAAATCCTCGGCCCGCTCCAGCTCGCCCGGCTTGTTGGCGTCATACATGATCAGCGGGTGCAGGTTGCCGTCGCCCGCGTGGAAAACGTTGGCGACACCCAGTTCGTAGTGTTCGGACAGCTTGCCCATGCGCGCGAGCACCTCGGGCAGCTTGTGGCGCGGAATGGTGCCGTCCATGCAGTAGTAATCCGGGGACAGACGCCCGATGGCCGGGAAGGCCGCCTTGCGGCCGGCCCAGAACTGCAAGCGCTCGTACTCGCTCTCGCTGATCCGGATGGAGACGGCGCCCAGGGCTTCGGCAATCTCGCGCACCCGCTCGATCAGGAAATCCACCTCCACCGGTGGCCCATCGAGTTCGACCAGCAGCAGCGCTTCCACATCCAGCGGATAGCCGACCTGCACAAACGCCTCGGCGGCCTTGATCGCCGGCCGGTCCATCATCTCCATGCCACCCGGGATAATCCCCGCGCCGATGATATCGGCCACGCACTGGCCACCCGCCTCGCTCGATTCAAAGCCGATCATCAGGGCACGCGCCGTGGTGGGTTTCGGCAGAATCCGTACGGTCACTTCCGTGATGACACCCAGCAGGCCTTCCGAGCCGGTCATCAGGCCCAGCAGATCGTAACCTTCGGAATCCATATGCTTGCCGCCGAGGCGCAGAACCTCGCCGTCGGGCAGGACCATCTCGATGCCGAGAATATTGTTGGTGGTCAGGCCGTATTTCAGGCTGTGCACACCGCCGGAGTTCTCCGCCACATTGCCGCCGATGGTGCAGGCGATCTGGCTCGAAGGATCGGGGGCGTAGTAAAAGCCGTCCGCCTCAACGGCATGGGTGATGCCCAGATTGGTGACACCGGGCTGCACGCGCGCGCAGCGGTTCTCGTAATCCACTTCCAGGACCTGGTTGAATTTACCCAGTCCCAGGGTGATGGCATCGGCCGCCGGCAGCGCGCCCCCCGAAAGCGAGGTTCCCGCGCCGCGCGGGACGATCTTCACCCCATGTTCGTTGCAATAGGCCATCACGGCGCTGACCTGCGCGACCGTCTCGGGCAAGACAACGATCAGCGGCATTTGCCGATAGGCGGTCAGACCATCGGACTCATAGACCGCCATGCCGGTCTCATCGGCAACGACACCCTCACCCGGCACGATGGCGCGCATGGCGGCGATGATGTCCTCGCGGCGGGCAATGACGTCCGCATCGGGGTCCGGCATTTTCATGAAGACACTCCCTTCGGTTCAGCCCGAGTATAGAGAGATACAGGCAACAAAAAACCGCGCAAAAACGCGCGGCTTTGCGTCTTCAAAATGCGCAAGCGAGCAATCAGCCCTGGCGCGCCTTGAAGCGGGGGTTACGCTTGTTGATCACGTAGATACGACCGCGGCGGCGCACGATCTGGCAACCACGACCACGTTTCTTCAGCGTCTTCAGCGAACTTGCGACCTTCATGGGACCGCTCCCTCATAAAAAAGACCGCCCGATGGGGCGGAAACGCGCGGAATCTACCCCCCGATCCCGAGACTGTCAACGGCGGATCACCCGATAATTCCCGGTTTATCGCGCTTTCGCATGATATTCGGGGTTTGGCATCCGATCGAGCGCCGTGGAAGCCCGGTTGGTCATGTTGAAGAACGCCGCAATGCAGGCGATATCCATGATGTCCCGCTCACCGAACCCGGCATCGCGCAGGGCCTGGCGGTCTGATTCTTCAATGGTTGCAGGGCTTTGGGTCACTTTCACCGCAAAATCGAGCATCGCGCTCTGACGTTCGGACAGTTCGGCGGCGCGATAGTTGATCGCCATAAGCTCGCCCAGTGCCGGATCGCCCGAGAGTTCACGCACCCCGGCCCCATGGGCCACGACGCAGTAAAAGCACTTGTTTTCGCTGGAAACCACCGTCGCGATCATCTCCCGTTCGAGCTTCGAGAGCCCCGAGTCTGACAGCATCAGATCGTTGTACATGGAGATGAAGGCGCGCAACCGTTCGGGCACCACGGCGTAGCTGCGCAGTACGTTCGGCACCATACCGAGCTTTTCCTGACAGACTTCGAAATACTTCTTCAGATCGGGTTCGAGGTCATCTGTCTCCGGGATCGGCAGATCGATGGCATGAATGTGATCGGGCTGTGCGCTCATGAGAGGTTCATCCGGTTCGCGTTGCGGAACGCCAACCATAGTCCCATCAGCAAAGAAAGTGCACTGAGTGCACGCACAGACATCGCCGACGACCAACCTCAAACTAGGGAAGAACGTTCGAGCACCCGGTTCGGTTCACATCGGCGTTTGACACTCCGGCAAACCGGACCGCATGCTTCACATGCATTTACCATTCGACGTTTCTCTCAGGATAGTCGCGGAGCACCTCATGTCCCTCGCCACAGAGACCACCCCGGCCACGGAAATACCCATCCTCGATATGGGGCCGTATCTCGCCGATACACCCGGCGCACTGGAAGCGCTGGCACAGCAGCTTCGCCACGCTCAGGAGAATGTGGGCTTCTACTTCATCATCAATCATGGCGTGCCGCAGGACCTGATCACCCAGGCCTATAACGAGCTGCGACGCTTCTTTGCTCTGCCCGACGAGGAAAAGCTGAAAATCAGGATTAACGAACAGCGCGTGGGGTATGTGCCAGCCAAATCGTCGGTCTATGTCACCTCCACCGTGAACAAGAACACCAAGCCCGACCTCAATGAAGTACTTCTGAACGTTCGCGAACGGCCCGCAGATCATCCGGAGCTGGTCGCCGGGGAACGAAGTTTTCACGGCCCCAACCAGTGGCCAGACGAAGACCTGCTGCCGGGTTTCCGGAAGAATCTGACGGCCTATTACGACGCCATCGAAGCGCTCGGTTACAAGATGCTGGCCGTTTATGCCCGTGCGCTGGATTTGCCGGCCGACTATTTCGATCCCTTCTTCGAAGATCCGATGTGGACGACGCGCAACGCCTTCTACCCGCGCTCACCAGAGGCCGAAGACAATCAGTTCGGCATCTCGCCTCACCGCGATCACGGCTTCATCACGTTCCTGCCCCTGTCGGAAGAACCGGGCCTGCAGATCCAGACCCCGTCGGGCGACTGGATCGCTGCCGAGCAGGTGGAAGACGCAATCATCGTGAACACGGGTGAGTTCATGAACCGGTGGACCAATGGGCGGTTTATCGCCACGCCGCACAGGGTGGTGCCGCCCCGCAACGACCGTTATTCCATCGCGCTGTTCTTCAATCCGACCTGGAGCACCGAGGCAGTTCCCCTGCCCACCTGTGTCAGCGAAACCCATCCGCCGCAATTCGAGCCGATCAACATCCACGACTATCTGGACTGGTATATAAATCAGAACTTCAACAAGGATGGCGGCGGCCAGCAGGATGCGCGGCACGACTGAAGCCGGTATCCGTTTCATCGGAACACGGGCGGTATCCGCACCCGAGCACTTGACCATGGACCACCCGGCACACTACCTCATTTGGGTCAGACTGCCCGCCCGTGATATGGGCAACCGAACAAACGCAGCGGAGCAAATCACGTGACCGAATCCCACCCGTGGAATCTGAGCCTTGGACGGCATCCGAGTCCCGACGAGGTGACCTTCGATCTCGACCGCACGCTCTCATCGGTCGTGTCTCTGCGCGCCAATGTTCCCGACGATGCGTTCACGGCCCCGATTCTGGGCACCGAACGCGAGGGCCAGGGGGTCGTCATCAGCGATGACGGGCTCGTCCTGACCATCGGATATCTTGTGACCGAAGCCGAAGACGTCTGGCTGATCGGCAACAACGGCGCGGCACGACCGGCCCATGTGGTCGGATACGATCAGGAAACCGGCTTCGGACTGGTCCAGTCTCTCGGCGCACTGGACCTGCCCGCGATCGAGCTTGGAGACTCCGATCCCATCACGGCAGGAGATTCCGTTATCATCGCTGGCCAGGGTGGGCGCGAAGCCGCCGTCAATGCGCAGGTGATCTCCGTGCGCGAATTCGCTGGTTCCTGGGAGTATCTGCTCGACCGCGCGATCTTTACCGTCCCGGCCCATCCCCGCTGGAGCGGAGCGGCCGTCATCGATTGGTCTGGCCGCCTGGCCGGGATCGGTTCGCTGTATATTCAGCAGGCCGCCGGTGACGACGATGAAATCGACGGCAACATGATCGTGCCGATCGATCTGCTGAAACCCATCCTGCCCGAACTCGTCGCCCGTGGCGCGCGTTCCAAGCCGCCACGACCCTGGCTGGGGATGACGACGGCGGAAGCCGAGGAACACCTGGTCGTGGCCGGACTCGCGGAAGGTGGCCCAGCCATGCAAGCCGGGGTCGAGCCCGGCGACATGGTTCTCGGTGTCGATGGCGAGCGTGTGTCAGGCCTGTCGAAACTGTTCCGGAAAATCTGGTTGCTCGGCGATGCCGGTGTTTCGGTCCCGCTGACCCTTCAGCGCGACAGTCAGGTCATGTCCGTGACTGTCGAAAGCGCCGCCCGCGGTGATTTTCTGAAAAAGCCGCGCGTCAACTAACCGCGCTTATCTGCGTTTCCGGGACCAAATGGTTCAAATGTAAAGATCTGGCGCGCCTGAGGATCGATCCGGATGCGCACGGCACGAATATCGGCTGCACCCGGCACAACAAGACGCACCAAGTTCTCGCGAATAAGTCCCTGCCGGTCGTGAAAGGGCGTGTCCACCTTGTACACATGACCGTCGCCCATCACGACGAGCACCGGACCGCCAAAAAGTTCCACGCCATCGGATATGGCCTCCAGCGTGTTGCGAAATCCACCCCCGATCCCGAACGTCAGAAACGGATCGGCCTGGAAGGCCAGAACAACAGCCCAGGCGCCCTCCGACCGGGCGATGGCGAAACTCTCCCGGATCCAGTCAACATTGGCCGCATCGCGCTCAAGAAACGCCTCGCGCGCGCCCGCGACCTTCGGATTGAGACCATTGTTCGACCCCACAACATGCGCCGTTATAAAACGCACACCATTCATCTGCCAGCGCGCATTCTCCACCAGGGCCGGATGATCGGGATCGACATCGGACTGACGCACCACGGTGATCGGATTTGCGCCGCGACTCTCGTCGATTGCGAAAAACATCTTTCGCAGCACAGACAAACGTTCCCCGGGGTCATAGCCCCCCGCCGAGCGCCGGTGGCAATCCGTCCACTCGTTGTCGCCCGGCGTATAGACCAGTGGTCCTGCCACACTGTCCATATAGTCGCGCTGCTGTGCAAAAAGCGCATCGGCGCAGGGGCTCCCGCCACCCTTGATATCACCAACATGGATCGTCACGTCGGGTCCGATTGCGTCGATTTCGCCCAGAAGGGTTTCAAAAGGCGGGATGTCTCTGGGGCGATAGGGCATATCGCCGATGGCGACAATGGTCATCGGGTTTGACGCGAGGCGGGGCACGGCCCCGTTCGGGGTGGTCGCTGTAAAGGCGACGAGAAGAAAAAGGAGCGCCAGAGCACTGGCATGCCAAATCTTGAATCCCTTGAACACGGTCCGACCTCTGCGAATATCTCTTCCCGACTATCTGGACCCGGTGGCCGGATTGACCAGACCCCGAGTCCGTTTCATGGGCCCGCCTGCCTATCATCCCTTCGTATGAGAAAGGCCCATAAAGGGCACAGGCGATGAGTTTTTTTGTTTAGCCTGTTGTCTGGAGAGCCTCTCAACGTGCAGTATTGTTGCAACAAAAAGGAATAAGACCGCAAAACGGGAAAATGCCTCGCGGATTTACACAAGGGAGAGTTTGAGATGAAAATCAAAGCACTGACCGGAATTGCCGCTGTTGCGGGCGTTCTGGCATTCGCGGGTGCGGTTGCACCTGCCAACGCTGCCACGCTGGACGACGTCAAAGCTGCCGGCGTTCTGAAATGCGGCATCAACACCGGCCTGCCCGGCTTCGCGTACACCGATGACGACGGCAAATGGACCGGCTTCGACGTTGCTTATTGCCGTGCGCTTGCCGGCGCGGTTCTGGGCGACCCAGAAAAGATCGAGTTTGTGAACCTGACAGGTGCCAACCGTTTTCCGGCGCTCCAGTCGGGTGAGATCGACGTTCTCTCGCGCAACACCACCTGGACCTTCTCGCGCGATGTCGACCTCGGCTTCACATTCGTCGGCGTCAACTACTACGACGGTCAGGGCTTCATCGGACGCAAGGCGCTCGGTGTCTCGAGCGCAACCGAACTGGACGGGGCCTCGGTCTGCATCCAGACCGGTACAACAACCGAGAAGAACCTCGCCGACTTCTTCCGCGTGAACAACATCAGCTACGAAGCGGTGCCGATTGAGACCAACTCGGAAGCCCGTACGGCCTATGAAGCCGAACGTTGTGATGTTTACACCACGGACGCCTCTGGTCTTGCCGCGACCAAGTCCACTTTTGACGATGCCGAAAACCACATGGTGTTCCCGGAAATCGTCTCGAAGGAGCCGCTCGGACCGCTCGTCCGTCAGGGCGACGACCAGTGGGCCGACATCGCACGCTGGACCCTGAACGCACTCGTTTCCGCCGAAGAGCTCGGCGTGACTCAAGCCAATGTCCGCGAGCAGGCCAAAGGCACCGAGAACCCGGAGATCAACCGCATGCTCGGCTCCGAAGGTTCGCTGGCGGAGATGCTCGGTCTGGAGAGTGACTGGGCCGTCAACGCGATTGCTGCGGAGGGCAACTACGCGGAGATCTTTAACAAGTATGTAGGACCGGACACGCCGCTGGGTCTCGCCCGCGGTCAGAACGCGCTCTACAAAGATGGTGGCATCCTCTACTCGCCGCCGTTCAGGTAGGCCATAACCTGATAGCTTCGGCCCGCCGGTGAAAACCGGCGGGCCGATTGTCTTTTCGCTTCTCCGATCCTGGTCTGAACCACACCGGATCCATTCGAAAGCAACAGCTGTTGGCTCAGAACTCTCTCCCCGAACGCGACGGCTTCACACTGTCCCGTTTGTGGACCGACGAGCGCTATCGCGGTATCGTCTCGCAGGTTGGCGTTGTGCTGCTGGTTGCACTGGCACTTGTTTGGGTGGTCAACAACACGCGCACCAACCTGGACAGCCGTGGTCTCGAGATCGGCTTCGGATTCCTCTCGGACCCGGCCGGCATCGGTATCGGCGTATCGCTTCTGGAATACGATTCCCGCGACACCTGGTTGCGGGCCATGACCATCGGCCTGCTCAACACCATTCTCGTCTCCGCCATGGGGATCGTGGCCGCGACGATTCTCGGATTTACGGCTGGTATCCTGCGCCTGATCCCGAACTGGCTGGTCAGCCGCATCGTGGCCACCTGGGTGGAATTCACCCGAAACGTACCACTGCTGCTGCAGATCATCTTCTGGTGGTCGATCCTGCTCAGTCTGCCGACCGTGCGCGAAACCCTGCATATCGGCGATTCGGTCTTTCTCAACAATTCCGGCATCACGGCACCCTCACCGATCTTCGAAACCGGGTCTTCCGCGGTCATGCTCGCGCTCGCCATCGGCGCGGTCGCGGCCTGGTCGGTTCTGCGTTACGCGCGCAAACGGCAGGCCGCCACGGGCGAGACCATGCCCGCGGGCTGGATGGCGCTGGGCCTGATCGTCGGATTGCCGCTGATTGCATATTTCCTCAGTGGCCAGCCCATCGGCTGGGACACCCCTGAAGCAAACCGGTTCGGACGTTTGCGCGGCGGTTTCACCATCACGCCGGAACTCGTCGCGCTTTGGTTTGCGCTCTCCACTTACACCGCCGCCTTTATCTCCGAGATCGTGCGCGCCGGTATTCTCTCAGTCTCGCGGGGGCAGACAGAAGCCTCGAGTTCGCTGGGCCTGTCGGGCTGGCAGACAACGCGGCTGATCATCGTACCGCAGGCGCTGCGCGTCATTATCCCGCCGCTCACCAGTCAGTATCTGAACCTGACGAAGAACTCATCGCTGGCCCTCGCGGTGGGCTTTCAGGATTTCGTGGGGATCGGCTCCCAGGCCCAGAACCAGACGGGTCAGGCGATTGAGATCGTGTTCAGCTGGATGGTCGTCTATGTCTCGCTGAGCCTGCTCACATCGGCCTTCATGAACTGGTACAACGCGCGTATCGCACTGGTGGAACGATGACGATGCAACCGTTTTCACGTGCCCAGAAAGACATGCTGGGCGAGCGCCCGCCGCCCGTTACGGAGACCGGTACGATCGGGTGGCTGCGCGCCAACCTGTTTTCCAGCTGGGCCAGTTCGCTGCTGACGCTGGCCTCGCTCTACCTGTTGTGGGTTACGGTGCCGTCCTTCTTCGAATGGGCAATTTTCGAAGCCGATGTCACTGGCACCACCGGTCAGGACTGTACCGGGGAAGGGGCCTGCTGGGCCTGGGTCGATCAACGCATCAACCAGTTCCTCTATGGCTTCTACACAGCGGGCGAGTACTGGCGTGTGAATCTGGCGGTTATCCTGCTGATTCCGGCACTCTTGCCGCTTCTGTTCGACGGCCTGCCCTATGCCAGACGCCTGCGGCTGTTCTCCTTCGCCTATCCCTTCATTGCCGCCTTCCTGCTGGTCGGCGGGATCGGGCTCGAAAGCGTGCCGACCCGCTCCTTCGGCGGTTTCATGCTCAACCTGACGATCGGGCTGGCTGGCATCGTTCTCTCGCTCCCGTTCGGCGTCCTGCTGGCGCTTGGCCGTCGCTCGCGGTTGCCTGCCTTGCGCATGCTTTCGGTGATCTTCATCGAACTTGTCCGCGGCGTTCCCCTGATCACGCTGCTGTTCACGGCAGCGATCCTTTTGCCGATGTTCCTGCCGGAAAGCTGGAGCCTCGACCTGATCATCCGGGTGATCGTCGTGGTCACGGCATTCTCGTCGGCCTATATGGCCGAGGTCATTCGCGGCGGCCTGCAGTCGATCCCGAAAGGCCAGTACGAAGCCGCCATGGCCATGGGGCTGGGTTATTGGCAGTCGATGCGCCTGATCATCCTGCCCCAAGCCTTGAAGGTCTCCATCCCCGGCATCGTCAACACGTTCATCGGGCTCTTCAAGGACACCACGCTGGTCTTCCTGATCGGCCTGTTCGACATTCTGGGCATTGCGCGCTCTCTGCAGCAGAACCAGGACTGGATCGGCAATGTCGATACCGAAGGTTTCCTGTTTACCTCCGCCTTCTTTTTCGTCGTCTGTTTCTCCATGTCCCGCTATTCGCTGAACCTTGAGCGCCGCCTCGACACCACAAAACGCTGAGTGAGATCGCCATGAACACACCCGCGCCCCAAAACATGGCACCGGAGACCGGCCCCACGATCCAGATCAGTGGCCTGAACAAGTGGTTCGGCTCCTTTCATGTGTTGCGCGACATCAATCTGGAGGTCGCCCAGCGCGAACGCATCGTGATCTGCGGGCCCTCGGGCAGCGGCAAGTCCACCCTCATCCGCTGTATCAACCGACTGGAAGAGCACCAGGAAGGTTCGATTGTGGTGGACGGTGTCCGCCTGACCAACGACCTCAAGCAGATCGACGCGGTCCGGCGCGAAGTCGGCATGGTCTTTCAGTCCTTCAACCTGTTCCCGCATCTCACGGTCCTGGAGAACTGCATCCTCGCCCCGATCTGGGTCCGGAAAACGCCGAAGGCGGAAGCCGAAGCCATCGCCATGGAGTATCTCGAACGGGTTAAAATTCCTGAGCAGGCGACCAAGTTTCCCGGCCAGCTTTCGGGCGGCCAGCAGCAGCGTGTGGCGATTGCCCGGTCGCTGTGCATGAAGCCGAAAATCATGCTTTTCGACGAACCGACTTCCGCGCTCGATCCGGAGATGATCAAGGAAGTTCTCGATGTGATGGTCGATCTGGCCGAAAGCGGGATGACTATGCTGGTGGTCACCCACGAGATGGGGTTTGCCCAGCAGGTCGCCGACCGTGTGATCTTCATGGATGAAGGCCAGATCGTCGAACAGAATGTGCCCGACGAATTCT
Source organism: Alphaproteobacteria bacterium (assembly GCA_038137215.1). Classification (GTDB taxonomy): domain Bacteria; phylum Pseudomonadota; class Alphaproteobacteria; order UBA6615; family UBA6615; genus JABJAG01. Next base: position 13,442 of record JAYQBG010000003.1, read on the forward strand.
TCAACAATCCCCAGTCCGACCGGACCAAGCTGTTCCTGAGTCAGATACTGAGCCACTGACGCGGGCGGGGCTCAGCCTTGCCTCGAACGCAGCGGAGGCACATGCGGACCAGCCGCACAGACGGCTTCGGCCTGACGGCACACCATGAGAGTGCTATAGGACGTTCCCGCTCCCCTTCTTACGCGCGCGTGCCGAACTGCTGGCCGACGCCCCGATAGTTCGCCCATGCTCCAGACCTTTCTCGCACTCGTCCCGATCTTCCTGCTAATCGCCACCGGCTGGGCCGCCAAGGCATTCTGGTTGCGCGAGGGCGGGCTCTGGCGCCCGGTCGAACAGCTGGCTTATTACCTGCTGATCCCGGCCTTCGTGGTTCACGATCTCTACAACGCCGATCTGGCTTCCCTGCCCTTCTCACGCATGGTGATCGCACTGCTGGGTGCCGTTCTGATCGTCGCGGCCCTGCTGATCGCACTGCGTCCCTTGCTGTCGCGGGTTCTGATTCAGGGCGATGCGGGTTTTACTTCGGTCTTTCAGGGTTCCACACGGGCAAACTTCTTCATCACGCTCGCCGCCGCCCCAATCCTGCTGCCGGCTGACGGGGCCGCGCTGGTGATCATCGCCGTCGCCTTTTTCACGGTGCTGGTCAACGTGCTCAGCGTCCTCGTGCTCGCGCGCTGGGGCACCCACGGCAATGCCAATATCGCGCAGCTCGCCAAACGACTGGCGACCAACCCGTTTATCCTGGCCGCGGCCGCTGGCATCCTGCTGAATGTGACCGGCGCACCGGTGCCGCTTGTGGTCGATTCCGCGGTCGCTCTGATCGCCAGTGCAGGTGTCCCCGTCGCGCTGCTGACCGCCGGGTCCGGACTGCGTCTGGCCTCCATTGGTGCGCATCTTCCCGGCATCCTGACGGCAAGTCTCGCCAAGCTGGTGGTCATGCCGGCCGTGGCTGTCGGGCTTGGCATGCTGCTCGGGCTCGAAGCCTCGGTACTGGCCATGTTGGTACTCTTCCACAGTCAACCGACCGCCACGACCTCCTATGTGCTGGCGCGCCAGATGGGCGGAGACCACGAATTGATGGCCGCGGTCCTGACCAGCCAGACCCTGATCGCGATCCTGACCGTCCCGGCCATACTGGCGCTCTTCGCCTAGGGCAAAACTTCACGAGGGTGATTTGCACGCGTTCAGGCGATGCGTAAACTCATGCTCCACATCAGAAAGCGCGCCGGGGACATCACATGAACATCGAGACCATCGACCATATCGGTATCCGTGTCGCCGATCTGGAGCGCGCCATGGCGTTTTACCGGTTGTTTGGGTTCGAGGTTGTGCACCAGGCCGACACTGACCCGGTGGCCGTGGTGAAGAACGCAGACAACGTCGAACTCAACCTCGTTTTCAATGCCAATGACGACAATGGCGGCGACAACATCCTGATGGACATTCCGACGAAATATGCGGGATTTACCCATGTTGCCTTCCGCGTGGATTCGGTGCTGGACACCGTGGAACTGCTGCGCGCCAACGACATCGAGATCACCCAGGGCCCGGTGAAATTCGGGCGCGACGGTCATGTCTCGGTCTTTGTGCGCGATCCGGACCGCAACACGCTGGAATTCCGCGGTCGCGAGGAAGACCTCTCGGCGATCGGCGGCGTCCAGACCTACGAAAACGAGAACTAGACCCCAACCCAGAACATCCCGGAGGACCACACAATGCAACTGATCGATCTCAGCGGCGAAATTTTCCACAAATGCCCGACCCTGCCGAACCACCCCCCGGCGGTGCTGACTGACTGGAACACCCATGACACCTTCCGCGAAGCAGAGGGCGTGAAGTTCTCCATCGCGTCGAAATACATTTCCTTCGGTGAACACACGGGCAGCCATGTGGATGCGCCGGTGCATTTCGATGCCGATCCCAATGCCCTGTCGGTGGACCAGATGCCGCTGGAGGATTTCTACACCGAGGCCGTCTGCCTCGACCTGTCCCATATCGAACTCAAAAGCCGGATCAGCATTGAGCAACTCGAAGCGGCCGAAAAAGCCGCCGGCGTGGACATCAAGCCCCGCGACACGGTGCTGCTCTATATGGCGCATTACGACCGCACTTTCGGCACGCCCGAATTCATGACCGATTTTCCCGGCCTAACCAAGGAATCCGCGGAATGGCTGGGTAACAAGGGGATCGTGATGTTCGGGGTCGAGGCCGCAAGCCCAGGGCGCCCGGGCAAGGACAATTTCGAGGTGCATCTGGTCTGCCGCGATATGGGCTTCACCCATATGGAGGGGCTGGCCAATCTCGATCAGGTGGTTGGCAAGGGCCGTTTCCGGTTCATCGGCTTCCCGCTGAAAATTCGGGGCGGCACCGGCAGTCCGATCCGGCCGGTTGCGGTGATCGAGGACTAGGCCGGAGTTCAAAAACCGGCATGGCGGACATCATTCGAAACATCCTCATGCTGAGCTTGTCGAAGTATGAGGATGTCACCCTCGCCCTTCGTCAGGCTCAGGGTGAAGGCTCAGTCTGACAACGAAGCCCTTTAAACCGCCGTCAGCCCGCCATCCACGGCCAGCGTATGACCGGTCACGGATTTCTGCTCGGGCGCGGCCAGGAAGAGCACTGCCGATGCGATCTCTTCCGGATCCGGGAACGCACCCAACGGGATACGTTGCAGCATCGCCTCACGGCGCGTGGGGTCTTTAAGAATTTCCTGACGGCTTTCGGTCATCACCGTGGTCGGCGCGACCGCATTCACGCGGATGCCATGCTCGGCCCACTCGATGGCGTGCATGCGCGACATCTGGATCAGCCCGCCCTTGGTAATACCATAGACCGAACGTCCGGCCAGACCCGTCATGCCATGTGTGGAGGCGATGTTGACGATGGCGCCGCCATGTCCGGCGTCAATGCAGTGCGCGGCGAACCGGCCCGAGAGGAAATAGGCGCCCTTCAGGTTCACATCGACCACGGCGTCCCACTCGTCCCAGGTCACATCGACGGCGGCGCGGTGCAGCGGTACGGCGGCATTGTTCACCAGAACATCCAGCCCGCCAAGCCCGTCAATCGCTGCGGCACAGCCTGACCGGATGCTGTCTTCTTTCCGCAAATCGAGGGTGACAGCGACCTTGTTCACATCCGACAGCGTGGAATCGGCCAACACCTCATCCAGCATACCGGCTTCGATATCGGCGAGCGCGACGTCATAACCCGCACGCGCAAAGGTCAGCGCTGTTTCCCGGCCAAGCCCCGTGGATGCGCCCGTGACAAGCGCCCGGCGGCGCCCAGCACTCATGCAGACACCTTCAGATCGCCCACGTCATCGCGAACCAGTCCGGACTCGGCGGCGGCATCAGTGATCGTGGAATGCCAGTCCACACGACCTGCATCGGGTCCGCCAATGATCGTCAGCAAAGTCCCTTTGCCTTCACTGACATGTCGGAAGCCGCGATAAACGCCCTGCGGGATGCTGATGGAATCGAACGGATTGAGCGTGATCGACTTCTCGCCCTCTTCGGTATCCCAATACACCTCCCAGTCGCCGATCAGGGGCATGAAGACCTCTTCGGTTTCATGTGCATGCAGCGCCGCACCATTGCCCTGCTCGGCCTGGATCATGCCGAGATTGAACCCCTTGGCGGGCAGCGGAATATTCGGCGCCAGCTCGGGCTTGTCCGTGGCCTCGACAACTCCCATGCCGACAATGTTGATCTTGAAACGCCGGTGGCCGGGCAGACGACTGTCGATGAAGGCTTCTTCCGAACCCGAGAGCTCGGAAAACCGCGCCACGAACTGTTCCATCTCGGCCACCGAAACATTGTTGATGTCCATTTTCGTGCTCTCCCTAGTCAGATTGCTGAATTCACACTGTCACGTTTTGAGCCGGCTTTCGTAGATAGCAAGTCCTGCGCGCGCCGCCAGCAAAATCGGCGTGTTCAGGCCCTGTGCCTGCGCCCGTTCCACGAAGTCCCCGATCATATGCGCACCTTCGGTCGGATTGCCGGCCTGCACATCCCGGAGGATGGAGGCTGCAAACTTCGACCCCTTGGTCGAGAACATCTTCTCATAGGTTACGATTGTTTTCTCCGACACCGTATGTCCCAACGCTGCAGCCGTATCCCGACATTCTGCAAGCGCCGCCACAAGGAACTCATGACCCGTTGGTGTTTCGAGAATTTCGCCAACCGTGGCGCGCGAAATTGTGTTGGCAGAGGCCAAGGCGCACCACATGGCGAACTTGTCCCACATGGACTGCATGATGTCGTCTTGCAGATCGATGTCGAATTTCACGGAATCATTCAAGGCGGCGAAGGCCTCGACCCGTTCTGATCTGGTGCCATCAATTTCACCATAGGCGATCCGGTGGAAGTCACCGAAATGAATGATATGGCCGGTTTCTGCATCGACCCGGGCACCGACATAGGTCGTTCCGCCCAGTACTTTTTCTGCACCGAAACGAGCCTGAATAATATCGATCTGCTTAACACCGTTGAGCAAAGGTAGAATCGCGGTCGAATCACCCACAGCTGGCGCAATGGCATCCATGACCGAGTCGAGCTGATAGGCCTTGCAGGTCAGAATGATCAGATCGAAGGGAGCGTCAATTTCATCGGTTGCGACGGTCTTCACCTTCACATGCGCATCATCGAAAAAGTCGCTGTGAATGGTGATGCCATTCGCTTCGACCTGTTCGCGGCGCGCCCCGCGCAGCAGGAAGGTTGTGTCAGCGCCACCCTCGGTCAGGCGCGCGCCAAAATACCCCCCGACACCACCCGCGCCGAGAACCAGAATGCGTCGGCTCATCTTGTCGTCCTAGTCGGCGAGGCAGAGGCCGTGTTCGGGCAGGAAGCTGAGATAGACCGTCTGACCGGGGCTCAGATTCTCGAAGTGATCGATCTGGATGCCAATCTCGTGCGGTCCGACCTGCACCCGCCCTTCCAGGAAGCTGCCAAGATAGATCGTGTCGATCACCTGACCTTCCAGCAGATTGCCGTGATCGGTTCCCTCCGGCCGGCTGAGGTGCAGCTTCACGTCTTCGGGGCGCAGACTGATATTCAGCATGTCGCCGGAACCGGCGCCTTCTGCACCGACCGCGCGAATGTGCAGCGGCTCGGAGCCCTGTCCCATGGACACCTCAACGTCGCAGACATCCCCGTCGCGCGCTTTCAGCTTGCCTTCGAGGAGGCTGGTCACGCCGATGAAGTTGGCCACGAAGGAGTTCACCGGATTGGCGTAGATTTCCTGCGGGTCACCGACCTGCTGGATCACGGCCTTATCCATCACCACGACCCGGTCACTCATGACCAGCGCTTCGGACTGGTCATGGGTCACGAAGATCGAGGTGATCCCGACCTCTTTCTGGAGCCGGACGATCTCGTCGCGCATCTGCTCGCGCAGTTTGGCATCCAGGTTGGAGAGCGGCTCATCGAACAGGATGACTTCGGGCTGATACACGATCGCCCGCGCAAGCGCGACGCGCTGACGCTGACCGCCCGACAACTTGGTGGCAAAGCGATCCGCCAGATGATCGAGACCGACAAGCTCGAGCGCTTCCATGGTCTTGCGCTTGATCTCGTCGCTCGACGCCCGGCGCACGCGCAGTCCATAGGCGCAGTTGTCGAACACCGTCATATGCGGCCAGACCGCATAGCTCTGGAACACCATCCCGATATTACGATTCTCGGGATACAGGAAGACGTCCTTCTCGGGCGAGACAACGGTGTTGCTGCCGATCCGGATCTCACCGGCCTCCGGCCGTTCCAGCCCGGCCACACAACGCAAGGTCGTGGTCTTGCCGCAGCCCGACGGGCCAAGAAGGGTCACGAACTCGCCCTGGGCGATGTTGATATTGAAGTCATCGACCGCCTTTTCGGGGCCGTAGCTCTTGTGAAGATGGTCGATCGCGACCATCACATCGTTGTTCATAGTCATGGCTGCACCGCCAGAGTGTGCTCGGGATCAAACTTGAGAAAGACCTTTTCGCCGGCCTTCAGACGCGCGCGCGGATGGGAAATGACCTTCCACTCGAAGTCACCCCACTTCACACGGCAATCGACATGATTGCCCAGGAAAATCGCGTACGTGACTTCGCCTTCAATATCGGTGCTGCTATCACCTTCACGCTCGGCGTGAACGTTCTCCGGCCGCACCGAGAGGACGGCATCGTCACCAGCCCCGATACCGGGACCGATCTGACACGGAACCGCGATTTTCTGACCGTCCCGGGTCACTTCAACGACACCCTGTCCGCCGCCATTCGCCTCGGCCACCTTGGCCTTCAGCAGGTTCGCGACACCAATGAAGTTACTGACATATTCGTTGACGGGCCGGGAATAGATTTCCAGCGGGCCGCCGCGTTGTTCGATCTTGCCCTTGCTCATGACGATGATTTCGTCGCTCATCACCAGCGCTTCGGATTGATCATGGGTCACATAGATCGATGTGATACCCACTTCGTTCTGAATACGCTTGAGCTCAACACGCATCTGCTCGCGCAGCTTGAGATCGAGGTTGGAGAGCGGCTCATCGAACAACAGCAGTCGGGGCTGGGCCACGATGGCACGCGCCAGGGAGGCGCGCTGCTGCTGACCACCCGACAGGTTGGTCGCCAGCTTGTCAGCTTCGGCGGTCAAACCCACCAACTTGAGAACGCTGGCCACACGGTCGTCGATCTCTGAACGGTCCACCTTCCGGATTTCCAGCGGGTAGGCCACGTTCTGCGCCACGGTCATGTGCGGCCAGATCGCGTAGCTCTGGAACACCATGCCGATATCGCGCTGCTCGGGCGGCAGGAACAGCCCCTCGGCCGGTGAAGTGTACACCACATCACCGACACGGATACGCCCGGCATCGATGCTGTGAAGGCCGGCAATGCTCATCAGCGTCGTGGTCTTGCCACAGCCCGACGGCCCGAGAAGCGTGAGAAACGCCCCCTTGGGAATGGAAAACGAAATGTCGTCCACGGCCCGGTCATTGCCGAAATACTTCACAAGGTTCTGGACCTCGAGATAGGCGCCGGAATCGGTTTCGATATGATTTGTCATTTCAACGCCCCCCTTTAAGCCGTCAGCGCTTCGCGACCGGCCAGACGCCGGAAGGCGTAGATCGCGATCAGCAGCATGACCGTCTGAGCCATGGACAGCGCAGCTGTCAGCGGCTCGTTCTCAAAGTTCGTCAGATAGTACACACCCACCGAGAGGGTCTCGGTTCCGGTCGTGAACAGGATGATCGAGATCGAGAGTTCACGCAGGAAGATGATGAACAGCAAGATCCATCCGGCAAACAGACCCGGCTTCAGCAGCGGAATGGTGATCCGCCGCAGGGTGGTGAACCATGACGCCCCGGCCATCCGCGAGCTCTGGTCGAGCTCTTCGGAAATCGCCAGCATGATCGACGAAATATTACGCTGACCATAGGGGAAGAACCGAGTGATATAGGCCAGCATCAGGATCCAGAGCGTCGCGTAGATCGGAGTTTGGATATAGGTGATCAGAACCCCCATCGCGAGCACGATGCCCGGGAAGCCGATCGGCACCATGGACAGGAAGTCCAGCATCCGGACACCGAAGCCCTTGGTCCGGTGGATCATGTAACTGATCACCAGCGCCAGAGCCATGGCGATAGACGCACCGCCAAAGGACAGATACAGGCTGTTGATGATGCCGTTGGTTGCCGCCGAAATCGCTTCCGGACGCCACCAGAACAGGGTCTTCACATAGTTGACGGTCGTGATGTCCGCCAGAACGATCTTACCGGTCCAGACCGGATGCAGGCTGACGATGATCAGGCAAACGATCGGAAGCACAACGGCGACCATGATGAAGAAGATGTTGTAACCGAAGGCCAGCCACTTCCACGGGCCCAGATCCAGCACGTTCGGCCGGAATCCCTTGCCGGTCACGGTGGTGAAGGATCGCGGTGCGATGTATCGCTGTTGCACCCAGATCAGGAACACAGTGATGATACCCAGCGCCATGCTCATGGCTGCGCCGAGATAATAGTTGGCATCGTCGCCCACAGCCTTGGAAAAAATCTGTGTGGTCAGCGTTTCCCAGCCATAGGGCGCTGAAAGCTTGAACGGCACGCCGAACTCACCGGCGCTCGTCACAAACACGATGATTGCACCGGACAGGATACCCGGCATCACCAGCGGAAGCGTGACCGTCATGGTGGTGCGGAAGAGGCCCGCACCGGTTGTGCGCGCGCTGTCTTCCAGCGAGGGGTCCATACGGCGCAACGAGCCGACGACGAAGAGATAGACGAGCGGGGCAAAGAAAATTCCCGTGACCCAGATCACGCCCCAGATATTGTCGATGTTGATGATGGCACCTTCGATCCCGAAGAGATCGCGCGCAAGGTTATTCAGCAATCCGGTCTGCGGCTCACCCAGATTGTGCCAGGCGATCGCGCCGACAAACGGGCTGAGGAAAAACGGGATCAGGTTGTACGGCTCAAGATAGTCGCGCCCGGGGCAGTTCGTGCGCGCATTGATCCATGCGAGCGACACACCCAAAAACGTCGCCAGAACCGTGGATCCGCTGGAAATGATAATCGTATTGACAAAAGCCTTCGGAATGATCCGATCCGTGAACATCGTCACATAGTTGCCAAAGCCCCAGGTGGTGTCCCAACCGAGCGGGTCGAGCACCTTGAAGCTGCTGACAAACAGCACCACCAGCGGCACGATCACGGCGCCAGCGACAATCAGCGCCACAATAAGGGTGATGAGGTTTTCCTGTGTGACCATCGAGCGCAGACGGTTGTTCAACCGCGAGCGTTCGACAGCATTGGATGCGTAGGTTTCCGTGGTCATTGCGTTTCCGCCCGATCAGGAAGTGGAAGGGACATGTTGGCCGGACGCAAATCGCCCGTCGATTGCCGAAGAACAGCATATGAAGGCTAGCCCATGGGACCGGGCCTGAATTTGTTCAAATGTGCAGAAATGCGGGGCGTTACACACGTAACGCCCCGCTTTCGGTAGAGCCTGCGGCCTACCGGAAATTTTCCTGCCACAGCTCACGCTGCGACGTGTAATAGGCAACGGCGCCAACCCAGTCATCCATGCCGATCAGCTTGTGCTCGGAAAGATTCATGAGATAGGGCGCAGCAGCTGCCGGTGCTTCGTAACCTTCACGGAAGCTGTACACGGCCTCGCCTTCAACGAAGATGTCAGAGCCTTCTTTGCTGAGCAGGAACTCGATCAGCAGCTTCGCGGCGTTCGGGTTCGGCGCGCCTTTCAGCACGGCGACCTGGTTGCCGAGCATCGCCTGGCCTTCCTTGTAGGAGCCCATCTTGATCTTGTCGGCAAGACCCGGATCCTTGATTACGTTCTGATAAACACGGCCCGACAGGTTCCACATGTCGAACGGACGCTGACACGAAATCAGCATCTGCATCTTCGGCTCTGTGCGGAACTCGACGATCGGGTCGGTCTTGGCAAGAGCCGGCCAGAACTCTTCGAAGTTCACGGCGCCGGCCTGCGACAGCGCAATCACCGTGTTGGTGTAGGTGAAGGACTTGGTGATATCCGAGGAAATCGTCTTGCCCTTCAGGGAGGCCTCAACCGCATCCTCGTAGGAATCGACGCTGAAGTTCTCCATGCCGGGGCAGGATGCGTTCCAGACCGGCTGGAAGGTGTAAGCCAGCGGCGTCACCACATAGGGATACTTCGAGTACTGACCGGCGGACTCGACCAGCTTGGTGCTGTCTTTCCAGTTGCCGGAGTCGAGTTCGGCGAAGGCGCCGCGCTCGGCAGCCTGGTCGAAGAAGGCCGGCGAGTGGACGAGGATCAGGTCAACGGTGAACTTGTTGGCCTGAATTTCCTGGCGGACCTGCGCAACCGTGGCACCAGTCCCCTTGCGGAGGCTGTTAAACTGGAAGTCGTCGCCGAGGCCATAGCGCTTCTTGAAGGCTTCGCCCATGCGCTGTGCCGTACGATCACTGAAGATCGGATGGATGATGGTGACTTCGCCTTCGGCCTTGGCACCCGCAATGAGCGACTGCTCCTGAGCAGTCAGATGGCCGCCGGCAATTGCCGAAGAACCGAACGAGAAAATGGCGAGGGCCGAAACGGCACCGGCCAGCGTGGCTTTGATATGGGAATGCATTTGCTTCCTCTCCCTGATTTCACGAAAACGCGATTTTTTTCTTTTTTCTGTAATGGATTTGGCGACGCGAGGAAAGAGTTATTCTGTCCGGACAAATCACTTTGTATCCACACCACCTCCGCAGGCCGCTTCCAGAACAAATGGCGCCAGTTGTGTGTTCCAGTATCTGTGATCGGATGTGAGGGTGGAAAATTGCCAGCCGGTCAAACCGCCGAAGCTCTTGCTGAAGCGTGACCGCAGCGGACAGACAACTTCAGAGACCACTTCCCCGGGGGCGAGATGTCCGTTGGCGGCATCGTCACGATAGACCGGCAAACCGACAAGCGTGCGCTGCGGCGGCCATCGGAGGTCACCCAGCCCGGAGGTGGTTCCGGTAAAGGACCAGGCCACCGGATGCGCTTCGGCACCCACGATGCGTGCCCCGACCGGCGCATCGAAATCCGGGTTGTTATAATGCTGGACCGTAATCAAGTCGATCATCCGCCCGGATTCTCGCAGGACTTCCAGATAGGGTCCGCCATGCCAGCCGGGCTCCAGATAAGGTGCCTGCGGCACATGGGTCAGGAGTGCACCAGCCGGAAGATGCGTCCGCAATGCCCGCGTGAAGTCGATCAGGAAGCGCACGCCGTCGAACATACCTGCGGGACGGTCAGCCTCAAGCGCGGCACTGACCCCGAAGTCGATATCGACCCCGTCCAGACCATGGCGGACCACAAAGGCCGAGACCTGCGCAGCGAGGGAGTCGATTCGGCCCAGCGCACTTGTATAGGCATCGCCCGACATATCGCCGCCGCCGAAGGAAATCAGCACCTGCTTTCCCTCGGCCTGGAGTTGCGGGACGACCTGCAATGCCGGTCCGAGCTTTTCGGGCACCACGAGCGCAACCGGCGCGTCCGCATTTGCATCCGCCGCCAGTGTGATGAAGGACAGGATCACATGAGTATAAGGCGTTCCCAGCAGTCGGGTCGCGGGGCTGGCATCGGAGTTGTAGTAAATGACATAGCGCGGCGTGTTCGGTTGCGCCTACCGGGCGCTCACACCTGACACCAGCACAAGAACCAGCAAACCGGCCAACCCGCAGCGTACCGAACCGACCAGGAACAAGGGCACGTTGCTATACAACCGACTGATCAAGATGCCGCTCCCTGAAGTGCCGGGCCGCCACCCGGCCCGCACGGGCGCAGTCTGTGTCCAATTCCGAAAAATGGTGGGCGCGGTAGGGATTGAACCTACGACCCCTTCGATGTCACCGAAGTGCTCTCCCGCTGAGCTACGCGCCCCACCTGAAACGGGTCTTTCTGCCATGGCGAGCCACAGCAGGGCCGGGTGATACACGTCACCTTCGCGGATGGCAAGACCTCCCGCGAGCCGCCTTGAAACCGGCGGCACCGAGGCCATACACGATGTACAGGATCAGGCCACGTCGCGCGCCAGAATTGCATCGACGTGATCGACGAGATCGCGGAGATGAAACGGTTTAGACAACAACTTCGTATCCCCCATCTCCTCGCGCGCACTCATCGCGACAGCCGCAAAGCCGGTGATAAAGAGGACCTTTAGATCGGCATTGACCTTGTTCGCCTGTCTGGAAACCTCGATGCCATCGATGCCGGGCATCACAATATCGGCAATCAGAAGGTCGTAGGCGCGTTCGTTGACGGCATTCAGAGCCGACAGCCCGTCCGGCACGGCCGTCACTTCATGGCCGCTGCGTTCGAGCGCGCGCTTGAGAAACTCGCGCATGGACTGGTCGTCTTCGGCAAGCAGTACTCGCGCCATGGTTTCCGAACCCTGATTCCTGTATCACAAACAATTGGTCCGGCAACCAACAGTGTCGCCAGAGATAGCGAAATTCTAATCCGCACCTCTTTCCAAAGAATGAATATTCTGCCCGGGATCATGGCAAGAACTGTCAAGGGTGACAGGGTGTACGGTTTTCGCTACATCAAACTGGTTATGGACCGCGAAACCGTCAATGATTCCGACGCCGCGATCGAGATTCTCGCGCCGGCAGAACAGCTAGTGCCAATGGTATTTTCCTCGCCTCACAGCGGGCGTGACTACCCGGCCGATTTTCTCGCCGCCTCCAGGCTCGACGCGACGGCCATTCGCCGCTCCGAAGACAGCTTTGTGGACGAACTCTTTGACCATGCGCCCCACCATGGCGCGCCGCTTCTGAAAGCGCTTTTCCCGCGCGCCTTCGTCGATCCGAACAGAGAACCCTATGAACTGGACCCCGCCATGTTCACCGGGCCTCTGCCCGGTTTCGTCAATCGTCGCTCTCCACGTGTCGCGGCCGGGCTGGGGACGATCGCCCGGGTGGTCGCCAACGGGTCCGAGATATACTCCTGCAAGCTCGATTTCGACGAAGCCCATGCCAGGATCGAGCGTTGCTACAAGCCCTATCACGAAGCACTTGAGGACCTGATCACGCAAACGCGAACCATGTTCGGCACCTGCATCCTGATCGATTGTCACTCCATGCCCTCCATCGGCGGTCCGATGGAGAACGACGCCGGCCGCCGCCGTCAGGTGGATTTCATTCTTGGGGATGCACACGGCCGAGCCTGTGCCCGCCCGCTCACCATGTTGGTCGAAGATACCCTTCGGGAGATGGGCTATTCGGTGGTGCGCAACACGCCCTATTCCGGCGGCTTCATCACGCGGAACTATGGCCGTCCGCAACGTGGTGTTCATGCCCTGCAGATCGAGATCAACCGCGCGCTGTACATGGACGAGACCAGCTTCGAGCGCACCGAAGGGCTGAACCGGGTGGCGGCCGATATGAGCGCCCTCGCCGAACGTCTGGCCGAACTTGAACCTGCCGCGCTCGCGGCCTGAACCACCCGCCGTGTCCGCCACGTCCAAACCGACAACAGAGTGCGCCGTGACGGTCCGGGATGCCCGTATCGAGGACCTTGGCGCCATTCAGGAAATCTATGCCGAGCATGTGCTCACCGGTCTGGCATCCTTCGAGGAAGTGCCTCCGGGTCGCGAAGAGATGGACCGGCGCATGCGGGACATCCAATCACGCGGATTGCCCTACCTTGTGTCGATTTCGCCGGACCGGGACGAGGCCAAAGCTGTTCTGGGCTTTGCCTATGCAAGCCCGTTCCGCGCGCGGTCGGCCTATCGCTACACGGTCGAAGATTCCGTTTATGTGGCCAGCCGCGCCATCGGCCAGGGCCATGGTCGCGCGCTGCTGGAAGAACTGATCGCGCGCTGTACCGATCTGGGGTACCGGCAGATGATCGCGGTGATCGGCGACACTGCAAATGCGGCATCAATCGGACTGCATGCCCATATGGGCTTTGTGGAAACGGGCTCCATGACCGCGGTGGGCTTCAAGTTCGGACGCTGGGTCGATTCCGTTCGGATGCAGCGCGCCCTGGGTGCCGGATCCAGCACCCTGCCCGACGACGTTTCCGGCTAATTCCCAGAAAAAAGGGCCGTGGTGGAACCACGGCCCGAAGTCTAGGGAGGAAACGCCTTAAAGCGGCACCGCATTTCGATGCCGCAATGCAATATATACATCTCGCAGTCGCACAAACAAGGCCAGAGGCCAGAATTCGCCATTTTGAGGGAAAAATTCACGGTCACAACGGGTTTGCGCAATATAATTACTGAATTTATACTGCGTTGCACAATTTACATGCATGAAACGCATCGCGCGCCGGAAGTGGCATGCCAATTGCGATGTTTTCACCATGGTTCATTCTCATTTTCTCCCCCGCTTTCTGTTGTCCGGGCTGCCCGCTGCCCTGATCGGCGCCCCGGTCGCGCTGAATCCCGTCAGCTCCCATGCCGCTAAACCACTGGAAACAATAAAAATATGCGCGCAAGCCATTGATCGGGCGGAGTCTGGCGCACACCTACCCAATGAACTTCTGACGGCCATCTCGCGCGTCGAATCGGGACGCTGGAACCCGGAGGAAAAGGCACTTTTTGCCTGGCCATGGACCGTGACCAACGGTCCGGATGGGCAGTACTTTCCCACCAAGGACGCCGCCATCGCCCATGTGAAGAAGCTGCAGGCCCGCGGCATCCGCAACATCGATGTGGGCTGCATGCAGATCAATCTGCGCTACCACCCCGATGCCTTTGAAAATCTTGAAAGCGCGCTCGACCCCGAGACCAATGCCCGCTACGCCGTCACGCTGCTCAAGCGCCTGCATGGCGCGCACAAGTCCTGGGGCGAAGCGATCCGGCGCTACCATTCACCCGCCGCTCGTCGGAATCGAACAGGGCGAAGGCTTCAGACATACTGTCGATTGCGCCGTCCAGGCGCGTTTGGGCAGCCGTCAATTCTGCTGCCAGCGCCTCGTTCTCGAAACTCAGCCGGAAGCTTGCCGCAAAAGTCCGCGCCCCGGTGCGGCCCAGAAAGTAGAGCGCAAACAGGAACACCATTCCCGCTGCTGCAAGAATGTTATGCGGCCCTGAATCCTGCAGGGCCAGAAGCCCGACAAACGGCAGGATGAGCGGGGCAATATAGGCCACCAGCGCCGGAAAGCAGGGCGCAAAAGCCGCCGTCCCGCCCGCACCCATGCCCAGGATGAAGAGCATCAGGAAGGCCTGGATCAGAAAACTGTCGGCCGGGAACATGAGCACGGAGCCGAAGCCCCAGATCGCGCCGCTGAGCGCGTAAACTCCGATCCAGACCCGACGCCAGTTCTTCGTGGTCTCGCCGCCTTCGGATAGCGTTTTGTCAAACCGGCGGTACAGAACCAGGCGCGACACGGAACTGGCCCAGACCAGCGCCGCCCAGACCAGTAACAGGACCGGTGATTCCCGGCCCCACAACATGCCAACGAGGATAAGGCTGTTGATCGGCGGTACGAAATTGGTGACCCGCCCTTGTCGATTCAGCGCGACCAGCTGCGCACGCTCAAGCTGCGCGGCGTAGTCCTTGTCAGCAATGTCCCCCACATTCGACGTTTCGGAGCTCACCATAGAGGGCGCGGGGCCCACCAAACTATTGAATCACGTGCGCAGGGACATGTCAGCCCCACAGGGCGGATGGCGGGGGGTACAGCATACTGCCCTCAACAGGTAGCGGGTGTTCTCGGTCCGTGGCCAGCAGGAGCGGACCATCCAGATCCACAAAACGCGCGGTCTGGGCCACCAGAAATGCGGGGGCCATCGCCAGGCTTGTCCCCACCATACAGCCAACCATGATGTCGAACCCGCGGTTTCGCGCGTCCTGCACCGCCTGCAAGGCTCCCGTCAGACCGCCCGTCTTGTCCAGCTTGATATTGACCACATCGTATTTGCCCGCCAGCGCCGGCACGCTCGCCGCATCGCGGAACGCCTCATCCGCGCAAACGGGAATCGGCCGGTCCAGCCCCGCCATAGGCGTATCCTTGTCTGCCGGCAGGGGCTGCTCGATCAGGGACACCCCGAGATCGCGGAACGCCGGAACGCTTCGGGAATAGATATCCGCATCCCAGGCTTCGTTTGCATCCACAATCAACTGCGCCCCGGGTGCGGCCGCATGAACCGCCCGGACCCGCGCAAGGTCATCGGCACCGGTCAGCTTGAGTTTCAGAAGGGGACGATGGGCGTTCTGCGCAGCATCCCGGCCCATCGCTTCGGGTGAATCCGCGCTCAGGGTGAAGGCCGTTTCGAGCGAGACCGGTCGCGAAAGACCGGCGGATTGCCAGACCGGTATTCCCGTCCGTTTGGCTTCATAGTCCCACAAGGCACAGTCGATGGCGTTGCGCGCAGCGCCCGCCGGCAAGGCGTCCTGCAAGGCGGTGCGATCCAGTCCCGCCGCGATCTCGGGCGCAAGTGCCTCAATCTGGGCCAGCACAGATTCCGGCGTTTCGTCGTAGCGAATATTCGGACCGCACTCACCTTGCCCTGACACGGTTCCATCCGAAACCGTGGCCGTGACCACAATGGTCTCGGTCTTGCTGCCGCGTGAAATCGTGAAGTGCCGCCGCAGCGGAAAGGTTTCGATACGGGCAGACAATGCCGGCATAGGATCAGATCGCTTCAAGGAGATCGACAATCGGAGCCACGCCGTCGCGAACCGGATCGACGGCAGGCAGATCGTATTCCTGCGACAATTCCCTCAGCAGGTCGGCACGCGCCCCGTCACTCTCCATGGCCGAGGTGTTGACGGCAATCCCGACATAGCGGGCGTCGGGGTTGGTCAGGCGTGCGGCGTTCAGATGCCCTTCAAGGCACGCCCCGATCCCGGGCAGGGGCTGGTGCGGCAGGCCACGCATATGGGTGCGGGTCGGCTCGTGACACAAGACCAGCGCATCGGGCTGCGCCCCGTGCACGAGTCCCATGGTCACGCCGGCATAAGAGGGATGAAACAGCGAGCCCTGACCCTCCACCAGGTCCCAGTGTTCGGGTTCGTTTTCGGGGGCGAGCCATTCGGTGGCACCGGAAATGAAGTCGGACACCACGGCATCGACCGACACACCGCTGCCCGCAATGAATATGCCGGTCTGTCCGGTCGCGCGGAAATCGCAGACGGCACCCCGTGCCTTGAGTTCTTGTTCGACAGCCAACGCGGCGTACATCTTCCCAACCGAACAATCTGTCCCGACGGCCAGCATCCGCTTGCCAGGGCGGCGAACTCCCGTACCAATCTCGAAACTGCGGTCCGGGTGGCGTACATCGAAGATCTTCCGTCGGTTGGCTGTGGCGGCCGCAGCCACGTCCGGGATATCGGCGATCCGTGCATGCAGACCCGACGCGACATCCATACCGGACTCGATGGCATCGATGATGGTGGACACCCAGCTATCACTAATGATGCCGCCCCGGTTGGCCACGCCGATAACAAGCGTACGAACGCCCGCCGCAACCGCTGCCGGGATATCCATATCCGGCAGCCCCAGGTCGGCATGACAATCCGCCAGTCGCAGTTGTCCGACGCACCAGTCACGCCGCCAGTGGACGATTCCGTGGGCGGTTTTGGCAGCGAGCTGATCCGCTGCATCACCCAGAAACATCAGATAGGGATGTTCGATCTGCATTTGTCTGTTCCCCATTCCGGCCGGGCGGTTGCTGTGATGTATCCCGGGCCGGTATTGTCCGCACAACAGCACGGAGTTCCTCAATCATGTTTACCACACGCCCGGAAATCCGTGGCACCTACGGCATGGTGACCTCGACCCACTATCTGGCGACCATGGCCGGGTGGCGCATGCTCGAAATCGGCGGCAATGCCTTCGATGCGGCTGTGGCCACGGGCCTGGCGCTGCAGGTGGTCCACCCGTATCAAAACGGGCCCGGCGGCGATCTGCCGATTGTGCTGCACAATGCCGCCACCGGAAAGACCGAGGTCATTTGTGGCCAGGGCGTTGCCCCCCAGGCCGCGACGATTGAGGCCTATACCTCGCTCGGACTGGATCTCGTGCCCGGCACCGGCCTGTTGGCACCCTGCGTGCCCGGGGCCTTCGACGCCTGGATGCTGCTGCTGCGCGACTACGGCCGTCTGTCCCTGCGCGATGTGATCGAACCGGCCATCGGCTATGCCCGCGACGGTTATGCGGTGGTGCCCATGATGCGTTCGATCATCGAGGGCGTCGCCGAGTTGTTTCGCACCGAATGGCCGACCTCGGCCGAACAATGGCTGCCGAACGGAAACGTGCCAAATGTAGGCGACATACATCGCACGCCGGTGCTGGCCGAAACCTATCAGCGCCTGCTCGATGAGGCCGAATCCGGCGGCCACAACCGGGAGGACACCATCGAGGCGGCGCGCAAGGTCTTCTACGAAGGCTTCATCGCCGAAGAGATTGATCGCTTCTGCCGCGAAACCGAATGGATGGATTCCAGCGGTGAGAAGCACGGCGGGTTGCTGACTGCCGATGACATGGCCAACTGGAGCGCCACGGTGGAGGCGCCCGCCACCTATGACTATGCCGGTTACACCATCTGCAAGCCCGGTGTGTGGAGTCAGGGGCCGGTCTTCCTACAGCAGCTGGCACTGCTGAAGGGCTTCGACATTGCGGGCATGGACCCGCTGGGCCCGGACTTCGCGCACACCCAGATCGAATGTGCCAAGCTGGCATTGGCTGATCGCGAAGCCTGGTATGGCGACCCGGCCGTCAATGATGTGCCCATCGAAACCTTGCTGTCGGACAGCTACAACGATGCCCGCCGCGCAATGGTGGGGGAAACCGCCTCGACCGAGTTCCTGCCGGGCTCGCCGGATGGCCGTAACCCGGCACTGGCCGAATTCGCGATCCTCGACCCCAATGCCGAAGAAAATCTGGCCCCCGGCGCCGGTGAACCCAACGCCGCCAAAGCGGGAATCGGTGAGCCGAATGCGGCCTCAAACGCCGACGGGGACACAGTCCACTGCGATGCGGTTGATCGCGACGGCAATATGGTGGCCTGCATGCCCAGTGGCGGCTGGCTGCAATCCTCTCCGACCATTCCGGCGCTCGGATTTTGCCTGGGCACACGTGCCCAGATGTTCTGGCTGCAGGAGGGCTTTGCGACCACCCTCCGTCCGGGTATTCGGCCGCGCACAACGCTCAGCCCGACCCTGGCATTGCGCGACGGTGCGCCCGCGCTGGCCTTCGGCACCCCGGGCGGAGATGCCCAAGATCAGTGGGGCCTGACCATGTTCCTGCGTCACATTCACCATGGCTTCAATCTTCAGGAAGCCATCGACGCCCCGAACTTTCACACCGATCACCTGCCCTCGAGCTTCTATCCGCGCACCTTCCAGCCTGCTGTCGTCAAGGCTGAAAACCGGTTCCCTCCGGAAACCATTGAAGAACTGCGCCGACGTGGCCATCAGATCACCATGGTCGGGGACTGGGCCTCGGGCCGGATGGTAGGTGTCGGGCGTGAACACGATGGTCACGACTGGGTGCTGAAGGCGGCCGCCCACCCCCGCTTTCAGGAAGCCTATGCCGTCGGCCGCTAGACACGGTCATGGAGGCTGACGACGCCGACAGCCATCGGCTGACCGCGCGCCTGCGCCGGGGACCCTACCAGCGCATATGGGCGATCTCTTGGCCGACAATTCTGTCAAACCTGACCGTACCCATGCTGGGCGCGGTGGACACCGCCGTGATGGGCCATCTGCCCGACCCGGCCTATGTGGGCGGCGTGGCAGTCGGCGCGATGATTTTCTCGTTCCTCTACTGGGGTTTCGGGTTTCTGCGGATGGGGACCACAGGTTTCGTCGCTCAGGCGCATGGCCGCAAGGACGGCGACGAAATCCGTGCGATTCTGGCCCGCGCGCTGATCGTCGGACTGGCTGCGGCCCTCGCCCTGATGGCACTGCAAATCCCGCTGCGCGCGGTGGCGATTGGTGTCCTCGAGGCCGAGCCGACTGTCGAGGCCTTCGCTGGCGCATATTTCGACACCCGCATTTGGGGCGCCCCGGCGACCCTTGCCAACTATGCGGTCCTCGGCTGGCTGCTCGGCATGCAATATGCCCGCGCTGCGCTGATCATTCAGATTGTCATCAACGGCCTGAACGCCGGGCTCGATATCTGGTTTGTGGTCGATCTGGGTATGGGAGTCGAAGGCGTGGCGCTGGCGACCGCGATTGCCCAGTACACCGGTGCGATCCTCGGTCTGGTCCTTATCGCCCACCGTCTGCGCGCCATTGACGGCATCTGGTCCCGGGCGCGCATACTCAACCTTCCCGAACTCGGTTCGCTCTTTCGGGTCAGCCGTGACATCTTCCTGCGCACCCTTGCCATGATCTTTGCCTGGTCCCTGCTGACCTGGATGGGTGCACGCCTGGGCACAACCACCCTGGCCGCCAATGCGCTGCTGATGAACTTCCAGTCGTTCCTTGCCCACGGTCTCGACGGATTTGCACACGCCACCTCAGCCCTTGTCGGTGAGGCGGTGGGCGCGCGCAACCGCCGAAAACTGCGCGACACAGTCATTGCCGCCACCTTCATGGCAGCCGGTGTCGCGATTGCCTATGCGCTCGTTTATGGGCTGTTCGGTGCGAATCTGCTGGCCATCCTCACCGATATCCCCGAACTGCGCGCCTTCGCGGGCGACTATCTGATCTGGATGGCGGTTTCACCGATACTCTCCGTCTGGGCCTATCAGCTCGACGGTATCTTCATTGGCGCGACACGGGCCAACGAGATGCGGAACGCGATGCTCGTCTCGGTCGCGATCTACACAGCCGCCATGTTCACCCTGCCCGCCTGGTGGGGCAATCACGGGCTCTGGGCATCAGTCATGCTGTTCATGGTCGTACGCGCACTCACCCTGCTTGTGCTCTATCCGCGGGTTGAACGGATGGTGGCCCAACCGGGACAAGCTGCTGATACTGCTGCGTAAAACACACCGGATTGCCACAATTGTTGTGTTGACACGTAATCGGGCCGTGACGCATCTTCGCGGAATGTCGGTGGGTCGATTTCTGGGATTCGCCGACTTTTGATTCCCGGCCGAGGCGTGCAGCTTGCAGATCGAAACGTTCAGGAAATCCCATATCATTGTGGCCGGTGCGGTGATCGTCGCCTTGCCGGTCCTGGCCTATGTGATCGGGGCGACATCCGGCCCGGATGAAGCGCCGGTTGTCGAAGTCACACAACCTCCGGTCGTTGCGCCCGAACCTGTCGCGGCGCCCGTTGTCGTCGAAGCCCCCGCGCCGCCCCAGCCCCGGGTCGAGCTGGTCGAAATCGAAAGTGGCGACAATCTGATGGATGTCCTGGTGCGCACTGGGGCCGAACGCTTCGACGCCCATGTGGCCATCCAGTCTCTGCAGGGCGTCTATGACCCGCGGCGTGACCTGCGTGTGGGCGACGAACTGGCCGTGACATTCGCACCGGTCGAGGAATCCGGGGCGGGAAGCAGTGCCACCGCAGAAGCTGTCGACTATGTCCTCTCCGGCCTGCGCCTGCCTGTCGCCTATGACCGCAACGTCATGGTGGACCGGAATGAGGATGGCGGCTTCGTCTCGCGCGAGGTCCTGCTGGAACTCGAAAGCGAAGTGGTCGCAGTCCAGGGCTCGATCGAATCCAGCCTGTTCGTGAATGCCCGTGACGCAGGTGTGCCGATTTCCGTTCTGGTCGAGCTGGTGAAAATCTTCAGCTTCGATGTCGATTTCCAACGGGACATCTGGCGGGACGACAAATTCGAGGTGATGTTCGACCGACAGCGCAACCCCGAGGGCGAGGTGGTGAACAACGGTGACATCCTCTACGCCAAGCTGACCCTGCGTGGCACCGAATTGCCGCTCTATCGGTTCGAAAACTCCGAAGGCAACATCGATTTCTTCAATGAAAAGGGCGAAGGCGTCCGCAAAGCCCTGATGAAAACACCCATCGACGGCGCGCGGCTCTCTTCACGCTTCGGAAAGCGCAAACACCCGATTCTTGGCTACACACGCCAACATTCCGGCATCGACTTTGCAGCTCCGCGCGGAACGCCAATCTACGCAGCCGGAGACGGCAGCGTTATGCGTGCCAGCACCTTTGGCGGCTATGGCAAGTACATCAAGATCCGCCACAACGGCACCTATTCGACCGCATATGCACATCTCCACGGCTATGCCCGCGGGATTCGCTCCGGAACCCGTGTCCGGCAGGGTCAGGTTATCGGATATGTCGGAAGCACAGGACGTTCCACAGGTCCGCATCTGCACTACGAAATCCATCGCAACGGCAAAGCCATCAACCCGCTGGGCCTGAAACTGCCGAGCGGCGAAAAGCTCAAGGGCGATCGCCTGGCCGCTTTCCTCGAGCATCGCAAAAATCTCGATGCGGAATTCGGAACGCTGGTCGATCCCACGCTTGTGGCCGAGACATCAGAAAACACCCTGACCGACTGACCGGTTCTGTCAGCGCGGGTCCCAAATCCCCAACTCCCAGCCGGACCTACCGCAGCGCGAGAATAAACAGCGCCTGCATCAGGGCTGTCTGGTTGATGGGTGCGACCACTCCCGGCACCACGATCCCGGTATGGTCGAGCCCTTCCAGAATCAGTGAACGCGGACACAACTCCACGGCTGACCGCACCGTCACCAGACCGTCATTGGGAACCCCGTTCTTGTGCATCCACAACAACGCCGGATAACTCCAGGATGTCGGCCCTGCAAAGGCATCCGGATCGGCAAAGGTGGCCAGGCACAGCGGTTCGATCGTCCGCATGATCTGCTCGATCGCTGCGCGGTGTTCAGTCAGGTAGTCCTGCCGCGCGCGGGTCGTCAGATCCGTCAGCGACTCCCCTCTTCCACCCAGTGCCTCTAGCAGGACCGAGGCCACCTCCGGCAAACCGGCCACACCGGTTGCCAAATCCGCCACTGGCGAGCCCTGGAACGGCGCCTGCATTGCAATCCAGCAACGCACGCGGGCGCGCTCCTCCGCCGTCGCCGTGCGCAGATACTCCATCGTATCCAGACGACCTTTGCTGTGGGTGACGAAACAGACCGGCGTGTCATCGGTGCCGACGACTGCGCGCAAACGCGCCGCATTGGCGGCAACGGTCTCCTCGGTTTCTACCGGCGTGATGTGTGCGTCGATTCCGGCGTCGTCGAGC
>JAYQBG010000003.1:36133-144220 GCA_038137215.1 Alphaproteobacteria bacterium
GGTCTCCTCGGTTTCTACCGGCGTGATGTGTGCGTCGATTCCGGCGTCGTCGAGCTGCGGGCGAACCTCTGCAAAGGCCTATTCGGCACGGTCGGCTTGAAGGTCTCCGTCTTCGGTGAACTGACCAAAGGCGGCCGCTTGGTCGCCGGCCAGGTCGAGTAACCCCGGGGCAGGCATGACCACCGCATGGCGCTGCACCGCAGCGGTGCCGAAAAAATAGCCAAAGCCACCCAACAAGCCGAACAAGGCGAGCAGAAAAAAGGCGCCGCCGGCCATAAGCCAGCGGCGCCATTTTACAGGTTTCCCGGTCATGCAGCCTCGGCCTGCACCACCTCGCCATTGATCACCAGACCATCGGCTTCCGCAGAGACGCGGACCGCATCCCCGTCGGCAATCGTACCTTCCAGGATACGCGAGGCCAGCGGGTTCTGCAGATGGCGCTGGATAACCCGCTTGAGCGGGCGCGCGCCATAGACCGGATCGTAGCCGGCATTCGCCAGCCACTCGGTAGCCGCATCGTCCAGTTCGAGCGTGATCTTCCGGTCCTCGAGAAGGCCGCGCAGATGACCGAGCTGGATTTCGACGATCCCGGACATCTGTTCGCGCGTCAGGCGATGGAACAGCAGGATCTCGTCCAGCCGGTTCAGGAACTCGGGCCGGAATGCCCCGCGGACCACATCCATGACCTGCTCACGCACGGCCCCGGTGTCCTCACCATCCGGCTGATTTGCCAGATATTCGCTGCCGAGGTTGGACGTCATGATGATCAGTGTGTTCTTGAAGTCGACCGTCCGACCATGGCCATCCGTCAGACGACCGTCATCGAGTACCTGCAACAGCACATTGAACACATCCGGGTGGGCCTTCTCGATCTCGTCGAACAGGATCACCTGGAACGGACGGCGGCGTACCGCCTCGGTCAGCGCACCGCCTTCCTCGTAGCCGACATATCCCGGAGGCGCTCCGATCAGGCGGGCAACAGCATGCTTCTCCATGAACTCCGACATATCGACGCGCACCATTGCCTGCTCGTCATCGAACAGAAATTCGGCCAGCGCCTTGGTTAGCTCGGTCTTGCCGACACCGGTCGGCCCCAGGAACAGGAACGAGCCCATGGGCCGGTTCGGGTCCTGCAGTCCGGCGCGCGCACGGCGCACCGCGTTGGAAATCGTGCCAATGGCTTCATCCTGACCAATCACGCGCGATCCGAGATTCTGCTCCATCTCGAGCAGCTTCTCGCGCTCGCCTTCGAGCATCTTGTCCACGGGCACACCGGTCCAGCGGGAGACAACACCCGCCACATGGGCGTCCGTGACCTCTTCCTCGAGCATGGCGCCGTCCGGTGCCTCGTCGGCATCGGCGATTTCGCGTTCGAGTTCGGGGATCAGGCCATAGGCCAGTTCACCCGCGCGCTGCAGGTTGCCCTCGCGCTGTGCCTGCTCCAGTTCCTGGCGGGCCGCATCCAGCCGCTCCTTGACCTTCTGGGTCCCGGCCAGTTTTTCCTTCTCAGCCTGCCAGACTGACGTCAGGTCCGCCGAGCGGGATTCGAGATCGGCCAGTTCTTCTTCCAGAACCTCGAGACGGTCCTTGGACGCGGTGTCGCTTTCCTTCTTCAGAGCTTCCCGCTCGATCTTGAGCTGGATGATCCGGCGATCGAGTTCGTCGATCTCCTCGGGCTTGGAATCCACTTCCATACGCAGGCGCGAGGAGGCTTCATCGACCAGGTCGATAGCCTTGTCAGGCAGGAACCGGTCGGTGATGTAGCGGTTGGAAAGAGTCGCCGCGGAGACCAGTGCCGAATCGGTAATCCGGACACCGTGATGGAGCTCATACTTCTCCTTCAGGCCACGCAGGATCGAAATCGTATCGGTGACGGTCGGCTCGGACACGAAGACCGGTTGGAACCGGCGCGCCAGAGCCGCGTCCTTCTCCACATGCTTGCGATATTCGTCCAGGGTGGTCGCACCCACACAGTGCAGTTCGCCGCGCGCCAGCGCCGGCTTAAGCATGTTGGACGCATCCATCGAACCCTCGGCTGCACCCGCGCCGACAATCGTGTGCATCTCGTCGATGAACAGCACGATCTCACCGGCCGCCGAACTGACCTCTTCCAGGACAGCTTTCAGCCGTTCCTCGAATTCGCCGCGGAATTTCGCACCGGCAATCAGAGCCCCCATATCTAGGGAGAGCAGCCGTTTGTCGCGCAGGCTTTCGGGAACATCACCATTGACCACGCGCAAGGCGAGGCCCTCGACGATGGCGGTCTTGCCCACGCCCGGCTCGCCAATCAGTACCGGGTTGTTCTTAGTCCGGCGCGACAGCACCTGGATCGTCCGGCGGATTTCCTCGTCACGGCCGATCATGGGGTCGAGCTTGCCCTCACGCGCCGCCTCAGTCAAATCGCGGGTGTATTTCTTCAACGCCTCATAGGCGTTCTCTGCCGTGGCGGAGTCCGCTGTCCGGCCCTTGCGAATAGCATTGATCGCTTCGTTGAGGCCCTGCGGCGTCACACCGGCATCGGCCAGTATCCTGGCAACATCGGTTCCCGCGGCCAGTGTCAGCGCCAGCAAAAGCCGTTCGACCGTGACAAAGCTGTCACCGGCCTTCTTGGCGACGTCCTGAGCCGAGCTCAGAACCTTTCCGGTTTCCTGGGCCAGATAAACGCCGCCCGCGCCGCTGCCTTCCACCTTGGCGATCTTGCCAAGCGCCAGGTCGACGGCCTGCTCGGCCTGCCGGGCATCGCCGCCAGCCGAACGGATGAGATTGGCGCAAAGGCCTTCTTCATCGTCGAGCAGTACTTTCAGCAGATGTTCGGGCGTCAGCTGCTGATGCGACTCCCGTTGCGCCAAATCCTGCGCAACCTGCACGAACCCGCGCGCGCGCTCTGTAAAATTCTCAAAGTTCATTCGAACCCTCCGTCAAAAACCCCCTCAAGCGAGGCAGGCAAGTTTGCGGACCCGTTCGCGGCATCCGCACCAAAGGACAATGATGGCGTCCTGCCCTGGCTTCCAGACCGAAACCGTGATCGGCACAGGCGACTCATCACCAACCAGATATGGTGTTGCTTATCCGCAACACAAGATGCCGGACAGAGATTTCGTGCCGGAAAGAAGTCGAAAACATGACCGGAACCGTGACGGACATTTATCGCTATCCGGTTAAGGGCCTTTCCAGTGAAAAACTGGAGGAACTGGCCCTGAAATCCGGCCAGACGGTCCCCGGGGACCGCCTCTATGCCCTCGGTCGTCCGGGATTTCACTTCGATACCGACAACCCGGCCTGGATGCCAAAGACCAATTTTCTGGCCCTTGTGCGCGATTCCCGGCTCGCAGAACTGACCACGCAGTATGACGACTCGACCAGTGTTCTCACGGTTGTGCGGCACGGCCAAACGGTTCTGTCAGCACGGCTGTCAGAGCGTAGCGGCCGTGACTCCCTCGAAGGGTTTTTCGAGGACTTCATGGGCCATGACATCTCGGGCCGCCCGACGCTGCTGCGCGCCGAAGTTCACAGTTTTTCAGACCTTGATGCCAAGGTTGTTTCGCTGATCAATCTGGACTCGGTTCGTGATCTGGCGGCACGAACCGGACAGACCATCGATCCGATACGGTTTCGTGCGAACCTCTACTTCGAAGGCCTCACGGCCTGGCGCGAACTCGATTGGGTCGGTCAGGTTCTGAAAGCCGGCTCTGTAAGGCTCAAGGTTATAAAACGGACCCAGCGCTGCGCGGCCACGAACGTCAACCCGGCAACCGCGCAACGCGACATGAACATCCCGGCCGTGCTCCAGAAAAACTGGGGCCACACAGATTTGGGGATTTATGCACGTGTTGTCAGCGGCGGAAGGATCCGTCCCGGCGACCGCCTGACACTCGAAAACGATTGAGGCCGCTCAGGCCGGTGTCGATTCGGCTTCCTCGTCGGCGGCCTTCGCATCGTCAGACCTGGACTCGTCCGCATCGGCGCTTTCCGATTTGCGCGAACGACGGCGCTTGTCAATCCCACGCGTGCCCTTGCCGTTCGGCTTCAGAGAGGCCGGCAGGGAATCCGCATCCAATCCGGCATCGCCGGAGGACGTATCCTTGTCCTTGTCGTCCTTGTCTTTGGCCCTGGCATCGACATTGTCTTTGCCCTTGCCTTTGCCTTTGGCCTCGACATTCGTCTCTTCGGACTCTGGCGCAGAACTGCTGTTCCCATCAGCATCTTCACGAGGAGAATCGTCCGCCCCGTTGCGTTGCTCCGGCTTGGGACCATTGGCGATCATGAGACGGTAATAGTGCTCGGCATGCTGTAGGAAATTTTCTGCGCCAACACGATCACCACCCGACGCCGCATCGCGGGCGAGCTGCTGATACTTCTCATAGATCTGCGACGCATTCCCGCGCACGCGTGCGCCCGGGCCATTGCTGTCGAAGGTCTGATTTCGGGAATTGCCAGACTTACGTCCGCCGCGGCCCCGGGACCGCCTGTTATTCGAGTTATTTGGTCGCATTGCTTCCGTCTATCAGAGTTACTGATTACGGTTATCGCCCATCCGATGACGCATGATCCCATCTGGAACCAAACGCTTTCCGAAGATGAAAGCCCGTTACAGGCGTATCTTCAAAACTCGGATCCGGGAGTTCAGATATTTCGCAGTCAGCTTTTGGGATAGAGATCACCAGAAGCGGCGCGCGCTAAACCTGACGTGGGCACCCTAGGCAAGCCGCAACGCTTTTCCAAGCACTTTTTTCCGCTGTTTCACGACGATGACGCCCGGTCAAAGACCAGGACCCGCGCGGTACCGGACAGATCGTCGTGAATACCACGTCGGCGATACCCCGCATCATCGGCAAGCACGCTCAACCTCTCCGCCTGACCCTGTCCGATTTCAAAGACGAGCAATCCGTCATCGGCCAGCGCACCATCAAGACAGCCGAGAATCGCACGATAGCAATCCAGCCCGTCCGGGCCACCATCCAGTGCCAACTCTGGTTCGTATGCCACGACATCGGGCTCCAGTCCCGACAACGCGCCGGTTTCGATATAGGGCGGGTTGGAAACAATCAGGTCGAACCCGCCGCCAGGCGAAACGTCCCACCTACCTCTGATCCATTCCACACGATCATCCAGTTTCAGCTTGCGCGCATTCCGGGCTGCCACCTTCAATGCCTCACCGGAGATATCGACACCGACACCGGTCGCCTGCGGAAACTCACCGAGAAGGGACAGCAGCAGGCATCCGCTCCCGGTGCCGAGATCGAGAATGCGCAATAGCCGGTTGCGCTCCACAATATGTTCCAGAACGGCTGTGATCAGGGTTTCGCTATCGGGTCGGGGCACGAGCACCTCAGGACCGACATCGAACGCGTGCTTCCAGAACTCTCGCGTGCCCACGAGATGCGCGACGGGTTCACGTTGACAGCGCCGAGCAATATACGCCTCGAACTGCGCAGCCATCGTGCTATCGACGGGAGCCTCGGGATGTGCATGGAGCCAGTTCGGGGGCTGCTTGAGCACATGACCCAGCAAGACCCGCGCATCGAGGGCAGCAGTGTCAATATCCGACAATTCTAGTTTCTGACGCCCTGCAGCCAGGACCTCGCGGACCGGCGCGCCCGGTGTATCTGCCGGATCAGGCATCCACGGTCTCATCCTCGGCCAGTCGCGCTGCCTGATCTTCGGTCACCAGTGCATCGACCATCTCGTCGAGCCCCTCCCCGTCGAGAATGCGTTCGAGCTTGTGCAGGGTCAGATTGATACGGTGATCCGTCACGCGGCCCTGCGGAAAGTTATAGGTCCGGATTCGTTCCGAGCGGTCGCCCGATCCCACCTGGCTCTTGCGCGCCTGGGCCCGCTCGGCGTCGATCAGCTGACGTTCGTGTTCATAAAGTCGCGAGCGAAGGACCCGCATCGCCTTGGCACGGTTCTTGTGCTGTGATTTTTCATCCTGCTGAGTCACCACAATCCCTGTCGGGATATGCGTGATCCGGATCGCGCTGTCCGTCGTGTTGACCGACTGTCCGCCCGGTCCGGAGGCACGGTAGGTGTCCACACGCAGATCGCTGTCTTCGATATGGACATCGACCTCTTCGGCTTCCGGCAACACGGCAACCGTGGCAGCCGAGGTGTGGATCCGTCCGCTGGACTCGGTTTCCGGCACCCGCTGAACCCGATGCACACCGGATTCATATTTCAGGCGCGCAAACACATTGCTCCCCGAAATACTGGAAACGATTTCCTTGTATCCGCCGATCCCGGTGTCGCTGGCATCCATGACCTCAACCTTCCAGCCATAGTTTTCCGCGTAACGCTGATACATGCGAAACAGATCCGCTGCGAACAAGGCCGCTTCGTCGCCGCCGGTCCCGGCCCGAATTTCGAGGATCGCATTCTTGGTGTCAGCTTCGTCCTTGGGCAGCAACATGAACTTCAGTTTGTTCTCGACCTCCGGCTCGCGCGCCCGCAACTCTTCGAGTTCCGCGCCTGCCAGTTCCTTCATCTCGTCATCGGCCTCGGCGTCCTCGAGTATCTCATTGAGACCCTCGATCTCTTCGCGTACCCGGCGAAGTTCGCGAATCGTCTCGACCACCTCATTGAGCTCCGAATACTCCTTGGAGAGCTTCACGAACTCCTGGGGATCACTGCCATCGGTGTTGGCCAGCATATCCGAGAGCTGCTCGTGCCGGGCCACCACCCGGTCAAATTTGTCTTCCAGGCTCATTTGTCTTGCTCCTTGGGGGGTTTGGATACCGCCCCGGGCTGGTCGAATTCATTCAATGCAAACAGGCGGCGCACCGCATCGCCGATGGCGCTCTCGCCGTTCCCTTCGCGTGCGGCCGCGCGCAGGGCTTCGGTCGGCCGGTGCAGCAGGCGTTTGATCAGGCGGCGCGTGACTTCGTCCGGATCCGCATCCCCGGCGCTTGCAAGCACTTCAGCCCGTACCATCTCGAAATACGCGCGCAGGTCAGCGACCTCCGGGTCGGCGCTGCGTCCGATGACGTCGTCAAAGAACCCGTCCGTATGACGCTCGACGATGTCCCAGGCTTCACGTGAAGCCGAATCGCGCGAGTCCCGGTTCGCCCGGGATATCATCTCCAGATCGTCAAGATCGTAAAGAAAGACATCCTCGAGATCGTCAACGGCGCGATCCACATCGGCCGGTATGGCAACGTCTAGGATGAAGACGGGTTTGCGCCGGCGGGCCCTTATGGCGGCGCGCATCATGTCCGCCGTGATCAGGACGCGTCCGGTTCCCGCCGCGCCAATCACCAGATCGGCCTGAACAAGCGCGTCCGGAAGTTCCTCGTAGGTCACAAAATGGGTTCCGAATGCCCGCCCGGCGGATGCTGCACGTTCGGGCGTCGGTCCGGCGACAACAAAATGCTTCAGATCGTGGTGCCGGAAGTGGCTGAGCATCAACCCGCCCATTTCCCCCGGCCCCAGCAACAGGGCCGAAACCTTATCAAGCGTGCCGAAGAGGTTCTGAACGGCCCGCAACGCCGCATTCGCAAGGGTGAGCGGTCCTTCAGCGATCGCCGTTCGGGTCCGGACTTCCTTGGCAGCGGAAAACGCCTTCTGGAAAAGCAGATCCAGCTCGCTCCCCAGGCTTCCGTGAGCCTGCGCGCGGGCGCGGGCCTCCTTGACCTGTCCCAGCACCTCGGCTTCGCCGATGACTTCGCTTTCCAGACTGGCCGCAACACCAAACAAGTGCTTCACCGCCGTGCGCCCGGACATGTTGTAGAGGGCTCGCTCGCCCAGCCTCTCCGCGCCGGCGCGCGTTTCCATGATCAACTGCACAGTGCGTAATGCGGTGTCCAGATCATGGGGGATGCCACAGATTTCCACGCGGTCGCAGGTCGAAACCACCACCGCCTGATCGAATCCGCCCGCGCGCAGCGCGTCCAGCACAGCCGGTTCGTCCTCCGGCGTGATGAAAATCCTGTCACGCAAGGCTGTGTTGCTGGTCTTGTGGCTGGCGCCTACGACGAGGATGTCGGCCGGCGCCACCCGATTGTCGGGAGGGGGGGCCATATCGCCTCGTCGCTAACGGTGTGCTGCCAGGTGATCCTTGAGATCGGAAAGGGTAACCTCAACCTGTTCGCCACTGTCCAGGTCGCGAACGGTTGCCAGGCCCTTGGCCAGTTCATCATCTCCGATCAGGATCGCGCTCGCCGCGTTGATCCTGTCCGCGCGCTTCAGGCCGCGTTTGAGACCGCCCTTATAGATCAGTTCAACGGTCAATCCGCTCTGACGCAATTCACGCGACAGACTCAGAGCCGCGTTCTCGCCCGCTTCGCCCAGACCGATCAGGGTCACAGGCCGCGCCCGGGCGACGGGCCCTTCGACCATCATCGAAAGGCGCTCGACACCGGCAGCCCATCCGACACCCGGTGTTGGTGGCCCGCCCATGGTCTTGATCAGGCCGTCATACCGCCCCCCGGCCAGAACCGTGCCCTGCGCACCGAGTGTTTCGGTGGTGAATTCGAAGGCCGTATGTCCGTAGTAGTCGAGACCACGCACCAGCCGTGGGTTGAGCTTGTAGCCGATGCCGAGCACATCCAGCCCGCGGCAGACCTTGCCAAAGAATTTGGCAGCTGCGTCCGTCAGGTAATCGTCGAAGACCGGGGCGCTCGCGACAATTTCACGATCCTCGGGGCTCTTGGAATCCAGAATGCGCAGCGGATTCCGTGTCAGCCGCTCCTGACTATCCTGCGACAGGGAACCGAGGTGCGCATTGAAATACTCGACCAGCACGGCCCGATAACGGTCCCGGCTCTCACTGTCGCCGAGCGTGTTGAGCTCCAAGGTCGTGCCGGAAAGGATTCCCAGCGCGTCCAGCGTATCAGCCGCGAGGGCAATGACCTCCACATCACCGGCGGGCTCTGCCACGCCAATCAGTTCGACACCGATCTGGTGGAACTGGCGCAACCGGCCCTTCTGCGGCCGCTCATGGCGAAACATCGGACCGTGATAGAAGCACTTGAGCGGCAACTCGTTCTGCAAACCGCCAGAGATAAACGCCCGCGCAATCCCGGCCGTCCCTTCGGGACGCAGTGTCAGACTGTCACCGCCCTTGTCCTCGAAGGTGTACATTTCCTTCGTGACGATGTCCGAGGTGTCGCCGAGCGTGCGTTGAAACACATCGGTGAATTCGAAGATCGGCGTGGACATTGGGCCAAAGCCGTATCGTCCCGCGACATGACGTGCGGTATCCGCAATCGCGATATGCGCGCGCGCCTCATCACCGATGAGGTCGTGAGTCCCACGAACAGATTGAAGTTTTGCCACAGATCAGGCTTCCGGGTTTCGGGCTATTCCGCTGCGAAGGGCAGCTTGCCGTCTTTCTCAGCACGGGCAGCTTCGATCTCGGCGGCCTTCTCCTCAACCAGCTCCACCAGATGGTCGACAATGTCGCCGTCCTGCAGGCGATGATGCGGCTGTCCGGCGATATAGACCTGGTGCGTTCCGCGGCCACCGCCGGTGAACCCGATATCGGTCATCGTCGCTTCGCCGGGGCCGTTCACCACACATCCGATCACCGAAACGGTCAGGGGCGTGGTGATATGAGAAAGACGTTCTTCGAGCACGCGGACGGTTTCGATCACGTCGTATTGCTGCCGGGCGCAGGAGGGGCAGGAAATCACGTTGACCCCGCGATGACGCAGACCCAGCGATTTCAGCATGTCGAAGCCGACCTTCACCTCTTCGACGGGGTCTGCGGAAAGCGACACCCGAAGCGTGTCGCCAATGCCCGACCACAACAGCATGCCCAGTCCGATGGAGGATTTCACGGTCCCGCTGCGAAGCCCGCCAGCCTCGGTGATACCGATATGCAGCGGGTAGTCGCAGGCTTCGGCCAGCCCCTGATAGGAGGCGACAGCGAGGAAGATATCGGACGCCTTGACCGAAACCTTGAACTCGAAGAAGTCCTCATCCTCCAGCATACGGACGGAATTCAGGGCACTTTCGACCAGCGCCTCCGGGCAGGGTTCGCCGTATTTTTCGAGAAGTTCCTTTTCCAGACTGCCGCCATTGACGCCGATCCGCATGCTGCAGTTGTTGTCCTTGGCCGCCTTTACGACTTCACGAACCCGTTCGGCAGATCCGATATTGCCCGGATTGAGACGTAGACAGGCCGCTCCGGCCTCGGCCGCCTCGATGGCGCGCTGATAGTGGAAATGAATATCGGCCACGATAGGAACTGTCACTTCGGGCAGAATTTCGTGGAGCGCCTTCGTGCTCTCTTCATCAGGGCAGGACACCCGGACGATGTCGGCACCGGCAACCTCAAGCGCCCGAATCTGGGCAATGGTGCCCGCCACATCGGTGGTGCGGGTGTTGGTCATCGACTGAACCGAGATCGGCGCATCGCCCCCGACAGGGACATTGCCCACCATGATCTGGCGGCGCTTGCGGCGCTCGATATCGCGATAGGGACGCACACTCATGATCTGCTCAAATCCTTGCCTTGTGACGGAACCGGTTATGTAACACGCACACTGCCCCGCGGAAATTCAAAAGGCACCGCGATCCCGGCCTACTGGGCAACCGCCGTGCCGGACTTCAGTAGCTCCGGGTCGAGCCGGACATCGCGCCGGATATCGCCGCGATTGCCAATCGCGGGCACGGCCACGCCATCGACCTCGATTTCGAGGCCGCCGGCATTGTTGGTCCGCAGGCTCAGCCCCGGCCGATTAGGCACCAGGTATTTGTCACCCGGGCGGAGCATCTGTGTCAGCAATGCGTTTTCCTGACTGTCCATGACCTGCACCCAGGTGTCGGCATCCACTGCGCTGACGACAATGCGGGCATCGCGATTGACTGTTCCATAGGTGCGCGCATCGGTATTCGCGGCCGTGACCGAGGGTGTCTCCGGAATCGCCGGCAGACCGGACGTCTCGCTGTCTCCCGCAGGTTCAGACGGTTCCACAGGGACAGCGACACCAACATTCGATCCAGAGGCTTCGGCCGGATTCCCGGTTTCGGTCGCAACGGCTGCCGTATCCGGCTCCACCGGTGCCGCGGGCGTATCCGGAGCGTTGTCGGTCTGATTCGCGGCAGGCGCGTGCGCCGGACTGGAGACGGGGTTAGAAACACTGGCTGGTTCCGTCACATCCGCCACGATCTCATTGGGAGACGCCTCGTCGATCGCTTCGGAAACCGAAGCCTCGCCAACAGTGTCGCGTTCGGTTGCTGGTTCCGTGACGGGCACCTCGACTGTTTCGACAACATCCCCGGATGCCGGTGCGCCTGGCGTGGCAACCGGCTCGGAGACAGGCGCGACCGGTGCCTCGGCTGCCGGTTTCACGGCAGCAGCCGGTTCCGTGGCGGCGGTTTGCGGGATCGTGGTTTCTGACGTGTCGGCGGTCGCGACCGGGGCCGGATCGGACGACCCGGTCAGAACCTCCTGCGGGGGCGCAGGCACGCGCACCACTTCGATGTTTCTCTGGTCCTGCCACCAATACCAGCCACCAAAGCCACCGGCCGCGATCAGCAGGCAGAGTGTCACCACAACGCCGCCGGGGAAACGGCCCTCGGGCACCGGGGTTAGAAAATCGAGCTGCTGGTCCGCTTCGATCCCCTGCATTTCCGATTTGAACCGGTCCACCGTTTCCGGCACGTCGAGGCGCAGATAGGTGGCGTAGGAGCGGATGAATCCGACCGCATATGCCGCACCGGGCAGTTCGTCGAACCGACCGTCCTCGATCGCCTCGAGATAGACGCGGCGTATGCGCAGAGTCTGGGCGACATCGGCCACCGACTTTCCGGTGACTTCGCGCGCTTCCTTCAGAAACGCGCCAACATGATCTACACCTTCGACGGAATGCATCACATCGGGTTCCCCATCCTGGTCCAACACACGAAGCGATCGTGGCTTCAAACGTACCATCGAGTTCTCTGCCCGCCAGTGTCGCCAAATTCGACCGGGCGGACGTCCAGTTCATCTACGCCGAAAAATCCCGTCCGTGCTCCGGCGATTACGCCTTAAGTCGCGAAAATAAAACGAAATTCACGGAAACAACACGCGTTCCTACCAAAAGGGACTCGGCGCTGCAATGATTTAGACCTCAACCCCGTGGTCACGGGCGAAGTCACGAAGGTGCCTGCGTATGCTGGGCGCACCGGAATGTAACAGCCCCGCCTGATAGGCCTGCAAATCCGCCAGACAAAGCGAGCGGATCATGGCCTTCACCGGACCCACCCCGGCAGCGGACATGGACAGACGATCATAGCCCAGCCCGATCAGGGCCATGGCCGCCAGCGGATCGCCGGCCATCTCGCCACAGACCGTCAGCGGCGTAGCATTGTTGCGACATTCGGCAGCAACCTGCCCAAGAAACTTGAGAACGGCCGGCGCCAACACGTCGTAGCGTCCTTCCAGCCTCGGATTTCCGCGGTCCGAGGCAAAAAGAAATTGTACAAGATCGTTGCTGCCGACGGACAGAAAATCGATCTGCGGCAACAGGCGGTCCAGTTGCATCGCAAGCGCGGGAACCTCGAGCATGACGCCCACCCGAATATTTTCGGGGACTGTCCGGCCCTGCCGCGCCGCGCGGTCCAGTTCCATATTCAGGAGGCTGCGCAGGGCCTCATATTCGGCGACCTGTGCCACCATCGGGAACATGACCGCCAGGTCGCGCGTCCCCGACGCTTCGATCAGGGCCCGCAACTGATGTCGCAGCATGGCAGGCCGGTCCAGGGCGATCCGCGATGCGCGCCAACCCATGGCCGGGTTTTCCTCGGCGCCGCTCTCCAGATAAGGTAACGCCTTGTCCCCCCCGATATCGAGCGTGCGGAACACCACGGGTCTTCCGTCAGCAACGTCGAGCATCTGGGAATAGAATTCCGTCTGGGCCGCGACATCGGGATAGGTTGCGCGGATCATGAACGGAATTTCCGTGCGGTAGAGGCCGACACCTTCCGCGCCGGTCTCTGTCAGATGATCCATATCCGCGCGCAATCCGGCATTGAGCAGCAGCGAGATCTGCTTGCCGTCGGTGGTCACAGCCGGTGTATCGCGCAGATTGCGATAGGCTTCGAGCCGTGCCCCGCGGGCTTCGAGTGTCTGTTCAAAGCTGGCAGAAACCTCGTCACCCGGCCGCAGATAGACCACGCCATTCTCGGCATCCACCAGCACATCGTCGCCAGTTTCCGTGCGCGAGAGAAGACCGTTCAGACGGCCGATCATCGGAATGTTCAGGGCACGCGCAACAATCGTGGCGTGGGCCGTGGCCGAACCTTCTTCGAGCAGAACTGCCGAGAGGACACCTGGCTCATAGTTCAGCAATTCGGCCGGGCCCAGGGACCGGGCCACCAGAGCCGTATTTTCCGGCAATTGCATACCGTCGGTTTCGCCCGCGCCGGTGAGCTGACGCAACAGCCGGTTGGTCAATTCTTCGAAATCCAGCAATCGTTCGCGCAACAGAGCGCTGCTGGCCTGGGCCAGCCGGGACCGGGTTTCCTCCTGTACGCGCTGTACAGCGGCTTCCGCGGAGAATCCAAGTCCGATCGCCTCGTTGATGCGCCGCATCCAGCCCTGGTCCTCGGCAAACATGCGGAAGGTTTCCAGCACTTCGCGATGCTCACCAGCACCGGAAATCTCGGGGCGCTCGAGCGCTTCGTCGAGTTGAAGATGCAGGGCATCGAGCGCCAGACGGAGGCGTTCGCGCTCCTCGGCCGCATCCTCGCTGAGCATATGATCAATCGTCACACGCGGACGGTGTACAAGCGCGGTGCCGATCGTCAGGCCGCCACTATAGGGCGTGCCTTCAAGGCGCAGCGGCAGGCCCGCGCTTTCACTGTCGTATCGGGACTCATCAACCTCGAGAACCTCTCCCCCGGCGATCATCTCGGCGAGAACCATCGCCGTGGTCTCGAGCGTCTCGATTTCTTCCTCGCCGTAATTGCGCTGGGTGCGGTTCTGAAGCACCAGAACCCCGAGCACCCGACCGCCGCGCAGGATCGGCACCCCCATGAGCGAGGAATAGCGTTCCTCACCCGTCTCCGGGCGATAGGCAAACAGCGGATGGCTTTGTGCATCGGCCAGCGCCACGGGCATGGCCTGGGCCGCCACGAAGCCGACCAGGCCCTCGCCCACCATCAACCGCGTGTTGTGTACCGCATCGGCGCGCAACCCTTCGGTGGCGAACAGTTCCAGGACATCGCCCGCACGGCGCACATAGATCGAGCACACCTCGGCGACCAGTTCCCGCGCAATCAGTGTGGCGATCCGGTCCAGACGTTCCTGCGAAGAGTCCGGCGCCGCCATGATGTCGCGCAACTGACGCAGCAGGCGGCGGGCACCGACCCATCCGGCATTCGGTGACGTCGCATTGCTCATGATGCAGCCCTCCTCGTCAGCCCCACCGAAGCGCGGCTTCGACCGGGCTCGGATGGGGCGAAGCGTGAGGGCATATCCGCGATCAGGCGGCGTCCAGGCCGTAAACGTTGTGGAGCGCGCGGAGTGCCAGTTCGGTGAACTCCTCGGCGATCAGAACACTGATCTTGATCTCCGAGGTCGAGATCACCTGGATATTGATTCCGCGTTCGGCCAGCGAGGAGAACATGCGCTGGGCGACACCGGCATGGCTGCGCATGCCGACACCGACAACCGAGACCTTCACCACATTGGCATCGGGCACCAGATCGGTGTAGCCGAGATCGTCCTTGCGTTCGTTCAGAATTTCGATCGCACGGTCTAGATCGCCACGGGTCACGGTAAAGGTCATGTCCGTGCTGCTGCCGTCTTCGGACACGTTCTGCACGATCATGTCGACGTTGACGTTCGCATCGGCGAGCGGACCGAAGATCGCGGCCGCCACGCCGGGGCGGTCCGCCACGCGCATCAGGGTGATTTTGGCTTCATCGCGGCTATAGGTGACGCCGCTGACAATTTCATGTTCCACGATATCTTCCTCGTCCACCACCATTGTGCCGGGCAGTTCACTGCCGATCGCGTCATCGAATGATGAAAGCACCTGTACCGGCACGCCGTGGTTCATGGCCAGCTCAACCGAGCGGGTCTGCAAGACCTTGGCGCCCAGGGATGCCATTTCCAGCATCTCCTCATAGGTAATCTTATCGAGCTTGCGGGCACGCGTCACGATCCGGGGGTCGGAAGTATAGACCCCGTTCACATCGGTATAGATGTCGCAACGGTCCGCGCGCAGGGCCGCGGCAAGCGCCACCGCCGTCGTATCGGAGCCGCCCCGGCCCAGTGTGGTGATACGTTTATCGGGTCCGATGCCCTGAAAACCGGCCAGCACGCAGACCTGGTTGTCGTCGAAGCGACGTTCCATTTCCGCGATCTCGATGCCCTCGATCCGCGCGCGCGCGTGGGCGTCCGAGGTCCGGATCGGCACCTGCCAACCCAGCCAGGAACGCGCGGACACGCCCTGTTCCTGCAGACAGATCGCCAGCAGGCCGGCGGTCACCTGTTCGCCCGTCGAGACGACCACGTCGTACTCGCGGGCATCGTGCATCGAATGTGCGGCCCGGGTGAGGTCCACGAGATCGTTGGTCACCCCGGCCATGGCCGAGACCACAACGGCGATCTGGTGCCCGGCCTCATGCTCGCGCTTGACCCGCGCGGCCACGGCGCGAATTCGATCAAGGTCGGCGACAGAGGTGCCGCCAAATTTCGCTACGATGCGACTCATGGTCTCTTCCATTGCGCTGGCCGCCGCACGCGCTCATATATGAGCACAGGGCGCTTCCGGCGCGCGATTCTGGTCCGGCAGGACCGGATAAGCGTATAGGCGGCGTATCCATACTCAGCCCGAACCCCGCTTGCAAGCGCGCGCATGGGTCGGCAGGGAAGACCGATGACGATAACCGCAGAGTTCAGCACCGGCAATTCACGCGATCCGGCGGAACTGGAAAAGTTTCGCCGCATGGCCACCGAATGGTGGGACCCGGAGGGTAAGTTCAAGCCGCTTCACAGGTTCAATCCGGTTCGCCTGGAGTATATCCGCGACAAGGCCTGCACCCATCTCAACCGCAGCAGCGATCACATCCGGCCGCTGGAAGGGCTCAGACTGCTCGATGTGGGTTGTGGCGGCGGGCTGCTGTGCGAACCCATGGCGCGGCTGGGTGCACAGGTCACCGGCATCGACGCGCTGGAACAGAATATCGAGATCGCCTCCCTGCACGCCGGAGAGGTCGATCTGGCGATCGACTACCGCGCCACCACGGCCGAAGAGTTGCGCGCCCGGGGTGAAACCTTCGATATCGTGCTCAGCATGGAAGTGGTCGAGCACGTCGCCGACCCGTTTGCCTTCCTCGAGAGCGTGGGAAACCTCGTCGCGCCGGGCGGGCTTGCCTTCGCTGCCACGCTCAACCGCACGCCCAAGGCCTTTGCGCTGGCCATCGTCGGCGGCGAGTACATCATGCGCTGGCTGCCGCGCGGCACCCATAACTGGCGCAAATTCGTCAAACCATCGGAAATGGTGGAAGGCCTGTCGGCGGGTGGAATCGAGATGCAGGAACTGACCGGCGTTGTCTTCAACCCGCTCAACGGCACATGGTCCACCAACGACCGCGATCTCGACGTGAACTATATGGGTGTGGGGCGCAAAGCCGCCTAGCTGTCGGTCCGTTTCGGCCAGGGCAACCGTCCGACCGGCACCCCTTCTTCGGCCAGATCCTGTGCTTCGTCCTCCGACGCATTGCCGTATATCGGGCGCTCCTCGGACTCGCCGTAGTAAATCTTACGCGCCTCATCGGGGAATTCGTCGCCGACATCGTCGAAATTGGTTTCGACGTAATCGCGCACTTCACCCAGCATCTTCCGAAGCTTCTTGGCCTGCTCGGCCTTTTCAATCCGCGTGGCCTGGACCTCGGACTTGGCGCCAATGGCCGGGGCCATGAGGGATTTTTCGATCCCTGTATCGCCACAAACCGGGCACTCGATCAATTTTTTCTTCGCCTGCTTGTCGAAATCGGCCGAGTTCCGGAACCAGCCCTCGAACTCGTGATCGTCCGTGCAGATGAGGTTGAAGCTAATCATGTGCAAGAAATGCTGCTATTTGGAGAAGAATTCAAGACAGAAACGGCACCGCCATGGTCACCGATGACAGGCCGGCCCCATCGGGCTGGATCACCAAATTTGCGCATCTGGCGCACGGCGCGGTGCTGGATGTCGCCTGTGGGTTGGGGCGTCACACCGTTTTTTTTGCCGATCAGAATCTGCCGGTGACCGCCATCGACCGGGATATCTCGCGCCTGGGCGGCCTGCGCGACCACCCGAAGGTCACCGTGCTGGAAGCCGATCTGGAATCTGAAACGCCCTGGCGGCCTGACCCGGCAGCCTGGGACACGATTGTTGTGACCAATTATCTGTGGCGCCCGCTTCTGCCCCACCTCGTGAGTGCTCTGCGGCCCGGCGGCGTGCTGATCTATGAAACCTTCGCGGCCGGCAACGAAGCCTTCGGCAAGCCCAAAAACCCGGACTTCCTGCTGCAGCCCGGCGAATTGCTCGATGTGGCCGGGACCAGCCTGACCGTCATCGCCTATGAGCATGGCGAGGTCGCCGATCCGAACCCGGCCGTTGTTCAGAGGATTTGTGCCATGCGCGGTGAGATCACGGCGCGGCTCTGAGAGGCCTCAGGCGAGGCCGAGCTTGCTGTCCAGCTGTCCGGCTGATTCCAGCGCATAGAGATCATCACAACCGCCGACATGTTCATCATCGATGAAAATCTGGGGCACGGAGGTCTTGCCTCCGGCGCGTGAGACCATCTCCTGCTTCTTGGCAGAGCTGAAGCTGACATCGGTTTCCTCGAAATCGACGCCCTTCTCCTTCAAGAGCCGCTTGGCCGCCGAACAGAAGCCGCACATCATTCCGGTATAGATTTCGACCTTCGCCATCTTCGGTCTCCCGTTATTGCTTTTGGGTTATCTAGGTGACCTGCTGCGGTTTGACCAGAGGCAAGCCCAGATATGGCATCACATCGTCGTCAAAGAATGCGCTTCCCAGGCATCCTTCGAGACGGCACTTCGTGCCTCCTCAGGATGAGGATCGAGATATCCAAAAATCTCATCCTGAGGGGCGAGCCCGGCGAGCGTCTCGAAGGATGCTCAGAAAAGATCAAAACCAAAAAATCTAAACAGAAGCCTTAGCGTGGCCGGTCCACACGGGCCAGGACCAGCGCATCCACGGTTTCCGCACCGGCTTTCAGCAGCGCGCGGGTACAGGCCTCCAGCGTCGCGCCGGTCGTATAGACGTCATCGATCAGCAACACCCGCCGTCCCCGCAACCCATCCGCGTGTCGCGCCTGAACGGCGAAGGCTCCGCGCACATTACGGTGG
The DNA here is from genome assembly GCA_038137215.1 of Alphaproteobacteria bacterium. Taxonomy (GTDB): domain Bacteria; phylum Pseudomonadota; class Alphaproteobacteria; order UBA6615; family UBA6615; genus JABJAG01. The sequence goes on from JAYQBG010000003.1 coordinate 54,422, forward strand.
CGCTGGGATGCGTTCAGTCCGCCCTGGGTAGGGGCCGCCCGCGTCCGGCGCAAGAGGTCCGGCGCAAATTTCTCCGAAACATCCGCCTCCCGGGCCAGTGCCTGCGTAAGTAGCGCCGACTGGTTGAAACGCCGCCGCCAGAGCCGCAGCGGATGCAGTGGCACCGGCGCAATCCAGTCGGCATCGGCGACGAGGTCGGCGCCCGCGCGGGCAAGCCAGCGTCCGAAGGCCGGCGCGCCATGCATCCGGTCGCGATGCTTGAGGCCGGTGATCAGGTCACGGCTGACGTCATTGTAGAGAAACACCGCGCGCGCCCGTTCGAACACCGGGCGTTCGCGGGTGCAGGCCCCGCAAAGGGCGTCCGGCCCGTGATCGAATTCGAACGGCACACCGCAGGCATTGCAGAACGGCGCGGAGACAAACGCCGCATCCTCCCAGCAATCATAGCACAGCGCACCCGGCGCGGAGACCCGCGCATCACAGGCCAGACACTGGGGCGGCAGCACCGTATCCAAAGCCGTATCGAACGCGGCGCGCGAAACCTTGCGCAGCACGCTTGAAACGCCCGATGTCGCACGCAACATGTCCATCATGGTGCAATCAGGCCCCGCCCGTCCCCGACGAGTCAATCGCCGCGCGCGTCTGCATGGCGCTGCCGTGCGACGCGTGCGATAAAATCAGCATGTCCGGACCGAACGCCATCTTCGACCGCGCCCTGATGCGCCAGCGCCGGGCGCGGATCGCACCGGGCTTCGACGATCATGATTTTCTGTTCCGGGAAATCGCCGAGCGCCTGGCCGAACGCGCGGGCGACGTGCGTCAGGATTTCCCGCGCGCGCTTGACGCGGGATGCCGGACAGGACTGTTCACCCAAGCGGCGCAGTCGATCATTCCCGGCAAGGTCGGGCAGTTCATCCAGAGCGAGTTCTCCCCCGATCTGGCCCGGATCGCACAGACGCGGAACGAAACGCCCACGGTCATCGCGGACGACGAAGCCCTGCCCTTCGCAAAAGAGAGTTTCGATCTGGTGGCGAGTTGCGGCGTTCTTCACGGCCTCAACGACATCCCGGGTGCGTTGCTTCAGCTCCGCCAGGCCCTCAAACCCGACGGGCTGTTTCTGGGCGCGCTGCTGGGTGGCGAGACCTTGTTCGAGCTGCGGCAGGTCCTGCTCGCCGCCGAAGCCGAGATCGAGGGCGGCGCCAGCCCGCGGGTCGCACCGTTTGCCGAACTGGCGGATGCTGCCGGTCTTTTGCAGCGGGCCGGGTTCGCCCTGCCCGTGGCCGATATGGACCCGATCCACGTGACCTATGACAACGCCTTCAAGCTGATGCAGGATTTGCGCGGCATGGGCGAAGCCAACACACGCCTCGACCGCCGCCGCGCGCCGACCCGGCGCGCCACGGTGCTGCGGGCCGCGGAACTCTATACCGAACGCTTTGCCGGACCGGACGGGCGCATTCCCGCAACCTTTCAGGTGTTCTTCCTGACCGGCTGGGCACCGGCAGACAGCCAGCCCAAACCGCTGCGTCCCGGCAGCGCCCAGACGCGCCTGGCCGACGCATTGGACACCACCGAACGCCCTCTCGATGAGAAAACCGGCGCCATGTTCCCTGCCCCCGACGCCAAACCGACCCGGAGCTGACCCCGATGCCCCTCACCCTCTCCTCCGTATTGGCGGACTCCTACAAATTCCTGTGGCAGAATCGGCAGGACCTGTTCGCCTATACCTTCCTGCCGGTGGTTCTGGTGGCCGGGGCCAAGACCCTCGCGCTCTGGCTCACCGGCCAGTGGCAGGTGGTCCTGACATCGACGCAACTGCCCGCCGATCCCGAAGTGGCGGGCGAAGCAGGCACCGCCGCAGCGGCGCAGGTTCTGGAAGTCACGCCGACGGGTATCGGCATTTTGCTGGTCACGCTCGCGACCTATGTGATGTTCGCCGTGGCCTGGCACCGCAAATACCTAATCGGCAATGAGGGCAACACGGTGGGCGCCGCCCTGCGCTGGGGCACGCGGCAATGGCGGTATCTCACAAGCTTCTTGCTGTTGCTGGGAATCGCGCTTGTCGCCTCGTTCCTGCTCTCGGTGCCGGTCCGGGTGATGATCGCGGAGAACCCCTCGGTGGCCCCGATCGCGATCATGGTGGTCCTGATGCTGGTCCTGCTGATTTACGGTCGCCTGCTGCTGGTGTTTCCCGCAGCCGCCACCGGTGAACGATTCGGGTTAAAAGATTCCATCGAGTGCACAAAGGGACGCACCTGGCTGATGGCCGGCATTGCGGTTTTGCCGCCCCTGCCCATGATGTTCGTCCTGCTGATCGTCTCGATGCTTCTGGCGAACCTGTTCGTACCGCTCTTCGGTGCCTCGATGTCGCTGCTGCTGGTGTTGAGCCTGATCCAGCAGGGCATCACCTTTATCGGCATTGCCGCCGGCGTGACCGCGCTGTCGATCGCCCACAAGCAGCTGACAGGTACGCGCCGGGCGGGTGGCGTTTAACGTTCAACCAGCTTCAGCAACGACTTAAAGCAAATCCTGCAGCTGGGCGACCAGCGGCACGTCGGCCGGGGGCATCGGGTAGTCTCTGAGGGCGTTCGGGCGGACCCAGGCCAGGGTTTGGCCTTCCCTGGGCTCCGGCTCGCCCTGCCATTTTCGGCAGACGAAGAGCGGCATCAGCAAGTGGAAATCGTCATAGCCGTGGCTGGCAAACCCGATCGGCGCGAGGCAGCTCTCGACCGTGTCGATCCCGAGCTCCTCATTGAGTTCGCGGATCAGCGCAGCTTCCGGGGTTTCACCCGGATCGACCTTACCGCCGGGGAACTCCCACAGGCCCGCCATGGACTTGCCTTCGGGGCGCTGGGCCAGGAGCACCCGGTTGTCCGAGTCGAGCAGCGCGACGGCGCTCACCAATACAATTGGCGTATCCGCCATTGCGGTCAGCTCCGATAGTCGGCGTTGATGGTGATGTAGCCGTGGGTCAGGTCGCAGGTCCAAACGGTGCCGCGGCCGCGGCCAATGCCGAGGTCCACATCGATGGTGATCTCGTCGCCCTTCATATAGGCGGCCACCGGGGCTTCGTCATAGCCCGCCACAAGCTGTCCGTTCTCGGTGATTCTGGTGTCCCCGAAGCCAATGGAGAGCTTGTCCCGGTCCGCCTTCTCACCCGCCTTGCCGACCGCCATGACGATCCGGCCCCAGTTGGGGTCCTCACCCGCAATCGCGGTCTTTACCAGCGGGGAGTTCGCAATCGCCAGGCCGACCGTGCGGGCCGCGCGCTTAGATTCCGCGCCGCTCACATTGATGGTGACAAATTTCTGCGCACCTTCGCCGTCGCGTACGATCTGCTGGGCGAGGTCGATGAAGATGTCCTTCAGCGCGGCCTTGAAGTCCGCCAGCGCCTTGTCGCCCGCACTGGTGATACGCGGCTGGCCCTTCACCTGACCGGTGGCAAACAGCAGGACCGTGTCCGAAGTGGAGGTGTCGCTGTCCACGGTGATTGCATTGAAGGAATCATCCGCGGCTGTCCGCACCAGCCGCTGGAGCACCTTGGCGGGAATTTTTGCATCGGTGAAGACGAAGCCCAGCATCGTCGCCATGTCCGGTGCGATCATGCCCGAACCCTTGGCAAAGCCCGAAATCGCGACCTCGGCCTTGCCGATCTTCACCTTGCGGGTCGCGCCCTTGGCAAAGGTGTCAGTGGTCATGATCGCTTCGGCGGCGTCCTTCCAGGACTTTGCCGCCAGTGCCTTTTTCATGCCGCCGAGCTTGCTGGCTATATAGTCCGGCGCGCGGGGTTCGCCGATTACGCCAGTCGAGGCGATAAACACATCCTGCGCGCGGCAGCCAAACAGATGGGCAGCCTCAGCAGCGGTCTGCACCACCTGCAAGTCCCCGGCATTTCCGGTGAAGGCGTTCGCATTGCCGGAATTGACCACCAGAACCCGGGCCTTGCCGCGCGGCAGGATCGCCCGGCACCAGTCCACCGGCGCCGAGGGACATTTCGAACGGGTCAGAACACCCGCCGCCGTGGTTCCGCTCGCCAGTTCGGCCACCATCAAATCCTTGACGCCCTTGTGCTTCTTGAGCCCGACGGCGCGCCCGGCCAGGCGCACGCCGGCGACCGGCGGCATCGCCGGGAATCGCGCCGGGGCGAGCGGTGAACGCCCGGCAGCCGGTGTTTTGGAAACAGATTTCTTTCTGGATGTGCCGGACTTGGCCATCGTGAACCCCCCGAAACAGAACGACCGGGCGCGGCCCGGGCAACCTACTGCTTCGGCGCGTCCTCGATCGGCGAACCGTCGATATTGAAGAGTTCAATCTTCGAATCGGATCGCAACTTCGCCATATGCGCGGCGATCAGATCGCGCGTCAACTGCTGTTCGATTTCGCCGCGCGATTCCTCGAATGACGGCGCGGGCTGGCGGCGTTTGTCGAAGACCTTGATGACATGCCAGCCGAATTCGGACTCGACCGGGTCGGGGCCCACACTGCCCGGCTCAATGGCGAAGGCTGCATCCGCGAAAGGTTGCACCATAGCGCTGCGCACGAAATAGCCCAGATCGCCGCCGCGCGGCGCGCTCGGCCCCGTGGAACGCTCGCGCGCCAGTTCGGCAAAGTCCGCGCCGCCTTCCAGCGCTTTGATGATGTCGGCGCCTTCCTGCTCGTTCTCCACCAGGATATGACTCGCGCGCACTTCCAGCGGGCCTTCCTGGTTGGCGATGGTCTCGTCGTATTGCTTGCGCGCGGCCTCCTCGGTCAGGCTCTCCTCGATCAGCCGGGCCATATAAACCTGCTGGATGGCGACCTTCTCGAACTCGGCGACCTGTTCCCTGACCTCCTCGCTGTCCTGGAGGTCGTCGGCCCGCCCCGCGACGGCGAGCAATTCACCATCCACCAGCTGCTGCACGATCTGCGGAAACAGCGCATTGATCGGCACCTGCTTGAACCGGTCGGGCAGGCGCGCATAGGCCACCGCCACATCCGACTGGCGGATTTCCGAACCGTCCACCAGCGCCACCACCGGGTTTTCGTCCGATGTGCCGGAGTTCCCGTCCTGCTGCGCGAATGAAGGGGCCGTGACTGCCAGGCCGAGAACCAGCGCGGCAGTGATGGATAGTGAACGGATCATGGAACTCTCCTTTAAAATCATGCGGCAGCACGCCTTGGCCAGCCACGGGCGCACACTGCCGTTTTCGGCTTCTTCAGACAAGCCGGAGCGCCACCGGGCCGCTTGCGATACACAGCAATTTGAAGAACAATTGCGGCAGCAAACGGGCAAGGGGCCGGTTGTCGGGGAATCAGCGGGGTCTCGGCGTTGACACTGCCCCGGACGCGACCTAGACAATGCAACTATTCTCCCCATCTTTTGGGAACACGCCCTACCTGCACTTCGTCATACACGTGCCGCGACGCCGCCGTCGCACCACGCTTTTCGCCTTTGAGGAGGCTCCATGGTCCTCAGTCTGGTTACCAAGGCCTTTGGGACAGCAAACGACCGCTACCTGAAGCGTCTGAACAAGAATGTCAGCGCCATCAATGCGCTCGAGCCCGAGATCGAAGCCCTCGATGAGGCCGCCCTGCGCGCACGCACCGACGCGTTCCGCCAGCGCATCGCAGACGGGGAAAGCCTGGACGATATTCTGGTCGAAGCCTTTGCGACCGTCCGCGAAGCCGCCAAACGCACCCTGGGTCAGCGCCATTTCGATGTGCAGTTGCTCGGCGGCATGATCCTGCACAAGGGCATGATCGCCGAAATGAAGACCGGTGAAGGCAAAACCCTTGTCGCGACACTCCCGGTCTATCTGAATGCTCTATCCGGTCAGGGCGTCCACGTCGTCACCGTCAACGACTATCTAGCACAGCGCGACTCCGCCTGGATGGGCCAGATCTATGAATTTCTGGGGCTGAGCGTTGGCTGCATCGTCAACAGCATGTCCGATGAGGAACGCCGCGCCGCCTACGCAGCCGACGTGACCTATGGCACGAACAACGAGTTCGGCTTCGACTATCTGCGCGACAACATGAAGTTCCATCTGGACGAAATGGTTCAGCGCGAGTTCAACTTTGCCATCGTCGATGAGGTGGACTCGATCCTGATTGACGAAGCGCGCACGCCGCTGATCATTTCCGGGCCCGTCGAAGATTCATCGCAGGCCTACAAAGACGTCGATGTGATCATTCCGAAGCTGACCGAGGAAGACTTCGAACTCGACGAGAAGGCCCGCGCGGTGACGCTGACCGATGATGGCGTCGAGCACGCCGAGGCGCTGCTGGCCGAAGCCGGCCTGATCGAGGAAGGCGCCAGTCTCTACGACATCACCAGCGTGACCATCCTGCACCATGTGAACCAGGCGCTGCGCGCCCACAAGCTGTTCCAGCGCGACCGCGACTACATCGTCAAGGACAGCAAGGTCATCATCATTGACGAGTTCACCGGCCGCATGATGGAAGGCCGTCGCTATTCCGACGGGCTGCACCAGGCGCTCGAAGCCAAGGAAGGCGCGACGATCCAGAACGAGAATCAGACCCTCGCCTCGATCACCTTCCAGAACTATTTCCGTCTCTATCCGAAACTGGCGGGCATGACGGGTACGGCGATGACGGAATCCGCCGAATTCGCGGAAATCTACAAGCTCGAAGTGGTCGATATGCCGACCAACAACCCGATGGTTCGCGATGACCAGAATGACGAGGTCTATCGCACCCTGGGCGAAAAATACAATGCAATCAACGAGTTGATCAAGGACTGCGTGGAGCGCGGCCAGCCAGTTCTGGTCGGGACGGTGTCGATCGAGAAATCCGAACAGGTTTCCGAAGCGCTCAAGCAGGCAAATATCGCCCACGAAGTGCTCAACGCGCGCCACCACGAGCGCGAAGCCATGATCATCGGCCAGGCCGGTGTGCCCGGCGCCGTGACCATCGCCACCAACATGGCCGGGCGCGGCACCGACATTCAGCTGGGCGGCAATCTGGAAATGCGCCTCGATGCCGAGCTCGAAGGGATCGAGGACGAGGCCGAACGGGCGGCCAAGGAATCCGAAATCCGGGCCGAAGTCGAAAAGCTCCACGAAGAGGTGCTCACCGCAGGCGGGCTGTTCGTGATCGGCACCGAGCGCCATGAGAGCCGGCGCATCGACAACCAGCTGCGCGGCCGTTCCGGCCGTCAGGGCGATCCGGGCACCTCCCGCTTCTTCCTGTCGCTGGATGACGATCTGATGCGCATCTTCGGCTCCGAGCGGATGGACGGAATGCTCCAGAAGCTGGGCATCGAAGAGGGCGAGGCCATCGTCCACCCGTGGATCAACAAGGCGCTCGAGAAGGCACAGCAGAAGGTCGAGGCGCGCAACTTCGACATCCGCAAGCAGCTGCTGCAATACGACGACGTGATGAACGACCAGCGCAAGGTCATCTATGAGCAGCGCAAGGACCTGATGCGGGTCGATGACGTTTCCGAAACCGTCAAATCCATGCGCGAGGAAGTGCTCGACGATCTGATTGAGCGGACCATCCCGGCAAAAGCCTTTGCCGAGCAGTGGGACACAGATCTGCTGCACGAGGAATGCCTGCGCCTCTTCGGGCTGGACATCCCGGCTGCCGAATGGGCCGCCGAAGAAGGCATTGCAGACGAGGAAATCCGCGACCGCCTTCAGGTCATGATCGACGAGAAGATGGCGGCCAAGGCCGTCAATTACGGCGCCGATCTGATGCGCATGGCCGAGAAGAACCTGCTGTTGCAGATCCTCGACCAGTACTGGAAGGACCACCTGCTCCGCCTTGATCACCTGCGTCAGGGAATCGGGCTGCGCGCCTTCGGTCAGAAAAATCCGCTCAACGAGTACAAGCGCGAAGCCTTCGACATGTTCCAGGACATGCTGGGGCGGCTGCGGGAAGGTGTGACCCAGCTTCTCAGCCATATCGAGATTCAGGTCGATGTACCCAACCCCGTTCCTGAGCCGGAAACCCCGCGCGAGGCGAAACAGCAACCGGCCATGGCCGGTCAGTTCGGGGATGCGCAGCCCGCCGACACCGAAGCCCCGGCGCGCCAGCCGGCCCGCAACGCGGCGGCGGCGGAGATGGACCCGAACAATCCCGGCACCTGGGGCAAGGTCTCACGCAACGCGGCCTGTCCCTGCGGGTCCGGCAAGAAATACAAGCACTGCCACGGCAAGCTGGCCTAACGTACGCCAGCGCAGTTCGTCAGCAGTCGCAAAGTCAGACGAGGCCCGCCGTGCCCAGCGCGGCGAATTTGTCGCGGCGGTGGCGCTTGAGCGCTTCCCCATCCATACCGGCAAGTTCCTGCAGGCTTTCGCCAAGCGCAGCCCCCACGGCCTGAATGGCAGCGCCGGGTTCGCGCTGGGCCCCGCCAAGCGGTTCGGGAATGACGCCGTCGATCAGGTTGAGCTGCATCAGGTCCTGAGCGGTGATCTTCAGGGCTTCGGCCGCATCCTTGGCCCGCGCCCCGTCGCGCCACAGGATCGAGGCGCAGCCTTCCGGTGAAATCACCGAATAGATCGCGTGTTCAAGCATGAAGACCTTGTTCGCCGTGGCGATCGCTATCGCCCCGCCGGAGCCGCCCTCGCCGATGATGACCGAGACAAACGGGACGGTCAGCCCCAGGCAGGACTGGATCGAACGGGCAATCGCTTCGGACTGTCCGCGCTCTTCCGCCCCCACGCCGGGATAGGCGCCGGAGGTATCGACAAAAGACAGCAGCGGCAGATCGAACCGGTTCGCCAAATCCATGACCCGCTGGGCCTTGCGATAGCCTTCCGGCCGCGCCATGCCGAAATTGTGGGCGATGCGGCTGTCGGTATCGTTGCCCTTTTCATGTCCCAGCACGGCAACGGCGCGGCCGCGGAACCGGCCTAGCCCGGCGACAAGCGCGGCGTCCTCGGAAAACAGGCGGTCTCCGGCCAACGGAACGAAATCCTCGATCAGCGCGCTCACATAGTCACCGCATTTCGGTCGGCCGGGATGGCGCGCGACCTGGACCTTTTGCCAGGCATTCAGACGCCCATAGGTCTGGCGCAGCTGGCGCTCGACCTTCTCTTCGAGCTTGCCCACCTCGTCCGCGATATTGATCTCGCCATCGGAGAGATGACGCAGTTCCTCGATCTTGCCTTCAAGATCGGCGATCAGTTTTTCGAAATCGAGAAAATGTGGCATGGGCGGTTTCTATACGCTTTCGGAGCCTGAAAGAAGGGGCCGGAACTGGTGCAACTAGCGCCCCTTGGGCCAGGCAAGCGGATGATGTTCGGCCACCAGGCGCCGCATCCGCTCATCGAGGACATAGGTATAGATCTGCGTGGTGGAGATATCCGCATGGCCCAGCATCTGCTGGACGCTGCGCAGATCGGCATCGTGATGCAGCAGATGGGTGGCGAAGGCGTGCCGCAGCACATGCGGGCTGACCTTGCGCGGATCGAGATCGGCATCACGCGCCAAATCTTTCAGCATCTGGAAAAACCGCTGGCGGCTGAGCGGCTTGCCGCCCCGCCCGGGAAACAGATACGGCGAGGTCGCCCCCTCCGGCACGAAAGCCCCGCGCACGTCGAGATAGTCGCGCACCGCTTCACGGGCCGGCGCGCTGAGCGGGACCATGCGCTCCTTGTTGCCCTTGCCACGTACGATCAGGACTTCCGGGTCACGCTGCACCGCGGTCAGCGGCAGGCCCACCAGCTCGCTCACGCGCATCCCCGTGGCATAGCAGAGTTCGACCATGGCGCAGAGGCGCCGCCCCTCCGGCCCCTCCCGCGTCTCCGCAACCCCGAGCAGCCGGGCCACATCGTCTTCCGAGATGATCTTGGGCAGCGGACGTCCCTGTCGCGGGCTTTCCAGGATTGCAGTCGGATCGTCTTCGCGCAGGCCGTCGGCATAAAGAAAGCGGTAGAACTGACGCAGCGCGGACAATCGCCGCGCCGCCGTGCCGGCCGTCATGCCCTGCCCGTCAAGATGCTTGAGATAGCGCCGCAGATCGTCTGTCGATGCGTCATCCAGCACCGCCCGCGCATCATCATTCCGGCCCGACAGAAAGACCGCCGTGTCTTCCAAATCTCGGCGATACGCGGCGAGCGTGTTGGCCGAAACCCCGCGCTCGGCAATCAGCAGTTCGAGAAACGCTTCAAAATAGCAGCTGACGCGCGCGGGCGAGACAGCTTCGCGCCGGCGTCTCACAGGGGTTCCGCAGCGAAGGTTTCCGCGACGATGGCTTCCCGCGCGAGCGCCTGCGCGGCATCGTTCACACCCACAGCGCTCAGCGCCCGCACCACCGCATCGATGACACTGGCATGGGGCCGATCACCAGACTGGCCGAGCGCATAGAGCGCATAAAGCACCGTTTCGGCCTTGCGACCGGCTTGTGATGCGCGGGACAGACCGGCGATCACCGCGGCATCGGGCATGGTGGCCGGACCAGCCCCGCCGAGGGGCACGAGCCGCCATTGACTGTCATCGACATTGTCGCCGAGCGCGGCCAGGACCGCGAGCACCGCGGCCGGATCACCGGCCTCCGGCTCGGCACCGGCAAAATTGATCCAGCGCTCCAGTCGCGAAGCACTCCATGGCACCGGCCCGCGCGGCGGTGTCGTCAGGAGCGGACGACCGGAGATCGGAGAGGTCGCACCGGTGTTGGCAGTCAGGTCAAAGCTGCCGGGCGCCGTGCGACCGATAGCCCGCATCGGGGGCCAGAGTGCCGCAGCCGCCCGCGCCAGATCGGGCACGATCGGTGCCTGCCGCAGCACCAGCCGGTACCAGTCCAGCGCCCGCTCATCATCCCCTGCCATCAGGGCCACCTCCGTGGCCGCGCCCGACAACCAGCCGAAATCGGGGGTGACGGGCACTGCCTCAAGGAGCGGCGTCGTTGTCAGAGCGATCACGTCGAACCCGCCTGAGGTGCGCGCGCGGGTCCAGGCTTCCCAGAGCGCTTCCGAACGGCCGATGGCATCGCTACGTCCTGCGGCTGCCAGATACAGATAGGCCAGGAGGCGATGTTCGGAGACGTCCTGCGAGGAGACCAGCCCGGCCGCCACCGCCGCGTCATCGACATCGAGTTCTCGGTAAACTGCAACCGCGTCCGGCCCGGAGATCACGCCCGCGCGCAGCGCCCTGTGTGCCGCCTTGAGACGCAGATCCGGGTCCATCTCCGCATCGGCGAGCAGGGCCGGCAACAGGCCGGGATCGAGCACATCGATCCACGCGTCAGGAATATCCGCCCGGGCGGCCAACCAGAGCGCAAGCGTCATCAAATCCGGCGTCGTCAACTCCGATGCTTCACCGTCGCCCGGCAGGGAAATCTCGATTCCGTTGCCGCCGGAGGCCTGCAGGGCTGCATCGGCAAACAGCGGATCGACCGCGATCCCCTGTTCACGCATCAGGTCCAGGCCAAGCGCAGCCTGTCCGGGGTCGCCCTGCGCCACCTGGCAAACAATCAGCGCCTGCTGCCAGAACGCACTGGCATAGCTACCGTCATAGCCACGCAGTTGGGCGCATCCGGCATCCAGCGCGCCGCGCGCGAACCGCGCACGCACAGCCGATTCGGCGACATGTTCCGGCACCGTGACACCGCCCGCCGCCGTTGCCAGACGAACCGCGTCTTCACCGGCACCAATCGCAGCCAGCTTCGAAATCCGCAGCGCAAGAATACCTGACCCCTCGCGCCCGCCGGAGGGAGGTCTCGCCGCTGATGACAGAACACGGCGCGCCAAGGCATAGCCCTCGCGATACGGATAGGTCTCGGGCAGGTTGCGCAGCAGGCGAAGCGCGTCGCTGCGATGGCTGCCCTGCCACATGTCATCGCCCAGGCCGCCGCTTTCTTCGCCCAGAAGGCCCAGCGCATCCCCGGAGAGCGTTCCAAGGCCTTCCACAACCACCCCCCTTGGCTGGGCGCGCGAACCCGGATTTGCGGGACGACCGGTTTCCGGGGTCCGTTCCGTGGCGGGGGCGAGCGGCGCCAGCCGAATCGGACCACTTTGCTGTGCCATCGACGGTGTCGCTGTCAGTCCCAGGGTCAGAGCAAGCGCCAGACCAACTCGCGAAACGCCGCTCCTCATGCCGGGATCAACGCGGAAAACGATCGTTCGGGATCGTTTTCTCCACCTGTTCGCTCGGTGCCGGAATATCCCAGGTCGCGAGAAAGACGCCACCGGCGATAATCGCAATCAGGAAAATAGCCGCCAGAATTTTGAACACATTTACCTCCGCACCTCATATCGAGCCGCCGCCGGCAATATCTAACCTCGCGGGGCCTTGTTCAAACGCCTATTATGGCGGCACAACAATGGCGATTTCGCGACGGATCAGCCCCGCAAACGTCTGAAGTGAAGATAGCAGGTTATGGTCGATTCTGAGCAACCCGAACCCGAGAGTGTTTCCCCCGCATCCGCCGGGGAAACCCCCGGTTTTGACCGCACCATCGTGATGGTCGGGCTGATGGGCGCCGGCAAATCCGCCGTCGGGCGGCGTCTTGCCGCGCGCCTGAACATGCCCTTCGTGGATGCGGATACCGAAATCGAGACCGCCGCGGGCTGCACGATTGCCGAGATCTTCGAACGCCATGGTGAAGCTGCCTTCCGTGACGGCGAAAGCCGGGTTATTGCGCGTCTGCTGGAGGGGCCGCCGATTGTTCTGGCCACCGGCGGCGGCGCCTTCATGGACGATGACACGCGTGCCCTGGTGGCCCGAACCGGCATCTCGGTCTGGTTGCGCGCCGATCTCGACACCCTTGTCCAGCGCACCGCCAAGCGCAATCACCGCCCGCTACTGCGGGACGGCGATCCGGCCAAAACACTGAAAAACTTGATAGCGGTACGTCACCCGATCTATGAGCAGTCCGATATTGTCGTCGAGAGTGATGACAGCCCCCTCGACAAAACGGTGGATCGCGTGTGCAAGGCTTTGGATGCCTATCTCGCGCGGACTTCACGAAACGGAAACCCATGAGCCAGAATTCCGATAGCACGCAAATCCTGCCGGTGGACCTCGGTGCACGGTCCTACGACATCGCCATCGGCCCGGACCTGCTGGACCGCGCCGGCAAATTGATTGCCGAACGGCTGGGCGAGCGGCAGGCGGTCATCATCACCGATTTCAATGTCGGCCCGCTCTATGCCGAGCGGCTGGAGGCCAGCCTCGCCGAGGCGGGACATCGCGGACGCACCATCCAGATCGACGCCGGCGAGCAATCGAAGTCCTTCCTCTATCTGGAAACCCTGCTCAACGACCTACTTTCCGAAGGGCTGGAGCGCGGAACCGTTCTGATCGCCCTGGGCGGCGGCGTGATCGGCGATCTGACGGGTTTCACCGCAAGCATTGCCCTGCGCGGCATTGAGTATGTCCAGATTCCCACCACCTTGCTGGCCCAGGTGGACAGTTCGGTTGGCGGCAAGACTGCAATCAACTCCCCCCACGGCAAGAACCTGGTGGGAACGTTTTATCAACCGCGCCTCGTCGTGGCCGACACGAGCACCCTGAAAACTTTGTCGGCACGTGAGTTGGGCGCCGGTTACGCCGAAACCGTGAAATACGGCCTGCTCGGCGATCCGGCGTTTTTCGACTGGCTGGAGCAGAATGGCGGTGAAAAGGTCCTGTCGGGCGATGCTGAAGCCCAGGTTCGCGCCATTGTGCGCGCTTGTGAAATGAAGGCGGAGATCGTGAATCAGGACGAGCGCGAGACCGGTCGCCGCGCCCTGCTGAATCTGGGGCACACTTTTGCACATGCGCTTGAGGCCGAAACCGGCATGGGCGAGACCCTACTGCACGGCGAGGCCGTCTCGATCGGGATGGTGCTGGCCTTCGATCTGTCGGTGGCGCTCGGGCTGTGTCCCGCGGAAGACGCCGAACGGGTGCGTTCGCATTTTCAATCGGTCGGCCTGCCCGTCACACTGCCCCCCCATCCGGAGGGGAACTGGGATGCGGCAACGCTGATCGATCACATGCGCCGGGACAAGAAAGTTCAGGACGGTCGGACCACATTCGTACTTGTGCGCGGCATCGGCGACGCATTTCTGACCAATGACGTGGAACGCGCCGACCTTCTGCAGCTTCTCGACACCCTGGCCCAGGCGGACTGACTCTTAACGAGAGACTACATTTCCCATGGATGACTCCATCATACTCACGATCGTTTCGATCATTATCTTGCTGGCGTTTTCGGGGTTCTTTTCGGGCTCGGAGACGGCGCTGACAGGGGCCTCGCGCCCACGGATGAACCAGCTGGCCAGCGACGGCAACCGGCGGGCCAAGACGGTGACCCTGCTTCATGCCCAGCAGGAAAGCCTGATCGGCGGCATCCTGATCGGCAACAACATCGTCAATATTCTGGCGTCCGCCCTGGCGACCAGCCTGCTGATCTCGCTGTTTGGTGACACAGGTGTCGTTTACGCCACGGTCGGCATGACCGTTCTGGTCGTGATCTTTTCCGAGGTCCTGCCGAAGACCTATGCCATACGGCACGCCGACGACATGGCCCTGACGGTCGGACCGATCATCCGGATCATCATCCTGGTGCTCAAGCCCCTGTCCAAGCTGGTCGAACTGGTGGTCAGCGCGCTGTTGCGCCTGCTTGGAGAGAAAATCTCCTCGGCGGAGGATCAGGCCCGGGAGGAAGAACTGCGCGGGGCCATCCGGCTGCACTCGGACACCAATACGATCGCAGCCCATGAGGGTCTCATGCTGGGCGGCGTGATGGATCTCGACGATATCGAAGTCGGTGAAATCATGACGCACCGCACGGACGTCAACATGGTCGATGCCAGTCTCTCACCCGGCGAAATCGTCACCCTCGTGCTGGACTGCCCGTACACCCGCCTGCCGCTCTACAAGGACGATCCGGACAACGTCATCGGAATTCTCAACGCCAAGGGATTGCTTCGTGAAGTCCAGAACCATGAAGGCCATATCGACGAAATGGATATCGTCGCCGTGGCGGCAGAACCTTGGTTCGTTCCTGAATCCACCGATTGTCTGAGCCAGCTTCACGAATTCCGTGACCGCCGCGAGCATTTCGCGATGGTGATCGACGAATACGGCTCGCTTCAGGGTGTGGTGACGCTGGAAGACATCATTGAGGAAATCGTCGGCGAGATCGACGATGAGCACGACATTCCTGTGCCCGGTGTCCGGCGCCAGAGCGATGGCACCTTCCTGGTCGATGGCCGTGTGACAGTCCGCGACCTCAATCGCGAATTTGGATGGAGGCTCTCCGACGAGGAAGCCTCCACCATTGCAGGTCTCGTCCTGCACGAAGCGCGGTTTATCCCCGAAGAAGGACAGAGTTTTGCGATCGCGGATCTGAAGGTCGACGTTTTACGGCGGAGCGGCAATCAGCTGCGCCAGCTTCGGATTTCAACCCGCACGGCACCTGCCGAACCCGAAACCGCACCGCCTGCGGCAAGCTGAACCCGTCAATAGCCCTATCCCCGAGGACCCCGCGATGCCCTTACCGCCCCCGGCTGAGCGCGAACAAATCCATACGCGCGAGGTGGTTTGCACCGGATACCGGCGCACGGATGGATTGTGGGATATCGAAGGCCATCTGACGGACGTGAAGACCTATACCTTCTCCAACAAGGAACGGGGCGATGTGCCACCCGGCGAACCTGTTCACGAGATGTGGATTCGGCTGACCGTGGATGATGACCTCCACATCCACGATGTAGGAACCGTGACGGAATACAGTCCCTTCGGGATCTGCAAGGAAATTGCGCCCAACTTCAAACGCCTGATCGGGGTCACCATCGGACCGGGCTGGCGGCGAGCCGTCAGCCAGCGCCTGGGCGGGGTCGAGGGTTGTACGCATATCGTCGAGTTGCTGGGTCCGGTTGCGACCACGGCATTTCAGACGATTTTCCCGCTCAAGAGCAGCAACAGCCCCGAAGGAGCGGCGGCAGACGGCCGGGCGCCACGGCTGCTAAACACCTGCCATGCGTTCCGCAGCGACGGACCGAAGGTCAAGGAACTGTGGCCTGACCACTACGATGGTCCGGACGCCAACTCGTAAAAAGCTGTTGAGTCGAATTTAGATGTAGGCGCGCCGCGCGGCGGTGCGTTCCGTGCGGAACGTCGCGTCCCCGGCATGCGACCGCTCGAACTGAGCGGCCTTGCGGCTTGCCTGATCGGCTGCAAAGTAACTTGCAATGAACACGCGGATTGCCGCCGTGCGGCCCATCTCGCCAAGATGACCGTCGATCAGAGTGCACAATTGATCGATGCTCATGTTTTCGCGCGTTGAAATGTCTGTCAGTGCCGTCCAGAATTCAGGCTCAAGACGCACACTGGTGCGCAATGTTCCAACTGTAATGTTCCGATTGACCAACATCGCTCTGCCTTCTCCGTCCGCCAGGACTTTGGGACCCCGAATTCATCAAAGATAAGCCTCGCGCGCCCTATTTGCAACACATTCAAATAATTCGCTTCATAGTTGAACTCAAACGGCTTCGTCGGGGGTCAGCGCCTGGACCGACAAAGCATGCAAACCCGTCTCAAATTCTTCGCTCAGCAAGGCATATACCGACCTTTGCCGCGCCACACGTAATTCCCCGGCAAAGGATGAACTGACAACAGTGACCCGATAATGTGTTTCACCACCGGGTTGCGCCCCGGCATGGCCCGCGTGCAAATGGCTTTCGTCCTCGACTTCCAGCGTACTCGGATGAAGCGCTGCTTCGATCTTGGCTTGTATTCTCTCTGCGCGATTCATAGTCGATTCTCCTGAACGGCAATGCGGGGTTTGCTTGCTTCCGGCAGACCCCATGGACATATTCTCCAAATGACACGTCGGCGCAAGAAAATCGACCTCGATGAGTTGCTCGCGGAAGGAATCCCCCGCGACCCACCGGTGCAGATCTGCGAGCATCCGGGCTGCACACTGCCGGGTGAATTCCGCGCGCCCCGTTCCCCCAACCGATTGCGCGATTATCTGTGGTTCTGTCTCGATCATGTCAGGGCCTATAACAGCCAATGGAATTACTACGCGGATAAGGACGAGGACGCGGTGGAAGCCGACCGGCGCAGCACCGCCTACTGGGATCGGCCGACCTGGCCCCTCAACGGCGGCCGACCGTTCGAAGGAGTCCGCGACCCGTTTGAATTTTTCGAGACCGAAGAAGACGAAAATGTTCGCAGAAAATCCGAACTTCCGGACTCTCCTTACCCGCAAGCGCTTGCTATAATGGAACTCTCGCCGCCGGTTACCCCCGATGTCATCAAGCGGCGGTATAAGGAATTGGTGAAACAACACCATCCCGATGCGAATGGTGGCGACAAACAGGCTGAAGAACGTCTCAAGGCCATCAATCAGGCCTACACGACGCTGATGGAATCGACCGGCCCGTAAAGGCGGATCCCGGCGCAGGATAAACTTTGACGAAGAAGACGGAACCCACGATGGAATCGACAGAATCGCTTGCCAGCACAGATATGCCCTCCAGCCCGGAGCCCGACATCAAGGTGTCCGCGCGCCAGGTGTTCGGAATTGACTCTGACATGGAGGTTCCGGCCTTCTCGGAATCCACCGTGCACGTGCCCACACTTGACGAGACCTATCGTTTCGACCCCGACACAACCCGCGCCATCCTGGCAGGATTCACCCACAATCGCCGGGTGATGGTGCAGGGCTATCACGGCACCGGCAAATCGACCCATATCGAGCAAGTGGCCGCGCGCCTGAACTGGCCGTGTATCCGCGTCAACCTGGACAGCCATATCAGCCGTATCGACCTGATCGGTAAGGATGCCATCGTGCTGCGCGACGGCGCGCAGGTGACCGAGTTTCGCGAAGGCCTGCTGCCCTGGACGCTGCAGCATCCCTGCGCACTGGTCTTTGACGAATACGATGCCGGACGCCCGGATGTCATGTTCGTGATCCAGCGCGTGCTGGAAGCCGACAGCAAGCTGACCCTGCTCGACCAGAACAAAGTCATCCGTCCCCACCCGAGCTTCCGCCTGTTCGCCACGGCCAACACGGTGGGCCTAGGCGACACCACTGGCCTCTATCACGGCACCCAGCAGATCAACCAGGCCCAGATGGACCGCTGGAACATCGTGACGACCCTCAACTACCTGCCCCATGATCAGGAGGTTGATATCATCGTCGCGAAATGCCCGGAATACGACAACGCCGAGGGCCGTGAGACGATTTCGGCCATGGTCGCCACAGCCGATCTGACCCGCGCCGGCTTCGTTGGCGGGGATATCTCCACCGTCATGTCCCCGCGAACGGTCATCACTTGGGCCGAGAATGCACGGATTTTCGAATCCGTCGCGCTGGCGTTCACCGTGACCTTCCTGAACAAGTGCGATGAAGTCGAGCGGCCGACCGTAGCCGAGTATTACCAGCGCTGTTTCGGGAAAGATCTCGATGACAGCGTGGTCGAAACAACCCAGACCCAGTAAATTCGATGGCCGGATCAGGCAGAAACAGCAACGACGGACCGGTCGAGGAATTTCTCCGGGTGACGGCGGCGGCCATGCGTGCGATCGCACGCGAGCCGGAACTGACGGCATCCTTCACACCCGACCCGCCGGCAATGAACGGCACCGAAGCACGCCTGCCGCTTCCCAACCGGGACCTCCCGGCCGAGGATGTGAGCATCGCGCGCGGGGAAGCCGATGCCATGGCCCTGCGTCTGCGCCATCACGATACCGAGTTGCACACCGCACGGGTACCCACCGCGCCGGCCGCACGCGCCCTCTATGACGCCGTCGAGCAGGCCCGGGTGGAGGCCATCGGTGCCAACCGCATGATCGGGGTCGCCGACAATCTGGGGACAGCCCTCGAAGCACGCTGCCGGGACAAGGGTTTTGCCCGGGTCACCGAACGCGAACAGGTTCCTGTCTCTGAAGCTGTGGCCTTGCTGGTGCGCGAAGCCCTGACCGGCGCCGCCCCGCCCCCTTCGGCGCGGCAGATGGTCGATCTGTGGCGGCCC
The DNA here is from genome assembly GCA_038137215.1 of Alphaproteobacteria bacterium. Classification (GTDB taxonomy): domain Bacteria; phylum Pseudomonadota; class Alphaproteobacteria; order UBA6615; family UBA6615; genus JABJAG01. The sequence goes on from JAYQBG010000003.1 coordinate 73,336, forward strand.
TATGTGGAATCGAAGATCGGCGCTTCGCTCTCGCATCTCGACAACCGGCTCGACGATCAGGAAGCCTTCCAGGACATCGTCCGGCAGATGATCTCGGATCTCGGCCTTGCCGAAGAGGAAATGAACGCCGAGCCCGACCCCAATGAGGAGAGCGGCGAAGAACAGGACGAGGCCGAAGGCGAGTCCACCGGCGAAGGTGAAAGCGACGGCGATGCCCGCTCGATGGACGGCACCGGCGAGGAAGAAGACGCCGGCGCGGAAAGCGAAGAGGCCGAAATGCCCTTCGAGGACGGCGACGGCGATCTGGATCCGGGTGCGGGTGACGAAGACTCGGATGCGCCGGGGCAACCCTGGCGGCCACCGGAATTTGGTCACAACCAGGGCGAACAGTTCGTTTATGGCGCGTTCACGACCGAGTTCGACGAAGAGGTCGAGGCCGACGAATTGTGCGACCCCGACGAGCTTGCGCGTTTGCGCCAGCAGCTCGACCAGCAGCTCGGGCATCTTCAGAACGTGATCTCGCGCCTGGCCAACCGGCTGCAGCGCCGCCTGATGGCCAAACAGACACGCACCTGGGATTTCGATCTCGAGGAAGGCCTGCTGGACACGGCCCGGCTGACCCGTGTGGTGACGAACCCGGCACATCCGTTGAGCTTCAAGCTCGAAAAGGACATGAACTTCCGCGACACCGTCGTGACCCTGCTGATCGACAATTCCGGCTCCATGCGCGGACGGCCCATTTCCGTTGCCGCCATGAGTGCGGATATTCTCGCCCGCACGCTCGAGCGGTGCGGCGTGAAGGTGGAGATTCTGGGTTTCACGACCCGCGCCTGGAAGGGTGGGCAGGCCCGCGAAAAATGGCTCGCCGCCGGCAAACCGGCCAATCCGGGCCGCCTGAACGACCTGCGGCACATCATCTACAAATCCGCCGACGCACCCTGGCGCCGCGCCCGCAAAAACCTGGGGCTCATGCTGCGTGAAGGTTTGCTAAAGGAAAATATCGATGGAGAAGCCCTGCTCTGGGCCCACAGCCGCCTGCTCGGCCGGCCCGAACAGCGCCGCATCCTGATGATCGTGTCCGACGGCGCGCCGGTCGATGATTCCACGCTTTCAGTCAACGCCGGAAACTATCTGGAGCGCCACCTGCGGCAGATCATCGAGTGGATCGAGACCTACTCGCCTGTTGAACTTCTGGCCATCGGCATCGGCCATGACGTGACCCGCTACTATAAGCGCGCGGTGACCATCGTGGACGCCGAGCAACTCGGCGGGACGGTGATGGACCAGCTGGCCGAGTTGTTCGACGAGGTGGAGGATGGCGGCCCCCGTCGCGGCGGTGGCCGGCCCAACCGGGCTGCCTAGGGGCCACCACGGATCGGACAACACAACACCATGCGCAACCTGATCCTTACCCTCCTCTTGACCATGGCATTGTCGACCACCGGCGCCGGGGCGGAGTCCCGCGCCATCGACCTGCACAAGGGTCTGGGCGAGCAAAAGCGTGTCGGAAAGCTGATCTGGCGTGGCGGCGTGGAGATGCAATTCTCCAATCCCGGTTTCGGCGGCATCTCGGCTATGGAGGTCGAGGTTGGCGGGCGGACCGCCTACCTGATCACCGACCGGGGAGAACTCGCCGAAGTAACCCTCGAATATAATGCGGGCGGCAACCTGATCGGGGCCGAGCTTGCCGATCTGCGTGGCATCGTCGGCGCCGGCGGCCGGGGTATCAACTCCGCCATCGAGGCCATTGCCGAAATGCCCGATGGCGGCCGGCTAATCGTTTATGAGCGCAAGCATCGCCTGATGCATTTTCCACGCTCGGTCACGTCCCTGATTGGCACACCGCGCCCATCGGGCTGGAGCGCGCCCTCTCCAATCGCGGCGTCGAAGCCGCGAGTGCCACTGCGGACCGGGAACTCCTTCTGATCGCCGAGGACATGCCCACGTCGCGTGGTTTCACCATGGCCTGGCTGGGCGATGGTGCCAGCTGGACGCCCATGACCTACGCGCTCTACCAGCCCTATCGGCCGACCGGCGCTGCCCTGCTGCCCAATGGCGACATTCTGGTGATCGAACGCTGCGGCACGGTGACGAACCCGAAGGGCACCCGGTTCGCACGGATATCGAAGCGCCAGCTCCGGCCCGGCGCGCCCATCCAGACAACCGAAGTAGCCCGGCTCCAGCCACCCTTCGTAACCGAGAACTTCGAGGCCCTCGCCATCGCGCAGGGGCTGGGCGGCCAGACGCTGGTCTATGTCGCAAGCGACAACTAGTTTTCACGAACCCGTCCGACGGTCCTGCTGGTCTTCGAGTTGCTGCCCTAGCCCTCGACGCCAGGAGAGCGACGCCTAGCCTTCGACCCAGTACTTCCAGGCCGCCGCATAGGTGTCGGTCCGGATCGCGTCGCGCACAGCCTCCAGCAAGCGGTTCATGAACCGCACATTGTGGATGGCTATCAGCTGCCCGGCATTGGTCTCGCCCGCCTTCACCAGATGATGGATGTAAGCACGCGAGACGGTCGTACAGGTCGCACAGTCGCATTCGGGATCGAGCGGTCCCTGATCGTCGCGGAAGCGGGCATTCTTGATATTGATGAAATCGCGTCCGTTCTCGGCCTCCCCCAGACCGGGGCGGATATAGGAACTGCCGTGGCGGGCAAGGCGCGTGGGGTTTACACAGTCGAAGGTATCGATACCCTTGGCCGCCCCGTTCCAGACATCACGCACGCTCCCCACACCCAGCAGGTGGATCGGCCGTGCTTCCGGCGTGGCTGCGTCAAGAGGCGCCATGGCCATCGCAACGACTTCGTCCATCTCGGCGGCATCGCCCCCAAGGCAACCGCCCACCGCATACCCGAAATAGGGTTGTGACGCCGTGAACTCCGAACTCTCGCGGCGCAGGTCTTCATAGACCCCGCCCTGGGTGATGCCGTACAGCGCCTGCGGGCCGGCCGAGCCTTCCGCGTCACGCTGAAACTCGGCCAGAGAGCGCTTTGCCCAGCGATGGGTGAGCTCCATGGAGTTCGCGGTGTAGTCGCGATCCACGTGATAGGGCGTACACTCATCCAGCACGAGGATGATGTCGGCCCCGATGCCGCGCTGGATGCGGATCGAATCTTCGGGAGTCAGTGTGATCTTCGCTCCATCGATGTAGGAGCGGAAAGAGGCACCCTCTTCGGTGATCTTCAGCAGCGAGGGGTCGCGCCCGTCACCACGGTTTCCCTTGATCTCCTTGGCGCCGCTGCCGCCGCCCAGTGAGAAAATCTGAAAGCCGCCGGAATCCGTCAGCATCGGTCCGTCCCAGCCCATCATCTTGTGCAGGCCGCCCAGCCTGGCGATCTGCTCCGCGCCGGGCTGCAGCATCAGGTGATAGGTGTTGCCCAGTACGAACTGGGTGCCTTCGGCTCTGGCCTGGGCGGGCAGCACGCCCCGGATCGCGCCGCGCGTCGCGCAGAAGATGAACGCCGGTGTCTCGATGGTGCCGTGGGGCGTGGTTAGGACACCGGATCGCGCCGCACCCGGCCAGCCGGGATCGGCTGTTACCGTGTGGGTCACGTCAAACGCAAAACCGGGATAGTCGGTCATGGTGAGGTCATCCGGCCTGAACTTCGAAGCGTTGCCCGAAGGTATAGCGGGCGGGCAGAAAAAAAGCCCGCGAAAGGCGGGCCTTCTTCAATCCGTGATGGCGCGCGCTAAAGGGCGAGCTCTGCCTTGTCGAGGTCGCGCTTCATCTGGCGCAGTTCGCGCGGCAATTTGGAGACCGCTGTGCCACGCAGGAAGGCATCGACGCCGCCCTTGTGTTCAATGGTCCGCATCGCGCTGGCGGTCATGCGCACGCGTATGCCCCGGGCCAGGGTTTCGCTGTACAGCATGGTCGACTGCAGGTTCGGCAGGAACCGGCGGCGGGTCTTGTTGTGCGCGTGACTGACGTTGTTACCCGTCATCACGCCTTTGCCAGTGATGGCGCAGCGGCGCGACATAGTTCGCTCCATACAATGAGTTTCGCGCCACAGGCGGCGCTTTCGGCGAAGGTTCTAGGCGAAGCGTCCGGTCCGGTCAAGCCCGAGTTTGTGCGTGCTTCAGCCCCCGCGAAAGGCCTCCAGCAAGGCCTGTGCCGCCGCCGAGGGGGTCAGGCGTGCATCCGACACCTTGGATTCGAGTTCGTCGAGCTTCCGGCGCACCTCGGGATGCTTACGGAAGGCCGATAGCAGGTTCTCATCCACCTCCCCCCACATCCATCGCCGGGCCTGTTCGGCGCGGTTCGCCGCAAAGGCACCCGACGCCTCAGCCACATTGCGGAATTCACCAATTTTCTCCCAGACATCCGGGATTCCATCGCGTTGGAGCGAGGAGCAGGTCAAAACTTCAGGAACCCAATCCGCCGTCATCGGGTGCAGCAGGCGCAGGGCGTTCGCATATTCGGACGCCGAGCGGCCCGCCGCGTCTTTCAAGTCGCCATCGGCCTTGTTCACAACCACCAGATCCGCCAGTTCCATGATGCCCTTCTTGATGCCCTGCAACTCGTCGCCCCCGCTGGGCAGCAACAGCAGCAGGAAGACATCGACCAGATCGGCCACGGCCGTCTCCGACTGGCCGACACCGACAGTTTCCACCAGCACCACATCGAAGCCCGCGGCTTCGCACATCAATAGAACCTCGCGGGTCCGCTGCGCCACACCGCCCAAGGTGCCTGCCGTCGGGGAAGGCCGGATGAAGGCTTCGGGCGCGCGGGACAGCTGCTCCATGCGGGTCTTGTCCCCCAGAATCGAGCCGCCGGTCCGCTGAGAGGACGGGTCCACCGCCAGCACCGCAACCTTATGCCCCTGGGCGATCACATGCTGACCGAAAGCTTCGATGAAGGTCGATTTTCCCACGCCCGGAACCCCCGACACACCGACCCGGATCGCACCGCCGGTCTTCGGCAAAACGGCTTCAAGCAAGGCTTCGGCCTGTTGCCGGTGATCATCGCGCGTGGATTCGATCAACGTGATCGCCCGCGCCAGCGCGCGACGGTCGCCCCCCAGGACCTGTTTGGCCAGCTCGGCCATCTCCTGATCCGCGCCAGCCATTACGCGCCCTCTTTACCGCTTCCGCGCGACAGCGCCGGACGGACGGGCTTGTGTTCGACCGGAGAAGACAGGACCAGCGAGCTGCGCACATCCCCGATTTTGCGGAACCGCGAGATGATATCCTCCAGTTCAGGTATCGATCGCACCGACACCCGGATCAGGAAGCTGTCATCGCCGGTCACGTGATGACATTCGACCACGGCATCCAGAGACCCACAGAGGCCGGTCACGCGCCGGAAATCCAGATCCGAGGCCGACAGGCGCAGGAAGGCACCGATGCTTTCCCCAAGGGCCGCGCGCGCCACCTGCGCGCTATAGCCCGTGATCACGCCTGCAGTTTCCAGCTTGCGGAGACGCTCGGCCACTGCGGGCGTGGACATCCCGACCCGCCGCGCGACCTCCCGAAACGACAGCCGGGCATCGTCCTGAACAATCGCGAGCAAAGCCCGGTCCGTGGAATCGATCTCAGTTGCCGTTTGTAAGGTCAAAACCGCTCCCAATTTCCAAAACCCGCGAAAAACGATGATTTATCGTACGTTTGTACATATATTACAACCTATACAATGTAAACGTAAATCATATTCTTAAACCACCTTTCAAGCGTCACGTCATCGTGTCAGGCGCGTGACAGCTGGCACGTGTTTGGCACGGTTCGCGGCACGCTGTGACACCGTTGGGACAGCTGTGAGACACGCGTGCCGCAGCGCGATCTATTTGTGACGATCGACCGCGCGCGAAAGCAGCAGATAAGCCTTGCCGACATCTGCGGTGAGCAGGCTCGCGCTGAGCAGTTCGTCGGGATCGGCCTCGCCGGCCTGGACGAGCAGACGTTCGAACTCCCGCAGATAGCGCGTGGCCAGTCCGCGGAACTCCTCGTCTTCCTCGAACATCTCGCGCACCCGTGCGATCACCACGGGCTCGCCTGCGCGCGAGGCGATCCGGCGCAGAGCCACGGTCCGGTCACCCTTGGCAAACCGGCGGATGATGTCGGGCGCGGCATCGCCTTCGAGCACCTGCTGCAGATCGACCCCGATCGAGCCGAGGGTATCGAGGACGCGGTTGGCCGTGTGCAGCAGAACGCCGCGGTTGGATTCGAGATAGGAGTTGCGCACCTCTTCCGATGTCCGGGCAGCTTCCTCCCACTCTTCCCCCCGATTGTCAGACATGGATTCAGGCGGCCTCGCGGCGACTGCGGCGGATCATTTCAAGCACGTCCCCCGCCGCGGCAGGAATGTTCGTTCCCGGTCCATAAATGGCCGACACGCCATTGGATTTGAGGAATTCATAATCCTTGGCCGGGATCACGCCGCCACAGATCACGATGATGTCGTCCGCGCGTTCGGCCTTGAGCGCTTCCGTCAACTGCGGCACCAAGGTCTTATGGCCCGCCGCCTGGGTCGAAACCCCGATCACATGCACGTCATTCTCGACGGCCTGGCGCGCGGCTTCTTCCGGGGTCGCAAAGAGCGGCCCGATATCGACGTCAAAGCCCAGATCGGCAAAGGCCGTCGCAATCACCTTGGCGCCACGGTCATGGCCATCCTGCCCAAGCTTGACCACCAGCATGCGCGGGCGGCGTCCCTCATCCTCGGCGAAGGCTTCGATGTCCTTCACCGTTTTCTTGAAGTCTTCGTCATCCTCATAGGCCGAGGCGTAAACCCCCGAAATCGACTGCACCGTTGCCTGATGGCGTCCGAAGACCTTCTCCATGGCATCCGACATCTCTCCGACCGTGGCCCGCACGCGCGCGGCCTCGACACATGCGGCGAGCAGATTGCCCTCGCCGCTTTCCGCAACCCGGGTCAGGTTCGCCAACGCCTCGTCGCACTTTGCGCCATCGCGTGTTGCGCGGATTTTCTCCAGCCGCGCCACCTGGGCCTCGCGCACCCGCGTGTTGTCGATATCTAGGACATCGATCTCCTCGACCTCGTCCGGCACAAATCGGTTCACCCCGACAATCACATCCTCGCCGCGGTCCACGCGGGCCTGGCGGCGCGCGGCAGCTTCCTCGATCCGCAGCTTCGGCATGCCCGATTCCACGGCCTTGGTCATGCCGCCAAGTTCCTCGACTTCCGCGATCAGCTTGCGCGCCTCGACGATCAGGCTGTTGGTCAGGCTTTCCAGATAGTAGGACCCGGCCATGGGATCGACCACATTCGTGATCCCGGTCTCGTGCTGCAGAATCAGTTGCGTGTTCCGCGCGATCCGGGCCGAGAACGGCGTCGGCAACGCGACGGCCTCATCGAATGAATTCGTGTGTAACGACTGGGTGCCGCCCAGGGTCGCCGCCATCGCCTCAACCGTGGTGCGCACGATGTTGTTGTAGGGGTCCTGCTCGGTCAGGGACACACCCGAGGTCTGGCAATGGGTGCGCAACATCAGCGAGCGTTCGTCCTGCGCATCGAACTCGTCGCGCAGCATATGCGCCCAGAGAAAACGTGCCGCCCGCAGTTTGGCGATCTCCATGAAGAAATTCATGCCGATGCCGAAGAAGAAGGACAGGCGCGGCGCGAAGGCATCCACATCGAGCCCGGTGTAGCGGGCCGCGCGCACATATTCCACGCCGTCGGCCAGGGTGAAGGCCAGTTCCTGCACCGCGGTCGCCCCGGCTTCCTGCATGTGATAGCCGGAAATCGAGATCGAGTTGAACCGCGGCATGTTTTCGGCCGTGTAGCCGATGATGTCGGCGACAATCCGCATGGAGGGGGCCGGCGGGTAGATATAGGTGTTGCGGACCATGAACTCCTTCAGAATGTCGTTCTGAATGGTCCCTGAGAGCTTGTCCTGGGGCACGCCCTGTTCTTCGGCGGCGACGATGTAGTTGGCCAGGACCGGCAGCACCGCGCCGTTCATGGTCATCGACACGCTCATTTCATCGAGCGGAATCCCGTCGAACAGGATTTTGGCGTCTTCCACGCTGTCGATGGCCACACCGGCCTTGCCCACATCGCCGACCACGCGCGGGTGATCGCTGTCATAACCGCGATGGGTCGCCAGATCGAAGGCGACAGACAGCCCGCGCTGCCCGCCTTCGAGGGCCTTGCGGTAAAACGCGTTGGATTCTTCCGCCGTTGAGAACCCCGCATACTGGCGGACGGTCCAGGGCCGGCCGGCATACATGGTCGCCTTCGGGCCTCCCACGAAGGGCGGGAATCCCGGCAGGCTGTCACGCCAGGAGATGTCATCCAGATCGGCCGCCGTATAGACCGCGCGAATATCGATCCCCTCCGGCGTATGCCAGATCAGGTCGTCGGGAGACCGGTCGCGCAGTTCCTTGTCGGCGCGCGCGCGCCACTCATCCTGGGTGGGTTTGGAGAATTCAGCCATTTGGGGCCCGCAAAGCTCATTTCCGAAGGTCCGAAAGTATAGTCGGACAGGAAGTGCGGGTCTATTGAGCCCCGGCATTGTCCAGTGCCAGCCGCAGGAAGGGCACCGGGGCATCAAAGCCGCGCAATTCGGCGCTTTCCCGGGACATCTGGCGATCCGTCAGCAAAGGCGCCACGGCAGGATCATCTGCAATTGCATGCGAAAGCACGATATCCCCACCCTGACTCTGGCTTTCCAGGCGGGCTGCCATGTTCACCGTGGTCCCGAAATAGTCCAGCCGCTCGTTGAGGGTGACCGCGATACAGGGCCCCTCGTGGATGCCGATCTTGATGATCGCCGCCTGCTCGGCCGCCAGATCGGCGGCATAGTCTTTGTTGAAGGCGGCGACAGCATCCTGAATTTCCAGGGCGGCCGCCAAACAGTTCGCCGGGTCCGGGAAAGCCGCCATCACCGCATCGCCGATCGTCTTGACCACGCCGCCATCGTGCTTGCGGACAATTTCCGTCAGTACGGCAAAATGTTCGCGCACCAGCGCATAGGCCCGCGCATCGCCGATGGCTTCGTACAAAGCAGTGGAACGTCGCAAATCGGTGAACATCAGCGCCACCCGCTGGATCGCAACCTCATCGCCCGGACGCAACACCTGATCGGAGAACAGATCGCGAAACGCCTGCAGCGCGGTGACGCGATCTGCCGCGAGCGCATCGCGTTCCCACGCCAGTTCCTCGATCACGAATATTCTGTCGTGCGGGCCATTGTTCACAAATGTCAGCATCCCGGACTCCGGGGCAACTTCCGGCCGGATCGTCTCTCCGTCATAGACCACGGCCGGAAACGCACCGCCGTCATAGTCGATATCCGCTTCCGGACCTGCCTCCAGCGTGCGCAACCGATAGGGTCCGGCGACGAGGCGCGCATCGAGCGCACGCGTCTGCCCCGCCGGCACGGCGATTTGCGCCACCACATGGGGCATGCTGCCCGGGCCGAACAGGCAATACTCGCCATAAACATTGGGCCGGATGCCGGGAGACGGCTAAAAACTCAACTCCACATTCCGGGAGAATTCCCGGTCGTAGTCGATATTGCAGGTGTCGCAATGGGCTCCGGTGGGCATTTCGTCGAGACCGCTGGAGATCGACTTCGCAACCCGGCAACGCGGACACAGAATATCCCAGCGCAGATCGAGCAACCCGGCCCGGGTCGCCTCCAGGCAGGCTTCCACGACTTCGCGCGGCTCGACATTCCAGTCCCGCGCCAATGCGAGGGGCCGCATTTTGAAGACATCGACCTCCTGCCGGGTGGTCGCATATCGCGCCAGGTCTTTCGCCAGACCATGCCCGTGTGGCGAGGCCTCGATCGCAGCCACTGCACGGTCAATGCGTGTGCGCGTGTCTTCACTCAGCTCGGGCGGCGGCACATCGAATGGCGTGTCCTGTTCTCCGGCGACGAACTGACCAACCCGTTCAACTATGGTGGAAAAGGATTTCCCGACGGATTTGAAGAACACCGTCCGAAGCGCAATCTCACCCAGAAGACCCGAGGCCTCGGCCTCCAGCGTGTAGGTGCATTTGCTGCCCGCACCATCGGCTTCCAGGCGCAGATGGGCGCACAGCATCTTCAGGGGGCCCTTGCTGAAATGCCGGCGGTGCTCGAACCACTGGTTTTTGACCCAGTTCACCGGTTCCTCGCGCCAGGCCAGCGTCATGCCACCCTGCTTGCCATGACCTTCAAACAGAACCGAACCATCCGGCTGCGGGGTTTCAACAATATCGTGTTTGGGAAGGCCGGCAGCTTCATTGAAGCGGGCCGTATCAGACAGGTAAGGCCACAACGCCTCGGGGGGCTGGTCGAAGGTCCAGATCCATTGCTGGCGATGCACGGTCACGCAGGACCTCCTGACACGCATTTTTCGGGGCGTTTGCCCAGCTTGTGATGGCGACTGCCTGTGCGTGAAATTCACTCCGGAAACGCAAACAAACAGCGTCCGGATCAAAGTTTACCAGATGAGTCCCGGAATGACGTAGCGCGGGGCGGCCGGCGCATCGCCCAGAACATCGGCCAGTTTGTCTGCGGACGGCAACTCACCATAGGACACGCCCAGTTTCTCAGCCGCGATACCACTGACGATAAAGGCCGAATCGAGCCCCGCCCCTGCCGCGCCGGCGATGTCGGTCAGGAGCCCATCCCCGATCATGAGAACGCGCGACGGGTCGGGCGAACCGATCGATTCGAGCACGGTATCGAAAACCGGACGATAAGGCTTGCCGTGCCAGGCCACATCGCCGCCGAACCGGGTCTCATAGGCTTCGGCCATGGCCCCGGCGCAGATTTCGCGCGTGTCGCCGCGCAGCACTTCGCGATCCGGGTTGGTGCAAACCATCGGCAAGCCGCGCAGTGCGGCGGCTTCGAGCTCGGGCAGATAATCATCCAGGCGATGACCTTCTTCTCGCGGGCCGGTGCAGATCAGGAAATCAGCTTCGCCTATTTCCGCTTCCCGTTCGACGCCGGGATTGTCCAGCATCGGGCGGTGCCGGTCGGGACCGATAAACGCGGCCAGGGTACCCAGTTCGCGATGCCAGGGATCGTTCCGGTCGCGGATGGCATGCCAGGCGATCTCTCCCGAGCAGAAAATAACGTCGTAGATATCCTCGGGGATGCCAATCTGCCCAAGCACCGTATGCACCCCGGACACCCGGAACGGGGCGTTGGACAACAAGGCCACGCCGGCGCCGGCCTTCTTGAACTGCGCCAGACATTCGATCGCCCCGGGCAGGGGTGCGATGCCGTTGTGGAGCGTTCCCCACAGATCGACAATCAGGTGGTCATAGCGCGCGGCGAGCGGCGCAAGATGCGCCAGCAATTCGGGATCGAGGGAAGGTGTATCAGGCATAGCGCCACGGCGTATGCCATGGTGCAGACGCAGAAGAAAGCGGATTTCCGTGACAGGTCGGAAATGTCCGGCCAAGTCTAGTCCGAGCGGCTCAGACGCGGTTCGCCGAACAGATAGCCCTGACCGAAGTCGATGCCGTAATCGAGCAACTCCACGAGCTGCTTCTCGTCTTCGATCTTCTCGACGATCAGATCAAGGCCGTCACGATCGAGCCATTTCTTGATATCGCTGCCCGCAATTCCAATGCCCATATTGTCCGGGTCGTTCAGGAAGAAATGGGCGTCCACTTTCACGAAACGGAAATTCTTGGCCGACAGACCCGGCAGATCGAGATTGAGATGCCGGACCTGATCGAGTGAAAAGCGGAAGCCCAGATCGGCCAGTCGCGCGAGGTTGCCGATGGTGATCGGTGGCGCGGATTCGATATCGGCCTGCCCGAATTCGAAGAACAGCTTGGGCGCGAGATCGGTGTTCTCGGACACGAAATCCACGAAATCGGTGATGAAACCCGTATCGCTGAGGCTCTCGCGGGAAATGTTGCAGAAGAAGGCCGTGTCGTAATTGCGGCGTTGAGTGCGGCGCACAAGCTGGACACAACGGAACAGCAGCATGTTGTCGATGGCGCTGACCAGGCCCTCACGCTCGGCAATCTCGATATACTGGCCTGGCCCGGCCCGATCACGGTGCCGTCCTCCGAACGAATCCGCGTGAAACATTCGTAGTAGCGGTTCTTGCGCTGGGGCAGGCTGACGATGGGTTGCAGATAGACGTCAACGCGGTCGAGACGCAGCGCCTCGTGCACGATTCCCAGGACTTCCTGATCCTCGGCCGTGCGCAAATCCTCGCCCGACGGCGCACTGACGGCCTTTCCGCCTTCCACGGCGACAAGCCGGGGACGTTCGGCGATTTCCATCTGGCCATTCAGCAATGCCGCTTCGGCCTGCTTCTGGGAAAAGCTTTCGATCAGCCCCTGCAGCACCTTAACTTCCGCCACCATCTGGGACACGCGCTGTTCCCCGGCGCGTCCGACCTGCTCCAGCGACTGCCGGATTTGCAGAGCCTGGGTCTGGGTGTTCAGCAGATCTTCGGCGATCTCGCGGGTCTGCCGACGCATCACGTTGAGTTCTTCTCGGTTGCGGCGATCACGCTCGCTCTGGGTGAACGCGTAATGCGCAAACGCACAGCCAAGCCACACCAGCCCGGCCAGGAACGGCGCGACGGCGGGGGAAACAGACGGCACATATTGCGGGACGAGCAACGCAAGCGCGAGCGCAAGGACCGAATAGGAGGCGGTGATTATGGCGTGCAGGATCAATGGCATGGTTCTGAGCGTGAGATTGCCTCGTCAAGCCTTGCCATATGGTTAACGAAGATTGAGGTTTATGTCTGAATGGGTGGCCACAGCCCCCTCGGCATCCATAAACCCCGACCCCCAATCAGGCAGCCGCCTGAATGTATGGGTTCCCGCCTGCGCAGGAAGGACGAGCCGTGTTGTGGTGAGATGGTTCCAAAAGTCTCGACGTCATTGCGAACACAGTGAAGCAATCCAGCGGCGGCGCTGCCGGACAGGAATGTCCGGATGGCTGCTGGTCTGCGGCCCTCACAATAACGAGAGATCCGGCAAGACGAGCAGGTTAACGCTCGGCAGGCAGCACCTGTTCGACCAGTGTCGCCCAGTAGGACGCCCCGAGGGGAATGATCTCGTCGTTGAAATCATAACCCGGGTTGTGAAGCATGCAGCCGCCCTCAACAGCCCCGTTGCCGACCCAGACATAGCTGCCAGGCTTCTCGCGGAGCATGAAGGCGAAGTCTTCCGCGCCCATGCTGGGCACCGGGTTGTGGTTGATGGCATCGGCACCGACAAGCGCTGCCGCGGCGGCAGCCGCCTGCTCGGTTTCCTCGATGCTGTTGACCGTCGCCGGGTAAAGCTTCTGGTAGTTCAACTCCGCCGTGGCGCCATAGGCTGCGCAGACCCCGTCGGCAATTCGTTTCATGGCGGGCTCGACACTGTCGCGCACTTCATCGCGGAAGGAGCGCACGGTGCCGGCCAGGCGGACCTCATCAGGAATCACGTTGTACGCATCCCCGCCATGGATTTGGGTGACCGAGACCACGAGCGCGTCCACAGGATCGGTGTTGCGGCTGGCGATGGACTGCAGGGCCCCGACGACCTCGGAGGCAACCAGAATACTGTCGATCCCCTGATGGGGCATGGCGCCATGTCCGCCCTGGCCGCGAATGACGAGATCGAAGACATCGAAGGAGGCCATCATCGGGCCCGGCGACACGGCGAATTCGCCGACGGGCATGCCTGGCCAGTTGTGCATGCCATAGACGGCTTCGGCGGGAAATTTGTCGAACAGCCCTTCCCGGACCATCACTTCCGCGCCGCCCTCGCCTTCTTCTGCGGGCTGAAAGATGAAATAGACCGTGCCGTCGAAGTCTTTTGTCTCGGCGAGGTACTTGGCCGCACCCAGGAGCATGGTCGTGTGCCCGTCATGGCCGCAGCCATGCATTTTCCCCGGGACCGTCGAAGCGTGGGCGAAATCGTTGCCTTCCTGCATGGGCAGCGCATCCATATCGGCGCGCAGGACGATCGCCCGGTTGCCGGTCCCCGCTTTCAGGGTGCCGACCACGCCTGTCCTGGCGAGACCGCGATCGACCTCGATCCCGAAACTTTCCAGCCGCTCGGCCACTAGTGCGGATGTGCGTTCTTCTTCGAAGGCCAGCTCGGGATGGGCGTGAAAGTCACGCCGCCATTCGGTGAGCAACTCATGGTCGCGTTTGATTTCGTCTTTGATGGTCATGGTTGGCTTCCCTCAGAGGACGCGGTGATCGGCGACAGGAATACGTGTCCGCACGGTTGAAAGATAGTCGAGGTCGATTTCGGCGCTGGTGTGGCCGGTGCCCTCACCGGCCTGGGCAATCATGTGGCCCCAGGGGTTTACGATCATCGAGTGACCCCAGCTCGCGCGTTCGTCATTGCCCTCGAAATAGGTTCCGGTCTGGGCCGCGGCCACCACATAGGTCTGGGTCTCGATGGCGCGCGCGCGCAGCAGCACTTCCCAGTGATCCTTGCCGGTCTGCAGGGTGAACGCGGCGGGCACCATGATGACATGCGCACCGGCCTCGGCAAGCGCCCGGTAGAGTTCGGCAAAGCGCAGGTCGTAACAGATGGTGCAACCGACCGTGATGTCACCGGCCCGATAGGTGACCACCGCATCCCCGCCGCCGAAGGTGTCGGATTCGCGATAGCTGTGCCCGTCGGGCGTGGTCACATCGACCAGGTGAATCTTGCGGTAGCGCGCCAGTTCCACGCCATCCCGGTCAAAGGCCAGCGTGGTGTTGAAGAAGGTTTCTCCGTCGCGCTCCACGAAGCTGCCGCCATGAACAAAGACGCTGTGCTCGCGGGCCATGCCACGCAGGGTCTCGTATGCTTCCCCGCCGGCCTGACCGGGTTCGGGCAGTTCCTCGGCCGCCGCGCGCTTGTCGGCTACGGATGCGCCCATGAAGGCAAAGACCTCAGGCAGCACCACCATATCGGGCCGGTCGCGCGTGACCGCCTCAGCCACCAGCGCCCGCGCCTGAACCAGATTGGCGGCTTTGTCGCTGCCGGTGTTCATCTGTATCGCACTGATTTTCATGACGAACATTCTAGTCGTTCGCACAAAAACCCGCTAGCAAGTGCGTGAACAAAGGAGACAGTGTCTTGGCAAACGGACTGATCACCCCCGTTATCCTGTCCGGCGGCGCGGGCACGCGGCTCTGGCCCATGAGCCGGCGCGACTATCCCAAGCAGTTCCTGCCGCTGGCCGGGGACAACACCATGGTGCAGGACACAGCCGCGCGCGTTGGTGCCTCGGACCGGTTCGCGCCGGTGCTCGTGGTCTGCAACGAAGAACACCGTTTCATGGTAGCCGAGCAGCTGCGCCGCAACGACGATCCGCCCCAGGGCATTCTGCTCGAACCCCTCGGGCGCAACACCGCCCCCGCCCTGACCGCCGCGGCCCTCTGGCTGCTTGAGCGCGACCCGGATGCGATCATGCTGGTGCTGCCCTCCGACCATGTGGTCAAGGATGCCGAGGCGTTTCGCGCGGCCGCCCTGAAAGCGGCCGAGGCCGCGGAAAACGGTGCTCTTGTCACCTTCGGGATTCACCCGCGTGCACCCGAAACCGGCTTTGGATATATCGCCGCCGGGGCGCCGCTAGACGGGCCGGAGGGTGTGCGCCGGGTCGATGGCTTTGTCGAAAAACCCGACCTCGCCACGGCGGAGGCGTTCGTTGCGGGGGGCAATCATTTCTGGAACAGCGGCATGTTCGTCTTCCGCGCCGACGCGCTGCTCGGCGAGATCGAGCGCTTCGAACCCGAAGTGGCCACGGCGAGCCGCGCCGCGCTGGCCGCCGGAACCGAAGACCTGGACTTCTTCCGTCTGGACCGGGAGGCCTTCGCCAAAGCCCCCGGAGTCTCCATCGACTATGCGGTGATGGAAAAAACCGAGAACGCTGCGGTCGTGCCCGTCGATATGGGCTGGTCGGATGTGGGCTCGTGGCGGGCGCTCTGGGAGATCGGCAACAAGGACAATGCCGGCAATGTTGTCGTTGGCGATGTCATGCAGGTCGGGTCGCGCGACTGTTATCTGCGCAGTGACGGCACGCTGGTGGCGGCCATCGGGCTGGAGGATTTCGTGGTGGTTGCCTCTGCCGATGCGGTGCTGGTCGCCCCGAAGGACGAGGTTCAGCAGGTGCGCGACATTGTCGAGCAGCTCGGCAAGGCCGGACGCAGCGAAGCGGTCACCTTCCCGGAAGTCTATCGCCCCTGGGGCTGGTACCGCACGCTCAACAGCGGGCCGGGCTTCAACGTCAAGCGGATCACCCTGCATGCCGGCGGCCGGGTCAATCTGCGCCGCCACCGGCATGCCGCCCAGCACTGGACGGTGGTGGACGGCTCGGCCGAAGTCACGCTGGACGATCAGACCCACACGCTCGAACCCGGGGAATCGATCTCGGTTCCGGCAGGCGCACCCCACGCGCTGGCCACCGCGGAGAACAGGGTGCTGTCAATGATCGAGGTTCAGGCCGGCCCGAACGCCGGCAAGGACGAATTCGAACGGCTGGAAGACGGCTAGACCCCGACCCACAAACCCGGCACATGGCTGGGTTACCACGCGCAATGCTTGCTCACCATCCTCGCCTCGCCTAACGTTCGGGCCAGAAACGCCTCCAACACACGAGACACGCCATGGCTCTGTCCGATCGCACCCGGTTTGCCCCCAACTCTCCCGCCGCGCGGGATATCGAGTATTACCTGCATCCCTTCACCAACCTGAAGATGCACGAGGAAAACGGCCCGCTGATCGTGAATGAGGGCAAGGGCATCTATGTCTATGACGATCAGGGCAACGAGATCATCGAGGGCATGGCAGGCCTGTGGTGTACCTCGCTGGGCTTCGGTGAGGAACGGCTCGCCAAGGTCGCCTACGAGCAGATGCTGCAACTGCCCTATATCCAGGGCTTCACCCACCGCTCCAACGAGGTCGCGATCGATCTGGCTGAAAAGCTCGTCCTGATGGCACCGGGCAATATGGGGAAGGTCTTCTTCACCAATTCCGGTTCGGAGGCCAACGACACCCAGATCAAGATCGTCTGGTACTACAACAACGCCCGCGGCAATCCGGAGAAGAAGAAGATCATCGGTCGCCACAAGGCCTATCACGGCATCACGCTGGCCGCCGCCAGCCTGTCGGGCGTCGAATACGCCCATAAGGGCTTCGACGTCCCGCTGGACCGTTTTCTGCACACCCGCACGCCGCATTTCTGGCGCGAAGGCCTGGACGGTGAGAGCGAGGACGAATTCTCAACACGTCTCGCCCAGGAACTCGACGACATGATCGTCGCCGAAGGCCCCGAAACAGTGGCCGCATTCATCGCCGAACCCGTCATGGGCGCCGGCGGCGTGATCATTCCGCCGAAGGGCTACTTCCCAAAAATCCAGGCCGTCCTGAAAAAGCATGACGTTCTGATGATCGCCGACGAGGTGATCACCGGCTTTATGCGGACCGGCAACATGTTCGGCTGCGAGACCTTCGACATCGAGCCCGATCTGATTTCGATCGCCAAGGCGCTGTCCTCGGCCTATCTGCCGATCGGCGGCGTGATGATGTCGAACGAGGTCTATGAGGTGCTCCGCGAGGGTGGCGACAAGTTCGGCATGTGGAACACCGGCTACACCTATTCGGGCCATCCGGTCTCGGCCGCCGTCGCGCTGGAGACGCTCCGCATCTACGAGGAACGCGACCTTCTCAGCCATGTCCGTTCGGTGATGGGCACCTTCCAGGAGCAGTTCGCCCAGTTTGCCGATCACCCGCTGGTCGGCGAGGTGCGAGGTATCGGACTCTTCGCCGCCATGGAACTGACCCCGGACATCGAAAACAAGGGGCTGTTCGATCCGGCCAAACGCGTGGCCTTCAAGATGAATGCCTTTGCCCAGAACCACGGCCTGATCATGCGCGCGCTGCCGTCAGACAGCGTCGCCCTTTGCCCGCCGCTCATCATCACCGAGGACGAGATCGGCATGTGCATGGACCGCGCCGCCAAGGCGCTGGACGACACCTGGCAGTGGGTACAGGACGAGGGACTGGTTTAGGGCTTCCAGCGCCGTCACACGCGTACTTGATCCGCGTGTCTCACCCCGGCCCGTGAATAGATGCCCGGGTCAAGGCCGGGCATCACGTTCTGGATGGAGGCGCGTTCCCCTACCTTGTCTTCCCGATCCACGCTAACATCCTGTCCAAGAACCAAAGGAGGGGAGTAAACGCCATGAGCGAAGCAGTGGTCATGAACGACAATAACGCGCCGGGCTATCAGGTCCGCCGCAAGGACGACCCGCAATTCGTCGAGGGTCGCCGCGATTTCTTCGATTACATCGATCTGGGCACCCAGGAGGCCAGCGACGGCAAGATGCGCGTCCAGATCACCCGCGCCAAGGAAGGCCTGGTCAAGCCAACCGGCTGGCACACCCATATCTGCGACGGCCAGTTCGTCTACATGCTTGAGGGCTGGCTCGACCTGGCCTTTGCCGACGGTACGGTCCGTCTGGAAGCCGGAGATTCGATCTACATTCCCGGCGGCGTTCCCCACAATGAGACGGGGACGTCCGACACCTTCGACCTGATCGAGATTTCGATCCCGGCGAAGATGGACACGGCACCCTGCGATCCGCCGCCAGGCATGCCAGCCTAACGAGACCGAGCTGTCATTGCGAGCCAACGGCGAAGCAATCCAGAGCCGACATGTCCGATCAACTGGATTGCGCCGTCGCGATGATCCTCGCAATGACGGGTGTGGATTGAGGACCGGGGAAAGCTGCGGCGTGGCGCCGCGATGGAAAAATTGTGTCTGATTGCTATAGTCTGGTCAGGAAATCGGTCGCGTCGGCCGTTTTGGCACTGCCCGCTGCATGATGGGTGATACCGCATGAACTATGAAGAGTACTTTGCAGAGAGCCTTGACGGACTTCGCGTCGAGGGACGCTATCGCGAATTCGCCGATCTGGAGCGCAGAGTGGGCGACTTTCCGCGCGCCGCGCGCCATGTGAAGGGCGGTGTTCAGGATATCGTCGTCTGGTGCGCCAACGACTATCTGGGCATGGGTCAGCACCCCGAGGTTCTGGCCGCGATGCACGAAACCCTCGACAAGTGCGGCGCGGGTGCCGGCGGCACCCGCAATATTTCGGGTACCAACCACTATCACGTCTTGCTGGAAGAAGAGCTCGCCGACCTGCATCAGAAAGAGGCCGCGCTGCTCTTCACCTCGGGCTATGTCGCCAACTGGACCGCCCTGTCCACCCTGGCCTCAATGCTGCCCGATTGCCTGGTCGTCTCCGACGCGCTGAACCACAACTCGATGATCGAAGGTATCCGCCACGGCCGCTCCGAGAAGGTGATTTTCCGTCACAACGACCCCGAGCATCTCGACGAGTTGCTCTCGCGGGTGGACCGTGACCGCCCGAAGCTGGTGGCCTTCGAGTCCGTGTATTCGATGGATGGAGATATCGCACCAATTGCCGAGATCGTGGATGTCGCCGAGAAGCACAATGCCCTGACCTATCTGGACGAAGTGCATGCCGTGGGCATGTATGGCGAACGGGGTGCGGGCGTGGCCGAACGCGATGGCCTGATGAACCGGATCGATATCGTCCAGGGTACGCTGGGCAAGGCCTTCGGCAATGTGGGTGGTTACATCGCCGCCTCGGCCAATCTGGTGGATTTTGTGCGTTCCAACGGTGCGGGCTTCATCTTCTCAACCTCACTGCCGCCCCATGTGGCCGCCGGGGCCCGCGCGGCCATTCAGATCCTGAAGGCGGACAACTCGATCCGCATCCGCCATCAGGAACGTGCGGCCACGCTGAAGCAGCGCCTCACCGTCTCGGGCATGCATGTCATGCCGTCGGTCAGCCATATCGTACCGGTCTTCGTCGGTGATGCGCGGCTGTGCAAGATTGCCAGCGACGAGTTGCTCGACCGCCATGGCATTTACGTTCAGCCGATCAACTACCCGACAGTCCCACGTGGTACCGAGCGCCTGCGGATTGCACCGACGCCGCTCCACGATGACGCGATGATGGACGATCTTGTCGCCGCCTTTGAGGATGTCTGGAACCTGCTCGATCTGCGGTCAGCCGCCTAACGAATGTATCGCGACAAGACCCTCATCCCCAGCGAGGCAATTCGCCTTTGCATGCTGGGGACTCTGGCGCTCCGGCCGCACACCTACGCCGATCTCGCACGCGAGGTGCGGGCCTTCACCAGCCGCATCGCGGGTCCGTCCCTGGACATGATGGGGTCATCGATCGAGGTGCTGCGCGCCGAGGGTCTGGTCGCACCGATCGAAGACCTGCCCGACCCGGTTCACGAGACCCTCGAACTGACCGATTCCGGCCGGCACGAACTGCGTGACCTGCTCATCTCGAACCTGCGCAGCCCCGTCGATGGGGTCTCCCAGCTCGTCTTCGCCCTGAAGCTGCGGTTCCTGCATCTGCTGGATGAAGAGGATGCCCGCGACCAGATCGAGCGGATGCGCGAGATCAGCGAGACAGAGCATGCACGCCTGCTCGACCTCAAGGAGCGCTACGGCTCCGAGCCGGGTGAGTTCGATGCCTGGCTCGATCTGGAACTCGCCCAGATCGAGGACAGGCTGCACTGGCTGAAATCGGTCGGCTGAGCCCGAAGCCTATTCGGCGGCGTCTGGCCAGGCGCCGGCGTCTTTCAGCATCTCAACGGATTCCGGTGACCATTCGACCCCCGGTGTATCGCCGCCGATCACGGCCATGATCGTGCCGCGCGCTTCACCGTCGCGCGCGCTCACACATTCAAAACGACGCTGAATGCCCGGCGGGAAGGATGCGATATCTTTCTCCCCCAGGATGACGTGATCGTTGCCGTCCTCGCCTTCCCACTCAAACTTCCAGGTGCCTTCGACGACCACGAAGGTTTCGTTCGTGTCATGGGCATGCATCATCACGCCCTGCCCGGGATCGGCCGTCACCCAGCCGATTCCAAAGCCCGGTTTGAGGTGAGAAATTTTCGGTTTGGCCTCATCACCGATAGGCGAATAAACCTCTTCACCCTCGGGCTGTTCGAAGCCGATCGCGTTGCGGAAGGTCCGGTAGTAGCCCTCGACCTTCTGGTCGGGCAGACCACCATCGACGGCGTTGATTTCATCGAACCGCGCAATGCATTTCAGGACGTCTTCTTTTTTCGGACGAATTACAGGAATGGCCATGACTTTATCTCCTCCAGTTTGATCTGCCGGGATACTAGCCAAACGGGCCCGTTGCAAATTGCTCTGAATCAAAAAAACAGCAAGACTCCAGCCAGGAATTCTACGGAGCCGGGGCTACGTCATTCTTTTCTAGTAAAGGTGCTGGCCGCCGGTGACGAATATCTCGGTGCCGGTGACATAACCGAAATCCGGGTTGCAGAGCTGGTACACCGTGGCGGCGACCTCAGCGGGTGTGCCCATACGGCGCATCGGTATGCGGTTGACCAGCGGTTCGTATTCATCACCGATCATTTCGGTCTCGATCTCGCCCGGGGCCACGGCATTGACGCGGACGTTCAACTCGGCGAACTCCACCGACATCTCGCGGGTCAACGCCGACAGCGCCGCCTTGGAGGTCGAATAGGCCGATCCGGCGAAGGGATGGATTGCGTGGCCCGCGATGGACGTGATGTTGACGATCGCCGCCCCGCCGCCGGCATCGGGTTCGGCCTCATCCAGCTTGCCGGCCCTGGCGAGCGGTGCCGCAAAGCCCCGTGCCAGGGCGAGCGGTGCGAAGAAGTTCAGCTGAAACACCTCCCGCCAGTCGTCAATGGGGCCGTTCAGGCAGCCGAGGCGTTCCTCGAATTCCGCCTTCGGTGAGACGGCGGCGTTGTTCACCAGAGCGTTGAGGGGCGCATCGCCAAGCAACTCAAGCGCTTCGGTGACAAAGCGCTCCACATCTGCCGGATCGCCCAGATCGGTGGGGATGTGGGAGGTCCAGTTCGGATCGCGTTTGCAATGTTCGGGAACGGGGTCGCGCGAGCAGGTGATGATCTGCCAGCCCTCATCCGAAAAGCGTTTGACGGTCGCGTGGCCGATGCCACGGCTGGCCCCTGTCAGAATGACGCTTCGTCGTTTGCCTTCCATAGCCCATAGGTAGTCCAGATGGGGGCACTTGGAAAGTCAGTGGTGCGGATGCTTCTCGATAAAGTGGCGCAGAACCCCGACCAGTTTGGCCATGTGTTCGTAATTGCCATGCGCCCGCGCATTCTCAATATCGTCCACGATCATCCGTTCGATCCGGGCCTCACCATCGGGCGTGTGACAAAGATACTGACCGAGCTCCATCGCTACGACTTCGGGAACATGCTCATGCTCGGCAATCGCATCGACCTCTTCCTCACTCAACTCGCACAACGCCAGACAATCCTCACGCGTCAACATCACTGCCTCCTGCTTCTGCTAAAGAGAGATTGTGCCAGATCAGTGACAATTTTCTTTGGCATAGATCAAATGGCTCGGGAGCTGTCCTATGGCTGCAGACGCAGCTCCGTCCAGGCCTCGCCGTCACGCAGGAAGACTTCCCGGTCGTGGAGGCGGCTCTCGCGGTTGGTCCAGAATTCGATCCGGTCGGGGACCACGCGGAAGCCAGACCAGTGCGGCGGACGCGGAATTTCCGCACCTTCGTATTTCTTCGTCAGTTCCGCCACACGTTCTTCGAGAAGGTCACGCGAGGCAATCGACCGGGACTGTTCGGACGCCCAGGCGCCGATTCGGCTGCCGCGCGGACGGGAGGCGTAGTAGGCATCGGCCTCATCATCCGCGACCGGACGGGCCACGCCTTCGATACGGATCTGGCGGTCGAGGGATTTCCAGTAGAAACACAGCGAGGCGTGGGGATTTGCCAGCAGCTCCCGGCCCTTCTGACTGTTGAAGTTGGTATAGAAAACAAACCCTTGTGGGTCATGATCCTTCAACAGGACCACCCTTGTGGAGGGACGGCCGGCGGACGAAACCGTGGCCAGTGTCATCGCATTGGAATTCGAGGGCTCGGACTCCTGCGCCTCGCGGAACCAGGCATCGAACTTTGCAAAGGGATCGGTGGTGGTCATGCCGTATTCCTGCCTTCATGCGAATATTCAATCTGGGTGCGATAGCATAGCGGAACTGGCGAACGCACCACTTCGTTCCTACATCAACCAAAGCCGGGCGTTCCGGCGTTTGGGATTCGAAAGGAACAATGTCATGGGCATGAGAGCAATTGCACCATTGGTCGCATCGGCCTTCATTCTGTCGGCTTGCGCAACGGAAAGCGAACGGAACGAAACCATCGGCACCGTGCTCGGTGGCGTGGGCGGCGCGATTCTCGGGTCGCAGTTCGGCGGCGGCTCGGGACGGATCATTGCCACCGCACTCGGCACGCTGGGCGGTGCGATGCTCGGGCGCGAGCTCGCGAAATCCCTCACCGCCGAAGACCAGGCGAAAATGGTCGAGGCCGAAGAAACTGCCCACGCCCGCCCCGTGGGTGAAACCGTCCGCTGGAACAACCCGGACTCCGGCAATTCCGGCACGGTCACGCCAGTGCGCGAAGGCCGCAGCGCCCAGACCGGCGCCACCTGCCGGGAGTATCAGACCACGGTGAATGTGGACGGCAAAAGCGAACAGGGTTTCGGGACGGCCTGCCAGCAACCGGACGGGAGCTGGAAGGTCATCGAGTCCTGACAATCAGACAGGCTTGATGAACACCGCCTGGATCGCGCCCAACCGGCCATCGGCGAAATTGTCGCGGAGATTTCCCAGCATCGTCGGAAAATCGTCCCCCATGACCTGACGCAGTGTCGGCCCTGCCGCAGATTTTGGCGGACGCGCGCGCGCCAGCCAGTCCCGGGCAAATCCGGTTTCATCCGACCAGATGCCCTCCGACCACCCTGCCCCGATGACCGCGGTGCGAAATTCGTCCGGGCTGACGAGGTGGCTCTGGGCAGGCGCGCGCGCCCAGGGCACGGGATAGGTCAGCAGTTCGGCCGTCTCGCCCAGCGTCACATCGAACATGGCGAGTGCGCCGCCCGGCCGGGTGACCCGGGCCAGTTCACGGTAAAGCGCGTCCCGGTCTCCGATATTCATCGCGACATGTTCGCTCCACACGAGATCGAAGACGTTGTCGGCAAACGGCAGTTGCAGGGCGTTTCCCGCAACAAACCGGGTTTGTCCGGCCTGAACGGACCGTCCGGACAGGGCCCGCGCAATGCGGCAGAAAGCCGGGGACAGATCGACCCCGGTAATATCCCAGTCCCGGACCCTGGCCAGAAGACGCGCCGGTCCCCCCAGGCCGGAGCCCAGATCGAGAACCTGCGCACCGGGCAACCTGTCGAGCCTTTCCAGCAGGCGTTCCGTTGCCCTGGCACCGCCCACATGAAACTGGTCGAGCGCCGGACCGACCTCCAGCTTCGGGTCATCCAGCGCCGCCAGAAGCCGTTCGGCCAGACCTTCGGGCTCATAATGTCCGCGAAGCGCCGGATCGTGTGTCGCGCCGTGGTTCAAGTATTGCTGCTCACAACCCGCGGGGTGCCGTCGCCCAACTGGGCCTGGGCAATGATCTGTTTGACCGGCAGCCCCATGGTTTCGTCGCGCGCCAGATTGTAGGCGTTGACCAGATCGGCCAGCGGCTCGGTCCAGGCGGGGTCCGCCTGGGAATCCCGATGGGGCAGGCCCGGACCATAGCCCAGCGCCACATAGAGATCGGATCGTCGGCTTCGGTTCGTGCGATCACGCCCGACTCCTCAAGTCGCGCAAGCACGGTCCCGAATGCTTCGCCATCGCCCCCGGTCACATCCAGCAGCGCGCTCTCGGAAACGGTGTCACCATCGCGACCGGCCTGCAGCAGCTTGCCGATCACCTGCAGCGCGCGCAGGAGCGCCCGCGCCGGGCTCAGCGGCCCGAAGTCTTCCGCGCGCCGCGCGGCCAGCCATTCCGGACGCGTCGCGGCGACGATCGCGCCGAACAGCACAACGGCCCAGACCAGATACATCCAGATCAGAAAGACCGGCAACGCGGCCAGCGAGCCATAGACACTCTCGAATGTCCCGGCATTGGCGAGGTAGAACCCGAACCCGGCCTTCAGAAGTTCAAACAACACAGCGGCCACGACAGCCCCCAGCACCGCGTAGCGCCATTTCACACGCCGGTTCGGCAAGGCCAGGTAGAGGATCGTGAAACCGCCGACCGCAAAGACGAACGGCATCAGACGCAGGCCGAACTCACGCACAAAGCCGAGATCGACCCCAAGCGCCTGAAAATTGTTCATGGCAAAGGCTGCCGTACTGACCGACAGCCCCGTCCCCATCAGCAGCGGGCCCAGTGTCAGGGTGGCCCAATAGGCAAAAATGCGCGTCCCGATAGGGCGGGATTTCTCGACCCGCCAGATCGCATTGAATGCGCTTTCGATGGTTGAAAGCAGCATGATCGCGGTGACGGCCAGCCAGACCACGCCAAGCACCGTCAGCTGGCTGGTGTTGGACACGAAGGTATCCACGTAGTTCTCAAGCTCGCCGCCAATATGCGGCGCGGCATAGGACAGCACGATGCTCAGCAGTTGCTGGGTCAGTCCATCGAAGACCGGAAAGGCCATCATCACCGAAAAGGCAATGGCAAACAGCGGCACGATCGCCAGCAGCGAGGTGTAGCTGAGAGAGGATGCCGCCACCAGGACGCGGTCCTGGGAAAACCGCCGGACAACCGTCCGCACGAATGTCAGCTCGTTCTGCAATGTGTCGAGTCGGCTATTGCCCATATTTCTCTCATTGGTCATCGCCTAAGCCTATCATATTAAACACGAAACCACCCGTCACCTCGGCGCCCGCCACAGCCTTGCCGGACCAAGGCGTTGGTGTAGGATGCCGACAGACGGGGTATTTGCTCGATGATGGGGACTGCATGAGTGCACAAGCGCAATTGATGGCCGGAAAACGCGGCCTGATCATGGGCGTCGCGAACGACCGCTCGATCGCCTGGGGTATCGCCAAGATGGTTGCCGATCACGGGGCCGAGCTGGCTTTCACCTATCAGGGTGAGGCACTGGAAAAACGCGTGCGCCCGCTCGCGGATTCGGTCGATGCCAAGCTGCTGCTGCCCTGCGACGTGACCGACGAAGCGAGCATGGACAATGTCTTCGACACCCTGCAGTCCGAATGGGGCAGCCTGGATTTTGTGGTCCACGCGATTGCCTATTCCGACAAGGAAGAGCTGAAGGGCAAGTATGTCGATACCTCGCGGGCCAACTTCCTGCGCTCCCTCGACATTTCGTGCTTCTCCTTCACCGATGTCTGCGCGCGCGCCAGTCAAATGATGCCCGAGGGCGGCAGCTTGCTGACCCTGACCTATTATGGCGCCGAGCGCGTCATGCCCCATTACAACGTGATGGGTGTGGCCAAGGCGGCGCTGGAAGCCAGCGTGCGCTACATGGCCGTCGATCTAGGCGGCCAGGGCATCCGGGTCAATGCGATCTCGGCGGGACCGATCAAGACGCTGGCCGCCAGCGGCATCGGCGACTTCCGCTACATCCTGAAATGGAACGAGCTGAACGCCCCCCTCAAGCGCAACGTGACCACGGACGATGTTGGCGGCGCGGGGCTCTATCTGCTGAGCGATCTGGGCGCGGGTGTGACCGGGGAAACCCATCACGTGGACAGCGGCTATCACGTCGTCGGCATGGTCGCCGTGGACGAGGCCGCCGCCGTCTCGGACCTACTCTCGGGTCTGAAACACGACGACACCTGAACCGAAGGAGAGGGGCCATGGCCGGCAACAGCTTCGGTCAGATATTCCGGTTTACGACATGGGGCGAAAGCCACGGTCCCGCCATCGGCGTTGTCGTCGATGGGGTGCCGCCGCGCGTGCCCTTCGCCGAAGCCGATGCGCAGGTCTATCTGGACCGCCGCCGTCCGGGTCAGTCGCGCTTCACCACCCAGCGTCAGGAACCCGATCAGGTGAAAATTCTCTCGGGCGTCTTCGAGGGCCAGACCACCGGCGCGCCGGTCTCGATGATGATCGAGAATGTCGATCAGCGTTCGAAGGACTATTCCGAGATTTCGCAGAAGTACCGCCCGGGCCATGCGGACTACACCTATGACGCCAAGTACGGCATCCGGGACTATCGCGGCGGCGGACGGTCCTCGGCACGCGAGACCGCAAGCCGGGTCGCCGCGGGAAGCCTGGCCCGCAAGGTGATTGAGACCCTCACGCCCGGCCTGAACATCCGCGGCGCGCTGGTCCGGATCGGCACCATGCCCATCGACCGGGCCAACTGGGACTGGTCGGTCGTCGGGGACAACCCGTTCTGGTGCCCGGACGCCAGGATGGCCGGTGAATGGGAAACCTATCTCGACGGCATCCGTAAGGACGGCTCGTCGGTCGGTGCGTTGATCGAGGTGGTCGCCAGCGGCGTGCCGGTGGGTCTCGGCGAGCCGATCTACGGCAAGATCGATTCCGATCTGGCTTCGGCCATGCTGTCGATCAATGCGGTCAAGGGTGTCGAAATCGGCGCCGGGATGGCGTCCGCCGCGCTGACCGGCGAGGAAAACGCCGACGAGATGCGCATGGACGGCGAGGAAGTCACCTTCGGCTCCAACAAGGCCGGCGGCGTGCTCGGCGGCATCACCACCGGGCAGGATCTGGTGGTGCGCTTTGCCGTCAAACCCACCAGCTCGATCCTCACCCCGCGCGAAAGCGTGACCAGTACCGGCGAAGATACTGACGTCTCCACCAAGGGCCGCCACGATCCCTGCGTGGGCATTCGCGCCGTGCCCGTGGGCGAAGCGATGATGGCCTGCGTGATCGCCGATCACTTGTTACGCCACCGCGCCCAGATCGGCGAGTTCGGCTCGCAGGCCCCGTTCACCGAACGCGGCAAGGCGGAAAGCTAGGCAGTCTCGTCTTGTTCTTCGCCTTCCTGATCGCTTCGATTCCATTCTGGGCGTTTTAGATTGAGTGGACGCACAGGCGGATTGAGTACAATCGTGACGGAAATCCACCCGTAACTTGGCTTCTAGTGCACCCTGTAGCAGATGAATGGTGGTTCAAGAATTCCAGGCTGAGGCTGAAAGTTTTGAGCCTTTCATGTGTCTGGGCATTTTTCGTAGTAACGCTCTATCTCCATCTGGCTAGAACTCTGAACCCACGGATCACAATAGATTCTGACGTTCTGGTCTTGCTGAAAATTGCACCACTCCCTATCTGGGTTTGGTTTTTCGCCTATGTGACAAATTGGGCCTGGAATTATCGCAAAAGCGGAAAGTCTGCGCGCTTTTTTACGTATGACGAACTCGTGGACGGTTGGTGGTTCGGCAACGCAAGACGGTTCCTAGGGGTTTTTGTTGTGCAAGCGGTTTGGACGGCAGTGGTGATAGGCATGTATTTTCTCGCGAGCTAACCGACGAAAGGTTGGTTTGCTGCCGGCCCTCACACCTGCGAAGGCAGACGCCCAGATCGTCGTTCCCGCGAAGGCGGGAACTCATAAACTCAGGCGGTCATCTGATGAAACGTCGGTGTTTATGGGTTCCCGCCTGCGCGGGCATGACGATAAGACGTGAGACCTTTATAATCCGCCCAATCTCACGAAACCCCGGCAGGGAGACCGACCATGGCCAAGAAGCGAGAAACCCCCGATCAGTTGCAGCACATCTCCAAACTGCCAATCCCCGAGGCCGAGAGCCTCGACGAGGATCTGCAGAAATACATGCGCATCTGTCAGGAGAAACTCGGTCTCGTCCCGAACGTAATTCGCGCCTTCGCCCTGCGTCCGGAAAAGCTGCGGACCTTCATTGCGAAATACAACGAGCTGATGCTCGGCGACGACGCCCGGCTCACCCGGCTGGAGCGGGAAATGATCGCGGTGGTGGTCTCCTCCCACAATCACTGCGTCTATTGCATCACCTCCCACAGCCAGGCCGTGCGCGAGCTGTCCGACGATCCGGTGCTCGGCGATATCCTGATGATCAACTACCGCGAGGCGAATTTGACCGACCGCCAGCGCGCGATCCTCGACTATGCCTTCAAGCTGACCTCGAACCCCGCCGAACTGGGCGATGCGGACCGGCAGAAGCTGACCGATCAGGGCCTGAGCGCGGAGGAAATCTTCGAGGTCACCGACACCACCGCCTATTTCAACTACACCAACCGGATGACCCACGGGCTGGGCATGCTGCCCAACGAGGAATACTTCGGCATGAACCGCCTGCCCGACCCGGGCCTGCACAAGGATGCCGCAGAATAGCCCAAGTTCTGTTGCAACCTCGCGGCTCGACCTGACCGGTTAACCCGACGACACAATCGTGAACCGGGTTCCGGCGCATCCGCGTTTGGACTAGGTTCGCAGCGACAACGGCAACAGCGGCGTGCCATGCATTGTGCAGGACTGAATTTCGGCATTTTCGTTCTCATGCTCGGTCTCGTTGCGGGCGTCCTGCCCCAGCGTGCCAACGCGCATCCCCATGTCTGGATCGACCTCAGATCGCAGCTCGAATTCGACGGGGATGGCCGGGTCACCGGGCTGGAGATCGACTGGACCTTCGATGAGTTCTACACGGCCTTCGTGATCACCGAGTTCGGCGGTCCGGAAGCGATGGACGAGGAAACCCTGACCGGTATCGGGCGCGAGAACCTCACCAATCTGCGCGAATTCGACTATTTTACCGAGTTCCTCGTCGATGGCGCGGTCCAGCCTCTGGCCGCACCGGAAACCTTCGAGATGGGTCTGGAGGACGGCAAGCTGCGGCTCCGTTTCTCGGTGCCGCTCGAGCGGCCGGTCATCCCCCGTGAACACCGCATCAACTACGCCGTTTACGATCCGTCCTACTTCGTCGAGATTCTGCATGTCGATGACGGCCACCGCCTCCCATCGGGCACCGCCCCGAAAGGCTGCCGGTCCGTGCTGATCGAACCCACGCCGACCTATGAGGCGCGGACCCTGGCCGATTCCCTCGACCGGCTGGACACGGCGCCTGAATCCTTCGGTGCGCTGTTCGCCGAACGGGTCCGGCTCGAATGCAGCTGACCGAAACCGAATCCCGCACCCGCCGCACCAGATGGTATCTGGTACCACTCGGGCTGACGCTGGCCATCGTTCTGGTCTGGGCGCTGGGGGCCTTCGTGTTCGTCGGCGCCTGGGACCAACTCCTCAACGCCATTGTCGCCGCCCAGCGCGAGTTGCAGCAGGACCTTTCCGCCGCCACCCGGACCGCCGCCGAACACGGTTTCACCGCCGCCTCGACCCTGATCGGCCTCAGCTTCGTGTACGGCGTCCTGCACGCCGCCGGGCCGGGCCACGGCAAGTTCGTCATCTCGACCTATCTGCTGAGCCAGGAAAGCGCGGTGCCCCGTTCGCTGATGCTGTCCACCCTGTCGGCCCTGATGCAAGGGGTCACCGCCATTGTCATCATCGAGGTCGTCGTCGCCATCCTCGGGATCGGCCTGCGCCAGGCCACCGGCCTGAGCAACCAGCTGGAAATAACCAGCTACGCACTGGTCATCCTGATCGGCCTGATCCTCGCTGCGGTGACACTGCGCCGGTTCATGCGCCGCGGACAGGACAACGCCGATGCCTGCGGCCATTGCGGCCACGTCCATGCGGTCGAGGCACCCCATGGCGCGCGCAAGTCTTCCGTCGCCGAACTCGCTGCGATCATCTTCTCGGTGGGCCTGCGCCCGTGTACCGGCGCAATTCTCGTGCTGGTGCTGGCCAACGCCATGGGGCTGCGGTTCACCGCCTGGGCAGCCGTTCTGGCCATGTCCGTGGGGACGGCGATCACCGTTTCGGCGCTGGCCCTGATGGCGGTCTATGCCCGCCGCACGACGCTGCGCCTGGCCGAGCGCTGGCCGTCGGAACACCGCAACCTGCCGGTGGTCCTCGACGCCATCGCCTTCTGCGGTGGTGTTGCGATCGTGCTGCTCGGGATATCCCTGATCCGGGCGACAACCGTCACCACCGGCCACCCGCTTCTCTAGATATCGGGTCTGAAAAGGTTTTCCGTCCGTGCAAGATTGGCCGGACGGCGGATGCGTACCCCAACCCTCTCCTCCCGTGGGAGGAGAGGGTGGTGAGCGCCAGCGAGCCGGGTGAGGTGGGCGCGTATGGACGCGCACAGGTCCCTCCTAAAACTACGAAAACCCCACCTCACCCCGACCCTCTCCTCCCCCACGGGAAGGAGAGAGAGAAAGAGCGGATGCAAACCGCTAGCGCGAAAACACCGCGACCAGTTCCACATGGCCGGACCAGACGAACTGGTCCACCGGCGTGACACCCTCCAGCGCAAAGCCCCCCGCCGCCAGCGCGGACGCATCCTTGGCAAAGGTCGCCGGATTGCACGACACCGCAACGACCCGGTTCACCGGAGATTCGACAATCTGGGCGACCTGGGCGGCCGCCCCGGCGCGGGGCGGGTCAAAAACAATCGTGTCGAAATGCTTGAGGTCGTCGGCCATCATCGGGCGGCGTACCAGATCGCGGTTTTCCGTAGATATCTGCCCGCCAAACCCGGCGGTGCCTGCCGCGCGGGCCATCGCCTCGACGGCATCGCCGGCACCATCCACGGCGAAGACCTTCGCGCCACTAGCCGCCAGCGGCAGGGCGAAGGTGCCCACGCCGCAATAGAGATCGGCAATTCGGTCGCCGATCCCGTCGCTCAGTACGGCGTCACAGACCAGACCGGACAAAATTCGCTCGGCTTCGGCGCTGGCTTGCAGGAAGGCGCCCGGCGGCAGTTCCACAGTTGTCCCCGACAGATTGAGCATCGGCGCGCGGCGTACCGCCACCGGCTCCACCCCGTTATCGGTGCGCCAGGAAATCCGGGCGATGTCTTCGGCCTCGGCAAACATGGCGAGCGCCATGCTGGCATCCGGGCCCGGCGCATGGTTGGTGCCGACCTGCAGGTCGAGACCGTTATCGGCTTCGGTGACAAGCACATCCCAGCGTGCGCCGGGCGGCACGATGTCGGACAGCACGTCCCGCAGCTTCGGGATCATCGCGGCAATCACCGGCCGTACGATCAGGCAGGTATCCAGATTGACCACCAGATTGCTCGCCCGGGCATGAAATCCGAAATAGGTCTTCGCGTTCTTCGCCCGGGGCCGGAAGGCGGCAAACTCCGCCCGGCGGCGGCCATCTGCGGCCGTGCGGATCATCGGCGCCACCAGATCCGGGTTTAGCCCGGCGCGTTTGACGGCGGACACCACCATCTCCTGTTTCCAGGCCGCATAGGCATCATCGGCAAGGCTCTGCGTCGCGCAGCCACCGCAGGTTCCGAAATGCGGACAGGGTGGCTCGACCCGGTCCGGCGAAGCTTCGACAATCTCTTCAAGGCTCGCGGCAAACCCGTCCGCGCGTTTCACCCCGGCCCGCGCTCGCACGGTCTCACCGGGCAGGGCACCGGCCACGTAAAGCGGCCCGTCCGGGCTGAGGCCGATGCCGTCACCGCGCAGCCCCAGCCGGGTGATGGTCACCTCGTGGGTCTTGCCGCTATTCATTTTGATCGCTCTCGAAAACGCCCGCGATCAGGAATTCCTTGTTGCCTTCCGGACCAGTGATCGGGCTTTCGGCCACACCCGTGACCTGCCAGCCGGGCATGTTGTCGAGCCAGTTTCGGATGCGGTCACACACGGCGGCGTGCAGCGCCGGGTCGCGCACCACGCCCTTCTTGCCCACATCGGCCTTGCCCACTTCAAACTGCGGCTTGATCAGCGCGATCAGTCGCGCACCCGGCGCCGCGAAGTCCATGGCCGCCGGCAGCACCACCTCCAGCCCGATGAAGCTGGCATCGCAGACGATCACATCCACCGGCTCGGGAATCTGTTCGGCGGTGAGATGCCGCGCATTCGTCTTCTCCAGCACCACTACCCGGTCATCCTTGCGCAGCTTCCACGCAAACTGGCCGTGGCCCACATCGACCGCATAGACCCGGGCCGCACCGCGTGTGAGCAGCACATCGGTAAAACCGCCGGTCGAGGCCCCCACATCGATGGCGACGGTGCCGGTCACATCGATGCCGAGCTCTTCCAGCGCATGATCGAGCTTCAGACCGCCCCGGCTGACCCACGGGTGATCCTGGCCGCGCACCTCCAGCGGTGCGTCCTCGGCGATGCTGTCACCGGCCTTCTCGACGCGCCTTTCGCCGCTGAACACCAGCCCGGCGAGGATCACCGCCTGGGCGCGGCTCCGCGATTCCGCCAGCCCGCGTTCGACGAGCGCCACATCCGCGCGTGTCTTCGATTTTTTCCCGTTCTTCACCACGGGCGGGGCATAGCATGTTTCGCCGCGCAAATACCCCCTCTCCTCCCGGGAGGAGAGGGTTTTCATCGATCCCGCCCGCTGGCCCTGCCGTACCCTCACCCTGTAAGATCGTCCCCAAGCAACAACACAACCTCCGGGGGAAGCACGTTATGTCGGAACGGATCGGAATCGTGGGCATGGGCCTGATGGGCCAAGCCTTCATCAAACATCTGCGCAACGCACAATTCATGATCCAGGGGTTCGACGTGGATCCGGCCCGCATGGACCAGCTGGCCGCCGCCGGGGGACACCCGGTGGACACGCCCGCCGAAGCCGCGAAGGACGTCAAATGCGTCATCGCCTCCCTGCCGACCAGCGACATCGCCCGCGAGGTGATCTTCGGGCCGGGCGGCATGACCGAGACGGCGGCGGACGGCATGTATATCTGCGACACCACCACCGCCCGCCCAGAAGATTCCGAAAAGACCTATGCCGAGCTTAAGGAGCGCGGCATCCGCTATCTCGACAGCGCGGTCAGCGGCACCAGCACCATGGCCGAGGCCGGTGACCTCGTGGTGATCGCGGGCGGCGATGCCGAAGACTTCGAGGCCTGCCGCCCCTATTTCGAGGGCTTCTCCCGCGCGGCCTATCATATGGGCCCGGCGGGTTCGGGCGCGCGGACCAAGCTGATCATCAACCTCATCCTGGCGGGCAACCGGCTGGCGCTGGCCGAGGGCATGGTGCTGGGCGAGAAGGCAGGCCTGGAAGCCAACAACCTTCTCTCCGTCCTGCAGGACGGGGCCTGCAGCTCCAAGACCATGGTCGATAAAGGCCCGAAGATGATCGATGCCGATTATTCCAAGCAGGGGCAGGTGAAGATCAGCCTGAAGGATTCACGCCTGATGATGGAGATGGGCCAGAAACTCGGCGCGCCGGTGATGATGATCCAGGTCTATTCCCAGATCATGCAGGCCGCCCTGGAAAAGGGCTATGGCGAGAAAGACACCGTCGCCTTCTACGAAATCATGCGCGGCATGGCCGGGCTGGAGGAACGCGAAGGCATCGACGACGTGCCGTTCGGAAAATAACTTCTACTCGCCAAAAATGCTTCATGGTATTGTTGCAAAATCTGGAAACAAGAAAATTTGCAGCATGTATAGAGAAAAAATGAGTCCTGCCTTTAGGGGGTGAAAATAAATGAAAATATCGGATATTTTCATAATAATGCCGTTCGGTGAATAACACGTAAATAATAGTGACAATCACGAACAAATATACGATCAAGACCATTTCGACGACATGTATTCGATTTTAGTCGAAGCTGTAAAAGAATTCTCACCAAAAAAGGAGTTACCGGACCTGTTCACCCGCGCCCTGGCGGTCGATACCTACGATCCGGCGCGCTACCGTGATATTTTCAACTACCTGCGGAGCGCCGCGACAGGACTGTCGGACCGGTACCATGCCCCGACACGCGCCCAGACGGTGATCGACCTGGCCCGCGCCCTTCCTATCCGGCAAATGCCGGATATCATTCTGCAGGTGGTCGAGTCCGAGAGGCATACCGCACAGAACTTTCCGGTGCTGTTTCCCGCCTTTGACGCCCGCTGACCCGAACCCGAGCTGCCCGGCCATGACCTCCATCGCATCCGCCCTGAATATCGAAGACCTTCGCAAAATCGCCAAGCGGCGGTTGACCAGGGGCCTGTTCGAATTTGTCGATCGCGGGTCGGAAGACGATGTGGCGCTGCGGCACAACCGGGCGGCACTCGAAGCGATCAAGCTGCGCTCCCGGGTGCTGAACGACACGTCTTCGCGGCACACGCGATCCTCGATTTTCAGCGCACCGGTCGATATGCCGCTGGTGATCGGACCGACCGGTCCTGCCGGGTTTGTCTGGTACCGGGGCGAGACCGAACTGGCGAAGGCTGCGGCGAAGGCCGGGATTCCGTTCACGCTGGCCAGCACATCCAACACGCCCATGGAAGACATCCTTGAGAAGGGCGGCGGGCGCCAGTGGTATCACCTCTATGTCTGGCGGGACATGGAAGCCTCCCTGAAGGCCGTGCCGCGGGCCGAGGCCGCGGGATTCGAAGCGCTGGTGCTGACCGTCGATTCCACGGTGCCCTATAACCGGGAATTCGATGTGCGCAACGGCGTGACCATGCCGGTGCGCCTGACGCCGCGAAACATCGCCGATATCGTCACCCATCCGCGCTGGCTGTTCGGCACCGTCGGCAAATACGTGCTGGCCGACGGGCATCTGCCCCGCTACTCCAATATCGACATGCCCGAGGGGCTCTCGACCACGGGCGTGCGGGACTTCCTGTTCAAGAACGACACGCTGGACTGGGGTTTCCTGAAACGTATCCGGGACATGTGGCCGCGCAAGCTGGTGGTCAAAGGCATCCTGCACGCCGAGGATGCGGCGAAATGCGCCGAACACGGGGTCGATTGCGTGATCGTGTCGAACCATGGCGGGATCGCCAGCGATGCCGCGCTGGCGCCCATCGATGTGTTGCCTTCTATTGTGCGAGAGGTGGGCGACCGGATGACGGTGATCGTCGATTCCGGGTTCCGGCGCGGCAGCGATGTCCTGAAGGGGCTGGCGCTGGGCGCCGATGCGGTGATCGTCGGCCGGGCAACGCTTTACGGCGTTGCGGCAGGCGGCGAAGCGGGCGCAAGCCGGGCGCTGGAGATCCTGCACAGCGAAATCCGCCGCACTATGGGTGTGATGGGGCTGACGGAACTCAGCCAGATCACCCGCGATCACGTGGTCCTGCCCCAGGAGTATCCGCTCTAGCCTGGAAAACCGGCCTGGCGAGGGTCAAAGCCACAGGATTGCCTGATCCTTTCGGCACCGGCTGACGTACTGACAGCATGACTGGTCAGGAATCCATAAAGTCAGTGCCATCTGCTGCGCTCTGGCTCGGCGGGCTTGGCGCCCTGCCGTTTGTCGCGCTGGCCGCAGTACCTGTCTTCACAACAGATGCGCTTGCGCACCAGGCCGGGTTTGCGCTTGCCGCCTATGGCGCGGTGATCCTGTCTTTTCTGGGCGGTATCCAGTGGGGCCTGAACGTTGCACCGTACAAAACGCCGCGAAACCTGACCGGCGCACTGGGCCTGAGCATCGTGCCGTCATTGGCGGCTTGGGCCGCGCTGCTCCTGCCCGACCCGACAAACCTGCTGGTGCTGGCCGCAACATTCGTGGCTGTTCTCCTTATTGATTTACGCGCCGTTAGCGCCGGACAGGCCCCGGCCTGGTATCCGAAACTGCGCGTGCCTCTGACGACGGTGGTCGTCGCCGCCCTGCTTGCGGGGGCCTTGTCTTGACCCGTAAATCAGACCTGCCATCCAAGATCTGCGTCACCTGCGGACGTCCCTTCACCTGGCGAAAGAAATGGGCCGACTGCTGGGACGCGGTGCGTCACTGTTCCCAGCGCTGCCGCCGAAACCGGAACACCGGAAGGACCTGAGATGCCCCGACCGACAACACCCTTCACCCCCGGGCCCGGACAGGAATCCGTCTGGGACTATCCCCGCCCGCCCCGGCTGGAGAACGTCCGTGAACGCCTGCGTGTGGACTTCGCCGGGGAAACCGTCGCGGACACCATGAACGGTTTTCGCGTGCTGGAGACCAGCCACCCGCCCGTCTATTACATCCCGCGCGCGGACATCCGCGATGACGCGCTGATCGAGATTGGCGGGCAATCCTTCTGCGAGTTCAAGGGCGTGGCACGGTACTGGAGCCTGTCCCTGGATGGTCAGACATCCGAACGCGCCGGGTGGAGCTATCCGACGCCCACGCCCGCCTTTGCCGCGATTCGCGATCACATCGCCTTCTACGCATCCAAAGTGGATGCCTGCTGGGTGGGCGATGAACAGGTCGCCGCCCAGGACGGCGATTTCTATGGCGGCTGGATCACCTCGAAGGTGGTCGGCCCCTTCAAGGGCGCGCCGGGCACCATGGGCTGGTAGCGCAGCAGCGGTTCAGATCGAACCGCGCATCTGCATCGGCAAGCCTCTGGTAGAGCGAACAAGGTCCCGCCCCTCTTCCATCCGGGAAAGTTTCAGCGGCACCGGACCCCGATGCTTTCATGCGGCATTTCCTCAACACCGGCAGAGGTTGCGGTGAACCTGTTCCTGATCGGGACGACCATCGGTGGTATCGGGCTATTTCTGCTCGGCATGCGCTTGATGACCGAAGGTCTCAAGGTCGCAGCCGGAGAAATGCTGCGCGAGTTCCTCGCGCGCTGGACGCGCACCCATCTGCGCGGGCTTGCATCCGGCATCCTGATCACCGGTATCGTGCAATCCTCCAGCGCGGTCACGGTTGCGGCGATCGGCTTCGTCAATGCCGGCGTTCTGATCCTGAGTCAGGCGATGTGGGTCGTGTTCGGCAGCAATATCGGCACGACCATTACCGGCTGGATCGTCGCCATTGTGGGCTTTGACATAAAGATCGAGCTTTTCGCGCTCCCCTTGCTGGGGATCGGAATGTTCACCACCCTCACCGATACATCGGGACGGCGCGGCGCCATCGGAGAGGCGCTGGCCGGTTTCGGACTGTTCTTTCTGGGAATCGCAACACTCAAATCTGCCTTCGCCGGGCTTGGCGAAGCGGTCGATCCGACCATGTATCTGGCGGACGGGCCGTTCGATATCGCCATTCTGGTCGTCATTGGCTTTATCCTGACATCACTGGTTCAGTCCTCGAGCGCGGTTATGGCAATCGCGCTGACCGCAACGGTGGGCGGCGTCCTGACGATCGAATCCGGTGCGGCGCTGGTGATCGGCGCCAATATGGGCACAACGACAACCGCCCTGCTGGCCGTCCTTGGCGCAACGGCGAATGCGAAACGTGTCGCGGTCAGTCACGTGGCGTTTAACGTCCTGACCGGCGTGGTGGCGATTGTGCTGCTGCCCGTTCTTCTGCTGATCGTGAGTTTTCTCGAAACGACGCTCGCCGTTGCCACCGGCCCGGCGGTCACGCTGGCGCTGTTCCATTCCGTCTTCAATGTGCTGGGCGTTGTGCTGATGTGGCCATTGGCAAGCCGCCTGGAAACATGGCTTTCCGGACAATTTGTGAGTGAAGAGGAGAACGAAAGCCGGCCACGGCATCTCGACAAGAACAGCCTGGGCATGCCGCTGCTTGCGGTGAATGCCATTCTGCTGGAACTCAGACGCGTTGCCGATATCGCTCTCGCCATCTCCACCGCCGCGCTCGAAGACGAGGCGCCACGGCCCGAGCGGCTGGCGCGCCGCAGTGAAGTCGTTGCAAAGCTGGGTGGGGACATCACCCGCTATGTCCAGGATTTGGGTATGACACGAACGCCCGCCATCGCCGCCGGCGCGCTGGCGCATCCGATCCGGGCGATCTGGCATTTCTCCGAGCTCGCAGATCTGGGACCGGAGATCGCCCGCGCGCGGCAGCGGACCGCGCATCTGCCGCAACCGCATTTCGGAGAGGTCAACGCCTGTATCGCGCTTCTGCGTGACCAATGCCGTGGCGCAGCCCAGGCCTTTGCCGACCCGACACTCACGCCACCGGATGACGAAAGCTTCGAGGCGTCCTACCAGAGCACGAAAACCGGGATTCTTCTGGCGGCATCCGAAGGAAGTCTTGCAGCCGATCAGGCCGAGCACGCGCTCGACGCGCTCGAGGACCTCAAGCTGGCCGCCCGGCATCTCGACCGCGCAAGCCGACGCTACGCGGCACTCGCCTCGGCAACACGCCTGGAGCCGGATGCCCTCACGGCAGGGCCCGATAAACCCTCCTCGAATCTCGCAACGACCAGATAGGCAAGAGAGTACCAAATACAGCCGGTGGCCGTTTTCCAGTTGAGGTTCGTTGATCTTCGGGTACTGCCAAGAACCAGATTGGCCGAGAAACGGCGTGAAACGCCCGTCACCGAGCCGCAACAAAGCACTGTCAGGCGCGTACGTTCGTCGCGTCCGCCGCCCGGCCAAGCACCCCGAGAACGGTGGACACGATACCAGGCGCGGTCAGACCCGCCTGTTCGTACTGCACTTCAGGCTTTTCGTGGTCGATGAAGATATCCGGCAGGGTCATGGGCCGGAATTTCAGACCGCCATCCAGCAGGCCCGCATTCGCCAGCTCGGTCATGACCTGGGTGGCAAACCCACCGATGGAACCTTCCTCGATCGTGATCAGAACCTCATGCTCGCGCGCGAGGCGGTGCACCAGATCTGTATCGAGGGGCTTGGCAAAGCGCACATCTGCGACGGTCGCGCTCAGGCCGTGGGCGGCGAGGTCTTCAGCGGCCCGCAGACATTCCTGCAACCGCGCGCCGTATGACAGCAGGGCCACCGTGGTGCCCTCGCGCAAGACGCGGCCCCGGCCGATCTCCAGCGGAACCCCGCGCTCGGGCATTTCGACCCCGACACCCTCGCCCCGCGGATAGCGGAAGGCCGATGGGCGGTCATCGATCTGTGCGGCCGTGGCCACCATATGAACGAGCTCGGCCTCGTCAGCCGCGGCCATCAGAACAAAGCCCGGCAGGCAGCCGAGATAGGCCACATCGAAGGACCCGTGATGGGTTGCGCCATCGGCGCCAACCAGACCGGCACGGTCGATGGCAAAGCGCACCGGCAGGCTCTGGATCGCTACGTCGTGAACCACCTGGTCATAGCCGCGCTGCAGGAAGGTCGAGTAGATCGCGGTGAAGGGTTTGAATCCCTCCGCCGCCAGTCCGGCCGCAAAGGTCACACCGTGCTGTTCGGCGATCCCGACATCGAAGCAGCGGTCGGGAAACACATCTCCGAAGATATCCAGCCCGGTGCCCGAGGGCATGGCTGCGGTAAT
The DNA here is from genome assembly GCA_038137215.1 of Alphaproteobacteria bacterium. Classification (GTDB taxonomy): domain Bacteria; phylum Pseudomonadota; class Alphaproteobacteria; order UBA6615; family UBA6615; genus JABJAG01. Next base: position 113,245 of record JAYQBG010000003.1, read on the forward strand.
CGCGACGATTTTCTCGTCCTGTTCGGCTTCCCTGACGAGGCTCTGGGCGAAGACCTTGGTGTAACTCGGCGCGTTTGATTTCGCCTTCACCTGGGTGCCGGTGACCACATCGAATTTGGAGACCGCATGGTATTTCTCGTCCGAGCCCTTGTCGGATTCGAAGCCCTTGCCCTTCTGCGTCACCACGTGAACGAGGACCGGCGCGTTCTGTTTGCTGTCGCGGACGTTCTTCAGAACCGGCAGCAGATGGTCGATGTTGTGACCGTCGATGGGGCCGATGTAATAGAAGCCCAGTTCCTCGAACAGGGTTCCGCCCGTCACGAAACCGCGCGCATGCTCCTCGGCGCGCCGCGCGGCCTCTTCGAAGCTTTTCGGGAACTTGTGCGCCATATCCTTGGCGATCTGTCGCAGGGAGCGATAGCTCTTCGACGAGATCAGCCGCGAGAGATAGGCACTCATGGCGCCGACCGCCGGCGCAATGGACATGTCGTTATCGTTCAGGACCACAACCAGCTGGCTGTCCATCGACCCGGCATTGTTCATGGCTTCATAGGCCATCCCGGCGCTCATGGACCCGTCGCCGATGACGCAGACGACATTGTTGTCGTCGCCCGCCAGATCGCGCGCGACCGACATGCCCAGACCCGCCGATATGGAGGTCGAGCTGTGGGCCGCCCCGAAGGGGTCGTACTCGCTCTCGACACGGCGTGTGAAACCCGACAAGCCACCGCCCTGGCGCAGAGTCCGGATCCGGTCGCGGCGATTGGTCAGGATCTTGTGGGGATAGCACTGATGGCTGACATCCCAGATCAGACGGTCCCGCGGGGTCTCGAACACATGGTGCAGGGCGACCGTCAGTTCGACCACGCCCAGGCCCGCACCAAGATGGCCGCCGGTGATGGAGACGGCATCGATGGTCTCGCTGCGCAGTTCATCGGCGAGCTGCCTGAGCTGCTCGGCCGAGAAGTCACGCATATCCGCAGGCACGCGAACGGTGTCGAGAAGAGGTGTCTTGCTTTCGTTATCGCTCAAGATATCGCCCGCCGGGAAACTGTCCCACCCAGAATTTGAATACAATCATACGCGGCGGTCGATCAACTGTGCCGCCGAAGATCGCAATAGATCAGCCTTTGGGCCAAATAAATCAAGGTTTTCGACAGCTTTTTGGGCGTGTTCCAGTGCCGCATCCCGCGCGCCCTCGAGTCCCAGCAGGGAGACCAGCGTGGCTTTGCCCCGCTCGCTGTCCTTGCCGACAGCCTTGCCAGCAACCTCGACGTCACCCGTTTCATCGAGAATGTCATCGGTGATCTGAAACGCCAGGCCGAATTCCGCACCGAAGGCGCGCAGGCTCTCACGCTCGTCCGCGCTTGCTCCGGCGACCACGGCGCCGGCTTCGCAAGACCATGCAAACAAGGCGCCGGTTTTCATGGATTCCAGGCGGTTCACCGCGTCTGGCCCCGGATCGGGCCGTGTTTCAGCCTCGAGATCCAGCATCTGTCCCCCGGCCATACCCCGCGGGCCGCCGGCCCGGGCAAGACCAAGCACCAGTTCCGAGCGGATATGCCCGTTCTCATGGGTCGCCGGGTCGGCAAGGACCTCAAAGGCCATGGTCAGAAGCGCGTCCCCGGCCAGGATCGCCGTCGCTTCATCGAACTGCTTGTGGAGGGTGGGAAGCCCGCGGCGCAGATCGTCATCATCCATGGCGGGAAGATCGTCATGTACCAGGGAGTAGGTGTGCATCATCTCGACTGCCGCCGCGACGCGCAGCGCAGCGTCCCGGTCGCCGCCGCAGACATCCGAACAGGTCACGACAAAAAACGGACGCAGCCGCTTGCCCCCGGCCAGTGCGGCATGGCGCATGGCCGTCCATAGCCGCGGCACATCCGCCTCACCATGACGCAGCAGGATTTCGAGAGACGCCTCGAACTCGGCCGCCACCCGCCCCAGTTCGGCGCCATAGGCTTGCGCAGACATGGCGTCGGGGGCCAGCGGGTCTGTTGTCACAGTTGACGGGGACATAGATCGGGTTCGTACGCCTTCTATCCGGCCTCGGCAGATGAGGTCTGCGGATTACCATCCGCACCCAGAGAGATTTTCTCGACCCGGGCCTGGGCCTGGCGCAACTTGCTCTCGCAATGACGCTTCAGGGCCGCCCCCCGCTCATAAGCCGCGATCGCATCATCCAGCGCGCTGTCGCCGCCTTCCAGGTTGCGAACGATAACCTCGAGCTGCGCGAGCGCATCCTCGAATGAAAGTTTTGCGATATCGGAGGGAATTTCTACTTCGGTCGCGTCATCACCCATCGTTCAGTCCTTGCGAAAGTCGTCTCTGCCGCAGTATGACGCGCGTGCCGTCATGAGGGAACCCGCCGTCAAACTGGCTGGCGCGCCGCGGTTCAGTCCATCAGAGCCCGGACATGGGCCTCTGTCGATTCGCCGAGCGCCTGCAGGTCATAGCCACCTTCCAGGGTGGAAATAAGGCGTCCTGAGCTCTTTTTCCCGGCAATCTCGCGAAGCGCATCCGATGCCCAGACAAAATCCTCCGTATCCAGTTCCAGTTGCGCCAGCGGATCGCGCCGGTGGGCATCAAAACCCGCGGAAATCATCACCAGGTCCGGTGCAAAGTCATCCATCGCCGGCAGGACCACATCGCGCATGGCGGCCCGGAAATCTTCCGAACCCGCGCCGGCCCAGAGCGGCGCATTCACGATATTGCCGTGCGCGCCGGTTTCCGAACGGTCACCCGTGCCCGGATAGAGCGGCCATTGATGGGTCGAGGCGTAGAACATATCCGGCTCGTTCCAGAACATCGCCTGGGTGCCGTTACCATGATGCACGTCGAAATCCATGACCGCGATGCGCTCGGCGCCATGGGCCGCTCGCGCGTGTTCGGCACCGATGACGACATTGTTGAACAGGCAGAACCCCATCCCCTGTTCCGGCTCGGCATGATGACCCGGGGGCCGGATGGCGCAGAATGCGTTATCGGCTTCATTGGTCATGACCGCATCGACCGCATCGATCATCGCGCCGGCCGCCCGCAGGGCCGCCTCACCCGATTTCGGGGACACGATCGTATCCGCATCAATCCGCGCATAGCCTGTTTCGGGGATCATCGCGAAGACCCGTTCCACATAGGATTCGGGATGGGCGCGCACAATCTGTGATTTCTGCGCCTCGGACGGTGTGCGGCGGTCCAGCGCGTCGAATTCATCGGCCGCCAGAACATGCGAGATCGTACGCAGACGGTCCGGGGATTCCGGATGCTGGGGCGAAGGCTCGTGTTCGATACAGACCGGGTGAAAGTAGAAACGGGTGGTCATGATGCCCTTCAGGTGGTCGCGGCTCTATCGAGCCAATATAGCGGCACCCCCCCGATCTACACAGACGTTTCCCCCTGCGACACTAAGGCCGTGTTATATGGCGAATTCGTGAGCCAACCAGAGCAGGATTCGGGCGTATGCTGATTGACAGGTATTTCATTTGGGCGTGTTCTCCCATCGTGACGAATTCGTTCTGACAATCCTCGTGAGTGAGGCAGGAGATAAGGCGTGCTGGGTTTTCAAGTGATTGGTCGTGTTGGTGTTTGCGTGGCGCTATGCGCAACCTTGAGTGTGTTTACGTTCACCCTTGCGGTGTCTTCCGCGGGAGCCCAATCGGTTGCATTGTCGGACCGGGCAAAGCCGCTCGACACAAACGGCAACGGAACACTCGAGAAAGACGAAGCACGCGGGCCCCTGGCGGCAAATTTCGACACGATCGACAGCGACGAGAACGGGTCGCTCGACGGGGCCGAAATTCGGGCCTTCTTCACCGGTGCATCTGCGCCAACACCGCAGGCCGCTTCCGGTCCGCCGGCCGAACTTGCCCCGCAAGCCAAGGCGCTAGATGCAAACGGCAACGGGACGCTTGAGAAAGACGAGGCGCGCGGCCCCGTTGCGGCGAACTTCGAGACCATCGACACCGACAAGAACGGCTCTCTGGACGGCTCGGAACTGCGCGCCTTCTTCTCGGGCGGCGCGGGCCCCGGTGGCCGACCCACCGGCCCGCCGGCCAATGTGTTTCTCGATGCGGTCATCGAAGAGACGATCGGGCAGACCACGCCGGTGATCGGCCGATTTGTCGCCCGTGAGGCCGGACCGATCGCGGCACGCATCGGCGGCGCCGTCCTGGAGATGCACGTCGATGTGGGGGACCAGGTGGAACGCGGCAGCCTGCTGGCTGTTGTCGATCGCGAACGTCTGGAGCTCGAACGGGACCGTTACGCCTCCGCCGTGACCCAGCAGACAGCCCAGCTTTCAACATCACGCGCGGATCTTGCCAAGGCCCGGAACGACCTGAAGCGGCTGGAGGGCATCCGCCAGTCGGCCGCCTTCTCCCAGGCCCGCTATGAGGATGCCGTGCAGGAAGTGGTCCTGCAGTCCGGCCGGGTCGCGGTTACCCGTGCGCAACTGGCACAGGCCGAAAATCAGCTCAAACGCGCCGAACGTGACCTTTCCGACGCAAGCATCGAGGCGCCCTTCCCCGGCGTTGTCAGCGAAACCCACACCGAAGTGGGCGCCTATCTGAATGTCGGTACGCCGGTCGCAACCATCATCAATGACACGGCTCTGGACATTGAAGCCGATGTTCCCGCAAACCGCCTGTCCGGGCTGACCGAGAATGCGGTGGTGGGTGTGCGCCTCGACAATGGCACCCGGACCACCGCCAAGCTCCGGGCCATCGTGCCGAGCGAGAACCCGCGCACCAGAACGCGTCCGGTCCGCTTCGTGCCCGACACTTCGAGTATCTCGACAGCACTGGCCGACAATCAGAGCGTCACGGTGCTGATCCCGGTAGGGGACGCACGCACCGCCGTGACCGTGTCCAAGGATGCCATCATCGAACGCGCCGGGAGCATGACGGTCTTTGTCGCGCGCGACGGCACCGCCCAGCCAACGCCCGTCACGGTCGGAGACGGAACCGGGAACCGCTTCGTCGTGCGCAGCGGCCTGAAGCCGGGCGACATGGTCGTTGTTCGCGGCAACGAGCAGCTCCGCCCCGGCCAACGCCTGATCATTCTGAACCCGGAGAACGCGGCGCCGAATGGCCGCGAGCGGGGCTAGCGGGCCATGAATTTGATTTCCTTCGCCATCCAGCGCCCGATCGCCGTTATCGCGGTCGTGATCATGGTGATCATGTTCGGTTATGTTGCCCTGACACGTATCCCGATCCAGATGACCCCGGATGTGCGCCAGCCCGTCATCATTGTGGACACGTTCTGGCCGGGTGCCTCGCCACTGGAGGTCGAACGGGAGATCGTCAATCGCCAGGAAGAGGTTCTCAAGGGTCTCGAAGGCGTTCGCCGGATCGAAAGCCGGGCGCGCACCGGGCGTTCGGATATCACGCTGGAGTTCAGCCCAAGCCAGAACATGGACCGCGCCCTGCTGCTGGTGGCGAACCGCCTCGACCGGGTAAGCGGCTATCCCGAAGAAGCCGACGAGCCGACCCTGCGCACCTCGGGCACGGACGACAATGCGATTGCCTGGTTTATCCTGACCCGCGCTGAGGGCAATGAGCGCGACATGATCACCTATGGCGACTTCCTCGAGGATGTCGTGCAGGAGCGGATCGAGCGCATCCCGGGTATCTCCGGGGTGAATATATTCGGCGAGACCGAACGTGAGATGCGGGTGGTGGTCGATCCCGAGCGGCTCGCCCAGTTCCGCCTCACCGTCGAGGATGTGGTCACGCGTCTGCGTGCCGAAAATGCCTCGATTTCCGGCGGCGATGTGGATGAAGGCAAGCGCCGGTACACGGTTCGCACCGAGGGCGACTTCAACGACGTCGAGCAGGTCTATGACATCGTCCTGCGCTCGGACGCCGAAATGGGCGACGGCCGCATCGGACGCGTGACCGTTCGCGACATCGCCACGGTCGAGCTCAACTACAAGAAGGCGGTGGCCCTGCCCCATAAATTCGACGACCGGGCCATGGCCTTCAACATGACTCGCGAACAGGGCGCCAATGTGCTTGTAGTCATGGAGCAGGTCCACGCGGTCATCGCAGACCTCGCCGAAGGGGCTCTGAAGGATGTCGGGCTGGTGGTCGAGAACGTCTATGACGAGACGCTCTATGTGAACTCCGCCATCTCACTGGTGCAGCAGAATATCGTTGTCGGCGGCATTCTCGCGGCTCTCATTCTCATGCTGTTCCTGCGATCCTGGCGACCGACCCTGGTCGTCTCACTCGCCATTCCTGTATCCGTCATCGGATCCTTTGTGGCGATGGCGGCTCTGGGGCGCTCGCTGAACGTGATCAGCCTGGCCGGGATCGCCTTCGCCGTCGGCATGGTCGTCGATGCCGCGATTGTGGTGCTGGAAAACATCTACCGCCTGCGCCAGGAAGGCATGTCCCGGTCCGAAGCCGCCCAGAAGGGCGCCTCACAGGTCTGGCCCGCCGTGCTCGTGTCCTCCCTGACCACGGTCATGGTCTTTATCCCGATCCTGATCATGGAGCTGGAGGCCGGCCAGCTGTTCCGGGACATCGCGGTGGCGATCTCCGTTTCGGTCATGCTGTCGCTGCTGGTCTCGGTGACCGTCATTCCGGCGCTCGCAAGCCGGCTGCTGGTCGGCAGTACGGCAGAAGGCGGAAAGACCGTGCGCCTGCCGGTAATCGACGACTTCGGACGGTCCTTTATCGCCTTCTGGCAGGCTTTCACACGCCTGGTGGTGCGCTCGAAACTGGTCGCCATTGCCGTGGTGGCTGCCATTACGATCGTTGCCGGCATCTTCACCGTGGTGATGGCTCCGAAACTCGACTATTTGCCGACCGGTAACCGGAATTTCGTCTTCGGCTTTGTCGTCTTTCCCCCCGGCTACAATCTCGACGAAGTGGCGGCGACCACCGAGCGTATGGCCGAACGGACCCGACAACTCTGGGCCACCGAGACCGGCGCCGAATCCGAACCGGGGGGACCACCCAAGTTCGAACGGTTCATGCGGGTTCCGTTCGCCGGGCGCGCCTTCATCGGCGGCACCTCGGCCGAACCGGAGCGGGCATCCGAACTGATTCGCGTCCTCTCGGACTCCACCCAGGGCGAGCCGGACGGGGTACGGGCCTTCCCGTTCCAGCCATCACTGTTCGGCCGCTCCGTGGGCGGCGGGCGCAATATCGAACTCGATATTCGCGGTAACAACCTGCAGGACATCTACGAAACGGCAGATTCGGTCTATCGACGGGTCATTCAGGTGATGCCCTTCCCGGACGGCCACCGAACCCGGGCCATCCCGGGCCGCACCCTGGCGGCCCCGGAAGTTCGGGTCACACCCGACCGTGTCCGGCTGGCCGATAACGGCCTGTCCGCGCGCTCCCTCGGCCAGTCGGTCGATGCCTTCAATGACGGGGTGCGTGTCGATGAAATTACGGTCGAGGGCAAACGCATCGACCTGACCCTGATGGGCCCCCAGAACATGGTGGACCGCACCCAAGGCATTGGTGCCCTGCCCGTGGTGACCCGCGACGGACGGATCGTGCCGGTCGAGGGGCTGGCCGATGTCAGCATCACCAGCGGCCCCACGGAGGTCCGCCGGGCCGACCGGACACGCACGGTGACATTGCAAATCACCCCGAATGCGGAGATGCCGCTGCAAGAGGCCCTGGAACGAATTCAGGATGAGGTGGTGGGTCAGGTCGAGGCCGAAGGATTGCCCGACGGTGTATCCCTCCACCTCACCGGCACGGCCGACAAGCTGATCGAGACCTGGGAGGAAATGGTCATCGACCTGCTTCTGGCGATTGTCATCGTCTATCTGGTGATGGCGGTGCTGTTCGAGAGCTTCATCTATCCGCTGATCATCCTGCTGACGGTGCCGATTGCGGCGGCGGGCGGTGTGGCGGGGCTGGCCGTGCTCAATATCGGGGTCAATCAGCCGCTCGACATGCTCACGATGCTGGGCTTTGTGATCCTGACCGGGATCGTGGTCAACAACGCGATTCTGCTCGTCCACCAGACGCTCTATCACATCCGGGAAGACGGCATGACATCCGACGAGGCGATCATGCGGGCCACCCAGAACCGGGTCCGGCCGATCTTCATGTCCACGCTGACGTCGGTGTTCGGCATGCTGCCGCTGGTGCTGTTTCCCGGCGCCGGATCGGAATTGTATCGGGGTCTGGGATCGGTGGTGCTCGGCGGCTTGTCGCTCTCCGCCGTGCTGACACTGGCAATTGTGCCCCCTATGATGTCCATCACAGTCGGCGCACTCGAACGCGGCAAGGATAAAGCTGGTAAGTTGGCCGGTTCACCCGCGGAATAGCCGGCTCGCCTTCGCGACAGGTGCATTCTACGATGGTGTTGATATGACCGGTTCCGAACACAGTCTGGCGGGCATCCCGTTTCTGGCGCCCCTGGAAGACTCCGCGCGCAAAGCCCTTGAGCAGCGCGCCCGCCCTTAACAACACCGCAACGGTCGTGATTGCCTCCGACAGCCGCGTGCGGATGCGGATCGACAATGGGACCGATATTATCGAGGGTTCAAAGGTCGTCGGCGCGCAGTAGGCCTCGGCGGGCCTAGGTTCGCGGCAGTCCCGCCAGGACATCCGGCGCGGCCGATTGGATCATCCGGAGATCGGATGTCGGGGTCACGAGGTCGAATCCGTCCTCGATCATCTTCGCCGCGTAATCCGTGCGGGTGGCATGAACCCCGGCCCTGATCCCCGCCGCGTGCGCCCCTTCGCGAATCTGCGCGATCAGGTCCGCGACCGGCCCCTCGAAATTGTCGTGCTTGGGCGGATGCCCGTGAGAGAATGCCAGATCGGTCGGGCCGATATAGATCGCGTCAAGGCCGGGCGTCTCGGCGATCTCTTTCAGGTTCGCCACGCCCTCACGCGTCTCGATCATGGCAAAGGTCGCAATCTCGTCATTCGCTGAATCGAGATAACCGGCACCGCCGACGATCATACCGCGATAGGCGCCATTCGAGCGGATGCCCTCCGGCGGATATCGGCAGGCCGCCACAAACCGTTCGGCATCCGCGCGGTTGTTGATCATGGGGCAGATGATCCCGTAGGCGCCCGCATCCAGGACACGCATCATCACCGACGGTTCGTTCCAGGGAACACGCACGATCGGGGTGACATCGCTCGCGGCCATCGCCTGCAACATGGGCACGGCGGCGCCCACATCGATTGAACTGTGCTGCAGATCGATGGTCAGGCTGTCCCAACCCTGATGTGCCATCACTTCTGCCAGGTGCGAGCCGGGCAGCGACAGCCAGCCATTGACGGCCACGTTCCCCGACGCCCAGACATCCTTCAGCTTGCTCATTGGATCACGCTCCCCTTTTTGAACGGCTTGTTCCGCACGAGTTTCGCATGCAGACGGGACGTCTTGCCAGTACCACTCGTCCGATGTCCGCATCCGCAGAGCGGCCCGGGTTTCTTCGGATGGCATGGACGGTCGGTCTGCGTCTCAGTGAACCGGGTCGCGCGCCGTCACATTCGGATCCGGCCAGATCGGTGACGGCCCGGACTGGTGGTGCAACATCAACCAATCGCTGCCCTCGCGTCCGAATATATTGGTCGCAATCAGACTGTGTGCGCCGACCTTCTCGTAGCACAACACGGTGGCGGTCTCGCCCCACGATCGGGCAACCGGCTGACGGAATGTGATATCGAAGCTCGCCATACCCTTCAGGATCGCCGCCCAGCTGTCGAGAACCTCGCGTCGTCCCGTCACGAGGCCGGCTCCGGGATGGATCACACTTACCGGAAGTTCGCGGGCCCACATAGCCTCCATCGAGGTCATGTCGGCCGCAGCGAACGCCGCGTAGAAGGCTTCGTTGGCAAACAGAATTCGCGCCGTCTCATCCATGTTCCTCCCCCTTCCCCAGATGACCGCGCGGAGAAACCTTGAAGAACCATCATCGGCGACCCCATCCGGGCTTGCCGCGACTAGCTGCGTGGTTCGTCTTCGGGATTATGGGCCAATGCCTCTTCGGGCACGAAATCCAGCTGGCCGGTATCACCCGGCTTCAGCCAATACAGTTCCACCGTCGATGTGACCTGTTTCTCGAAATACAGAAGATGCAGCGGATACCAGCCCGGTTCTGCGATTTCGACCGGCATAAGATCACAAAACCGGTCGCTGTGCACATCGGGGTCATAGACCACACGCTTGCCGCCGATCTTCAGATCCACGCCGTCATTGGAACGCATCGCCATCGTGTAAGTGCCCGCGACCGAAAAATTGATATAGCCGCGGATATCGGACCCTACATGGTCGGCGCGACCGCTCGTCAGGACGTCACCATCCCCGACGAAGTAGTCGAGAATCAGAATGGGCTCGCCCTTCACGCCAGGCTTGTATTTCGCCCATTCAGGAATCTCGCGCGTGTGGTCGAACTTGTTGAAATAGTAGGTAACCGCCAGTCCGGGCCGGAGTTGTTCGACCGAGAGTTGCGGGGATGCGGGTTGCAGCCCCGTGACCGGATCCACCGCCGCAGCCGGCAACGCTGTCAGCCCGAAAAACATCAATGCGGAAATCATCATCCGACAACTGCGCATCAAGAACCTCCTGTGCGCTGATCCTTTGCGATTTCCGGAACTGCTATGCGCGCTCCAGAACGGTTGCGATACCCTGGCCGACACCGATGCACATGGTGCAGAGCGCATATTTGGCATCGCGCTCCTGCAGTTCGTAGGCCGCGGTCGTGGCCAGCCGCGCGCCACTCGCGCCCAGCGGATGACCGAGCGCGATCGCCCCACCATTCGGATTGACGTGCTCGGCATCGTCCGGGAGGCCTAGGTCGCGGGTCACCGCCAGGGCCTGAGCCGCGAAGGCCTCATTCAGTTCGATCACATCCATATCGCCGATTTTCAGACCAAGCCGCTCCAGCAACTTGTGAGTGGCCGGGGCCGGACCAAAGCCCATGATGCGCGGCGGTACGCCCGCTGTCGCCGTCCCGACGACCCGCGCCATCGGCGTTAGACCATATTTCTTGATGGCGTCTTCCGAGGCGATCAACATGGCGCAGGCACCATCATTCACGCCCGACGCATTGCCCGCGGTGACGCTGCCGCCATCACGGAACGGTGTGGGCAGCTTGGCGAGCTTGTCAGGATCGGTGTCGTGTCGCGGGTGCTCATCGGTGTCCACGATGACCGGGTCGCCACGCCGCTGGGGCACTTCCACGGCCACGATTTCGCGCTCGAAGCGGCCTTTTTCATGGGCCGCCTTGGACCGTGCCTGGGAACGATAGGCGAGACCATCCTGATCTTCGCGGGCAATCTGGAATTCCTCAGCCACGTTCTCCGCCGTTTCAGGCATGGAATCGACGCCGTATTCGGCCTTCATCTTCGGGTTGATGAAGCGCCAGCCAATCGTCGTGTCCTCGATGCTGGACGAGCGGGAAAACGGCGTGGTGGATTTCGGCACGACGAACGGCGCGCGCGACATGCTTTCCACACCGCCGGCAACAACCATATCGGCCTCTCCGGTACGCACCGCGCGGGCGGCCGCCGTCAGGGCCTCCAGCCCGGAGCCGCAGAGACGGTTGACGGTCGCCCCCGGCACATTGGACGAATAGCCGGCAAGCAGGAGCGCCATTCGCGCCACGTTGCGGTTGTCTTCGCCGGCCTGATTGACGTTGCCGTAATAGACCTCGTCCAGCTCATCCCAGGCCACGCCCGGATTGCGGTCCATCAGGGCCTTCATGGGAATCGCGCCCAGATCGTCGGTGCGCACGCTCGACAGCGAACCGCCATAGCGCCCGAAGGGTGTGCGGACGGCATCACAGATAAAGGCTTCGGACATGGTTACTCTCCTGTTTTCGGTATTTTCGTTCGGCAGTCAGACCGCGTTCGGCCGGCGTCCATGATAGGCATCGTCCAGCAAGGCGCGAATACCATCGCGCGTGACCGGACGGGGATTGTAGTACGGATTCTGCGTCGCGATATCCGCGGCACGGTCCAGGTCTTCCTCTTTGAGACCGACATCGGCCAGCGCCATTTTCGCACCGACGGATTGCGCGAGATCGAACAGAGCCCCTGCGGGATCGTCCGTGTTCAACGCCCGCGACAGCCTCTCCATCGCATCAGGTGCGGCACCGATATTGTAGGCTGTGGCATGCGGTATCACCGCTGTGTGGGTCTCGGCATGGGGCAGGTTGAAACTGCCGCCCAGCGTGTGACACAGCTTGTGATGCAGCGCCATGCCGACCGCGCCCAGCGCGCCACCGGACAGATAGGCGCCATAGAGGGCTTCGCTGCGGGCTTCCAGATCATCCGGAGTTTTCATCACGACGGGCAGTGCCCGCGCCAGCGAGCGGACGCCCTCTTCGGCCATCATCGAAATAATCGGATTGGCCGTTTCGGAATACATCGCTTCGACACAATGGGCGATGGCGTTCATACCACTCGGACCGGCGATGAAGTCCGGCAGCGTCAGCGTCAGCTTCGGATCATAGACAACGGTTGTCGGCAGGACCTTGTTGTCACGCCCCGTTTTCTTGATGCCATCTTCGGTCAGTCCCCAGATCGGGGTCATTTCCGACCCGGCATAGGTTGTGGGCACCGCGATGATCGGCAGGCCGAATTCCAGCGCAATTGCCTTGCCCAATCCGATGGTCGAGCCACCCCCCACGGCCACGCAGGCATCCGCGCCGAGCCGGGCGGCCTCTTCGCGGGCTGCCTTGGCCACATCGATGGGCACATGCATCTCGGCCTTGTCATAAACACCGGCCGAACGGTCGCCGAGACGGGCGGACACATCCTCGGCCTGCGCGCGCTGTTGCGGGGTGGAGAGCACCAGGGCCTTGGCAACACCCAGCCGCGCAACCTCATTGGCCAGACGGTCGAGACTGCCGACCCCGAACACAACCCGGCCGGGCAGCGCCTCATAAGCGAATTCACGCATGACAATCATCTCCCCGTAAACACAAGCGCCTCGCTTCGCGCGGGCGATCTCACTTTCCGACATTGTATCGCACAGCCGCCCGGATACCCCAAGACGCACGCGCGGAAGGCTTACAAAGGGGTTCGAAATGCGAACCGCAGCGAACACGTCCGCGCCGGGAATATTCCATGGATGCGCCCCAAGATAATGTGATTTCGGCGTAGCCCGGACGACGCGATAGGCTCGCCCCATGGAGAACATCCGATATACGATTTTCGGCGCGCTTCTGGGCGCTTCGCTCTGCGTCGCCCAACTTACCATAGCCCAGACCGGCGCACCGCCCAAACCCGCGGCAGAGCTGAACAACGCCGAAATTCAGGAACTGGCGCGCGATATTCTCCGGGTCGGTACGCTGCAACGAAACTCCGTGATGGCCCGGCTGGTCGAACGCGGCGACACCGATGTGGTCCCGGCGCTGATACAACCCCTGCGCTTCCTGCAGTAGGATCCCTGGACGGTGATGGCCGCTCTGGAATCCCTGACAGGCGAAAATTTCGGTAAGGACTGGAACAAGTGGATACTCTGGCAGGAAGCGCATCCTGAGATCGTCCCCTTCGAGGGTTTCGATGCCTACAAGGAATGGGTGTTCACCAAGATTGATCCGGAGTTCAGCCTGTTCATCAATCCGGGCGTGGCGCACACAATCCGGCTGGAGGAGATCACCTGGGGCGGCGTTGTCAAAGACGGCATCCCGGCGCCGGTCAATCCGGATCTGGTGACACCGGGCGACGATGCCGCGAACTATCTGGACGACGACGAGCTGGTCTTCGGAGTTGCCATCAACGGCGATGCCCGCGCCTATCCACTGCGCGTGCTGGACTGGCACGAGATGTTCAACGACGTGATCGGCGGTGTGCCGGTTGCCCTGGCCTATTGCACCCTTTGCGGCTCGGGCATCCTGTTCGAAACCGCGGTGGATGGCCGCAAGGCACCCTTCGAGTTTGGCTCGTCGGGTTTTCTCTATCGCTCGAACAAGCTGATGTACGACCGCGAAACCAATTCTCTCTGGAACCAGTTTACCGGCCAACCGGTTGTCGGCGAACTGGTCAGCTCCGAGATCGAACTCAAGGTGCGCCCCGTCGCGATCACCACCTGAAAGAAATGGCTGGACCGCAATCCGGACACGCGTGTGCTCTCGCTCGAGACCGGATACAGCCGCGACTACCGTCCGGGCCGCCCCTACGCGTCCTATTTCAACAGTCTCGACCTGATGTTTCCGGCCCTGGTGAACGACGACCGTCTGGCCGCCAAGGACTACGTGTTTGCCCTGCGCCTCGAGAACGAGGAGAAAGCCTGGTCTCTCGGCCTGTTCGAACATCAGCCGGTGCTCAACGACACCATCGGGGCGCGGGACATCGTCCTGGTCGGCGATCCGGAAACACGCACGGTGCGGGCTTACAGCTCAAACGGTCTTGTCTTAACGCCCGATGGCAACAGCCCCGCGATGCTGCGAAGCGGGAACGACACCTGGCAGATCACCGAAGACGCCCTTGTCGGCCCGGATGATCGCCGTCTGGATCGCCTGCCCGGCCACATCGCCTACTGGTTCGCCTGGCAGAACTATCTGCCCGATGCCGAAATACGCATGAACTAGCTCCCGGCGATTTCGCAGGCCCGCGACGTGGTGTAAACTTCCCCGACAATCATTCTCTTGCCAGGAACCTGCCGCCATGACCGATATTCAGCTTGCCCGGTTTTCGAACGTTCACTCCCAGGGCGAACGCCTCGCCGCCGAAATGGGTGTGCCGCTGGGCGCCTATCAGAAGATGACCGCCGAGGAACTTTTCCTCGTCATGTCGTCACCGGCCCTGGGCGGCCCCTTCGCCACGGACCCGGGGATCTCGGTGGATCAGGGCCTGATTGCGGCTATCGTCAAGTGCTCCCCGGGCCAGGGGCCCTACCTGCACGCCCACTACAACACGCTGGAAAGCTTTATCTGCCTGCAGGGACAGTTCCACATCAACTGGGGTGACGAGGGTGAACACGAAGCCCTGCTCGATACGTTCGACACCATCGCCGTGCCGCGCGGTGTGGTGCGCAGCTTCACCAGCGCCTCGAAAGTGGGAGATGCCTACATTCTGGCCTTCATCCGCGGCGACACCCCGGAAGACTTCGCCGATGTCGCCATGACCACCGCCGCGGCGGAGGACCTCGACACCAGCTTCGGGTCCGGAACGGCGGAAAAGATCAAGGAGATCGGCTGGCGCTTCGACGCCGGGATCGAAACTCCCAACGTGCAGGTCAGTCCCGCGGAAATGGAAACCCACATAGCCCGGTTTGCCGATCTGGAACCAACCTCACGCAACGGTGTGGAACGATTCGCGGTCATGCACCCGGATTCCACCCGGGCTGCCATCAGCGGCGATCCGGGAGAACTCGCGCAGATCTTCCGCCTGTCGAAAGACGGCGCAATCTCTCCCTATGTCCGCACGCTTACCAAGGAAACCCTGATGTGCCTGACAGGAAACGTCACCCTGCAGTTGGGCGATGACGCAGGAGAACAGCATGAACTGGAACCCTGGGACGCCGTGTCCATGGCACCGGGTGTGGCCCGCAGCTTCCGCAATGCTGGAGAGACACCGGCGATGCTGCTGTCGCTGGTTATCGGCAACGAGGACGAAGTCTTTGACGACGTGAGCGAGGTCTAGAGCAGGATCGTTTCAGGTAGAGACGACTCTGCTTGCGCCTCGGCGCCTCGATCACATCATCTCGTCATGCCCGCGAAGGCGGGCATCCAAAGACACCTTGCTTCAGCAAGGCAGCCGCCCGTGCTTATGGGTTCCCGCCTTCGCGGGAACGGCGAAACGCGCGGTGGACGGATCTGCGGCAAAACCGATTCCACTCACAAGGTCATGCTCTAGGCGCCTTCGGTGACGTCGCGCGCCGCGACAGGCTCTGCCGGGATTCCTGTCGGATTGGCTTTCCAGTAGTCCGCATAACAATCGAGCGTCGCATACGGCATCGTCATGCCCGGATTGAAGGGCACAACCGGTTCCTCAGCGGCGATTTTTCTGGGCCAATTGTAGTCGGCCAGCGCAGCTTTGCCGATCGCGACGAAATCACCCTCCTCGCGGGTCAGAGCTTCCTCTGCGTGTTCGGGTTGCGCCAGTTTGCCGTTCGCCATGACGGGCAGCCCTGAATATTCCCGGGCCAGACCCGACAGGCTGTGTTCTGTGCCAAAGATAGGGGCCAGACCGAGATGCGAACTGCAGTCGATAAAATCGATCCCGGTTTTCGCCAGCGATGAGAACACCACCTTCGCATCGTCGTTGCCGCCCGGCCATGCGTACTCGAAATCGTTGACCTTGGTCTGGGAAATGCGCACGCCGACCGGCTTATCCGGCACCGCGTCGCGCACGGCCTGCATCACCTCACAGTGATAGCGAATCCGGTTCTCGACGGGCCCACCGTATTCATCGGTTCGCAGGTTGGTGTAGGTGGTCAGAAACTCGTCGGGGAGGTAGCCGTTCGCGCCGTGCACCTCCACACCGTCAAAGCCGATCTCAATGGCGCGCCGGGCGGCATCAGCATAACTCTGAACGACTTCGGCCATCTCATCACGGGTGATCTCGCGCGGGGTCTGGAACCCACCGGCACCACCCCGATAGCGCGGAATCTGCTCGCCCTTGGGCGTTACAACGGAGGGTGCAATCGAGCCTTCGACCCAGCGATTGCCCTGATTGATCGCACCGCAGTGGAAAAGCTGCATAAAGATCGGCACACCTTCGGCGTGTACACCGTCCACAACCTTACGCCAGGAGTCCCGCTGTTCATCGGTCGCGATTCCCGGCTGGAAGGAATAGCCCTGACTGTATTTGAGGTCGATATAGACACCCTCTGTCATCACCAGCCCCCAGCCACCACGTGCGTAAGACGCGTAGTACTCCGCCATCTGATCAGTGACGATTCCATCTTCGGTCGCACTGGCACGCGTCAGCGGAGAGACCACAGCACGGTTCCGGGTCTTGACCCCCCGGATCTCTCCGTCCTCAAACAACTTCGGATACTTGCCGACACCTGGTCCACTCAATGACATGTTACGTCTCCCAACAATCAGAACTTCAGAAATGAAATAGGCGCGGCGCGCTACTTCTTAATCGGCACACCTACAAGACTGCCCCATTCGGTCCAAGAGCCGTCATAGCTGCGGACATTTTCATAGCCGAGCAGTTCGGTCATGGTGAAATAGGCGAGCGTCGCGCGATGGCTCAGGCGGCAGTAGGAAATCACATTCTTGTCCGGGGTCGCGCCGCGCGCTTCGAGCAAAGCTCGTAGCTCGGGTTCACTCTTGAACGTCATGTCGTCGTTGAGGAACTCATCGAAAAAGAGATGCTTGGCCCCCGGAATTCGTCCCGCCCGCTCGGCCCCGATATCGGGCGCACCGATCATGTTGACGCGCTCACCACGATACTCCTCGGGCGAGCGATGATCGAGCAGCACGGTCTTGCCACCCGCGGCCACATCGTCAAGCAGCTCGAGAATTTCCGAGAAGCGCACACGCATGCTCTGATCGGCTTCCGGTCCGGTTTTATAAACCACCGGCGTCGGCGACGGGACATCCGTCGATTGCGGGCGCCCTTCCTTTTCCCAGAGCACCCGTCCGCCATTAAGCAGGCGGACATCCCTGTGCCCCAGATGGGTGAAGACCCACCAGCCATAGGTTCCGAACTGCACCGGGTCGCCGTAACACACGACCGTGGTGTCGTTGGAAATGCCCAGGGCGCCACACCGCTTTGCGAAATCTTCCGGCGTCGGGAAGTTCCGCATGGTGTCGTCCCACAGGAAATCCTTCCAGAAAAACCCGTGGGCGCCGGGAATGTGCCACTTGTCGTAGGATTCCGTGCCCGTCCAGTTGAATTCCAGAATGACCACATTCGGATCGTCGAGATGTTCCTCGAGCCAGCTCGGCTCCACCAGTCTGTCACTCACGTTCTCTCCCCCGGCTGCGCCATCGCAGTGTTAAACTTGGCAGGGATGTAACCGTGCCAGGCTGCGAAAATCAATCGGCACTCGCAAGATATCGGAGAGGGCGCGTGAAGTTCGAAACCATCGGAAACGTCAGCATGGGTGATATGGGCCATGCCGTCGGACGTACGTTGCGTACGGGCGGACACCGGGTCATCACGGCATTGGACGAGCGCAGCGCACGAACGCGCGCATTGGCAGAGAACGCACAGGTAGAAGATGTCGGCAGCCTGACCGCCCTCGTGACGCAAGCAGATTTGATCCTTTCGATCATGCCGCCGGCCGCGGCGTCGGGATTCGCCGAAACCATTGCTGCCGAAATACAGCAAACCAGTACTGCGCCGGTCTTCGTCGATTGCAATGCGATTGCCCCCGGCACCGCGCAAACCATCGCCAGCACGATCACGGACGCCGGTTCCGGTTTTGTCGATTGCGGCATCATCGGTGCACCGCCGGGTCGTCGGGCACCCACCCGGTTTTATATCAGCGGGCCGGATGCCGCAGGTCTGGAAGCTCTTTCACGACCCAACCTGTTGTTCCGGAATATCGGTCCGGGGATCGGCGCCGCCTCGGGGATCAAGATGTGCTACGCGGCGCTGACCAAGGGCACCATGACCCTCGACACGCTGGTCTTGCTGGGGGCACGACAAATGGGGCTGTCCGAGCCGCTTCTGGCGGAGTTTACCGAAAGCCAGCTCGCGGCACTGGCCCGGATGGAAAACAGTGTGCCGTGGCTGGCCGCCGATGCCGAACGCTGGATCGGTGAAATGAAAGAGATTGCGAAGACCTTTGGCGAAGCCGGTCTGACGGAGAACATGCATCAGGGCGCGGCTTCAGTCTTTGCGCTTCTGGCAAATTCCGATCTGGCCTCGGAAACCCGGGAAACAGCGGACAAAACGCGCGACCTCGAGACTGCGATCGAGGCCTTCGCCGCTAGCCTTTCCGCTTCTTCCCGCGACGCGGCGAATTAGCCGGGGTCGCAGGTTTCGGCGCACCGGAACGTGTCTTGCCAACCGCGCGGCCCTGCCGGCGCAGATGCTTGACCAGCGCCTTCATTTCGCGCCGTTCGAACTGCAATTCTTCTTCGCGCTCCGGGTTGCCGCGCGCCTCCTTGAGAAGCTCATCGAGCTGGCTGACCACGTTCTCCGCCGTCCGCGTCACTTCGTTGAGCTGGGTGCGGTCGCGACATCTTAGAACAACCTCCTGATTCATCATCAGGTCTGAAAAGGCTTCGGCATCGGTCTTGCCAAGGCGTTCGAGCGTACGATCGATTTCCGTCCAGGAACCACGCCACTCCTGGTAAATCGACGGACCGCGAGACCGACCGCGCACCTTGGCGACCGTTTCCAGTTGCACCATCACGCGGACGAATTGCCAGACGACCAGCCGGATTTCCGTGCCCCCCGCCGCCGGAGGCCTGGTACGTGCGTCATTCATTGGGGATTTCCTCGCGCAGGCGTCCATTCCGGGGGCCGCAATCAGCGCAGTAACAGTCGATGATCCGGCGTGGCGGCCGGCGTACATAGTGATAAGCCTGGTCGCAGCCACTGCAGCGCCAGATGATCTTGGCGTTGGCCTCGCGCGAGAGATACGGGATCCGATGGCGCACATTGGGCACTTCGCCCAACAGCCGCATCATTTTACGCCAGCGCGCACCGTGACGGCAGGGCCGGTTGTGGGCCAAGTCTGCCAGCACATGGGCACATTCGTGGAGAAAGGTCGAATCCCGGTCACCCTCACGGCCCTGTTCGAGTAATCGGGCGTTCAATACGATGCGCCGCTCCTTGGCATAGGCCGCCCCGGCCAGCGTGCGCGCCCGCCGGCTGACAACCACCGCACAGTCCAGCATCTCCCGGAACGCCGGTCCGTAATCGGCAGCGCGGTACAGACGGGCAGCCAGCCCCCAGTTCTCGGCGATTTCACGCACGGTGCCGATGCGCTGGTGCCCCCGAACAAGTGTCTTAGCGGACAATCGAAATCACCCTTCCAGCCTGTTTCGGTCGCGGCAGTGTACCATGTGCGGCGGCAATCCGGTCGAGTTGTGCCAACACGTCCTCGGGCATGGGTGCCGAGCGGCGTGTTTCCATATCCACGTGCAGGCTTACCAGTTCGTTCGTGGAGGCCAGATAGCCTTCCTCGGCGTGATACATGAAATGCATGTAGTGCAGACGCTTGGCATCGTGGGCAAGAAGCTGGGTCTCAAACCGCATCGGTGCATCGACCATCATTTCCCGGTCATAGGTGATGTGGCCTTCCAGTGTGAAGGTCGATCCCGCCTGCGCCTTCATATAGGCCTCCCCCAGGCCGATGAAATCGAAAAACGCATCGGTCGCGTGGTCGAACGCCAGCATGTAGTAGGCCAGGTTCATATGGCCGTTATAGTCGATCCAGTCCGGCTGGACGCGCTCAGTGTGCAGCGCGAGCGGCGAGGCAATATTCGGCAGTCCGTGGGTCGGGTTCTCGGTCATGGGCGCGAGCATAATGCGTGGCCGGCGCTTCGCAAATGGTCTCGCGTGTGATCACCCGGAAGGGGATCGCGGATGTATCCGCAACCGCCGTGACATATCCGACTGGAACCGCGCCTCGGGATCGACCTTCGCCAGAATTTCGCGAAACGCATCGAGACCGGGGAACATGCGCACAAAGCTTTCTGCGCGCATCAGTGCATCCTTAGCGACGTAAAGCCGCCCGCCGTGGTCGAGCACAATGCGTTCAATGTCTGTATGAACCTTCTCGATTCCCGCGCGGCGCGGCAAATCGATGGCATAGGCCATGCCGTGCATCGGAAAGGACAGCAGGCCGTCCCCCGGGCCCCGCATCGGTTTCATCACGGCAGCGAAAGACCCGGCGCGGGCTGCGGTCAGGGTCTCCATCACCGCGCGAATACCCGCACGCTGGCTTTCCTTCGGAAATCCGGTGTGGATCGAATAGAAGCCACGCCGCCCATAGATACGGTTGAAGCCGGGCATGCTGTCTAGCGGGAAGAAAAACGGACCGAGGCCGAGCCGCGCGCTGCGTCCCTCGGAGGGCAGTGCGTTGAACCGGAGGTTGGTCAGCCATTTCAGCACCAGCGGATGCAGGGCTGCCGAAGGCGGCTGAAACCGGACCGGTTTGACCCGTGGCGGCGGAGCCGTGCCGCGGTCATCCGGGGCAAAGTTTCCCAGTTCCAGAATGCCCCGGCCCATCTCCCGGCCGCGCGCCATGGCATCCACCCAACCGAACAGAAATTCATGGGTCCCGCGTGCGGCTTCGATCGTGTCGATCATCTGGTCCAGATCGGCGATACGGCGATACTCGGCATCCGCGGCCCCGGAGGGAACCGGCATCAAACGGAAGGCCACCCGCAGGATCGTTCCGGTCAGCCCGATTCCGCCGAGACTCGCGCGGAAAATTTCGCCGTTCTCGTCCCGGGACGCACGAATTACCTCTCCGTTCGTCAGCATCAAATCAATCCAATTTACATGGTGTCCGAAACTTCCGACCACATGATGGTTCTTGGAGTGAATATCGTTGGCGAATGCGCCCCCCACCGTCACATGCGCGGTGGCCGCCGAGACGGGAAAGCAAAACCGGTCCGTGGCAAAACGCGCCAGAAGGGCGGCGAAGGTCACCCCGGACTCGCACACCACTTCAGCGGTTTCCGGATCGAACGAAAGAATGCGGTTCAGATTCTCTGTCAGGATCGTCTGCCCGCCGTCATCGAGCGAGGCATCGCCGTAGCATCGCCCTCCGCCGTAGGAAATGATGCCACGCGGATGAAACGCGCTGATGGCATCGCGCACCCCGGCTTCGTCCCGTGGCGCAAGCGCAGCGGCCCGGGCGTATCGCGACCGTCCCCAGGTCGTTAGTGTTGTGTCCGTCCAGTCGGTCATGCGGGCTGGCCTATTCATGCCGGGAAATCACGGGGTAGTTTACGAGGATACCGGCTGCGCGCACAGGTCCGCCGTTGACACCCTGCAACTGCGACAGCGCCACCCGCCAGGAATGGTGCCGGCGCAAATCGTCGAAAGCCGGTTTCGGGTGTTCATCCACAAATCCTGTCACCGCTTTAAGGCTTTGTTGACGTGATCAGCCAATCCTAGCACGCGACTGAGACAAACCCCGTCGGGGCCTTATGCTTCCCAATGCACGATATGACGCCGGACCGCACGAATCCCGAACGCGGCAAACATACGAAGATCAGGAGTTCGCGATCCTGTTCCGGGAAATGCAAGTCATGCTTGACCGCATTGCCGATTGCTGGCGCACCGACTTATCCGCAAATGCGGCATGCGTGGCGATGATCGCGTCAGACGTCGCACGATCCGGGCTCGAGACGAATTCGGTGACCGCGGACGGACCCGGCGGAACGCGGACGAGTGGCGCAATCCCCGCATCCAGCCCGGCCACGGAGACATGAGCGCAGGACTCGATCCCCAGATTGCCGTGCTCAAGGTCGATGAACAGCCAGTCGAACCCGCCCACCGCCATGGTGCGGGCAATCGCGGGCGAGTTGGTGATGCGGATACCGATACCGAGCGACAGCTCGCCGGCCTGCAGACGCGCGAGCGCGGAATTGGTGAGTTCGGTCATGTCGGATGCCCCCTGTTTCGCCGGTCAGCGTTTCGGCCAGCATGCACCCGATGACGCCCACAAAAAAGCGCCGCGAAACGGCGCTCTTTGAAAACGTGGCATCCCGTAGGGGAGTCGAACCCCTGTTTCCGGCGTGAGAGGCCAGCGTCCTAGGCCACTAGACGAACGGGACATCGTGGCTGCATCGAACAGAAACGGCGATATAGACCAAGCCGGGATGGTGATCAAGCGCCACGCACCGAGCATTCCCCGCGCCTAAGGCCGGATTTCAGCCAGGGTTTCACCGGTGGCGAGGTCGAACACCCAGACCCGCATGCATGTTTCGCGCAGACCCGCGGGCCCATCGGTCACGATCGTCAGCCGGTTTCCGCTGCTTTGGGCGTTGCGGAATTCGCATCCCTCGGGCAGGTCGAGGGCGCGCGCGCGCAGACCGGCAGCCACACCGCCTGCCGCATCCCCGGCCACCGCACCGTTGCTATCCGGGCCCGCGAGCCCGACAATGCCGTACACCACGGCTGCGAAGACGATGAGTATGAGAACCGCAAGACCGATCACCAATGCCCGTAGCGCGCCAATGTTCATGAACCCCTCCCAAAACCGACCGGTAGTCTAGAATTTTGACGCAAAAAGACAATCCGCAGGTCGAAGAGTTGTCGGTCACGGACTCCCAGGCCAACGAACGTATCGACCGGGTGCTGGCCGAGGCCCTCGGGGCGTTGTCGCGCTCGCGCCTGAAGTCGCTGATCGAGGGAGGCCAGGTGCTGCGGAACGAGGTGATGTGCCGCCAGCCCTCCCAGAAAGTCGCGGCGGGCGACCGTCTGAGCGTCACCATTCCCGCGGCGGTAGACCCGACCCCGGTCGGCCAGGCCATCGCGCTGGATATCCTGCACGAAGATGCCGAGCTGATTGTCCTCGACAAGCCGGCGGGCATGGTGGTGCACCCGGCGCCGGGCAATCCGGACGGCACCCTGGTCAATGCGCTGATCGCCCATTGCGGCGATGATCTGACCGGGATCGGCGGGGTCAAGCGCCCGGGCATCGTCCATCGCCTCGACAAGGACACCAGCGGGGTGATGGTCGCGGCCAAAACCGCCTCCGCCCATGCCGCGCTAGTCACACAGTTTTCCGAACGGACGGTGGACCGGGCCTATCGCGCCATTGTCTGGGGACGCCCGCTGCCGCCCGCAGGGGAGATCGAAGGCCCCATTGGCCGGCACCCCCGGAACCGGAAGAAAATGGCGGTGGTCTCACGCGGCGGAAAACCCGCCCTCACCCGGTATCGCAGCCTTGCCGCCTATGGCGACGACCTGGCCACGCTCATCGAATGCAAGCTTGAAACCGGTCGCACGCATCAGATCAGGGTGCACCTGACCCACCACAAGCACCCGCTTCTGGGCGACCCGGTCTATGGCCGCCCGGCCGCGCGGCGCGGACAGCTGAAACACCTGGAAGCGGACAAAATGCGGATCTTAATGGGATTTCCACGCCAGGCCCTGCATGCTTACAGACTGGGATTTATCCATCCCGGAACGGCTCAAGCTGTTGAATTCGAAACAAAATTACCCGCAGACATGCAAAACCTCACAAGTGTTTTAGAATCTCTCTAAGGTATTGAAGTTCGGCGCAAAAGCGCCATATTTGGCTGGTACGTTTACTTCAATTCCCCCGGACGTCGTGCAAGCCCGGTTCTCGAGCTTGCGAAAGGATGCAAAATGGCAACCCCACAGCTTCCCTCACTCACACCCGAAGGCAATCTCTCTCGCTACCTGCAGGAGATCCGCAAATTCCCCATGCTGGAGCCACAGGAAGAGTTCATGCTGGCCAAGCGCTGGGAAGAGCATGGTGACGTGGAGGCAGCCCACAAGATGGTGACAAGTCATCTGCGCCTGGTGGCCAAGATCGCCATGGGCTATCGCGGCTACGGCCTGCCGGTTGCCGAGCTGATTTCAGAGGGCAATGTGGGCCTCATGCAGGCGGTCAAGAAGTTCGACGCAGACAAGGGATTCCGCCTGGCGACCTACGCGATGTGGTGGATCCGCGCCTCGATCCAGGAATACATCCTCCATTCCTGGAGCCTCGTGAAGATGGGCACCACGGCGGCCCAGAAGAAACTGTTCTTCAACCTGCGCCGCATGAAGGGCCAGTTGAAGGCACTGGATGAGGGCGATCTGCCGCCCGAACAGGTGGAATACATAGCCCGCGAGCTGAAGGTTTCCGAAAACGACGTGGTTCAGATGAACCGGCGCCTGGCGGGTCCCGATGGTTCCCTCAACGCGCCCCTGCGCAAGGATGGCGAGGGCGACAGCGAGTGGATGGACTGGCTGGTCGATGAGACGGATTCCCAGGAAATCGAACTGGTCGAACAGGACGAGCTTGAAAAGCGCCGTGATCTGCTGACCCAGGCCATGGACGCCCTGAATGAACGCGAACGCCATATCCTCACCGAACGCCGTCTGCAGGAGAACCCCAAGACGCTCGAGGATCTGTCCCAGGAATACGACATCAGCCGCGAGCGCGTGCGCCAGATCGAGGTGCGGGCTTTCGAGAAGCTGCAAAAAGCGATGAAAAATCTGGCGATCGATCAGCAGGTTGCCGCACCGGACGCTCTGGCACCGGCCTCCTAGGCCGGTTTGGCTGACGTCGCAGCCGATTTACGCGGCGGCGGCATCTCGGTCACGCCCTCACCCCATTCCTCGATCAGGCGGCGCTGTTCGCGCATCATCGCCTGGACCTTGGCCTCGTTGCTTACACTGAGATAAACGGCTCCGAACCGCGGCATGCCGAGGACGAAGCTCCAGCCGATGGCCGCGGTCCCGTACATCACACACAGCACAAAGACATCATTCACCATCGCCATGGCCCGGGCCATGGTGGCACCGCTTATCAGCAGGTCGATAACAAAGGGCGCCACCCCGGCAAAGTTCGTGGCCGTCACGGCAATGGTGGCGTTGCGGCCGGGTTCCCGGTCGATAATCGCAGCGACGATCGACGGGATCACGCCGATCGCAAAGACCACGAAAGCCGGCGTGGCGAAAACAACCAGCCCCAGCACAACCATCGCAATAATCGAGAGCAGATAGGTGTTCCCCATCGATCCGGAACCGCGCGACTGGGCTGCAGCCTGGGCCGTGTTCTTTTTTTCCCTGGCGGATTTCGACATGCCTAACCCACCTGATTCACGACGAGGATCACCAGCACAATCACACTGACCACACTGGCGATATTCGCGGCGAGCTGCTGACCCAGGCGCCGCGCCTGCCGGCGCAGGCCCTGGGAATCGGTTTTGATCCTCTGAACCTCCCGGTCCAGGCGATGATATCGGCGGCACGCCATGTCATAGCCCTTTTCATCCCAGCGCTGGTTCTTCTTGTTGTCGAGAATCCGCACCAGATCGTTCAGGCTACCGCGTGAGGCGACCTTCCGTGCTGCGCGC
This sequence comes from Alphaproteobacteria bacterium, assembly GCA_038137215.1. GTDB lineage: Bacteria > Pseudomonadota > Alphaproteobacteria > UBA6615 > UBA6615 > JABJAG01. Next base: position 139,148 of record JAYQBG010000003.1, read on the forward strand.
TGGAGTTTCTGGCGCATGGGAACGTTCTTGTAGTCGTTCAGCACCGGCTGCAGATGTTTGAGAAATATCGCATAGAGTTTCGGAGCTGCCGATGAACTGTTCTTGCTTTGCACATAGGCCAGCAGACGAAGTTGCGCCACGCGTTCGCCCGCATCATCACGGGCCTGGGCGACGTCGTTGAGTTCCTTGTCGATGCTGCCTGCGATAAGCGCTCCCAGAAAGGCGGCGATGTGGCGGTCGAAGAGGAACTCCCCGTCTCCCGCACGCAGCTCAAGGGTCTCGATCAGATCGCGAACCTGCAGCGGCACACCTCCCTTCAGAAGCGGGCTCAGACACGGCAATGCCGGGTTGAGCGCATAGGCGCACCGTTCGATCGAGAATCCCGCAGCCGTTTGCGTCAGATAGACCGAAGCCTTCTCCGCGACCTCGCTCGCCGTCAGCATCCAGGTCTTGGGCCGTGCCTGTACCGCATGCCAGAAGGCAATCATCTTGCCGGCGATCATCTCGCTGAAATCGGCGGCCAGGTTGCGGTCATTCAGCGCGCTGACGGTTGCCGTCGCGAAGCCGTCGAGGATCACGCGCATGCCGCGGAAACAAATCGGCCCCGTCGGGTCGAGCAGCGTGATGACGCGTGAAACGAGAATATCGGCGCTCATCTGCTTGGGACCGGTCGGGCCCGGTACCGCAGCCTGGGCAATCTCCTTGGCAAGATCACGGTTCTTCAGACTTCGGTCCACCCAGTGTTCAACGGCGTTGGTCGATATGACCTTGACGGCCGCCGCCCAGTCGGATGCCAGCACCGTGGCGAGTTCGCGTGCCGTGAACGCCAGTCGGTCATTGATCTCGAACGGCCGGTCCGCTCGCACACCAGGCGTAGGCTGAGACGGGTTGACCTGCCCCGTGGTCACCCAGGTGGTAACGTCGGACAGGGTCCAGCGCTCATGGGCATCGTCACGCATCAGCGAACAGACCACCGGCGTCAGCTCCGAGGACAGCTTGTTCGCGCCCAACATGGCGTTGTAGCTGCCGAGTTCGATACGCCTGCGCAGCAATTCTTCGGCCCCGACCCCGGCGACCGGGTTCCGGCCAAGGGCCAGAATCATCAGATTGACACCGATGGCGAACATCTCGTCGCTCATATCCCCGACACCGCGTCCCGTCGGGATACAGCGCACCCGGTCGAGCGGTTCGAATATCTCGGGTTGATCAAAGCCGGGCGGCGCGCTGTAGATCTGACCCGACTCGACCGTTCCGTCTTCGGTGCGGCGGAACAGGTTGGTGGGGCGTAGGTTTCGATGGGTCACCCGCTCATCGTGCATCCGGCGCAGCAGATCGAGGATGGGGGTGAGGAAATCCCGCTTCAGTTCACGTACCAGCCATGGCTGTATCCGGGCCTCGAGGTTGGGCATCAGAGGCGGGCCCGATGGCTGCGGCAGGATGATGACAATCTCCTCGCGTCCACCGTCATCCCACTTGACCTGCCCCCAGCGCGCCGGCTTGGCCAGCGCCTCGTGCACAATCCCCTTGGCGCTCACAATGGCGTCGTGACGTGCCGGAATGCTGCGGTCGAGCACCAGCGCGTAGAGATTCTTTCTCGGGTCCTCGGAATCGTAGGCCGCGTAGGCACGCGCCGATTCAGTAGACAGGTGCGGCAGCAGCACGCCCGGCTGAATTCGGTAACGGCTCGCAAACGTAATTTCACCCGCAGAGGATGCGAGCTTGGACGCCGGTGAGCTTGCGGACGAATCCGCAACGAGGCCGGAATCAGCCTCCCCCATCTCCTGCAACGCTTCGCTCATTGCCCTTCATCCCGAACACACGGGTTCCCGGTAATTTGCCTCTGGGCAAATCACTCTAGGTTGCAGGAGGTAACGGATGGTTAACGCCGGACGCGCACGCAGGCGCGTTTTCGGGTCAATCTGCGAAGGGGTCGCGGACCAGAATCGTGTCAAGGCGCTCCGGGCTTGTGGAGAGCAGCGCCACCGGCGCATCGATCAGTTCTTCGATGCGGCGCACATACTTGATGGCCGTCGCCGGCAGATCCGCCCAGCTGCGCGCGCCCGCGGTGCTGTCCTGCCAGCCTTCCAGGGTCTCGTAAACCGGCTCCACCGAAGCCTGATCGCGGATTCCGGCCGGAAAGCGGCTGATTTCCCGATCACCCAGCTTGTACCCGACACAGACCTTGAGTTCGTCCATCCCGTCGAGAACATCCAGCTTGGTCAGAGCAATCCCGCTGATTCCGCCCACGCGAATGGCCTGGCGCACCATCACCGCATCGAACCAGCCACAGCGCCGCTTGCGTCCGGTGACCGTCCCGAACTCACGACCGCGTTCGCCCAGACGGGTGCCGACATCACCGGTATCCTCGGTCGGGAACGGCCCGCTGCCGACCCGCGTGGTGTAGGCCTTGGTGATGCCGAGCACATAACCGATGGTGTTCGGTGCAACCCCCGAGCCTGCGGCAGCCTGTCCGGCCACGGTGTTCGAGGAGGTGACAAACGGATAGGTTCCGTGATCCACATCCAGCATGGCGCCCTGGGCCCCTTCAAACAGGATGCGTTTGCCATCCCGCCGGGCCTCGTCCAGCCACTCCCAGACCGGTGCCGCATAGGACAGAAGCGGCTCGCGGATCTCGTCGAGCCGGGATATCAGCTCGGCCTTGTTCACTGCCTCGGCACCCAGGCCGCGCAGTAGGGCGTTGTGATGAAACAGCAAGTGATCGACGCGCTGATCGAGCGTCTCGGGATCGGCCAGGTCGCAAATCCGGATCGCGCGCCGCGCCACCTTGTCTTCATAGGCCGGGCCGATGCCTCGCCCGGTGGTGCCGATCTTGTCGGCCCCGCGCGCCTGTTCGATCGCACCATCCAGATAGGGATGGAGCGGCAGTATGAGGCTCGCATTGTCAGCGATTTTCAGGGTCTCGGGCGTGATCTCGACCCCCATCTCGACGATCTTCTCGATCTCGCTGAGCAGGGCCCAGGGATCGACCACCACGCCATTGCCGATGATGCTGATCTTCCCCGACCGGACCACACCGGAGGGCAGAAGGCTGAGCTTATAGGTCTTGTCCCCGATGACCAGGGTGTGCCCGGCATTGTGACCGCCCTGGAAGCGCACTACCACATCGGCGCGCTCGGACAACCAGTCAACGATCTTGCCCTTGCCCTCATCTCCCCATTGCGAACCGACAACAGCGACGTTCGTCATGACATATTCCTCAGCTGTCCGTGCCGGTGACCGCGACCGGGGACTCGTTTTCGAGATAGTGGCTGCAGCCCAGCCGTTTCGCCTCGGCTTCAACATCGGGGACTTGTTCGAGTCCCGCAACCGTCACCCAGTCCTGATTGCGCAGGGACTGTGCCACCGCATAGGGCGTGCCCGCCGGCAGATAGAGCCGGGCCTCCGGTTCGGGGGCTGACAGGGCCCGCATGATCGAATCCATGTAGAGCGAAACACCCGTTGCCGATTCCCCGGCTTCGGTGATGTAGCGCCCGCCGCGGGCCAGTTCCCCGCGAACGCCCTCGGCGAATACGGTAAAGCTCACCCCGGTCTGATACTCGAACCCGCGATACTCCACCGGGTCCATTGTCAGGGACAGATTCGGCAGGGCCGCATGCACGCCGTTGAGAACATCGGCCAGACGATCCACTTCGGCCCGCGCATCCGCCGGCAGGTCGATGGCCTTGAGCTCCTCGATCACCTCATCGGCCGGCCCGACACTTTCGATCAGTGCGTAAAGCGCCTTGGCATTGCCGGAAAAGGCGACACCCTGGCGGCGCAGAATATCTTCGGTGGCCCCCAAATCCTTGCGGTCGAGTGACTCCCGCAAATCCGCGATGGCCGCCGGGTCCAGCTCGATCCCCGTCAGCACATGCCCGACCAGGGCTGGCGAATTGATATCGATGGTCGGCTCGTCAATGCCACTCGCCGACAGACATTCCACGGCGAGCACAATGGCCTCGACATCGGCACTGACCGAATCCGGACCAATCAGTTCCGCCCCCACCTGTGCAAACTGCCGCTCCGGGCGCAGCTGGTTTCCCCGGACCCGCAGGATCTGTCCCGCATAGGACAGGCGCAGGGGCCGCGCTTCCTCGACCAGCCGGGTTCCCGCGATCCGCGCGACCTGGAGCGTGATATCGGCACGGACGGCCATCATGCGCTGGCTGACCGGATCCATAAGACGGAACATCTGGCCGGACAGGCTGCCGCCGCCATTGGCGCCGTTCCCCGCGAGAGTCGATTCGAACTCGACCAGCGGCGGTTTCACCTGCTGATAACCACTGGCCCTGAACACTTCCATGATCGCGGCAATGGCCGCAGATTCCTGCGCTGCGCGCGGCGGCAGGAGGTCGTGCAGACCATTGGGCAGCAAGGCCTTGTTGTAGGATACATCGTTCATGACCGCGCGCGGTTTAGCCGGTTTGCAGCAATTGGGCAACGATTCCGGGGAAAAACGAAGCTGTGCATACAAGCATCGCTGCATTTCCGGTCACAGTTGTGGTACGTCCGTGTTCTGGAACTTCTTTTCGTACATGACGGTTTCCATGATCGACGGTGCGAAGACTCAGAGGACGAGCATGATGACTTTCAAGAAACTTGGTGTGAGCATGGGCGCTCTGGCCGTGGCGATCGCCGTCAGCGGTGGTGCAACCGCCCAACAACCGACTGACGAAGTCATGTTCATGGTTTCGTCCGATCGTGGCTGGTACCTCTCCGGCGGGCTCGGGTTTCACCATCCGCACGATTCGGACGTGGACGGCTCAGGGATCAACTCCAGCGTCGAAATCGATCAGGGCCTGGCCGGCCTTGTCGGTATCGGTTTCGACTATGGCAGTTCCTGGCGCACCGAGATCGAAGGCGGTTACCGGGGTTCGGATGTCGACAATATCTCCGGCGTCAACGGCACGGGCGAGGTCGAGGCCTACGGCGCCATCGTCAACCTGTTCTATGATTTCGATATCGGCGGCGGGGTCGAGCCCTATATCGGCGGCGGGCACCAGCGTTGATGGCGACTATGACGATCACGCGATCTGCCTGGGCGTCCGCTTCGCGCTGAATCCGCCCGCACCG
>JAYQBG010000003.1:144320-159468 GCA_038137215.1 Alphaproteobacteria bacterium
TGACGATCACGCGATCTGCCTGGGCGTCCGCTTCGCGCTGAATCCGCCCGCACCGCAGCAGGTGGTCGTGCGCGACTTCCTGATCTTCTTCGACTTTGACAGCGCGGTTGTCACACCGCCGGCCCGCGCCATTCTGGAACAGGCCGTGGTGAATGCCCGGAGCCTGGGCAATGTGCGCATTGTCACCACCGGCCATACGGATCTGTCGGGTTCGGCAGCCTACAACCAAGGCTTGTCCCAGCGCCGGGCCGATGCCGTCCGCGCGGAACTGGTCCGCCTCGGCCTGACCGGCTATGACATCCAGACCGTCGCACGCGGTGAATCCGATCCGCTCGTCGCCACGCCGGATGGTGTGCGCGAGCCCCAGAACCGGCGGGTACAGATCGTCTTCTGACCCGCATCTGCGCAGCGGAAAACAAAACGGGCCGTACCTTTGGGTGCAGCCCTTCTTTTTGCCCGGCTGGTAGCTTTTTACCTGCGTGCTTCGGCGGAACTGGCGCCCGAGGGCGGTAGATTTCCGGCCGGCGCGTTCTGAACCACGTTGCCTTCGACAACCCGTAGTCCCGTATCGGCCAGAGACGTCGTGTCGCCGGCAATCAGTTTGGAGAAGACCGCACGTGCATTTCCGCAGAATTCCTGGCGCTGGCGGGCGCTGCGGATCGAGGCATCATTGGCAAGCTGGGTGACGAAACCGTCCAGTTCGCGTTGCGCGCGTGCGCCATGATCACGGCGGAACATCTTCTTCAGCACGCGGCCATGTGAAACCAGTTCGCCCTGATAACGAACAACGACGGTGTTGTAGCTGTTGCGCATGTCGCAACTCAGCGCCGCAACCATCATTTCGCTCTGCAGGATACGGACATTCACCGCATCGACTTCTTTCGAATCGCGTGGCTGAAAAGCCGCTGCATCGGTGGCGACGACCCCAGCGGACAGAGCCGAAAGCGCGGCCACGAGCGCAAAACGGGGAAACATTCCTGTTGGTTTCATCGTTCAACCATGGTGTTCGTGAAACGGACGAGAACAGTTCTATCCTGTTCGGGTGAACCGAACACTAACCGCGGCGGAAATCGGCGTCGCTCAGAAATTCAGGGCCTTGGCCTGAACCACATTGGGCAGCGCAGCAACAGCCGCCAGAACCTCATCGGGAACCGCGTGATCGACTTCCACCAGCGCGATCGCATCGCCACCGGCTTCCGTCCGGCCAAGCTGGAAGGTTGCAATGTTCAGACCCGCATCGCCCAGCACAGTACCCAGACCACCGATCAGACCCGGCTTGTCTTCGTTGGTCACATAGATCATGTGCTTGCGGAGTTCGGCCTCCATGGGGACCCCTTTCACATCGACAAGGCGCGGCCGGTCACCGCCAAACAGTGTGCCAGCGACACTCCGGGTCAACTCGTCGGTGACGACGGTCAGGCGCACCAGCGTCTGATAGTCGCCATCCCGTTCGGTGCGCACTTCGGAGACCTCGATCCCGCGTTCGCTGGCCATGACAGGCGCATTGACCATATTCACACTATCGAGCACGGGCGCGAGAAGCCCCTGCAGGATGGCAGCGGTCAGCGGCTTGGTGTTCAGTTCCGCTGCGTGGCCTTCAAACTCAATGGTCACGCTCTTGAGGTCCGACTCCGTCAACTGACCGGCAAAGCTGCCCAACTGCTCGGCGAGCTTCATATAGGGCGCCAGGCGCGGTGCCTCTTCTGCCGTGACCGACGCCATATTCAGGGCATTGACCACCGCGCCATCGAGCAGATAGTCGGCCATCTGCTCGGCAACCTGTATGGCCACATTGACCTGCGCCTCGTCCGTGCTCGCGCCCAGATGCGGCGTGCAGACCAGGTTTTCCATCCCAAACAGAGGATTGTCCTTGGCGGGCTCCGTCTCGAACACATCGAGAGCCGCCCCCGCCACATGCCCGGATTCAAGCGCCGCCTTCAGGTCCGCCTCAACCACCAGGCCGCCGCGCGCACAATTGATAATCCGCACACCCCGCTTGGTCTTGGCGATCGCCGCAGCATCGATGATCCCGCGGGTCTGATCGGTCAGCGGTGTGTGAAGGCTGATGAAGTCGGCCCGTTGCAGAAGCTCATCCAGATCGACCTTGTCCACGCCGATTTCGCGGGCGCGGTCTTCACCGAGGAACGGATCGAATGCAACAACCTTCATTTTCAGACCAAGCGCACGATCGGCGACGATGGCGCCAATATTGCCGCAACCGACAATGCCCAGCGTCTTGCCGGTCAGTTCCACGCCCATGAAGCGAGACTTTTCCCACTTGCTCTCCTGGGTCGAAGTATTCGCTTCGGGAATCTGCCGCGCCAGAGACATCATCATGGCAATGGCGTGTTCCGCCGTCGTGATCGCATTACCGAAGGGTGTGTTCATGACCACAATGCCACGTGCCGTGGCCGCTGCGACGTCGATATTGTCCACGCCGATGCCCGCGCGCCCGATCACCTTCATGTTGTCGGCGGCTTCGAGCATCTTCTGCGTGGCCTTGGTCGCAGACCGGACGGCCAGACCGTCATATTCACCGATGCAGGCAATCAGTTCGTCCTCGGACATGCCGGTCTTCACATCGACTTCAATGCCCCGGGCATCGAAAATCTCTTTGGCACGTTCGCTCATTTTGTCGGAAATCAGTACTTTCGGCATTGGGTATCCTTCCGCTGATAGAGGCGGGTTTCAAACAGTTGGGGGGTGGGGGACGGCGAACCGAAGTTCCGGGGTCCCTAGATGTTGCTGTGTTCGGCTTTGACAGTCGCGAAAGCCCAGTCGAGCCAGGGCATCAGTGCTGTCAGATCTTCCGCCTCGACGGTGGCACCGGCCCAGATACGCAGCCCGGCCGGCGCATCGCGATACGCCCCCACGTCGAAGGCCACGCCTTCCTTGTCGAGCAAGCCCGCGACCGCTTTCGCCGCGGCAGCCTGTTCGTCGTCAGACAGGGATTCGAACCAGGGGTCGGCGATCGTCAGACAGACACTCGTTGTCGAACGCATGGCCGGGTCCGCCGCCAGGAACCGTGCCCAGCTGGAAGATTCGACCCAGTCCGCGATGACCGCGAAGTTCTTGTTCGACCGGGCGATCAGGCCGTCGATACCACCGATCTCGCGCGACCAGTCGAGCGCATCGAGATGGTCCTCCACACAGAGCATCGACGGTGTGTTGATGGTGCTACCCTCGAAGATGCTTTCGTTCAGCTTACCACCCTTGGTCATGCGAAAAATCTTGGGCATCGGCCAGGGCGGTGTGTAGCTCTCCAGCCGCGCGACCGCGCGCGGGCTGAGAACCAGCATGCCGTGCTGGGCCTCACCACCGAGCACCTTCTGCCAGGACCAGGTCACGACATCCAGCTTGTCCCAGGGCAGGTTCATTGCAAAGGCGGCCGAGGTCGCATCGCACAGGGTCAGACCTTCCCGGTCGGCCGGGATCCAGTCGCCATCGGGAACCCGCACGCCGGAGGTCGTCCCGTTCCAGGTGAATACGACATCGCGGCTGAAATCCACCGAACCCAGATCGGGCAAGGCTCCGTAGGGGGCCTCAAGAACCCGGATGTCCTCGAGCTTGAGCTGTTTGACGATATCGGTCACCCAGCCCTGTCCGAAGCTCTCCCAGGCCAGAATATCCAGCCCCCGCGCGCCGAGCATCGACCACATGGCCATCTCGAAAGCGCCTGTGTCGGAGGCCGGCACAATGCCGATACGGTAATCCTCGGGAATGCCGAGAATGGCCCGGCTGTCCTCGATCACACGCTGGAGTTTGGCTTTGGGGCCCTTGGCACGATGCGAACGCCCGATACTGGCGTCATCGAGCACATCCAGCGACCAGCCGGGTCGCTTGGCACAGGGTCCAGATGAAAACAGGGGAGATGCCGGACGTGCGTCCGGCCGGGTTACTGCGTCAGTCATGTCATGCGTTCCTTCCAGAACGTTGCACCCCGTTGGGGGGGTGTAGCCCGCTACGGAAATTAGAAGGATTTCCGCGCAGGTCAACTGACGGTTTGTCGCAGCCCCAAAAAACTCAGGAAAGCCCGTAATACCAGGGCGCGACGAAGCTGAAGACCAGCCAGACAATGATCAGCAAGGGTGTCCCGACACGGATGAAATTCACGAATCTGTAATTTCCCGGCGCCATGACGAGCAAATTTGTCTGATAGCCGATGGGCGAGGCGAAAGAGCAGTTCGCCGCAAACACCACAGCCACGGCAAACGGCTCCACCGGCAGAGACAGGCCCTGGGCAATTCCCACCGCGATCGGCGTGAACAGCACCGCGGTCGCCTTGGTGCTGATCAGGTTGGCCAGAACGGCCACCAGCAGGAAGAACGCGGAGAGGATGATCGCCGGTGAGGCATCGCCCATAACACTCAGCAGCACACCCGCCAGAAATTCCGCGCCGCCCGTGGCCTGCAAGGCACTGCCCAGGTCGAGGGCCGCCGCAATCATCATCACGATGGTCCGGTCGATGGCCCGGGTCGCCTGCCGGATATTGAGAACGCCGGTAGCGAGCATCAGCCCGGCCCCGACAAGCGTTGCAATCTTGATGGGAAGAACACCCAGGGCCGCCGTGGCAATCACACCGACGAAAATCGTAAGCGTGCTGGCCGCATGATGAGCCGCCGGCATCTCGGTCGCCGTCCATTCGACAAGCAGAATATCCTGATCCCCACGCAACGCATCGACATCGCTCTGGCGCCCCTGCACCAGCAGAACATCGCCCGGCTCGAGGCGAATCTCCGTCACCCGCGCGCGGATCATCTGGGAACGGCGCTGAATCCCCAGCACCACGCAGTGATACTTGTAGCGAAACCCGATCTGCACGAGGTTCTGCCCCACATGCCGTGACCCCGGCGTGACCATCGCTTCAGCCAGTATCTGATTGCCGACCTACCAGCGCTGGGCCCCCTCTTCGGTTTCGAAACGCTCCCAATCATCGCCCAGTTCGGGGTGGAACTGCTCGGGCTCCCCTTTCAGGGCCTCGGTAAGGGCGGACCGTGTCGCGGCCACCACGATCGTGTCGCAATCACCGACGACAAAGTCATCATCGAAAGGTGGAAAGAAGGATTCATCGTTCTGGATGACGACACGGACCGTCATGTCCTTCAGATAGGGAAAGAACCCACCGCGCGGCTGCAGGCCCTCGAACTTGGATCCGGCGCTCACATTAAGCTCGGCCATGAACTGCCGGCCGCCGCCGGCAATCGCGCTGGTCAGCAGCGCACGCTGGGGCAGCAGGCGCGGACAGACGAAGATCACGTAGAAAATGCCGATTCCGGCCAGTGCCATGCCCGGAATGGCGAACTGGAAGAAGGAAAAGCCATCCTCTCCCAGTTCGATCAGCATGCCCGAGACCAACAGGTTCGTGCTCAACCGATCAGGGTCACCATGCCGCCCAGGATGGAAGCGAAGGAGAGTGGCATCATCAGGCGCGAGGGTGACTGCCCCAGCCGCGACGCGAGCGCCTGCATGATCGGGATGAAGATAACAACCACCGGCGTATTGTTCATGAACCCGCTGACCACGAGTACCGCCACAAAGGCCAGGCCTGTTGCCAGCGCTGTGTGCCCCCGTCCATAGCGGAAGAACATCTGGGCTCCGGCCTCCAGAATCCCTGTCCGTGCCAGACCCTCACCCATGACCAGCAAGGCGATCACGGTCAGCAGGGCCGGATTGGCAAACCCTGCCAGCAGCCGGGTGGGTGTCAGAAGGTTTTCACCCGACGCATCGGGGACGGGATTGAAGTGGAAGAAGACGAGCAGAACACAAATCACGCCCAGTGAAGTGAGTTCCAGCGAGACCCGTTCGGCCGTGTAGAGGACGAGCGCCACCGTGACGACCGCAAAGGTCACCCACATGCCAAGTTGCGCCGGGTCGAACCCGGAAACGAGTGCGGTTATCTTGTGTTTCTACGAATTGCCCCACACCAAAGGGAGCAGTTTATCACGCAGCTGCGTCGCCGCGCGTCTTTACGAACACCGTCGCATCGAACGTGGCAACAACGCCGTCTGCATTGCTGACCTCGAAGGCCAGGATCACCACTCCGCGGGTCGGGTCGGATTTGGAAACCCGGGATTCGGATACTTCCACCGTGGTGGACAGCGTATCGCACGGGCGCACAGGTGCCACCCAGCGCACATTGTCCAGGCCCGGTCCACCCAGACCGGTCCCCGCCACAGCACCGGTGCGGATGAACTGTCCGGTGGCAATCGCAACTGTCTGAAACCCGCTGCCGATCAGACCGCCAAAAACGGAGTCTTTCGCGGTTTCTTCATCGGTATGGAAATGCTGCGGATCGTATTGCTTTGCGAACCATTTGATCTCGTCGGCGTCGAGCGTCACCGGTTCGGTTTCGATCCGTCGTCCTGTCGTGAAATCCTCGATATACCAGCCGGTCATGCGGCGTCCTCCGAAGGCGCGCGACGCAAAAACGTCGTCGTGTCGAAACTGGAGACGACAGCCCCGTCCACCGAGGTTCGGAACGCCATGCGGATCACGCCCCGATCCGGACGTGACTTGGACGGGCGAACATCCAACACTTCGGCTTCGGTCACCAGTGTGTCACCAGGCCGGACCGGCGCCAGCCAGCGGACATTGTCCATCGCCGGGCCGCCGAGCGAGTTTTCTCCGAACACGCCAATGCGGATGAACTGGGCAAAAGCCGTTCCGATGGTCTGATGACCACTGGCGATCAACCCACCATAAAAGCTGTCCTTCGCAGCCTCCGCGTCGGTGTGAAACACCTGCGGATCGTACCGCTCGGCAAAGCCGATAATATCTTCTTCACTCAAGGTGACCGGCTCGGTCTCGAAGACCTGCCCCACCTCGAATTCGTCCAGATAGCGTGCCGCCATCAACCCACTCCATGAATTGCGGCACGGACCCTAGCGGTTTGGCTATGGCGAATAAAGGGTTAGTGGGCCGCCTCGCGGGCTTCGGCCTGCGCGGCCTCCCAGGCGAGGATCACGCGTTTCGTCTCCTGCTCCCAGCGATAGCCGCTGATCGTCCCGCCACTGCGAATCACCCGGTGGCAGGGAACCAGCCACGAGACCGGGTTCCGGGCCACCGCGCCCGCCACCGCGCGCGCCGAACCGGGTGATCCGATCCGGGCTGCGAGATCCGCGTAGGACAGCACGCACCCGGACGGGATACGCATCAGCGCTTCCCAGACCTTGAGCTGGAACGGCGTCCCGCGCAGCACGAGGTGCAGATCCCCTCCCCCGAATGCCGATTCGGCGTAGGACGTTGTGGCTTCGAAATCCTCGATCAGACTTGCTTCACCCAGGCTGGTGGCGAGTTCAGCCAGCGAGGCCGCCCGGTCATCCATGCCGTTGAAGGCAAGCCCGCAAACGCCGCGTGCCGTCGCTGCGATCAGGCATTCTCCGAACGGGCTGTCATGCCAGCCATAGCGGACTTCCAACCCCTCGCCATGGCGTTTCCATTCACCCGGTGTCAGCGCCTCGTGAGACACAAACAGATCATGCAGGCGACCGGGGCCGGACAGCCCCGTATCGAACGCGACATCGAGCACACTGCGGGATTCATCCAGCGCCCGCTTGGCATGGTCGAGGGTCAGGTACTGCACGTATTTTTTGGGACTGACACCGACATACCGGGTGAAGAGCCGCTGAACATGATAGGGGCTCATCCCGGCTTCCCGGGCAATCGCCTCGAGGCTCGGCTGTTCGCGATAGTGCTCGGACAGCCAGGCCAGCAGCCGACCGACCAGAGCGAAGCCATAGTCGTCGGAGCCTTCAACTTCTCGCTGATTCAGAGTGTTCGTCATGGTCATGGCTCAAGTCCTTTCTATACCCGCCAGAATGGTTTTTGCGATTCCTTCTCCGCATCCCCGGGATTCAACCCGATATCCCGCAACCCATGATCGTCCAGCCGGGCAAACTGCCTGCACGTCGTCCGGAGTCGTGCCGAACGAATCAGAAATTTTGCAAGCGCTCCGCAGGCGCTGCGGACCGCCTGGCCATGCAGAGCAAGCCCCCGTTTGACACCCTGCCGGATGGCAGAATCCATAGAATCGGTATAGCAGGCTATAGTTCTCAAATCGCGTTGGTAATCCATGGAAAGAACCTAGTTTTTCCATCCTGTGGTCCTCACCCGGTTCTTGCGCATTCGACCCACGCCTTATTGGGACCCAGATTTGCACGGATTCTGGAACAATCGTTCAACGCTGCTCCGGGATCGTTCATGTCAAACACACGACATATAATTGGCCTCGCTGCCACTTGCCTTTTGCTGGGGTCTGCCGTTGCGCTCTTAGGCCACGCAGCCGACGCCGACCAGACATTCGATAACGGAATCGCTCAACTTCGGCTCACCTGCGATGGCGCGCCGTCCATAGCCTGCTCCAAAGCGGTTCACGAGTTCCTCGACACCAACCGCGACAGCCGCATTACCCTGAGCGAGGTACAGGCAACCAGAAGCCGTGCCACAAGTGCCGTACAGGATCGCGAGAACAGTCTGACAGCCGAGGAACGCATGCTGGTCGGACTCGCCCTGATCGGCATGAAATCCGCCGGAGAGGCGCAGGTGTTTTAGAATTTCGATGTCGATGGGGATGGTGGCCTTTCCCACGACGAACTGTTTGCCGATGTGCAACTCGACAAGCGGCCTTTCGCGGTACTCGTCAACGATCCCGATGGGGTGAACTGGCAGATGCTAGCAGGCCGGTTTGGAACTTTCGGGCGATCCCTCGTGGGAATGTTGCCGGCGAACGAGACCGGACCGCGTGGTCCTAGCCCCGCTCCCGCTGCACCAGAATGACCCCGGACAGGATAATCGCAGTCGCAATGGCGAGGGGCAGCGTGATCGGTTCTGTGAGCAGCACAGCCGCCAACGCAATCCCGACCACGGGCTGCAACAATTGCAGCGCGCCGATTCGGGCGACGCCGCCATCGGCAAGCGCGCGGTTCCAGAACAGGTAGGCCAGAATGGTCGAGCCCCAGCCAAGCGCCAGAATAGCCATCCAGGCTTCACGCTCAATGGCGATGACCGTCTCCACGCGGGGATAAACGATCACCAGCGGCACAAGAACCACGATCGCGACAATAATCGACCACATGGTCACCGCCGTAGCCCCGATATCCTGGGTCAGGCGCGCACCCGCAATGTAGCCGACAACCCCCATGAACATGCCCAGAAAGACCAGCGTGTCGCCCTGCCAGCTGACGCCTTGCGCTTCCAGCCCGACCGCCTCCCAGATCAGCAACAGGGCTCCGCCCGTTCCGGTGGCAATCCCGATCCACCAGGGCCAGCCCGGCAATCGCCGGTTGATGATCGCAGCCAGTGCCCCGGCCATCAACGCCCCGAAGGCGGTGCCCGCCGCAGCATGGCCCGCCGTGGTCAGCTGAACACCCCAGCTGAACAGGACAGGGAACAGGACAAGACCACCCAGGCCCGAGACGACCAGAAGATAGATGGAACGGCGGCGGAGCGGGATGCGGTGCTGCCCCAACATGATCACCAGGATCGCCAGCGGCGCAGCGACCACGGCGCGAAGAGCACCCACAGTGATACCGTCCACCGTCCCCGTCGCAATCTTCGTAAGGGCAGCCGTGGCGCCATAGATGAACACGGCCATCAACGCAAAGACATAGACGCGAACAAGGCTGGTCTGGGTCATTCGCCCTTTGGGGAGTTATGAGTTAGCGACGCTGAACCAGCGCGACACCGAGCAGAATGACGACCGTGGCGATGATGAGCATCGGGGTCAATGGTTCGGCCAGGAAGATCGCGGCCGCGGCAATCCCGACAACCGGGGAGGCATACTGCCAGGCCACCATCCGGCTGATGCCGCCGCGGGTCAGGGCGTAAATCCAGGTGATGTAAGCCAGAATGGACGCACCAACCGAAAGATAGAGGATGGCAAGCCAGCCGGTCAGTGTAATGCTGGCGAGAGCCAGCGCATCGAGACGCATGGTCAGAAACGGCAGCAGCAGGATACCGGCAACGACAACGCTCCACATGGTCACCGAAACCGAGCCGTAGCGGGGCACCAGGCGGGAGGCGAAGATAAAGCTCAGGGCCGCGGAAAACGAACCCGAGATGACGATCAGATCGCCCTGCCAGGTGGCACCGGTGGCCGTCACACCAATGGCTTCGGCGATCAGTATCACCGCGCCACCAAACGCCACCGCGATGCCCACCCACCACTTGAGAGCAGGCCAGCGACGATTGTCGAGGGCTTCGAGCAACCCGGCAAACAACGGCATGGCCGTTTGTGCCACCGCAGCATGGCCCGCGGTCGTATGCGACACACCAAGTGTGAAGAGCACCGGGAACCCGATCAGCCCGGTGACCGCCATACCGAGCAAATGGAACTTGTCACGCCCCCGCCAGGGCAATTTCCCGCGCACCATCCAGATGATCGCCAGCGCAAAGGGAACGGACGCAACCGTGCGCAGGATGGCCAGCGAGAAGCTGTCCACCGACAGGATGCCCAGCTTGGTCACAAGCGACGATGCACCCCAGATCGCGATCGCAAAAACCGCCGCCGCGGTTGCGAGAGAGAAGAATGAGACGGTGTTGTCGGGTTGTGCCGCCGCCTTGTCGGTGCGTGGCATCCGCTAACCGGCCAGTCGCGACGGGTCGAAGGTCACCGAATGATCGAGCGGTCCATGCCCGCCGCCATAGCCCGGCGCCGAGGCAATGGCCGCGCGCACATAGTTGCGGGCCCGCGCCACAGCATCCCGGAGCGGCAAGTCCTGAGCGATTCCGGTAGCGATGGATGAGGCGAGCGTACATCCGGTGCCATGGGTGTTCACACTGTCGATCCGCGGATCGGCAAACCGGATCGTTTCATCGGGCGTGACCAGAAGATCAACCACCTCGGCGCCATCGACATGCCCCCCTTTGACCAGAACGGCTTTCGCTCCGAGCTTCAGCAGCGCCTCACCGGCGCGTTGCTGGCCGGCCTCGTCCTCGACCGCAATGCCGCTCAGGGCTGCTGCTTCCGGTGCATTGGGCGTCAGTACCGTCGCCAGCGGCAGCAGGCAGGAGACCAGCGCGGCATGGGCGCCGTCATCAAGCAGTTTGGCGCCGCCCTTGGCGACCATCACCGGATCGGCGACCAGCGGTACACCTTCGGCCTTCGCGCGCAGGGTCGCGGCCACGGTCTCAATGACCTCGACACTGTGAAGCATGCCCGTCTTGATGCAGTCCGCGCCGAGATCGTCGAGCACGACCTGCATCTGCTGGGCGACGAAATTGGTCTCGACGGGGTGGATGCCGTGCACGCCATGGGTGTTCTGAGCGGTCAGCGCGGTGATCGCGGTCATCGCGAACCCGCCAAGCGCCGTAACGGCCTTGATATCGGCCTGAATACCGGCCCCTCCGCCGGAATCCGAACCGGCCACGATCAGAACGCGCCCTTCCATCACAAATCCCCGGTTTCAGGCCGCCGCCGCGATCGCCACGACAATGTCGTCCACAACAGCGGTGACAAGGTCTTCATCGAGCCCCTCGGCCATCACACGGATCAGCGGTTCGGTGCCCGACGGGCGGATCAGCACCCGGCCATCATCACCGAGCTTTTCCTCGCCGGCGACCACCGCGGATTTCACATCGGGGGCGTCCATCGCCGCGCGATCCTTGACGCGCACGTTCTTGAGCAGTTGCGGGAACGGGGTGAAGACCTGCGCAAAGTCGCTCATCGGGGCGTCCGCGGCCACCTTGGCAGCGAGCACCTGCAGCGCGGCGATCAGACCGTCACCGGTGGTGGAGTATTCGCTCAGGATGAGATGACCCGACTGTTCGCCGCCGAGATTGAAACCGCCGGCCCGCATCTGCTCGAGCACATAACGATCCCCGACCGAGGCTCGCACCAGGTTCAGGTCGATGGATTCGAGATACTTCTCCAGCCCCAGATTGGACATCACGGTGGCAACAATGCCGCCGCCGGCAATCCGGCCCGCGCTTTGCCAGGAGCGCGCGATCATCGCCATCACCTGATCGCCGTCCACAACGGTGCCGTGCTCGTCACACAAAATGACACGGTCGGCGTCACCATCGAGCGCCACGCCCAGATCCGCACCATGGGCCACCACCTGTTCCTGCAGCGCCGCCGTGGCGGTGGCGCCACAATCCCGGTTGATGTTCGTACCATCCGGCTCGATCGCCATGGGGACGACATCGGCACCCAGTTCGTGGAACACCCGGGGCGCGACCTTGTAAGCGGCACCGTTCGCGCAATCGACTATGATCTTCAGCCCGTCGAGGCGCAGATTGCGCGGAAAACTGTGCTTCACGAATTCGATATACCGCCCCTGGGCGTCTTCCAGTCGGCGTGCGCGGCCCAGTTTGTCCGACGCCGCCAGATGATCGACCAGCCCGTTCTCGATCAACGCCTCGATCTCTTCCTCGACCTCGTCGGAGAGCTTGTAGCCATCCGGACCGAACAGTTTGATCCCGTTGTCTTCGAACGGATTGTGGGAGGCCGAAATCATCACGCCCAGATCGGCACGCAGCGAAAGCGTGAGCATCGCCACGGCCGGAGTCGGCATCGGCCCGACCAGCACCACATCCATCCCCATGGCCGTAAAACCGGCCTGCAGGGCCGGCTCGATCATGTAGTTGCTCAGACGGGTATCCTTACCGATCACCACCAGGTGACGGTAATCGCCACGGGTGAACCGGTGTCCGGCCACCATTGCCACCCGCAACGCCGTTTCCGCGGTCATGGGCTCCAGGTTGGCCTTGCCGCGTATGCCGTCTGTGCCAAAAAGTTTACGTGCCATATCGCTTCCCGCGCAGTCTCTGTAACGACTTATAGCACCGCGTGCGTGACCGTTAACAAGGCTGTCACACAACCGCTCACAGCAACGCCCGGGTCCGGGCATGCCAGACATCCAGTGCGTCGCGGGTCTCCGCCACATCGTGCACCCGGACGATCTGCGCGCCCTGGCCCACAGCGGAAAGTGCGGCCGCCACAGAGCCGGTGACACGACGGGCCGGATCGTCTTCGCCGGTCCACGCCCCGATGAAACTCTTGCGCGAGAGACCCACCGCAACCGGACAGCCCAGCCCCTGGAACAGGCCCAGGCGCGCGAGCAGGGCCGCGTTGTGATCGACGGTCTTGCCGAAGCCGAATCCTGGGTCCACGGCCAGACGATCGAGGGAAATACCCGCGGTCCGGCAGGACTGAACACGTTCGGACAGCCAATCATAGATATCCGTGACCACGTCACGATACTGCGGATTGGCCTGCATATCGCGCGGGGTCCCCTGCATGTGCATCAGGATTACGGAGGCCTGCGAGGCGGCAACCGTCTCCAGGGTTCCCGGACCTGTGAGCGCGGCCACATCGTTGACGATTCGCGCACCCGCATCGAGTGCAGCCTGCATCACCCCGGCATGGCGCGTGTCGATTGAGACGACAAGCCCATCCGCAGCGAGCGCTTCAACCACGGGAACCACCCGTGCACATTCTTCATCCTCGGAGACCGGTTGGGCGCCGGGACGGGTGGATTCACCTCCCACATCGATAATGTCTGCCCCCGCCGCGGCCAGTTCCCGGCCAAAGGTGATCGCGGCGGCCGGATCGGCATGTTCGCCACCATCGGAAAAACTGTCCGGCGTGACATTGCAGACCCCCATGAGGCGGGGCCGTGCCAGCGCGCCCGATAGCGCCAGCCCGGCAAAGGCAGGGCGCGGCCGTGTCACTGCTTCCAGGGCTGCGGTCAGCGCGCCGTCCTCGTCCATGTCCTCATGCATCGCCCGGCGGCGCAGGGCCTCGGCGTTCAGCAGATCACCCCGCCAGCGGGCATGGGTAAAGGCGAGCGGCCCGCCGGCCATGGCAAAGGCCCATCCCGCCTCGCACATGTCCAGCGCGATCCGTCCCGAGACAAAGCCCAGAGGTTCAAGCGCTTCGGGTCGGTCGGATGGGTCAGGTTCGGTCATGCACGGCGCATCGGTGTGGGTTGATGAAAAAGGGCCCCCGCAGATCGGCGAGAGCCCTTTTGAATTCCGGTGTGACTGAATTCGGGACGGACTGCCGCCGAAACCGTGTCAGCCCTGGGGCTGGGGTTCCGGCTCCATGCCGCCACTCGGCCGGTCCTTCTTGTTCGCCGAACCGCTGGTGGGCACGGAGGAACGCGGTCGATCGGAGGAGTCGCTCTCATCGCTGTCAGACCGGTCGATGGGCTTGCCTTTCAGCAGATTGTCCACTTCCTCAGCCGAAAGCGTTTCGTATTCAAGCAGCCCCTTGGTGATGATCTCCAACTCGTCGTTGAACTCGGTCAGGATGCGGCGTGCTTCGGCTTCGGCGCCATCGATCAACGAACGGATTTCATCGTCAATGACCTTCGCCGTCGCATCAGAGACATTCTTGTGCTGGGACACGGAATGGCCCAGGAACACCTCTTCCTGATTGTCTTCATAACGTAGCGGCCCGAGCTTCTCGCTGAAGCCGTATTCGGTGATCATGCGCCGTGCGAGATTGGTGGCCTCCTTGATGTCGTTTCCGGCACCGGTGGTCACGTGTTCCTTGCCGAAGATCAGCTCTTCGGCCACCCGGCCGCCGAACATCATGGCCAGCTTGGCCTTCAGTTCATAAATCGAATAGGTGTAGCGGTCACGCTCGGGCAGCGACATGGTCACGCCCAGCGCACGGCCGCGTGGAATGATCGTCACCTTGTGCAGCGGATCGCAGCCATCCAGATGCAGACCGACGAGTGCGTGCCCGGCCTCGTGATAGGCCGTCAGGCGCTTCTCGTCCTCGGTCATCACCATGGAGCGGCGCTCGGCACCCATCAGAACCTTGTCCTTGGCCTCTTCGAACTCGGCCATGGTGACCATTCGCCGGCTCTTGCGGGCCGCGATCAGAGCGGCCTCGTTGACCAGGTTGGCCAGATCGGCACCGGAGAAACCGGGCGTGCCACGGGCGATGATCTTGGCATCCACATCCGGTGCCAGCGGCACCTTGCGCATGTGCACCTTGAGGATCTTTTCACGCCCGATGACATCGGGATTGGGCACAACGACCTGACGGTCGAAACGGCCCGGGCGCAGCAACGCCGGGTCAAGAACGTCGGGGCGATTGGTCGCCGCCACCATGATCACGCCTTCATTGGTCTCGAAGCCGTCCATCTCCACCAGAAGCTGGTTGAGGGTCTGTTCGCGCTCATCATTACCGCCACCC